>JAYVTC010000160.1:0-49713 GCA_043774745.1 Cyclobacteriaceae bacterium | reverse complement strand
ATGCCTGGCACCGCTTCCGCGGAAATTGTGGAACCGATTCGTTTGCCCCTCAACAATAAAGAATACATTCATAAAGAAGATCCATTCTCATCAGATCCTAATCTATATTTTGGATACAATGCCTACACCGGCACGGGCGATGTAACTGCCGAAGTGGTATATGCCAACTTCGGGCGCAAAGAAGATTTTGAAAAACTGGCAGCGATGGGCATCTCTGTAAAAGGTAAAATCGTAATCGCACGCTATGGCGGAAACTTCCGCGGACATAAAGCAAAGTATGCCGAACTACATGGCGCTGCCGGTCTTATCATCTTCACAGACCCAGGCGATAGCGGTTATGCAAAAGGACTTGTATATCCGGAAGGACCCTATTATAATGAAAGTGATATTCAACGTGGATCATTGCTTACGCTGGATTGGTTTGGCGATCCACTAACGCCATTTGAGCCCGCGCTTCCAATAGATGGTAAAAAGAAAATCGTTCGTAAGAAACCAGAAGAAGTAACAGGCATGCACAACATACCCGTGTTGCCATTGCCTTATGGATCAGCAAAAGAAATCATCGGACGTATGACCGGCAAGCCCGTGCCCGCAGGCTGGCAAGGTGGATTGCCGTATACGTATCGCCTTGAAGGAGGCCCCGCATTGAAAGTGCGTGTGAACGTAACGCAGAAAAGAGAAATACAACGCGTGTATAATGTAGTGGGCACCCTGGAAGGTTCTGAACTTCCCAATGAGTGGGTTATGGCCGGTTCACATTATGATGCCTGGGGCTTTGGCGCTACCGATCCTAACAGTGGCACTGCGATGTTACTTGCCCTGAGTGAATCTATAGGTAAACTTTCGCAGGCAGGATATAAACCCAAGCGCACCATTAAGATTGCTCATTGGGATGCTGAAGAACAAGGTGTGATTGCTTCCAGCGAATGGGTAGAACAGTTTCGCGATGAACTCGATGCCAAAGGTGTGGCCTACTTAAATGCCGATGGTGCGGTGTCTGGTAAAAACTTTGGCGCAGCATCCAGTCCATCGTTGAAGAATTTATCCATTGATGCAACCAAAGCACTGCAATATCCTGATTCATCAAAAACGCTCTATGAACATTGGCTTGGAAAACGTGGAGCAAAAGAACCGCCCTTGGGAAATTTAGGTGGTGGCTCTGATCATATTGCCTTTTATACGCACATAGGCATACCCAGCTGGGGCGGAGGTATGGGTGGCCCTTCCCTCTACCACTCCAACCACGATAGTTTTTCATTCTACGAACGCTTTGCGGATTCATCCTTTAAGATGGGGCCATTAGTAGAAAGCGTATTTGGCATCATGGCCCTACGGTTAGCCAATGCCGATGTGATCCCCTATAATGTAAGTCGTTATGGCACCGATTTAAGAACACACTTTGAAGGATTGCAGAAACTGACCAAAGCCTACGACAAATCTGAAACTGCATTTTCATTTGATGCGCTGATCAAAGCTGCTGATGAATTAAAGAAAGCAGGTGAAGAAAGTGAAACTGCATTGAAGACCGCCAACGAAGCCAACAGAAAAGCCATCAATGCAGAATTACTTTTGTTAGAGCGTCAGTGGATTGATAAGCAAGGTATGCCTTACGGAAATTGGTTCCGATCATTGTATGCATCACCCGATCCATACAGTGGTTATGCTTCGTGGATGTTGCCCGGCTTTCAATATGAAGCTGCGAATAAATCTACCGCTAACTTAAAAATGTGGGAGCAGAAATATCTGGATACGATGGTGAGATTGAAAACAAAGATGGAGGCGATTACGAAGTTGGCGAAGTAGTTAATAACGAAATAAGCCTAAATCCGATCAATGAAAGATCGTGTTGATATTACTGATGATGAGTTTGAAAGACAATTCGAAAATTGCCTGATCGATCCTGCCATGTTCACGCATGAAGCTCATCTAAGACTGGCCTGGATTCATATTGAAAAGTATGGCGTTAAAAAAGCGATTACCAACATTTGCTTTCAGCTCAAGCGCTTTGTTGAATTTCTTGGTGCAGCGGACAAGTATAATGAAACCGTAACCATTGCCGCGATCAGGGCCGTGTATCATTTCAAATTGAAAACCGATGCCAGCACCTTTAGCGAGTTCATTAAGGAAAACCCAAGACTAAAAAACAACTTTAAAGAACTACTGGCACATCATTACGTGACTGATATCTTTAATTCACAAAAGGCTAAAACGCAATATTTAGAACCAGAAATTTTGCCATTCGATTGAAATAAGTTAAGCTGGTTTGAAAGTTGCAATGCTTCGGTATGGAGACTCCCTGAGACAGAAAGCCATTCGGATAAACGAACGGCTTTTTTATTGGTACTGTTAGGTGGAAAAAATAAAAGACAGCACGAGTCACTATTTTGATAGGCATTGAAGGTTTATTACATTTAATTAATGTGCTCTGTCTGTTTTGGATTTTAAATAGAAAAAAAAGAAGCAAATTAACAAAACACCATACACGTATTTGAAGGTAAGAGCCATCTGGGATGAGGTGCAAGAGAAATGGTAGTTCTCCATTGAAGTTGTGATTGCGATATCAATTAAAAGCCATGATTCAGAAAAAAATAGGAGTGCATCAAAACAAGGTCAAAGGCAGAAGGAAGTCAGATGGCTACAATTTGCAGTCAACTGAAAATGGAATCGGTAATTCGCCTGACAGCGTTATGCAATAATTCAAATAGTTACCCGGTTTTAAACATGGAAGAGAAAAATATAATCATATACAATACTCAAGACGGAAAAACATCTGTTTCACTTTTAACCAAAGATGGTTCTGTCTGGATGAACCAAAACCAACTGGCAGAACTTTTTGACACCTCGGTACCCAACATCAGTATGCACATAGCTAACCTGTTGAAAGAAAAGGAATTAAAAGCCAATTCAGTTATTAAGGATTACTTAACAACTGCCGCAGATGAAAAGAAATACAATGTTACTTTCTACTCACTGGATATGATTCTGGCAATCGGATTCAGGGTGCGGAGCAAACGAGGTACACAATTCAGGCAGTGGGCAAATCGCAACCTGAAAGAATATATGATTAAGGGTTTTGTGATGGATGACGAACGTCTTAAAAACCCTGATGGAAGACCCGATTATTTTGACGAATTACTGGACCGTATCAGAGGTGTACGCGCTTCCGAAAAAAGGTTCTACCAGAAAGTAAGGGATTTATTTGCACTCAGCAGTGATTATGACAGCAGCGACAAAGCCACACAGATGTTTTATGCCGAAACCCAAAACAAAATTCTCTTTGCTATAACTGGAAAAACAGCTGCAGAAATTGTGGTAAGCAGAGCCAGTGCCAGTGAACCCAATATGGCACTCACCAACTGGAAAGGCAAAGTAGTGCGCAAACAAGACATTTACATAGCCAAAAACTACCTTACCCGAGATGAAGTAGATAACCTAAATCGTTTTGTAACCGTGTTTTTAGAAACCGCAGAACTACGTGCCAAAAACCGACAGGACATTACCATGGCATTCTGGAAAGAAAATATTGATAAAATAATTCTGCTCAATGATAAAACCATTTTGCAAGGAAAGGGCAAAGTGAGCAATGAAGAAATGGACAAAAAAGCAGATGCCATATTTGCCGCATTTGATGCCAGCAGAAAAATATACGAAGCCAGGCAAGCCGATGCACAAGACCTGGAAGAACTAAAAGAGCTGGAAAATAAAATTAAACTAAAGAAGAAATAATATAGGAAAAACAACAAAGCAAAAAACCACTTATAAGTTTTCAACTATTAACAACGCTGGGGTAAACGCTTTTCAGAAAAGAAAAATACAAATACCAGAATGGATGCCATTGCGCGATTGAAAACGAATATGGAAACGATCACCAAGCTGACAAAGTAAGTCTTTACTATTAGAATTTTCAAAGAATCTGTTCGTCTATCCGAACGACTTTTTTATCTGGTCATGATGGAGATACTATAAAAGAATGCACAAGCCGTCATTTTGATAGGCAGGGAAGGTTTATTACATTTAAATAATGCGATACCGAGTTTTGTATTTACAACGAATCAGGGGTTGGATATGCGAAGGTTGATATCGGGTATATACAAAGTATAGCCAATGGTAGGACAATCTTACGACAACAAACAGAAGACTAAAATTTAGACATTAAAGCAAAGATTCAGGCCTGAAGAAGTGAGTGAAAATAAATGAAAAAAATCGTAAACTTGCACTGTGGAAGAACAAGGCTACATAGAAGTTAAAGTTGACGTTTTAGTAGGCAATAAGCCATTAAAACCCATTGATATTGACATTGCAGAGATAAAAGAAATGATCAGCGATGTGGAAACTTTTTTGTATCCCACAAGAGGAGAAAAAGCGGATCGTCCGCATATTTCATACAAGTTAGAAGAAGGTTCGGCAAGGAATTTATTTTACTTACCTATTTCGGGTGTTTTGTTGTTTAATGGTTTGGCAGGAGAAATTAAAAATAGAGGGAACATTGATTTTCTGGATTCCAAAAGAGCGGAGATTATTGATAAATTTCAACGTAAAGCAAAAGAGAAAAATCTTGAAATTTCGTTTTACAGTTCCTCAGACACAAAACCAATATTAAAAATTAATCAAGAAACCCAATTTTTCAAAATTACACCTACACACATCGAAACCGAGTTTGTTTTGTATGGTAAGGTGAATGAAGAAGGAGGCAATAATCCTAACTTTCACTTATTAACCAAAGAGTATGGTAAGCTTGTTATAAGTGCATCCGAACAACAGCTTTTAGAAGGGGAAAAGCGTTTGTTCAAAATTTATGGAGTACGGGCAAAAGGAAAACAAAACCTTGCGGATGGCCAACCTTTTGACCTTAAATTGATTGATTACATTACCTACAATCCAAATTATAATGAACATAAATTGGATTTGCTAATAGAGAGAGCTTCGGTAAAATGGAATACAGTCCCTAATGTCGATTCTTGGTTAAACGAAATAAGAGAAGGAGCAAATGGATAGTATTCTGCTTGACACTTCTTTTTGTATTCGATTGCTTAAGAACAATGATGAATTACATCAAAATGCAAAAGATTATTTTAAATACTTTTTAGAACAAAAGATAGAGATCTATTTGTCAAGTATTGTAATAGCAGAATATTCAGTTAAAGATGATGCTAATAATTTACCTCTTGAGTTTGTAAAAATTATTCCATTCGATTTTTTTGATGGTAAAACCGCAGGTGAGTTTCATTCAATCTTAATCAATAATAAGGAGCAAGTAGCCAATGTTGAACGCAACGTAATTAAAGACGATTGCAAACTGATAGCTCAAATATTCAACAGAAGAATTGGGGGATACATTACAAAGGATAAAAAATCATTTGGACAAATTTTTACGCCAATACAAAAAGCAAAAGATTTTAATATAAAGTTGTGCGATTTAGAAATCCCATTTAAAGATTTCAAAGGGGAGTTATTTTAATTTTTGACACAAAAACTCAATACTGACAATGGTTTTCTATGATACAGAATAAGAACCACTGACTATAACCGCACCTACAAGAAATTGGCATTTCAGTGGCTAAATGAAACTTTGTGCTTCAGTTATGTGCTTGCCTACAGTTTAGCGCCTCGTAATCGCCATCTTCGGGTAGCCGCAAAACGCTATTCACAAGGTTAAAAAAAACAGCCACATAAACATAATAAGATTGACAAACTCGCCACTAACATATGAAAGAAGATTAATTGCTTTTATCGACATTCTTGGTTTCAAGGATATTGTAAAGCAATCCGAGACAGACTCTTCGAAAATAGAGCTAATCTACTCTGTTCTTGAATATTTAAAAGATTGGGAAAAGACAGAAAAGTGGGACTTGAAATTTCTAGAAATTGAAGAAGATGCACAGAAAAAAGGAGTAAGCAATTTTGACTTACGCGGCAAGACAAATACGACTTCATTTTCTGACAGCATTGTGGTTTCAGTACAGGTTGACAAGAATGTAAATGAAATGGCCTCAACTTTAATTGTCAATCTGGCTTACATTGGAACTGTACTTTTAGAAAAAGGTATTTTGTTTCGAGGCGGTTTGACAATTGGGAACATAATTCACATTGACAATGGAACAGTATTCGGACAAGGATTAATTGACGCATTTATGCTCGAAACAAGAAGCGCGAAATATCCTAGAATTGTTCTCTCAGACAAATTGATAAATGAATTAAACTATCCCCTTGAAACAAAGAGAAACAGGTATCCATATCATCAGTATTTAGACAGGTTTGATGATGGATGTGTAGGATTTCATCAATTAATTTACTACCAAGTAATCGAAAGTTGGACAGAAATGACACCTGAATTATTAACCGAATCTTTAACTAAAGTTCGTAAGGTTATTTTAAGCGGACTTGACTCAAGTTTTGAGAAACCAGAAGTATTTGAAAAATATAAATGGCTCAAAGACCAGTATAATAAATTGATAATTCTTAGTGACTTTGATATTGAGACTAAGACAGAAGAACATATAAAACAAAAGATAAGGGAACTGAATGAAGGGATTTCCGGACACAACATTCACTACTCCTACACAGACAAATTTTATGAAAATCGAAAAGGCGACAAGAGCTGAAAAAAGCCCTCCGCATAACAGGCGTTACCAGCAAAACAAAAATAAAATTGAAACAATAAGATTTAAATGACCCTCTACCAGAAACTACAACAAGCCAGGAGCGAAGAAGATGTGAAAGATGCTTATATAAAAGCATTGGGGTTAAAGGGCTATAGCAAAAACCTGATTGACATACAAACCAGAGAACTATGGTTTGAAGCTAAAGACACGGGTAAACACAGCACCTACGCCATGTTTACCCAGCTGATGCACTATGTGCAACAAGCATTAAACAAAGGCGAATATGTGCCGCCTTTCCTGGCGGTGATCGATACGCACAAAGCCGCCATCATGAAAAGTGCTGATGTGATTCCTTTCCTCGAAAAGAAGACCATCAAATGGGGCAAAAGCGCGAGCAGCTACACACAGGAAGCACTCGATGCCATCTCGGCACACATAGGCACTCACTTCGTTTCCTTTAGAATAGAAACACATGAAGAAGAATTTATTTCCACCATCAAAAACGCCATCAGCAGTGGCGATATCATCCGCACACAAATTACACCCGACAACCTTAAACAGGTTTTTGACAAATGGGTAGTGATGATCGGGCGCGAAATAAAAGGCGTGGCGGAAGAGGATTATGCCCTGCTGTTCTTTGCTGATATTATGAGCGATGGCACCCTTAGCACGCACAACGATCTGCCTGCAGAGATGCTGCACAAAAACAACAGCCCCGTGTTTAGCCTTGGCGGCAAGCTGTATGAACTGGGCAACAAAGAAGGCTACCGGCAATTCTGGGCTATCTATCACCGCCCACCAAAACAGGAATATAGAAACTATCTGCTCGAAAGGCGCGACAGTCTGATACCGATCGATGAGCGCAGTTTCAAAGGAGCCTACTACACTCCGCTGAATGTGGTGGACAAAGCCTACGACAAACTAAGTGAAACACTGGGCAACAACTGGCAGAAGGATTATATCGTGTGGGATATGTGCTGCGGGGTTGGCAACCTGGAGGTGAAGCACAGCAACCCGCGCAACATATACATGAGCACACTCGACAGTGCCGATGTAGATGTGATGCGCGCCACCAAAACCTGCGTAGCCGCCACCCGCTTTCAATACGATTATCTGAATGATGACATCACCGATGAGGGCAAAATAGATTACAGCCTTACAAATAAAGTACCTCAAGCTTTGCGTGATGCTATTGCCAATGGCAAAAAGATTTTAGTGTTGATAAATCCGCCTTATGCCGAAGCAACGAATTTTGAAAATATTGCTAAAGGAGTAGAAGCAGAAAATAAAGAAGGTGTTGCTAAAACAAAAATTGCCACAACTTCAATGCAAGATTATGGAAAAGCAAGCAACGAGTTATTTACTCAGTTTTTAGCTCGAATAGCTAAGGAAATTCCTAAATCTTTTATTGCAATGTTCAGCACAATGAAATATGTCAATGCTCCAAACTTTGAAAAATTTAGGCAAGTATGGAATGCTGAATATCTCGGAGGATTTGTTGTTCACAATAAAGCCTTTGATGGGTTGACTGGGAAATTCCCTATCGGTTTTTTGATTTGGCAAACCAATCAAAATGCTACAACAAAAAGTCCGATCACAGAAATATCTGTTGATGTATTGGATAAAGAAGCAAATCCTATTGGTAGTAAATTATTTTATAATTTCCCAAATAGTACATTCTTAAACGTATGGATAAAAAGGCCCAAGGCAAACAAAACAGACGTCATTCCACTTAGGAATTCAATTACACCATCAGAAACAAATCCACGAGTTAAAACATGGTCTGATAATGCAATTGCTTACATGTATTGTGGAGTAAATGATTTACAACATGCCGAACAACAAACCATAATTTACTCTTCACCTTATGGTGGTGGAAATGGATTTTATATCAATCAAGGTAATCTTTCGCAAACTGCGATAGTTTTTTCAATAAGAAGATTAGTGAAACCCACTTGGCTCAACGACCGCGATCAGTTTCTGCAGCCTACAAAACCACTGAGCGAAGAGTTTAAAAGCGATTGCTTGGTTTGGATGTTATTTAATCGTTGCCAAAGAACAGCCGGAGCCGATGATCTGGAATGGAACGGCAAAATATGGAGCATCGTAAATCATTTTATCCCCTTCACCGAAGCAGAAGTAAATGCACCTGCCCGTTTTGAAAGTGATTTTATGGTGCAGTATATGGCTGATAAAACATTTTCAAATGAAGCTACCAACGTATTAGCCGAAGGTAAAAAACTATGGCAGGCTTACTTCGCACACACCGATGTAAGAAGCGTAAGGGATGAACTAAAACTCAACCGCCCCGATGCAGGCTGGTATCAGATACGCAAGGCCCTGCAAGCCCGTAATGCCAGCGGAGATTTCGCACCCGTAAGCTTCAAACCTTTTGAAGAAGCCTATAAAACATTGACAGAGAAGTTGCAGCCTATGGTGTATGAGCTGGGGTTTTTAAAAAACTAATGAAATGGATAGTGCTAAAATGTTCAGCTGCAAAAAGTACTGACACAAAAGTGGAGGAACAGTGGATCAAGCTTTGTGCTTCGTATCAGGTTCAGTGCTGGCAGACAGTTTTGTGCTTACTGACGCTTCGGTCAGCACAGGTGGAAATCGTCAACTTCTTGTAGCTGCGATACGATATGCAGCATGCTATTTGGGACATTGCCAACTCGAAACATTTTCGCATTTGATCAAAAGTTTTTTTTTATATATTTCGTATCTTTGACATGTGAAAAAAATATTAGTTGACATTGAGATTGACAAGTTGACGAACTCCATTGAAAATGTAGTTTCAGGTGACATCTTTGATACTGATGTTATTCAACTTTTTAGCAATGACACCAGGCAAATCAACAAAACAGATTGACAATTTAATTGGCAAGGGCAATTAAAACATTCTGACAGAGAAGTTTACAAGCTTGTTATCAAAGACAATGTTAAAATCATTCAAGGACTTATTAGCTTGGGCGACAAAGGTGATCACATTTACATGAACTTAATTGAAAGTGTAAAGTTCAATAAGGGCAAGGCAAAAATTTATGCAGGGGTGCCAGGTAACCTTGTTGCGTTTGCTTGTAAACTTGCGTTTGCCAAAGGTTATGACGGGTATCTTGCATTTGACGCTAAAACTGTTTTGGTTAAACACTATGAAGACACACTTTATGCAACTCATTTTCGTGGGACAAAAATGATGATTGAAACTCCAGCCGCAAATAGATTGATTAATCAATATTTTAAATCATAAACAAAATGGGACTAATCAGAGAACCTAAAAATGTTGACTTCACTGTTCTTGACAAACCATGGACAGACAAGGAATTAAAAGAGTTCAGTGCTTTTATAAAGTTGCGTAAAGAGCAACGAAAACAAAGACAATCTCGGACAACGACCAAAACTCGTAAGAAAGTTATTGCATAAAGCTAAAAGTAAACCTCGTGGACAGAGAAACACGACCGCATAATCGAGTAAACGACCTCGCCAGTTGTAACTGACGAGGTGCGCCTCTCAAATTTATCTTCCGAAGCATTGCGTAGTCATGACCACTGTACGTACCTCGTATAAAGCGATTCCCGCCAGCAGGCGGGCAAGCTATTAAGTTTCGGAGATACTTTTTCTTAATAAGAGAGCAACGATTCGTAGCCTCGTTTCCTCAGCTGTTCCAACGTGATGGTCGTAATCATGACCGGGCTTTGGGCGACCGTTCCATCCACCCATTCACGTTCTGCTTCAAACCGTTGCCAGACATGCTAAAAAACGACATGCATTAATGGAAAGAATATGAATTATACGAATGACAGGCTATTGGAAACTGGAGTTGCAAATTCAGAATGATTTCTATTTTTTTGTCGCAAATATTTACTTCTTTTGCGACAAGGTTAAAGCATAAAAATGACCAGAAGTATTGAAATACAAGTATTGGAAAAGATAAAGCACCGCCCACGAGGTACGCTTTTCTTTGTGGATAGTTTTGCCAAGACCGGCAATGCCAGAGCTGTAAACAAAGCATTGGAACGTCTGGTAAAACTGGGAGAAATGGAACGGGTTGCGCAAGGCATTTACGTTCGTCCTGTCATTGACGATTACATTGGAAAAGTGTTGCCAGGTATAGAAAAAATTGCCGTTGCCATTGCCAAAAGGGACAGAGCTACAATAGTTCCAACAGGGAGTTATGCCATGTATAAATTGGGATTGACAACCCAGGTTCCTTTAAATATCGTTTTCTATTCTGACACTTCGGCACGAAAAATTAAAATTGGTAAACAAACTATCACGTTTAAAAAAGCGAGTTCGAAAAACTTAGCATTTGTTGGCGAGATCAGCACATTGGCAATTCAGGCATTGCGGACAATTGGTAACGGCCACGCGACAGCCGAAGAAATAAAACAGATAAAGAAGATTCTGAAAAACGAAAATTCAAAACACCTGCAACACGATTTGCAATTAGCACCCTTCTGGATTAGAAAATTGATTGCAACCAATGAATAGTTTTACACATTTACAAGAATGGTTTCAGTTGCCTGATGAAACAAAAGTCAGATTATTTGCGGAAACAGGCCGACAACTCGGCTTGCCTTCTTCATCAGCAGCTTCAGGCGGATTGTGATAAAAGTCCTGCCCTTCGGGTAGCCGAAAACCGTTAGGTGTAATTGTATTGCAACACCCTGAACTCAGAAACCTTGAATAAGAAAACAACAACTTAAAAAATAAAAATTATGGCACTTATCAATCCTCACATTAACTTCAACGGAAATGCCGAAGAAGCATTCCATTTTTACAAATCCGTATTTGGTGGAGAGTTTGCAAAGATTATGCGCTTCAAAGATATATCAAGCCCTGAATTTCCAGTAGCAGAAAAGGAGGCAAATAAGATCATGCACATTGCTTTGCCCATTGGCAAAAATATTTTAATGGCTAATGATGTTCCTGAAATTATGGGACGAACAAACGAAAATGAAAACAGAAGTAAAATTTCAATCAGTGCAGAAAGTAAAGAAGAAGCCGATAAGCTATTTAGCGGCCTTTCAGCAGGTGGACAAATTGAAATGCCTATTGCCGATAGTCCCTGGGGTTCATACTTTGGTATGTTTAGAGACAAATACGGAATTGAATGGATGGTGGATTTTGACCCAAATTATAAAGGCCAACTTTAACCGAAGAAAACAACTAATAAACATTTTTACTTAACTGACATTTGTGTTTCTGAATCCGCCACCAGCTACTTTAATGAAGCAAAAACTCGGCTTAGGACTTTTAATCATTTTGAATTCGAATTTCATTTATATAATCAAAATGGGAGCAGTTTTATCCTATCAGCTTAGTACACTATGAGCACGGAAAAAATATCCATACGTTTTTTTGACGACCGCGAGGTACGAGCCCTTTGGGACGAAGAAAACGTCAAGTGGTGGTTTTCGGTGTTGGATATTGTTGCCGTACTTACCGATCAAAACGACTACATAAAAACCCGCAACTATTGGAAATATCTTAAAGCCAAGTTAAAGAAAGAAAACAGCCAAGTGGTTAGTGTCACTACCCAGTTGAAATTTCTTGCCCCTGACGGCAAAAAGCGTTTAGCCGATATGCTTGATTACAATGGCATTATTGCTTTGGGCAAAGAGTTTCCGAGCAAAAAGGCAAACCGATTCATAGAATGGTTTACCTACAGTAATGAAAGCATAGACGGCAAAAGCAAAGCAAAAGCATACGCACTGTTTGAAAGTTCTTTTATCAAAAGCATTGAAGTTGGCACAACCAAAGGCTTGTTACAAATTCACGCTTATTTGTTTGGCGGCTTGTATGATTTTGCAGGAAAAATCAGGCAAAAAAAATTTCAAAAGATGGTTTTCAATTTGCAGTATCACGCTTTTTGGGCGAAACATTAAAACAAATAGAAGCGATGCCTGAAATTACCTTTGACGAAATTGTTGAAAAATATGTAGAAATGAATATTGCTAATCCGTTTATGGAAGGCAATGGCAGAAGCACCCGAATATGGTTAGATCTGATACTTAAAAAACGACTGAAAAAATGCGTGGATTGGAGTAAAATAACCAAAAGAAATTATATGAACGCAATGATGCAAAGTCCAACAAACAACATGGTTCTAAAAAAACTCTTGAGAAACGCTTTAACCAACAAAATCAACGACCGCGAAATGTTTATGAAAGGCATTGACTATTCGTATTACTATGAAGAAAATGTCTAGAACAAAAATAGTTTACCAAAGTAGCAGTTTGTCGAACCGGAAATATAAATACTATGTATCCAAAAGTTGATTTGTTTTTGAACAAGGCAAAAAAATGGCAGGATGAAATGAAGATGCTCCGGTCAATCATTCTTTCGTGTGGTTTAATGGAAGATTATAAATGGATGCATCCCTGTTATACATTTCACGAGAGTAATATTGTTTTAATTCACGGATTTAAAGACTACTGTGCACTCTTATTCTTCAAAGGAGTGTTATTAAAAGATAAAAAAGGCATCCTGATTCAACAAACAGAAAATGTTCAGGACAGACGACAAATCCGGTTCACCAGTCTTACAGAAATTGTGAAACTTCAGGCAACCATAAAGGAATACATCCGTGAAGCCATTGAGGTGGAAAAGTCAGGAGTAAAAGTTGAATTCAAGAAGACAGCAGAATTCAACATGCCAGAAGAGTTTCAGAAATCATTAGCGAAGAGTAAAAAACTTAAAACGGCTTTTGAAGCACTCACACCCGGGCGACAACGAGGTTACCTACTGTACTTTTCATCGGCTAAACAAGCTAAGACAAGGGAGGACCGTATTGAAAAATATCTCCCAAAAATACTTAATGGAAAAGGACTGGACGATTAATAAAAAAATGCCATGAGCATATTGTCGCATTTGAGGAGATCTGGGCTGATGAAACGAAACTTGTTTTTAAAATGCTATTTAACACCGCGGAGGAATACAGAAAAGTAAAGGCATTTGCCGTTGACAAAAACGAAGAGAATTTTGACAGACTCGAAAATGAATTAACTAAAATGACTTTATAAATTAAAACCATTTTACAGGCCATGATGAACTCAGCTATTCAAGCCTATAACACCAGGCAAACAACGGATGACAAAGAAATCTGCGACCTGCTCGCCACAACCATTGATAGTGAACTTACCGAAGCTGAAAGTAAAATCTGGCACGCCCAACCGGTTTGGTTTTTAGATGGTAATCCGATTGTTGGTTACCGTAAACAGAAAGCGGGCTGGCGTTTAATGTTTTGGAGTGGAGCGGGTTTTGAAGAAGAAAAATTGAATGTAACCGGTAAAAAATTTAAAGACGCTTCTGTTTTTTACACTACGGTTCAAAAAATCAATACCAAAGACATGAAACGCTGGCTGAAAAAATCAAGAGAAATTCAGTGGGACTATAAAAACATCGTAAAACGAAAGGGCCAATTAGAAAGGTTGAGATAAATTGAGAGTTTAATCTCTGTGATTTCTCTGTGGTTAATTTTTTGTGTTTCAAACTGGATCCGGGATTCCTTGGAATAGCAACTGAAAAATTACATGATAGCACAAGCCGAAATTTTCCGCCCGGCATCCAATTCATCACAGAACCTAAAATAGTTCATTACAGCACAAAGTAAAATCAATCCCGCCTGCCGTAGGATGCATGATCGCACGTGAAATGTTTCATTACGGCACAAGCGCAATCAACTCCGCATGTCGTACAATTCATCACAGAACCTAAAATAGTTCATTACAGCACAAAGTAAAATCAGTCCCGCCTGCCGTAGGATGCATGATAGCACGTGAAATGTTTCATTACGGCACAAGAGCAATCAACTCCGCATGTCGTACAATTCATCACAGCAGAAAACGCACTCAATTCCTGAGATGCGCTATTTTTTTGCTATGGCCCAAATACTGACTTCATGATGAAAGATGTCATGAAATGCGTTTGTGCATACGCGAATGGGATTCCGCCATGTCGGGGTTGGCCGGTTTAACATTTTCATAGTTGTATAGCTGCATTTTTTACCACACGTTTGAAAAATAAACAAAAACCACGACTCGCCTTGGTATTACCATCCGCAAAGCACAGAGTGCCTTTAAAGTAGCCCTGGCGGAGGGCAAGCTTCGATCACATCATCTTTATATGACAACAGCAATGCTTCCATGCAACTTGTGTTAAAGTGAAAGACTATTGATTGGATGACCTTTGTCTCGGCTAAATAAATATCTAAAACAAAAAAGTAAACAAACTGACGCATGAAAAGTACCATTGAAACTTTATTTATTGGCCGACAAATCAATTTGTAACTTACTTGCTCAGACTATTGTCAATGAGTTGACAGAAGCTGAACGTAAAATCTGGCACGTCTACCCGGTTTGGTTTTTGGATGGTAACCCCATTGTTGGCTACAGCAAACAGAAACCGGGCTGGCGTTTGATGTTTTGGAGTAGAGCGTGTTTTGAAGAAAAAAATGAATGTAACCGGTAAAAAATTTAAAGACACTTCTGTTTTTTACACTACGGTTGAACAAATCAATACCAAAGACCTGAACCGCTGGCTGAAAAAATCAAGAGAAATTCAGTGGGATTATAAGAACATTGTAAAAAGAAAGTGCAGATTAGAACGATTTAAATAAATTGAAAGATCAACGTTAAAATAAAAAACATGAAGAGTGTAAACAACCACGATGAGCGTATTGCAAGAATGACATTTGCCTCGGTATATCCTCATTATATTACCAAAGTCGAGAAGAAAGGAAGAACAAAAGGAGAATTGCATCAGGTTATAGCGTGGCTCACTGGTTATGATGAAAAAAAGCTGCAAGAAATCATTGAAGAAAAAGTAACCTTTGAAAAATTCTTTCAGCATGCTACTATAAACCCTAATGCACACCTTATCACCGGAGTAATCTGCGGTTATCGGGTGGAGGAAATCGCAAATCCGTTAACACAACAGGTAAGATATCTAGACAAGCTGGTAGATGAGTTGGCGAAAGGTCGTAAGATGGAGAAGATTTTAAGAGTAGCATGAGCGGGGCAAGCTTTCAGTTAATAAGACAGCCATTTAACGACAAGAAAGAAGAACACAGCTACAGGAAGTTCAGTTATAATAATGAACGATAATAATATTTTGAATATAAATAACTCCTAAAAATTCACTACATGTTGAAGGTGAGCCGTTAGTTCGCGATAGTTATTCACAATCACTTTAACTTCGCCCCAAACAGGATTCCATTTTTCATTCACTAATATTGTGTCTATGCGTGTAAGGGCAAATCCTTCTGCCATTGCCGGCTGATCTTTTAGTTCGAGTCCCAAAACACTTGGCTCAGTCACTTTTTTATCGCGGATCATAAGTTGATATGTGGGCTCGCCTTTTTCGGTAAGCCGGAATTGCAGGGTTAGCGTTTTATTGGGTGAGGTAATGACCTGACCGAATCCGCTATGGGATACACCGATCAGAATAAAAATAAAAAAGGTTTTCATGATCAGACGATTTAATAAGCAGTGAATGTAAAGTAGTGGAAGAGATTAAAAAATGAGGTTACTTAGGTTCTTTGAGTCAACACTATATTTATTTTGGTTTGTTTTACTGACATTCGTGACCAACGTGGATAATGATATATCCGCGATACAGTATTGCCGGCCTTTTTTTCAGAAAATCAAATCAAAACCTTCAATATGAAATTAACACTATCGGTTTTCCTTTTATGCGGCACGCTTCTGATTTCCGTCTTAACTGGTTGCAAAACAAAAGAGCTCACACCTGGAGAAGGTTATGTTGAAGTAACCGGAGGTAAGGTTTGGTATCGGATTGATGGTGGCGGAAATAAAACTCCGATTCTATTATTACATGGCGGCCCCGGATCATCCAGTTATTACCTCGAACCATTGAAGGAGCTTAGCAAGGACCGTCCTGTAATCTTTATTGACCAGCTGGGTTGCGGAAGATCTACGCGTATAACGGATACCACTCTCATGACCATTGCGCGATACGTGGAGGAACTGGAACAAGTAAGAAAAGCATTGGGCCTTAAAGACTTTTATCTCTATGGACATTCGTGGGGCACCATGCTGGGAATAGATTACTATTTAAAATATCCGAGTGAAGTAAAAGCAATAATTTTTCACAGTCCCCTGTTTAGCACGGATCTCTGGATTAAAGATGCGGATACGCTGATCACTACCCTGCCCGATTCCATTCAGTTTATCATCAGAGAAAATGAAAAAAACAAAACATACACCAGCGAAGCATACCTAAGTGCTGTAAAATTATATTACAGTAATTTTTTAAAAAGAAAAGAGACATCGCAAGCCCAAAGAGACTCCTCAAATATGTTCTCCGGGACTAATGTGTATGAGTTCATGTGGGGGCCCAGTGAATTCACAGCAACGGGTAATTTACTGAACTACGACCGGGTAAACAGACTCAGCGAAGTAGCGGTACCTACATTACTTTTAACAGGAGAATATGATGAAGCCAGACCCGGCACCGTCAGCTATTTTCAAAGCCTGATACCAGACTCGGAATTCAAGGTGATAAAAAATTCAGGTCATGTAACCATGCATGATAATCCGGAGGAAACGATTGCCAGAATAAATGAATTTCTCAGCAAGCATGACCATTGAATGACTTTTTAATTCATGCTAATTGAAATTGACTTTGGCGTTGTTATTAAAATATCAAACACGAATCCAATTCTTTTAAGTGTAAAATTCAATTAATAAAAACCTAAAGCGACATGAACGAAGGAGTAAAAACTGAAGTTTCGCTTAAAAGGACGCTTGGTCTTTTTGCAAGCACGATGATGGTCGTTGGGTTGATAATTGGAAGTGGCGTGTTTAAAAAAATAATACCCATGGCCCAAACGGGATTGGGTGAGACTTCGATCTTAATGGCCTGGATCTTAGCGGGCGTCATCAGTTTGTTTGGAGCATTCACAATAAGCGGCTTAGCATCACTCACTGAAGAGTCAGGTGGCTTGTATGAATACTTTCGGATATCGCTTGGAAATTTTATTGCCTTTTTATCAGGATGGGCCGACTTCTTAATAATAGGCCCTGCTGCCATTGCCGCTCTCGGCTTTCTTTTTGGCGACATAGTAAATACCGTTTCACCTTTACCCAATCCACTTGATGCATGGAAAGATATTTCCTTAGCCAACGTTGTTTTTCCATTCGAGAACTCTGGTGTTAAACTGGTGGGGATATCCGCGGTAGTTATTCTTACTGGAATAAATTTATTAGGCTCTCGTGAAAGTGGGGTTTTCAATAGCGTCATTACCACGGCAAAAATAGTGGGTACACTCCTCCTCATCGTGGTGGGAATCACCTATGCCAAACCAGAAATAGTAAGTAATCACGAAATAATCAATACTGTTGCGGAACCTGAAGGAATGCTATTTTATAGTGCATTTTTAGCAGCCATGCTGGGTGCTTTCTGGGCCTATAATGGATGGGACATAGCCACTAATATCTCAGGCGAAATTGTAAATCCAAAACGGAATCTTCCCATTGCCTTGACACTTGGCGTTTTACTTGTCATCGTGCTCTACACACTTGTCAATTATTCGTACATGCACGTACTCTCGCTGGAAAGACTGAGGGCCGTTACCGATGATGAAGTAGGAGCGTTTGTAGTGTCTGATACATTGTTTGGCAGCTATGGAAAAACCTTGCTCCTAATACTATTTGTAATCTGTGTATTTGGTGCTCTCAATAGCAATATTGTTACCGTTCCCAGGAAATATTTTCGAATGGCACAAGAAGGTTATCTCTTCAAACATATTCAACATGTGCATCCCCGGTTCAGAACGCCTCACGTAGCGCTGGTTTACACGATGGTATGGAGTTGTGTTCTGCTGGTATCAGGTTCATTTGATATGCTCACCGATATGGTGATCTTTACCAGCTTCCTATTTTATGGGCTACTTGCGTTCGCTGTATTAAAGATGAAAAGAAACGGAACAATAAAAGTTAAGGTGGTGGGCTATCCATTCGTGCCTCTTGTACTTCTCATATTCTCTATTGCGCTAAGTATAAATACCATCTGGGTTCAACCCTTACAATCTTTAGTCGGTCTTTTGCTGATTCTAAGCGGTATTCCATTTTATTATTATTTCAAAAAAGAAAATGCCATCAAGAAAACCATCCATTAAAATCCAAGTCATGAAAAGTATATTTCTTTTCTCACTACTCAATTTAATAGTTACACCATATCTCTTTGCTCAGAACAAACCATCCAATGACAAACAAAAGCAAGACATATTTACCCTGATAGATAACTACTCCCAGGCGAGGGAAAAGCAAGATACCGTATTGCTCAAAAGTATTTTAACCCCTGATGTTGATCAACTGGTTTCATCTGGTGAATGGAGAAATGGCATCAAGGGATCCATAAATGGAATGCTGCGAAGTTCAGAAAGCAATCCGGGTTCAAGAAAACTGATCATTGAAAAAATACGATTTATAAATTCAGAGAGTGCTATCGTAGATGCCCGGTATGAAATACAAAACACGGATGGCTCAATTAGAAAGATGTGGAGTGTTTTCATCGTTGTCAATAATAAAAACAGTTGGAAAATAACAGCGATCCGAAACATGCTTCCAACAGGACAATAGTAATTTTATTTACCGTAAAGCTTTTAGCTCAGCTTATTATCCGGCCAGGATCATCGAAACAAACGCTCCGGTTCTTTATAAAATTTTCTGTTTTATCAATCTTTTGATGACCTTGAAAAAAAACAAACTCGCATGTCCAAGTTTAAAACAGCATTAACCTTTCTTTTTGGAATTTTTATCATTTTTGGTGGTGCCATGCACTTCATCAATCCCGAAATTTATGATCCTTTCATTCCGGATTTCTTGCCAAAAGACCTGATTAATTATGCTGCCGGTGTTTTAGAGATTATGCTTGGTATTGGCGCTATGATTCCTCGTTGTCGTTCATTAGGCACATTGGGCATACTCCTGTTAATGCTGGCATTTCTACCCCTTCATCTAATCGATGTATTCAAAGAGAATCCCGCCATCGGAAGTCATGAGATGGCACTTATTCGCTTGCCTATTCAATTTGTTTTTATTTTGTGGGCATGGTTTATAAACAAAAAGTAATCAGGATTATCTCAATCAAATTAATCGTTGACTTTTCAATATAAGTTTTATAACTTAAATTAATAATCAGCGCTAGCCACCCTGCGAATTTATTCCGGCTCTACTTCCATTTCTGTTATTTTTATCTTGAAATAGACTTTCCTGAAATGAACGCTTCCGATATAAAAAAAAGAACTCATATTCTTCATTCATAACATTTACACCCAACAAACCATGGAACAGAAACTTGAACAAATCCGCGAACAGCAAAAGGAATCCTGGAATAAGTTTTCTCCCGGCTGGAGAAAATGGGATCAAATCATGATGGACTTTTTAAAACCCAAGGGTGTTGAAATCATTAGTTCGCTTAATCCGAAAGATGGAGATGTTGTATTAGATGTAGCATCTGGAACCGGAGAGCCTGGACTCACCATTGCAACGATGATTCCCAATGGTAAAGTGGTTATTACCGACCTTGCCGACCACATGCTTGAAATTGCCATCGAGCATGCCACGCTAAGAGGAATTAAAAATATTGATTTCCGCGCTTGTGATGTCTGCGAACTTCCCTTTGCTGACAATACCTTTGATGCCATCAGTTGTCGTTTTGGTTTTATGTTTTTTCCTGAGATGCACCTCGCAGCAAATGAAATGTATCGGGTGCTTAAACCCGGAGGCCGAATATCGACCGCTGTCTGGAATGTGCCTGAACGCAATTTTTGGGTGACGGCCATTGGCAGCACCATCAATAGAAATATGCAGTTGCCTGCACCACCGCCCGAAGCACCTGGAATGTTTCGCTGTGCAAAGCCAGGATTAATTCAGGACCTTTTTCAACAAGCCGGGTTAAAGAATACTTTCGAAAAAGAAGTGACCGGAAAATTGAAATGCGGAACCACGGATGTCTACTGGAATATGATGACCGAAGTGGCCGCCCCTTTTGTTGCTGCCCTCAGCAAAGCGGATGATAGTATGAAAGAAAAAATCAAGAGCGAAGTGTATCAATTGGTGAATCAAAAATATCCGGACGGAAATGTGGTGATCGACTCAAGTGCGCTCATCATTTACGGGGAGAAATAATGGTAGCAAATCATAAACTATTAACGGCATGCTTGGATGATCAAATGAACTGATAAAAAATGAATATAAAATCTGAGTAGTATATTTTTCAACCATTTTGATTTCCGTTTATGTTCATAAAGTTGGACATTGTATCCCTGCCTGAGTAAATGGATACTGGACCGTTCGTTACAACACCTGCTAAAGAATATATGTCAGATGTCAGATTTCATTGGATCTAAAACACTATGTATCCCTGGAAGGTATATTGGGTACCATGATTTTTTCACTCATCATACTATTTTTCTTCCTGACTAAGCCTCATTGATTTAATTCAGCTCTGCTTAAAGAAGCGATTGTAACACCCGGATTATATACGGCAATATTTATAATAAGTGGCAGGGGACATAATGCCACCGGGTTTCAGAATTAAAATAAATTAATAAACCTTTCGTCTTTAGTGATTACCTATAGTATGAGTTCGTTGAGTATTGTGATAAAATTTTATCTTTCTGAATGCCTTCGAAACATTTAGTGATTCTGTTTTTGATTTCGATCCAACGTTGAAAATAAATAACTCCATCAGGGAATAATCTGGATTTATCTTTTGTCTAATCAACAAAGTCTGATCCATGACAATCCTATTTTCCGTGATCGCTACCATTCAACCTGGTCGTTACTCATCGATATCGGTGCTGTCTTGATGAAACTAATTTCACTAACCGGTTTTCTAATGATTTTCTTCTTAAAGAAAAAAATTGAGTTTTCTTTCGATTACCTCTTTAAGAGCCCTGTTGATTGGAATACTCCACTCCGTGTTTGCTGAATAAGTTGGAATCGAAGGGAAATAGTTATTTATTGCCACGCTTTTAAACCTCCAGGTTAATGATAAAAGTATTTCTCTCCGCATGTTTATCAATTTTGAGCTTGCAATCATTTGCCCAAAACTCGGGATTGATCAGAGGCACCATCAAAGAGAATGAAAGCGGAAACCCCGTTGAGTTTGCCAATGTATTTATTACCCTGCAAAAAGACACAACCAAAATTGTGACAGGAACCGTTACGGATAGCTTTGGAAGATTTAGCCTGGAAAAATTAACCTCCGGAGACTACGTGTTGAACGTTCAAATGATCGGCTATGTGAAAAAGGAAATTCCTGTTTCTGTTAGCGCCACCAATCAAATCATCGAACTCAATGACATAGCCATTTTAACCGATGCACTTTTACTCAATTCAGTAGAAGTGACTGCCATGCGCGACATCGTAAAAAAGACGGAAGAAGGCTTTGTAGTCAATGCGGCTGATAACATTACGCAAATTGGTGGCACGGCTGCGGATTTATTAAGAAATATGCCGGGCATTCTGGTAAGTTCTGAAGGTGAGATAACCATAAGGGGAAAAAGTCCGCTGACGTTAATTAACGGTCGCGTTTCAGGTATTGCCGGCATTGACCGCGCGGCTCAATTGGATCGGATTCCGGCTAGCAGCATCGAGCGGATTGAAATCATCAACAACCCCACTTCAAAATATGATGCCGATGCTGAAGGAGGCGTAATCAATATCATTCTGAAAAAGAATCAGGATCGTGGCACGAATGGCGCCTTTGCTGTGGGCGCGGGTTTAGGAAGCCGGTATCGGTTAAACGGAAGTTTCCTTCTGAATCATAAAACTGACAAGTGGAATCTTGGCATTGCCTATGATAATTGGTACACCACGCGCACCCGAAGTGTAAATGGAGACCGCATCAATTATGAACTACCTGATCAATATTATCTCACTCAACGCAGGTTTGATGAGCGACTGATTTTTTACCAGAATGCCAAGACAACCATTGATTACACACCAAACAAAAAAAATAGTCTAAGCTTTGAAGCACTATGGGCATTTCCTGGAGAAGACAACAATGAAACCTTAAAGAACACTTATGAAACGTATGATCATGATTTTACCAGCAAAAATCAGCGATACTCCAATGAAATAAGAAGAACGCATGCTGCAGAGCTATCCCTCAATTATGTAAAACGATTTAGCGATCCGGATAAATTGCTTTCTGCTAACATGAGTAACACGTTTACTAACGATAAAGAAAATACGGACATCACCACGCAATATCTTACCGAACAAGATACTCCAATTGGTGATTCCTTTTTGCAGCGAACTCATGTCTATCAAAAGACTGACCTGGCCAATATTTCAGTTGATTTCGCCCAGCCCATCGCACAAAAAGCTATGTTGGAAACCGGGTATAAAGGAATTGCCCGTATTCTAAATTCTGATTTTGAAAGATCAAATTACGTAGATAATGAATTTGTAGTTGATCCGCTCAACAGCAACATTTTTGATTTCAAAGAACAAATCCATGCCATCTATTCGCAATACACAGGTTGGACTGGTGACAAGCAAAATCCAATATGGAAGTATAATTTCGGACTGAGAGCAGAGCAGGTCTGGAATCATGGAAAGACAGCGAATGAATCTGATAATTTCAGCAATGATTACTTTAATCTATTTCCATCTGCCAACCTGTTTTACTACACACCAAAGAAAAATAATTTCAAGCTGAGTTACAGCCGAAGGATTAACCGACCAGGCCTGGGACAGCTAAATCCGTTCATTGATATTACGGATTCACTCAACCAACGTGGAGGCGACCCACATTTGAAACCTGAATTGATTCATTCGCTTGAATTCGGTTATTATCATTCGTTACAAAAAGCATCGATTTCATTGACAACTTTTTACAGGTTAAAAAATCACGTCATTTTACCGTATACTATACTTGATGAAAATGGGGTGGCATTCACTCAACCTTATAATTTTGGTAATGCCACCACCTTTGGTTTTGAAACCATTGCCACCTATAATCCCCTTTCATTTTGGAGTTTGAATTTTAGTTTCTCTGTGTATGAACTCCGCATTTATGATAGTGGTGATGTCGCTGACGTCTCGACTAACCAGGTGAGCTGGTATACAAAACTCATTAATAATTTCACGTTGTGGAAAGATGGTCGATTACAAGTAACTGGAAACTATACATCACCGGTTGCCATTCCCCAAGGCACTTCAATAGCGGTATACAATGTTGATCTTGGGTTTCAACAAAAAGTCATGAAAGGTAAAGGCAGGTTGGGCCTAAGCTTAACGGATATCTTTAACACACAGAAATCCGGGCTCATTACTTCGGATTATAACTTTTATTTCAGCAGAACTTCCAAACTAGATACACGGGCCATCATGGTAACCTTCGGTTACACGTTCGGATCCTCCTTTAGAGAAAAGCTGATGGAGAACAAATTTAAGAATGACTAACACTGCTCATGAATGAAACTGTTAATAGAATGGGATTAAGCCTTTACAACTATTTATGAGAATTGGGTGTCTAACCCATTGAGATAATCAAGACAATGTGAAACTAGTTTTTATACTTTGCTTCAGCAGTCTCTTTTCCTGCCAGGATGATGAAAATCCCACGTTTGAGAAATTAAGTGGTCAGCAATTTGCCGGCACTTTTTATGGATCAACACCGTTCATCAAGCAATCTCCAATAGCCGTGACTTTATCATTTGAGTCAAATCGCTTTTCTGGAGAACGTGAAAATCAAGTTAGTCCGATCATTTGTAAGGGCACTTATCTTATTACTGAACAAGAAATCCAATTCAAAAATGAGTGCACGAATGAAGGTGTCTTTAAACTGTCTGGCGCCTATTCCTACAAAAAATCTGGTGACTCATTGAGCATACAAAGAAGTGACAATGGCATAATGGAAGCCTATCAGCTAATCAAGAAATAAGATAAAGTCTTCCTTTCTCATAAGAGTTACTACTTCCCTTTCCAACCCGGTCCTCTCACCACTCGGCCCGGTTTCGCTCCTGTGTGCTCACCATTTTCCAACACCTGCATGCCATTAACCAACACATGCACCATGCCTGTGCTGTATTGATGAGGATTTTCAAATGTGGCATGATCCTGAATTTTTGCCGGATCGAAGATCACCACATCGGCATAGTAACCTGTCGCGAGTGATCCTCTCTTCTGGATTTTCAAATTGGTAGCAGGTAATGAAGACATCTTACGTACTGCCTCTTCTAAAGGAATCACTTTTTCATCGCGCACATATTTTCCCAGCAGTCGTGAAAAATTTCCGTAGGCGCGTGGGTGATCTTTATACTTCAAGAACATTCCCTCTGCTGATGGTGAACCAGCATCTGAACCGAAACTCACGTACGGCAAGGCAATCTGTCGCTTTATGTTTTCTTCATTCATTAATGTATAAGCGGCTTCAACACGCGTGCTATCCGTAATCACCAGATCCATGGCCGTCTCTTGCGGTGACTTACCATAGATCTTTGCTACTTCACCCAATGTTTTTCCCGTGTATCGTTTCAGAGAATCGTTGGTGAAGCCCAGCAATAACACATTGTTCGGATCTCCTGCATTCAACAAAAGATTTTCCCATTTATCCGTTGGTGTTAGCATTTCTTGCAATACTTTTTTCCGAATGGCTGGATTTTTTAATCGCTTGATCCATTCTTTTATTCCGCCCTCTTGCACCCAGGGTGGCATAGTTGCATCCAATCCGGTTGCTCCCGCTGTGTAGTTATACATATCCGCTGTGATATGAAGACCAGATTTATTGGCTTTATCAATTTTTGCGATCACGGAATCTAACTTTCCCCAGTTTTCTTTACCTCCCAATTTCAAATGATAAATTTCGGCAGGCATATTCGCTTCTCGTGCAATGCGTATCGTTTCATCCACGGCAGCCAAAATGTTGTTCCCTTCGCTGCGCATGTGAGAAATGTACATGCCCCCATAGGGAGCCGCGACTTTACTCAATTCAATCAACTCTTCTGTGGTAGCATAATTATCAGGAGCATAAATTAATGCCGTGGTGGTTCCCATCGCTCCTTCTTCCATGGCATTTTTAACAAGGGCTTTCATGCGCTCCAGTTCCTCAGCATTGGGGGCCCGGTTGGCATAACCCAACTCATGAATGCGAATGGTGTTCGCTCCAACAAACGAAGCCACATTAGGTGATATTCCTCTCCGCTGCAATGATTCAAGATATTCTCCAAGGGTAGTCCAGTCGATATCAAATTGCCAATCAGGGTTGCGCTTCATCTGATCGTGATAATCATTTTTCATTTTATCACTCAACGGTCCCATCGAACCTTCACCCAACACTTCCAATGTAATCCCTTGCCGGATATCACTCTGCGATTTACCATCCAGGAGTAATGAAACTTCAGCGTGACTCATCATATTAATAAAACCAGGCGCCACCGCTAACCCTTGTGCATTAACTTCTTTCATACCTATGGCCTTTGAAAGATCACCTATAAAAGCAACCGTGTCAGCATTAATACCAACATCGGTAACAACACCTGGTTTGCCCGAACCATCATACACCGTTCCGCCACGGATCACTACATCAAATTTTTGTTTTTGACATGACACGAAGAGGAGTACCATTGCGATAAAAGGAATCAGGGTTTTCATAGGGTTTGGATTATGACGGAAGATAATAACAATCATTGGGAACTCAGAGACTCTTTATACAAACGGAATTAGTTAACGCTTACTTTACAATCCTCCCCAATTTTAAAAACACTGGAAAGTTCACCGTTAGCTTACCATCTTCCCAGTAGGTTTCAATTTGCGAGATCAATTCATTAACTGGATTTTGGTTGTGAACAGAAATATATTGCTGCACAGCCGACCATGTATTGAGATATCCTTCCAGTTCATCTAATGTCCATGAAACCAAAATACTAAACGAAGGAGCTTGTATTTTCTGAAAAGGGAAGTACAGATTCTTATAGTGTTCATCGATGTGACTTCTTTCCTTATCCCAATAAGGGCCCACCACTTGAGTATAAAAATGATCCAGAAGGATATCAATATGTGGATTGATTGAAAGTAATCCATATCCCCACAATGCAATGATGCCATTTGGTTTTGCAACGCGCTTTACTTCCGTTGAAAAAACTTCCATGTTAAACCAATGTGCAGACTGCGCTACCGTGATCAGATCAAAACTATTGTCCGTAAAGGATGATCGCTCATTGGCGATGGAATAAAAAACATTTTGAACCTGATAAGCATTCTCAATTTGCATAGTGCTGATGTCGGTAGCAAAAACTTTTTTAAACTTCTTTGAAAGATCACGTGCAGCTTGTCCGTTGCCGGTACCGCAATCCCATACTGCATCAAAAAGTTGAATATGTTTAAAAATGAATTCATATAACTCGGGCGGATAAGTAGGCCTGAAGTGTGCATATTGGTTTGCATGTTTCGAAAACCGGTCTTTCATGGTAATCTATTTGCCTTTCCACCCCGGACCTCTAACAACGCGACCAGGAGTAGCTCCCGTGTGATTGCCATCGTTCAATACTTGCACACCATTTACAAACACATGATTAAATCCTTCCGCATAAGCGTGTGAGTTTTCAAATGTGGCTTTATCCTGAACTTTAGTTGGATCAAATACCACCACATCAGCAAAGTTGCCCACCTTCAAACTTCCACGCTTTGCAATTTTCAAATTCGATGCTGGAAGCGAAGTCATTCTGCGCAACGCTTCTTCCAACGTCATCACCTTTTCATCGCGCACATAGCGTGAAAGCAATCGTGCAAAACTCCCATACGAGCGCGGATGAGTAGACTCTTTTATATAGGGCTCCTCGGCAGGGATAGAACCAGCATCTGAGCAAATGCTCACATAAGGCATGGCCAACATTTTCTTTACATTGGCCTCTGAAATCAAAAAGAAAATAGCGGGCACTCCCGATTTATCTGCTGCGATAATATCAAGCATCGTTTCATCGGCATTCTTTCCATGAAGTTTAGCCACTTCACTCAATCGCTTGCCACGATATAAGTTATTTAATGAATCTTTTCTGAAGCCAAGGATCATCACATCTTTCGGATCGGAGTTTTTTGTTGGTATACCCAATTCTAATTCTCTCAATACTCTTTTTCGTAACTCCGGATTTTTAAATCGCTTGCGCATAGCCGTAGCACCACCCTCCTGCACCCATGTAGGCAAGCGAGCGGTAAGATTGGTGCCACTCGCATTATAGGTGTACATATCCGCTGTGATTTTTAAACCGGATTGTTGGGCACTATCAATCTTGGCAAGCACAGTGTCCACCTTACTCCAATTCCATGTGTTGTTGATTTTCAAATGATAAATTTCTGCTGGCACCTTCGCCTCACGCGAGATGGTGAATACTTCGTTCAATGCTTTATATATTTTATCACTTTCGCTGCGCATGTGCGTGATGTACATGCCTCCGTATTTTGAAACTACTTTGTTCAGCTCAATCAACTCTTCTGTGGATGCATAATCAGCCGGTGCATAAATCAGTGAAGAGCCAACGCCCATCGCACCTTGTTTCATCGCCTCCTCCACAAGATTTTTCATTTTAATCATTTCATCCGGTGTCGGTTTTCTGTTTTGATAACCTAACACAAGATTTCGCACGGTAGTGGCACCGACAAACGAAGCAAAATTGGTGCTCACGCCTTTTTTTTCCAGTGTTTTAAAATAGCCATCCAACGTAGTCCATAAAGTATCCTTACTGTTTTTCTTTTTGCGTGGACCAGGGCTCCAGCCTTCACCAAATACTTCCAGTGTAACACCTTGTTTAATGTCACTCATGGAGCGACCATCTTTCAATAATGAGCCATCGGCCCAGCTAAGCATGTTGATAAAGCCGGGGGCTATTGCTTTGCCATTCACATCAATAATTTTCTTTGCACTTGCCTTAGAAAGATTGCCAATCGCAGCAATAGTATCTTTACAAATAGCAACATCCCCTTGAAATGGTTGTCCACCAAAGCCATCATAGATCATTCCGTTTTTTAGAATGACATCGTATTGAGCAAATAATTGAGTGGAAATCACTAAAAGAGAAAGTAGAAAAGAATATCGCATGAAAACTATTTTGAGAACAAATCTAAACACGTAACAACACATCCAGCAACTCTTTGTAAAGTTTGGCGGCAAGCATGGCGGTAATGCCGGATGCATCGCGGGTCGGATTGAATTCTACGAGGTCGGCACCGATCACATTACCTTTTATACTTTGAAGAATAGAAATTATTTCGCGCGAAGTAAAACCGCCTGGTTCATGATGTGATACTCCGGGTGCGAAGGCAGGATCAATAGCATCCATATCAAGAGAAATATAAACCGGACCATCGAACTTGATTTGATAAATCGCTTGCCAGTTTTTCATTTCCAATATTTCCACACCAAAACGGTTTGCTTGCTCACGCTGGTGAGTATTTATCGTTCGGATTCCAACCTGCACCAATCGTGAAGCAAGTCCTTCTTCCATGATCCGCGCAAACGGGCAGGCGTGAGAAAACTTATTTCCTTCAAAGTGATCGTAGAGATCAGGATGCGCATCAAGATGAAGAATGTTGAGCCTGCCATATTTTTTTGAAATAGCTTTCACAATAGGATACGTGACCGAATGATCGCCACCCAGTGAAAGAATTTTTTCGTTGCTGGTTAACAATTGCTGAATCCCTGATTCAATGGCCTCAATCGCTTCCTTTCCGGAAGGCAAATGCAAATCACCGGCATCATTCCATCCTGAATGATTCTTAAGCTCAATGCCGCTTTCTGTAAAATAGTTGGCAGAATCAGAGTGATAGGCTGCGCGAATCAAAGAAGGAGCTTTCTCTGGTCCATGAAGGAACGAAGAAAACTCATCGAAGGGAACACCAACAATAGCGATCATTTATTCAGATTCAATTTTTGATTGAGTGGTGGTAATTCACCATTCAGTATGGCGTTTAATTTTGTAAGGTGCCCGTCCAACTCTTTGGATAACTCATCAAACACTTTGTAAACACCGACTGTTGGCTTACCATCACCGGTTTCCAAACTTCTACGGACTGCCGAGATACGATTGCCCAACTTGATCGGGAAGTTAAGTGGATCTTGGTCACTTCGGTTTTTGGTTTGATACAAATCCTCTTCCACTACCGTGATTTTTGCAAGGATGTCTTTAGCAACCTTTGTTACTTCCGGATCGGTGTTAGATTTCATACCATCTTCCAGTTGCTTGCGAATTTTTCTGATATTTATCACCGCTTCATTTGCCTGACTTTCACGATCACGAATTTTTACTGCCAGATCAAAAGTCTCTTTCAAATCAGCATCGGTAACTCCCTTCAGGTTCGGATTCATTTTTATCTGGAACGGATAGGTCTGTGTATAACTTCCCGCAGTGAGTCTCACTTGATATTTCCCAACAGGAGCATTGGGTCCGTTTTGCGGACGAGCACCCCAGATGATCATCCCATCAAATATCGTAGCACCAGGATATTTCAATGTCCACACAAATGTATTGAGTCCTTGTCCTGCAGTTGGTTTTGATTGACCTCTTCCCCACCAGTCGCCCTCATCCGTTTTTACATCAGAGCCTTTACCAACAAATTTCTGAATCAAACTTCCCGTTGCATCCAATATTTCAACTACGACTGAATCCATTTTATTCTTCAGATAGTATTGAAACGTTGCATCATAAACGCCTCTGATGGCATCGCCCGGTTGAAATAGAATAACATCTTGCTTCATCAACTCCGGAGTTAGCTGGCGTAAGGGTTGAATATCATCTAAAATCCAGAAGCCACGACCGTGTGTGCCTAACACAACATCATTATCTTTTATAACAAGATCGCGAATAGGAGTATCCGGTAGATTCAATTGAAGTGGTTGCCAATTGTCACCGGCATTGAATGACACATAAGCACCATGTTCAGTTCCTAAAAATAAAAGTCCTGGACGAACATGATCTTCACGAATCGATCTTGAAAAATGTCCGTCTTTAATTCCGGTTACAATCTTGGTCCAAGTCTTTCCAAAATCACGCGTGCGAAACACATAGGGCTGTCTGTCATCAACCTGATAGCGGAACGCAGCAACATACGCAGTGCCGGGATTGTGTTTCGATTCATCAATGATGGCAACAACAGAATTTTTAGGTAATTCTTTTGGTGTGATGTCTGTCCATTTTTTTCCTCCATCACGGGTGATGTGAATCTTTCCATCATCAGAACCAGCCCAAATAGTATTCAGGTCATGGTTAGATGGCACCAAGGCAAATACAGTTGCATAAATTTCCGGGCCGTTCATGTCTTTGGTGATTTCACCACCGGTGAGCCCAAGTGTTTCCGGATCGGCATAGGTTAGGTCCGGACTAATTTTCTCCCAACTCTGTCCATCGTTAGTTGTGCGCCAAACATGTTGCGAACAAGTGAATAACATATTTGCGTCTTTTGGTGAAAACACAATCGGATACGTCCACTGCCAGCGTTCCGGTAATGAGCTTGCGGGTTCGCCCGAGAAAAATCTTGGATATACTTGTATGTCGCGGGTCTGCCCGGTGTTCACATCTGTTCGTGTGAGCAGCGCGCCCTGGCTTCCTGCATAATAAATTTCAGGATGATTGGGGTGCGAAGTAATGTAACCACTTTCGCCACCGCCAACGTCATAACCCCATTGACCTAATACATTCATGTGTGACCAACCCTCACTTGGTATTGCTATAGTCGAGTTGTCCTGCTGTGCACCGGCTACGTGATAAGGCACATGATTCGTAGTGGTGACGTGATAAAATTGAGTGGTGCAATAATCCTGATCTGTCCAACTCTTTCCACCATTTACAGAAACAGAACCACCACCATCATCGGCAACAATCATTCGCATTGGGTTATTTGGATCAATCCACAAATCATGATAATCGCCATGCTTGCCTTTAATCTCCTGGTCGAACTTTATTCCACCATCGGTAGACTTAAAGAAATCCACATTAAGGCAATAAACCGTTTCACGATCAAATGGATCCGCATAAATCCGTGAATAATAAAATGCACGTTGACGAAGTTTGCGATCGTCATTGGTCTTTTTCCATGTAGCACCGGCATCATCGCTACGATAAATACCTCCATCATTGGCTTCTACGATAGCCCATAGTCGTTTGCTATCAGCGGGCGAAACCGTGATTCCTATTTTCCCTAATGGACCTGCTGGCATACCAGGATTTTTGGTCAACTCATTCCATGTCTCTCCACCATTTTCTGATTTCCACAATTTACAATCGGGGCCACCGCCCCACATCTTCCATGTTTTGCGATATACCTGCCAGGTAGAAGCATACATAATTTTAGGATTGGTGCGATCGATAATTAAATCAGCGGCACCTGCTTTGGGACTAACATATAAAACTTTCTTCCAGGTGTTTCCACCATCAATTGATTTGAATACACCACGGTCTTCATTATCTCCGTAAGGATGACCAAGCGCTGCTACATAAACAATGTCCGGGTTCGTTGGGTGGATACGGATTCTTGAAATGGCCTGGGTCTCTCTCAATCCAATGTGACGCCATGTTTTACCGCCATCAACAGATTTATAAACACCATCACCTTGCGTAATGCTCCCACGAAGTTCCGTTTCTCCCCCACCGATATAAATAATATCCGGATTAGTTTCCGCTACAGCCACGGCACCAATGGATGAACTTGAAATTTGTCCATCAGTTACAGACTCCCATTCTTGCCCTCCATCCGTTGTTTTCCATAATCCCCCTCCGGTGGCCCCAAAGTAATATTCATTAGGCCTGCCAGGACTACCCGTGGCGCCCAATGAACGACCACCCCGAAGCGGACCTATATTACGCCATTTGAGTTTGTCAAAATATTTAGAATCGTATGTTGGAGTCGGTTGTGCCTGAACTTGCAGACCCACGCCAATGAGGAATACCAACAGGAAAGTGTAAAGGCTTTTCATTATTGAAATAACAGTTTGATTATTTCAAAAGGTAATGAAAAGCACCCTAGAGCCCAATGCCTTTTACAAGAACTGAGTTCGAGTGATTTGAATGGCGGAAGAAATATGAATTATCTAATTCTCAACACTCACCAGCTCAATCTCATAGATCAGGTTTGAGTTGGCTGCTATAGAAACTGACCCGCTCGTAAATGATTGTGCTCCAAAGCCAAGGCCAGAGGGAATATACACGGTAGCCTTACTCCCTGCAGGAAGTTTAGGCAGCGCTGCCTGAAAGCCATTTAAATAATTGATCACTCGACTATCAAAAGTATTAGATGGCGCATTGGAACCTGTAAAGAACACGATACCCGTTGAAAACAATTTGCCCGTATAGTTAATTTTTACTTTACTATAAAGATTTGGAGTTGAACCTGTGCCTAATTGAGTAATCACATACCGAATGCCGGTCTTGTCTTTAATAGCACTAATGGAGTTTGTATTCAAATAATTATCGATCGCTACCGTATCAGATGCCAATTGCTGTTTTTCATTTTCTGAAGTAACGACATCCAACAATGTTATCTCAAATATCAGGATAGAATTCGGAGGAATGCCTGAAGTACCTGCCTCACCATACCCAAATCCTGAAGGAATGTAAAACCTACCTTTTGATCCTTCTGGAAGTAATGAAAGGGCAATTTGAAATCCGCTCACAAAGGAATTGACAGCACCGCTGATTTCACCTTGATCAAAGACTGTTCCTGAGAGAAAACTGCCTACATATTTAAATTTGACAGTATTGCTACCTCTTGGCGGAAAGCCTGATACCAGCGAATCAATAACAAAACGTACTCCGCTGGCATCCTTTAACGCACTGATGTTTTTTGCACGTAAATAACTACCAATGGTGGTGGTGTCCTTGGCCACACGTGCTTCGAAAGAAAGACCAGGATCAGAATTCATATCTGAACAGGACGAAATAAACATTGAAAAGCAAATGGCAATAAGCGCAAAAGGAAAAATTAACTTCATTTTATGGTCTTTATAATTTGATTAACGCGCAAAGGAAAGAAAAATTTTAAACTATATTTTAGTAAAAAAAATATATGGCGCAGTGCTTATTATTTTGATAAAACCTGATTTTGATCATTGCCCCTACCAACTATAATGCGGTCCTTAACAAGCAAATATCAGAAGTATGAAAACGATACTATTTCCTACCGATTTCTCACCCAATGCCAACCGCGCACTCGAATATGCCGTTGAGATCGCTGCTCTTACCGGTGCAACGCTCAATCTATTACATGTTTACACACCCATAGTATCTAAAGACAACGTATACAGTTCGTTGATTACAGATGAAGTGGCTGACGCTTCACAAGAGGCGCAGGAAAAACTAAAAGTGATTACGGATACAATCGTCAAGGAATTCCCTTCCGTAAGCTGCAAGGCTCAGGTAAAAATTGGGGAAGCGGTGGATGAAATTTTGAATACTTCCTTTGAAAGCAAAGCCAACCTTATTATTATGGGCACATTAGGAGCCAACAAGCTATCTAAGATGATATTTGGTTCAAATACTTCCTCTATCATAGAGAAGTCAGAATGCCCCGTACTGGCAGTTCCTTCCGGATGTAACTATCGCCCACCAAAAAGAATTTTATTTGCCACCAATTTCTCTTTCAAAGATCTGGAAGGTGTGAAAAAAATAGTCCTTATTGCTCAGGCATTCAATTCAGAAATTATACTGGGACACGTTGATGTGTCTATCGATGAGGAGAATGACGAAACAGCTTCCATGGAAAATTTTCTAAAAGAAGTGAGCACGGTGACAGGTTATCCAAAAATTTCCTCTCAGATTATAAGTGATCATAATGTGAGTATGGGGTTGGATAAAATTATTGAAGAAGCAGCTATTGACATGTTCGCTTTGTCAACCCACAAGCGCACGTGGTTTGAAAAAATTTATAACCCAAGTCTGACTCAAAAAATATCAAATCATACGGATATTCCTTTATTGGCGTTTCATAACTCAATGGATGAGGAAAGAACTGGAAAAGACTTTTGAGAACTAAAATTAGCCGATGGAAATTTATTCGTTAGCCTCATTAAAAGCGGATGAGATCGAGTTAGAATTGAAACGCATGGGCAGGTGGGCAGAAAATTGTTTGCCTGAAGAAGCCTTTGAAAATATGGGTGCCTTTGGCTCGAACACGATGAGCTTTGAGCAGTGGCTTCAATTTGTATTAATACCTCGCATTCGACAAATCGTTGAAGAGAAAAGTGAATTTCCTGAAGGAAGTAATCTCACCACGTACGCCATTCGCTGCTTTGAAGGAGATTCGGACTCTGACTCGCTACGAGAGGTTCTTTACAACCTGGATGAGCTGATAAATAAAAAACATAAGCCACCTGTAATTCCAGCACAACCATTTTTTTCAAATCCGGTTGCTCCAACAGTTTCGATTGGCGATACGAACATTCCAGTTGTTCTCTATTCGATCGCTGAGGTACTCCCTCAATTTGAATTGAAAGATCTGGAAAGTCAGTTGCAGACTTTTGATACATTCTTGAGTTTTTTATCACCTACTGTAAGACTTGAAATCAGCGCAATGCTAACGAAGGCAGCAGAACAAATCACAAATCCTGATTGTAAAAAACGAATTGAACAAGCTGCCAACGATGTGGCAGAAGGAAGACGTGCTGCACCACCTTATAATCACGAAGAGGCGATGAAAAAATACCAGGAAGAACACCGCAAAAATTTTCCTCCTCAATCAAACTGATTTCAGAATCCCAAGTTTAATTTATAAATTTTACAACGAGTACCTGGAGTCTCATTACGGTGTCTTTTTTTCTTTACATAAGGAAATTTCAGAATGAAAAGTGTTCGTTTGGTTTTGGGTAGTGGCGGGGCTCGCGGCATGGCGCACATTGGTGTGATTGAAGAATTAGAAAAAGAAGGATTTCAGATCAAAGAAATAGTGGGGTGCTCCATGGGTGCAGTAGTCGGTGGCATTCACTGTGCCGGATATTTGGCTGAGTATAAACACTGGCTCATCAAACTCAGCAAACTGGATGTATTCATGTTGTTGGATTTTACACTCTCGGGGCAGGGCTTTGTGAAAGGTGAGAGAGTGTTCAAGGCAATAGAAGAATTTATTGGTGATCATCAGATCGAAAATTTTCAAATTCCATTCACCGCAGTTGCTTCTGACCTGCTGAATAAAAAAGAAGTGCATTATCGAAACGGAAGTTTATTCAAAGCATTGCGATCTTCCATTGCCATACCAACCGTATTCACTCCGGTTATCAATGGCAAATCACAATTGGTAGATGGAGGTGTGCTCAATCCTCTTCCGATTGACCTGGTGAAAAAAGAAGAAGGAGAAATTATTGTGGCCGTGAACATCAATGCAAATATTCCTTACGGTAAAAATAGTCTACTCATTGAAGAGAATACTGAAAAAGCAGCCTATTTGAAAATGCTCGATTTCATTCGCGCTACATTACCCAGATTTGATAATAAGAATGAAAGCACCGCAGAGAATCTTGGACTATTTGATATCCTCAATAAATCATACGATCTCACACAAGATCGGCTCACCGAGCTAATGATTCAAGTGCACAAACCTGATCTGGTTGTAAACATTTCGCGCGATGCGTGCGGTGTGTTTGAATTTTACCGGGCTAATGAAATTATTGAAGAAGGTCGTAAAGCATTTCATCAGGCTTATCAGCAATACTTAAGTAATAGTGCTACTCTGTAATTAATTAGGTACCTTTGTGCATCACTCCTCCAAATTCCCGTAGAAACACACTTTCTGCGTAGCCGCTCAAGGCGGATTCGAGCCAAGAGGCGTTTAAACTAAACGATAACACGGTTTCCGTGTATCACAACAATTACACATGTCATTTGAAAAATTAAATCTCATTGAACCTATTTTAAAATCTTTGATCGTAGAAGGTTACACCAAACCAACTCCAATTCAACAACAATCAATTCCCGTATTACTGGAACGCAAAGACTTATTGGGTTGCGCCCAAACAGGCACTGGAAAAACGGCTGCCTTTGCTATTCCTATTCTTCAACTTCTTCATCAGGACGAACTTTATAAAAAAGGACCTGCCGGAATAAAAGCATTAATACTTACACCAACTCGTGAGTTGGCCATTCAGATTGGCGAAAGCTTTACTTCTTACGGAAAATTACTTCGCATCAAGCACACCGTCATTTTTGGTGGCGTTCCTCAACGTTCACAAACTGACGCCCTGCGTGCCGGAGTAGATATTCTGATTGCAACACCAGGTCGTTTGCTCGACTTAATGGATCAGCGCTACGTGCGTCTTGAAAACATTAAAATGTTTGTATTGGACGAAGCCGATCGTATGCTCGACATGGGTTTCATCCATGATGTGAAAAAGATTGTAGGTCGCATTCCAGCCAAGCGTCAAACCATTTTCTTTTCGGCTACGATGCCATCCGAAATTGCAAAACTTGCTGATACGATTTTAACGAATCCTGTACGGGTTGAAGTAACTCCGGTTTCCTCCACCGCCAACACCGTAAAACAGGAACTCTATTTCGTAGAGAAGAACAACAAAAGATTGCTGTTACTTCACCTGTTGAAAGACGATGTGATTAATACAGCATTGGTATTCACCCGCACCAAACATGGCGCTGATCGTGTAGCAAAAGATTTAAATCGTGCAGGAATTATAGCAGAAGCTATTCATGGTAACAAATCACAAAATGCTCGTCAGCGTGCATTGAGCAATTTCAAATCACAGCAAACACGCGTCTTGGTCGCTACCGACATTGCCGCTCGTGGTATTGATATTGACGAACTATCACACGTGATTAACTATGAATTGCCTAACATTCCAGAAACGTATGTGCACCGCATAGGTCGCACAGGTCGTGCCGGAGCCAGCGGTATTTCAATTTCATTTTGCGATGGAGAAGAGAAAGCATACTTGAAGGACATTCAGAAATTAATTGGCAAATCCGTGCCCGTTGCCGAAAGTAATCCTTTCCCAATGAATAACACTTCAATGGACCGTGTTGATGCTCCAAAACCACAAAATCAAAACAGGGCTCAAGGACAGCGCAGATCAGGTGGATATAAATCAGGTGGATTCAAGCGTTCCTCATCATCAAACACTACATCAACTTCAGCATCATCTGCTTCTTCATCATCGTCCAGAAATTCTAATTCTTCTTCAAGAAATTCTAACTCGTCTTCTTCAGCAAGAAGACCAAGCAGAGATTGGAAAAGTATTTCCAGCGAAAAGAATTATTAATAGCAATTTGCTTAAGCAGTTGAGGCCAATCTTCAGATTGATTAATTTTCAATCATGAAGATTGGCCTTCTTTCTGACACCCATAGTTACCTCGATCCAAAGGTTCTACACTACTTTAAAGACTGCAATGAAATCTGGCATGCCGGTGACATCGGTGATCGCATAGTCGTGGATGAATTGGAAAAAATCAATCCACTGCGGGCCGTCTTCGGAAACATCGATGATAAAGATATGCAGGTGCGCTATCCGGAAGACTTATGGTTTGATTGCGAAGGACTTACTGTATGGATGACTCACATTGGCGGGGCGCCACCGAATTACAATCCGAGAATAAAAAAGATATTTAAAGAACGAACGCCTGACATCTTCATCTGCGGCCATTCTCATATCCTGAGAGTGAAAAAAGATCCCAACTATAAAAATCTACTTTACCTAAATCCCGGAGCTGCCGGCAACCATGGCTTTCACCTCATTAAAACCATCGTGCGTTTTGAGGTGATCGGAAAAGAAATAAAAAACCTGGAAGTGATTGAATTGGGTAAACGAGGTGCTTTAAAATAGAAATTCTGCCATTACCCATGGCTACAAAAACAAAAAGCCAACGGAAGAATCCATCGGCTCATTTAATGACTAATTGAAAATTATTTTGCCAGCTTGGCTTTAAATTCTTCTTTAATCTTTTCGATATCCACCGCTTTAGCCACAGGCTTAAAGTTTTGGGTTTTAAGGGCTGTTCTTCTGCGGGCTGATTTACCCTTATCCTTACGGCTCTTTCTTTTCAATCGTGTTACTGACATGGCTCTTTCTTTTAAAGGCTGCAAAAATAAGCAGGTTTTGCAAATTACAGCCACAGATTCACAGAATATTTCTATTTAGCTTTAAAATCAGTGAACCAGCCTGCCGCGGGCAGGTCTGGGGCATATAATTGATTAAATTGCCCCGTTTTAGATATGGAAAAACCCACTTTACCGAAAGGCACCCGCGACTTTGGCCCGGCTCAGATGGCCAAGAGGCAGTTTATTCTCGAAAATATTAAGAAAGTATTTCAGAAATACGGATTTCAGCCACTGGAAACCCCCGCCATGGAAAACCTAACCACCCTTACGGGGAAATATGGGGAGGAAGGGGACCAGTTACTTTTTAAAGTCCTAGATTCTGGTGAATATCTTGAAAAAAGTAAACCTAATATCTTCCAGAAAAAACAAATAGAAAAGTATGCAATTGAAATCGTAAAAGCATTTAATCATGCCAATCTTGGCTTATCATCAGTTGAACCAGAGCTACTTAAGGTTGAATTTCTTAATAGAAAATATTTAGAAAACCTTGATTATATCAAAGGTCTGTATCAAGATGAAAATGATCAGAAAATTTTTGATTTACTTATCAAAGAAAAATCATACGAGCTATTACTTAAGCTAATCTTTTTTAAAGATTTCGATATTAATAAACCATTAATTAACGCTGAAAATTCTAACGAATTTCTAGAAGTTGTTAAAGGTGTTTTGAATGAATGGTTCTTCGCTAAAATTAGTTCGAAAGAACTAACAACTTATATTTCCGAAAAAGGCCTTCGTTACGATCTTACTGTTCCTTTCGCACGCTATGTGGTGATGAACCGTCATGAGATCACGCTTCCTTTCAAACGCTATCAGATTCAACCCGTATGGAGAGCGGATCGTCCACAAAAAGGAAGATATCGCGAGTTTTATCAATGTGATGCGGATGTGGTGGGCACTAACTCGTTGATCTGCGAGGCGGAAATCATCCTGATGATCAGAGAGGCATTTAAAGGTCTGGGTATAGAGGATTATTCGATTAAAACAAACCACCGCGGCATTCTTTCTGGTCTGGCTGAATTATGCGGAGCCAAAGAAAATGAAACATCATTGTTTGTTGCTATTGATAAGCTTGATAAAATCGGTGAGGAAAAAGTTAAGGAAGAATTGATATCACGGGGTTTCCATGAAAGCAGTCTTACTACCCTATTTGATGTATTAAATTTTAAAGGTACAACGCAGCAAAAAATCGAATTCCTTTCACAAAAATTTTCCAGCGCACCTTCAGGCCAAAAAGGTGTTTCTGATTTCAGTGAAGTACTGACTATTTTATCAGGGTATGGCGTATCCGAAGATCATGTTGAATTTGACATCGCATTGGCCCGCGGTCTCAGTTATTATACCGGTTGCATTTTTGAAGTGAAGATAAATAATGTGTCGATAGGAAGTGTGAGCGGTGGCGGTCGTTATGATAATCTAACACAGGCCTTTGGTGCAAAAGAGCAATTATCCGGAGTGGGTATTTCATTCGGCATTGATCGCATCTACGATGCCATGGAAGAATTAAAACTCTTTCCACAGGAAGCACAAATCTCCACCCAAGTGTTGATTGCTCATTTCGATGAAGAGAGCAAACGCTACGGTTTAAAAGTATTGCAAACCCTTCGCGATAACGGAATTGCATCCGAGATTTATCCTGATTCAGTAAAAATCCAGAAGCAATTGGATTTTGCTAACAAAAAAATGGTTCCTTATACCATCGTGATTGGTTCCGAAGAAATAAAGAACGGAATGCTTGCTTTCAAAAACATGAAAACCGGAGAACAACAAAAGCTAACAATCGAAAAAATACTGGATACTTTTAAGTAGAAGGTTGCCTATTGCTTCCTGCCTACTGCCAACTATTAATATATGGAACCAACTCATCATATCTCTAACAAGCATCTTACCTTAAAGGAACTTGACCACATTCTGCATGGTCATTCCAAGATCAGTTTGTCGGAGGATGCCCGCGTAAAAATCATTCGCTGCCGTGATTACCTGGATGAGAAACTTGCTACCTCAACCCATCCGATATATGGCATCAACACCGGGTTTGGTTCACTCTATAATAAACACATACCCAAAGATCAATTAGAACAACTTCAGGAAAACCTGGTGATGTCGCATGCCTGTGGCACTGGTCCTGAAGTATCGCGCGAGATTGTGCTACTCATGCTGTTCTTAAAAGTACAATCACTCTCCTATGGTTACTCCGGAGTTCAGGTTGAAACGGTAGAGCGGTTGATTGACATGTTCAATCAACGCGTATTGCCACGTGTGTATGAAATGGGTTCTTTAGGAGCATCAGGAGACTTGGCTCCGTTAGCACATCTTTCCCTTCCACTCATTGGCATGGGGGAAGTACATTATCTTGGAAAAATTTATTCCAGCCGGGAATTACTGAGCCTGCTTGGTTGGGAACGCATTCATTTCAAAGCAAAAGAAGGACTGGCTTTACTCAACGGTACTCAATTCATGAGTGCCTATGGTGTGTGGTGCGTATTACACGCAAATCGTATTTTAAAATTAGCGAACCTGATTGGTGCGCTTTCGCTGGATGCGTTTGATGGTCGCATAGATCCTTTTGATGAACTGGTCCATCAGATTCGTCCACAAACCGGGCAAATAAAGGTAGCCAAAGAAATCAAAGGATTATTAAGAGGAAGTGCTATCATCTCGCAACATAAAAAACATGTTCAGGATCCGTACTCATTCCGTTGCATTCCTCAAGTGCATGGCGCCAGTGATGATGCCATCCATTACGTAACCTCCATCATTCTGAGAGAAGTGAATGGAGTGAGCGACAATCCAAATGTTTTTCCGGATGAGGATAAAATTATTTCAGCCGGAAATTTTCATGGCCAACCTTTAGCCCTTTCATTAGATTTTCTGGCCATTGCGTTGTCGGAGTTGGGAAATATTTCTGAACGCAGAACCTATCAACTGATATCAGGTTCCCGCGATCTGCCTAATTACCTGGTGGCCAATCCTGGTATCAACTCAGGCTTGATGATACCTCAATATACAGCTGCATCACTAGTGAGCCAGAATAAACAACTATGCACACCTGCATCGGTAGATTCAATTGTTTCTTCTAACGGACAAGAAGACCATGTGAGCATGGGTGCTAATGCGGCCACGAAAGTGTATCGGATTGTAAACAACCTATATTCAATCCTTGCCATAGAATTGATTACGGCTGCCCAGGCACTTCATTTCCGCAGACCTTTAAAAACATCTACCCGATTGGAAGAATTAGTGAATAATTTTAGAATGCAGATTCCGTTTATAGAGACAGATCGCTTGCTGCATAACGACATGATGAAAGCAGAACGCTTTTTAAAGGAGACTAAACTGGAAGATTGAAAAAACTGATCATTATATTATCCCTTGTTTTTTTTACTGGGAATCTCTATGCCCAATACATGAGCCGATTGGGTCGCTTTCAGGTGAACGAAATCAAAGGATGTGCTCCGTTTACTGCTACCATCATTAACACCAACGTAATCACTACAGGAGAATGCACACCCGGCAAACCATGTCTTATGGATTATCAGGGTAATAGTTCGCAACAACAAAATCTTTTCACATTTACTTATACCACACCCGGAACATTCAAACTTTCTGTTCTTTATCAGAGTATTGGTGCGGATGATATCGTGATCACGGTTGATCCCAATATTCAACCGGAGTTTGAAGTCTACACGTGCTCAGGATTACAAACATCCATTAAGATTACTGATAAGGGCTATGATCAATATTTTGTTGATTTCAATAGTGATGGAATCAACGAAGTAGCCATGCCTAATGGTAATAACCAAACAGCCACACACAATTATGGAATAGGAGGAAACTTCAACATCAGTGTGAAAGGTAAAGACATTAACTCCGCAGATAATTGCACCGCAAAAGTGCAGGCATTTACTTCTATTGCAACCTTGCCCGTTCCGCAAATTACTACACTTTCTGCTATAGATGCAACACAATTGAAGCTCGACTTTACACCAATCACCAACATTCAATTCAAACTTGAAATTGCCGTTAATAACTCAACCACGTTTCAGCAATTTCAAACTTTATATGGAGTTAATTCGGTTGCCATTCCTAATCTGAAAACAGAAGATAATTTTTATTGCTTTAGGCTGAGTGCCTTTGATCCATGCGCCAATACAAATACATATTCATTTCCGGTATGCAGTCAGAATTTTGATTTAACTATTCAAAGTGGAGTAAACAAACTCACGTGGACAACTTCAGGATTAGGTGTCAACACCACTGACATTCAAAGAGGAGGAACTTCTTATACGCTCATACCGGGATCACCATCATCATTTAATGATGTCGATGTCGTTTGCAAGACGCAATATTGCTATCGCTTGGTGAATCTTTATGCAGGTGGAATAAAAAGTATTTCACTTGAAAAATGTGGAGAATCATTTACTACTACTAGTCCCGCACCGATCGACAACACATCATCTGTTGTTGCTGAAGGAGGAGTAACACTAACATGGAAACAAGATCCACTGTTCAAGCCTTTTGAATACACCATTCTCAGATCGCAAAACAATGGAACGTTTAATGAGTTAGGAAAAACGGTTAATAAAGAATTTTCTGATACTGGTTATTCTACGGAGTCAAACTCCTGCTATCGGATTAACTATTCAGATCTCTGCGAAAATACGAGTCAGCAGGGAACGTTGATTTGTCCTATGAGGTTAACTTCTACTCTCGATAATAAGAATGCAATTACACTTCGTTGGTCGCAACTAAAGGGCTGGAAAAATGGAGTTAAAAATTATCAGTTACAGAAATTTGACAAAAGTGGAGGCTTAATGAGTACGACCAATGTTAGTTCCGACACGGTATTTGTCGATGACCAATTGGATTTAATCAATCAGATTGTACAGTATCGCGTATTGGCCGATGCCAATGAATCTGGTCTTATCACTTCTATATCTAACCAGGTTGTGATCACTAAAGAAGCTAATTTATTTTATCCAACTGCTTTCACTCCTGATGGAACTGGACCCGTTGAAAATGAAACCTTTTCTGTCTTCGGTCAATACATCGTAAAAATGGAACTCAAAGTATTTGACCGCTGGGGCAAGATGATTTTCTATACAGATAAAAACACGCCATGGGATGGAACTCAAAGCGGACGCGTAATGCCAGAAGGAACTTATGTTTGGATCGCTAAGATTACCGATCTGGCCGGAAGAAATTTTTCCCGTGAAGGCACCGTAGTTATTCTTAAGAAAACAAAGTGACAGTTTGCCTTCTCAGGTTTAGAAGTAAATCATTTACCTTTGACCATTCTAAAAATTACTAAAACCCTCAAGGTTATGTTTGACATGATGAAGATGATGGGCAAGATGAAAGAAGTGCAGCAGCGAATGAAGGAAGCCCAGGATAGATTGGTTGACATAAAAGCTTCCGGTGAATCCGGAGGCGGCATGGTACGCGCTATTGTAAACGGAAAAAAACAAGTTATCGCTATCGATATTGATCCACTAATTCTTAAGGCAGAGGATAAAGTGCTTGTGCAGGATTTAGTTGTCGCAGCAGTGAATAAGGCTTCGGAAGAGGCAGATGTGCTGGCCAAAGAGCAATTGAAAAAAGCTACTGACGGATTATTGCCCAACATACCTGGTATGGACTTAAGTAGCCTGATGGGATGACCGAGGTAGCGGTTGTCATCTTGAATTATAACGGGAGAAATTTTCTTAAACAGTTTCTACCTTCCGTTATTCAATTTAGCGGTAAGGCAAAAATCATTGTGGCCGATAATGCCTCCACCGATGATTCCGTTCCATTGATTGAATCAGCGTTTGCAGCTCATGTTGAAGTTTTAAAAATCGATCGCAACCGGGGTTATTGTGGAGGATATAACTTCGCACTCAATAAAATACAAGCGGAATATTTCGTGCTTCTAAACTCAGATGTAGAAGTAACTCAAGGTTGGATTGAACCTGTCATTAATAGTTTAAAAAGCGATCCTACAATTGCTGCGGCACAACCAAAAATTCTATCTTTTCATGAAAAGGGTAAATTCGAATATGCCGGTGCAGCCGGTGGCTTTATTGATTTACTAGGATATCCATTCTGCAGAGGCAGGATCTTTACAAACCTTGAGGAGGACCATAATCAATACAATGATGCGCGTCAGGTATTTTGGGCTACTGGTGCCTGCCTCTTCATCAAATCAGAAATTTTTAAAAAGTCAGGAGGCTTTGACGAGGACTTCTTTGCACATATGGAAGAAATTGATCTTTGTTGGAGACTCAACCGGGGAGGTTACAAAGTGTATTATCAGGGCGAGAGCAAAGTGTATCATGTTGGAGGAGGAACTCTATCCGCTTCAAACCCAAGAAAGACTCATCTTAATTTTAGAAACGGGCTTAGCTTGTTGATAAAACATCTGGCTCCAGCCGAATTGTTTTGGAAGCTTCCCTTGCGCCTCATCCTGGATTGGTTTGCTGCAGGACTTTTTCTGATCAGTGGCAAACCAGCTGATGCAAAAGCTGTGTTAGCTGCACATCTGGATTTCTTCAAAAACTTAAATGCTGATATTTTTAAAAGAAAAATACTAGCTAAAGAACTGGGAGGGTTTAAAGTTCAAGGTGTATATCTGAATCTACTCCCATTTCAGTACTTTCTCTTTAAAAGGAAGAGATTTAGCAATCTTAAATGATTGTTAAAAATCCCAGATTGTGGAACGTTTCCTTAAATGGGAACGCATATTCATTACAAATGCCAATGACAGGTAAATAATGATGGGCGAGCCAAATGTCAAAAAAGAGGTGTAAATGAAGAACAATCGGATAGAAGAGGTAGCTATTCCCATCTTTTCGCCTAACGCTGTACATACACCGAAGGCATGTTTTTCAAAAAAAAGTTGCAATCGATCGATTAAACCAGTCATAATTCTTTTTTATTCTAACTATCTCCTACCGTTTACCTGAGTTAAAGCCTGTTTATCGACAAAAAAATTCATTCGGTAAATATAAGCGTCCGATACCCGATTTTACCTGAATTGGTGTAATATTTTTAACTATTATTGCAAAAAAAACGGGGTTATGGCTAACTTTGCACCTCGTTTCGGAAACCATAAAATCTTTATCCATGAGAAAATTATTTTACGCTATGCTGATCATCGGATCGCTCACAATCTCGAGCTGTACGCTTCCTCAGATGATCAAAGCCGCCAAAGAACAAAAATTAGAAATTAAGCCTAATCCGCTTGAAGTTCACAAAGACACCGTTAATCTGGATTTGTCTGGAAGTCTTCCTGTTAAGATGCTTCGCAAAGGTACTGTTTACACACTTAATACTTTCTACAAGTATGGTGAAAATGAACTTGCTCTTGAGCCGGTAGCCCTGAAAGCTGAAGATTATCCTAACAGCAGCACAGAGGAAACTAAGGTTACTAAATCCTTCTCATTCCCTTACAAAGACGCCTACAAAGTTGGAACTGTAGAAGTTCAAGGTGTTGCATCGAAAGGAACCAAGTCAAAGACTACTCCTCGCATGCCGCTTGCTACTGGAATTATCACTACCTCAAAGTTGGTGCAGAATTCATATTATGCAGCCTTCGCAGCGCACTCTTACAATAATCAGGAGGAACTTGTTCCTGTTATCATTCCTGATTTCATTTTCGAAAGAGGTAAGTCTGTGCTTCGCAAATCAGAGATCAAAGCTGAAAAAGGAAAACAACTGGATGCGTATATCGCTTCAAAGAACGTAACCCGCACAGTTACCATCACTGGTACTCACTCACCAGAGGGCGCTGAGCGTATCAACACTAAACTTTCTGAAGAACGTGCTAAAGTGATTGAAAATTTCTATCGCGATCAGATGAAAAAGTATGATTATCAGGGTATGGCCGATGAGATCAAATTCATTATTAAACCAATTGTAGACGATTGGACAGAATTTAAGACTTCTCTTGCCGCTTATGAAGGTATCACTGCCGATGAAAAATCAGCTTATCTGGATATCATCAATGCTGGTGGATCTTTCGAAGATCAGGAAAAGCAGATGAAAAAACTGAAGACTTATAACAAAGTATTTAAAGATGTATATCCAGGCTTGCGTTCTGCCAAGACTGAAATCCTTACCATTAAGGATAAAAAGACCGATGCAGAGATTTCTGTGTTAGCTAAACAAATCACTAAAGGTGAAGTTAAAGCAGACACACTCAGTTTTGATGAGTTAATGTATTCAGCTACACTAACTCCTTCTGTAGAAGAAAAAGCAGCGATCTACGAAGCTGCTACTAAAAAAGGAACCAACTGGACTGCCCACAACAATTTAGGTGCAGCTTATCTTCAAATGGCTATCGAAAATCCTTCACGTGCTTCAGAACTAGCTACTAAAGCTGCTGCTCAATTGGATATCGCAGCTAAAATCCAGGAAACTCCTGAAGTAAATGCAAACCTTGCTTCTATTGCACTTTGGAAAGGCAACCCTTACAAAGCATATAGCCTTGCTTCAAAAGCTCTTCGTGGAGCAAACAATGAAGTAACCCGTGGTGTAAACGGAGTTAAAGGAGCATCTGAAATCTATATGGCAAACTACAGTGCAGCTGTAAGTTCTACTTCTTCTGCAACAGACACATATGTAAATCTTTTCAACAAAGGTTTAGCTCAGTTGCTTAACAAGGATTTTAGCAACGCTTCTTCATCTTTCGCAGAATCTTCTCGTAAAAACAGCAATTTTGCTCTAGCATATTATGGTGCTGCAGTAGCCGCTGCCCGCGCAGGAAATGGTGATGCAGTTGTAAGCAACTTGACTAGTGCTGTGAAGATTGATGCTTCTTTAAAAGATAAAGCACTAACTGATCTTGAATTCTCAAAATTTACTGCGACCGAATCATTCAGAAACGCGTTGAAATAATAAGGTTTCCACAAACAATAGACCCCGGCCCAAAAAGCCGGGGTTTTTTGTTGTCTTTACCAGTAGTAATTGGGAAAAAATCGAACTAACACTTTATCCTGTAATTTCAGATACCTATTTTTACAGGCTTTCCAAACAAACGGCAGCTATGAGAGAAATTCAATTCAGAGAGGCACTTCGCGAAGCCATGAACGAAGAAATGAGAAGAGACCCCAAAGTTTTACTCATGGGTGAAGAAGTGGCCGAATATAATGGAGCGTACAAGGTAAGCCAAGGCATGCTAGACGAGTTTGGGCCAGACCGGGTTATCGATACGCCAATCGCAGAGCTTGGATTTGGTGGTGTTGCTGTTGGTGCAGCCATGAACGGACTAAGGCCGATTGTTGAATTCATGACTTTCAACTTTTCGCTTGTTGCAATCGATCAGGTCATTAATGCTGCTGCTAAAATGTACTCCATGTCTGGAGGCCAGTTTAATATTCCCATCGTATTTCGGGGCCCAACTGGAAATGCCGGACAGCTAGGAGCTCAGCACTCACAGAATTTTGAAAACTGGTTTGCCAATACCCCCGGATTAAAAGTAGTTGTACCCTATACTCCATATGACGCAAAAGGTCTTTTAAAGACTGCTATACGCGATAATGATCCTGTCATCTTTATGGAATCAGAAATGATGTATGGAGATAAAGGTGAAGTACCTATCGAAGAATACTTAATTCCTATTGGCGTTGCCGATATTAAAAGAAGCGGGACGGATGTAACGATTGTTTCCTTTGGAAAAATTATGAAGGTCGCCTTGGCAGCCGCTCTGGAATTGGAGAAAGAAGGAATATCTGTTGAGGTCATCGATCTTCGGTCCGTACGTCCAATTGATTACGCAACCGTTGTTGAATCTGTTAAGAAAACAAATCGATTGGTTATTGTTGAAGAAGCATGGCCATTATCTTCCATAGCCACGGAAATTACTTATCATATTCAAAAACACGCATTTGATTATCTCGATGCTCCTATCTACAGAATAAACAGCATGGATGTTCCTTTGCCATACGCTCCTACCTTGATCGAAGTTATTCTTCCCAATGTAGCGAAGACAGTGAAGGCGGTTAAAGCTGTACTATACAGAGATTAGAGCTTAATCAAAAGATAACTTATGAATGCCGGAAGTGATTCTGGAATTTTTGTTTAAATCAAAGCAAGACTTTCCAGGCATCTTCAACGCTACCTGCTCTCAAATAGTGCTGAGCTAACCAATGAATTGATTCATCACCATTCTTCGAAGCGATCAGCCAATCTGAATTTGATTTAAAAACATTTATACTTTCAGTATCCGGCAATTTTTCAACGTTACCTAATCTGGCCAAATCATTTCCGGTAAGTACTTTACTATTCCTTATGCGTTCTGGAATCTGATCGAACCCAATTCCAACTTTTTCATTTGGCTTCGGTACAGTGAAAATATTATCACCGAAAGCACGGCAATAATAATCTCCGCCCATGCGGGCAACGGCATCCACGTTATGTGGATTTATCTTTCCATCTACATCAAAGATCTCCTCCTTTGCATGCATTAATAGCACTTCACAAATCACAAGATTTCCCGCGCCTCCCTCCGATCCTAACGGAATAACTTGATTCACTTTACATTCAAAAGCTACACGTGACTCCGCTACGCGAGGAGGTTTTACTTTTATGGAAGCTAATTCCGTAAACCCAGCCTTCACAAACTCACTGGTTCCTTTAGGGTAATCACAACTGGCCAATGAAGCCTTCTCAACCATGTCATACGAAACAATATTGATAACCACCTCAGGCACTTCGAATACATTTTGAAGTGTATGCTTCGTACTATTATCTCTTACTCTTCTTGATGGAGAGAAAATGAGAATAGGAGGATTCGTGCTGAACATATTGAAAAAACTGAACGGACTTAAATTGACCAATCCATTCGAATCAACGGAACTTACAAATGCAATCGGTCTTGGTGCAATAGCGCCTTGTAAATAGCCTTGTAATTTTGGAACAGGTGTACTTTTGGGATCAATGGTGATCATGGTAATTAACTTGACTGCAAAATTTCTCCACTACATTCACCAAATCCAATTCTCACACCATCCTTTTCTGCATGACCTTTCATAATCACTGTATCTCCGTCTTCAAGAAATTTACGCTCCGAA
>JAYVTC010000159.1:0-17584 GCA_043774745.1 Cyclobacteriaceae bacterium | reverse complement strand
CTATGACGTTCGGATTGGCATGTTGTGCCATTGAATTCATGAGCACAGGTAGCACCGTATACGACATGGATCGTTTTGGAATGGTGCCACGTGCTACTCCAAGACAATCGGATGTAATGATTGTTTCAGGTACCGTCACATTTAAAATGTCAGATCGCATAAAACAATTATATGAGCAGATGGCGGAGCCACGTTATGTGATTTCGATGGGTTCGTGTTCAAATTGTGGAGGTCCTTATTGGCAGCATGGATATCATGTTGTGAAAGGAGTGGATCGAGTTATTCCTGTGGATGTTTATGTGCCTGGTTGTCCGCCAAGACCCGAAGCATTGATTGGTGGAATTTTAAAACTCCACGAAAAGATCAGAAGTGAAAGTCGCATGAAACCAACGGCCATCGAACAATTGATGAATAAAGAATCTCAGTATGCCTAAAAAAAAGGAAAAAATATTATCCATCATCAGAGCAGTTTCTCAGGAAGAGATTACAGAGATTCCTAACTCAACACCTTTTGGAGTGATCGTAAAAAAGGAAATCATCTTTTCATTATGCGAACGGCTTCATAATGATTCGGACCTATTTTTTGATATGCTCTCGTGCATCACCGGAGTTGATAATGGACCAGAGGCCGGGACTATGGAAGTGATTTATCATTTATATTCCATTTCATTCAATCAGTCATTTGTCTTGAAAGTAATTTTGCCGAGAGAAGAACTTGAATTGGAAAGTATTACTTCTGTCTGGAAAACAGCTAATTGGCTTGAGCGTGAAGTGTTTGATATGTTTGGAATCATGTTCACAAATCATCCAGACTTAAGAAGAATTTTAATGCCGGCAGATTGGAAAGGATATCCACTTCGTAAAGACTACAAACACGAAGAATATTATCGTGGAGTCAAAATCGATTATTAATTGACAATCATTGAAAGAACAACAGTATAAATATAGTGCAGATAACTTAGTTGAGTCGGAACCGAACAAGTTCAACGTAAGCGAACTGAAATCGGAGGAAATGATTCTGAATCTTGGACCGCAACATCCATCTACACATGGCGTGTTGCGCCTGGAAGTATTGTCGGATGGCGAGATTGTGAAAGATGTCATTCCGCATATTGGTTATCTCCATCGTTGTTTTGAAAAGCATGCCGAGAGTCTGCCGTTCAATCAAGTGATTCCTTTTGTTGATCGGATGGATTATGTGGCCGCTATGAATTCGGAGCATGCTTATGCTATGGGGGTGGAGCGGATGCTGGGGATCACCGACCAGATTCCAAAACGAGTAGAATACATTCGTGTGCTGGTGGCCGAAATGAATCGCGTTGCATCGCATTTGATTGCAGTGGGAACGTACGGACTTGACCTTGGTTCCTTCACTCCGTTTTTCTGGATCATGCGTGATCGTGAACATATTCTCCGATTGCTGGAGTGGGCGAGTGGCGCCAGAATGCTTTATAACTACATCTGGATTGGTGGATTGTTTTATGACTTGCCTGTTGGTTTTGAACAACGTTGCAGAGAATTCATTAAATACTTCCGTCCCAAAGTCAAAGAATTAGAAAGGATATTGATTGATAATAAAATCTTTATTGATCGTACAGCTAACGTTGGTGTTCTTCCACTAGATCTCGCCATCAACTCTGGAATTACAGGGCCGATGCTTCGTGCTTCCGGTCTTCGTTTTGATTTGAGAAGAGTAGATGGTTATTCGGTTTATCCTGAACTTGAATTTGAAATTCCAATTGGTGGAGGAAAAATGGGACAAATAGGCGATTGTTGGGATCGGACTCATGTTCGCGTGCGAGAGATTTATGAATCTCTAAAAATCATGGATCAGTGTTTAGATCAACTAGAAGGTGATCATAAGCGCACCCGCGAGTTTGACCCGCAAGCCATTGTTCCAAAAAAGATCCGCCCCAAGGCACAAGAATTATATGTGCGAGCTGAAAATCCGAAAGGAGAGTTGGGATTTTTCTTTCGGGCAGATGGAAGAAGTGATATCCCGTTCCGCTGCAAAGCCAGGGCCTGTTCATTTGTTAATCTTTCCATATTACCAGAAATTAGCAGAGGTGTTTTAATAGCAGATCTGATAGCTATTTTAGGTTCCATTGATATTGTATTGGGCGAAGTAGACCGCTAGGTTATGATCAAAATTCTTTCCGCTCCTCAAATAAATGAATTGGATGCCTACACCATCCAGCATGAACCCATTGCCTCCATCGATCTGATGGAGCGCGCTTGCAAGGCTTTTACCACTTGGTTTGTTGAGCAGTATGATGCCACGCATCGCGTTGGAATAATCTGTGGCACTGGTAATAATGGTGGCGATGGATTGGGGATTGCCAGGATGTTGCGCGAATGGAATTATCCTGTGAAGGTGTGGGTTGTTCGCGGTGGCGCAAATGAAACCAACGACTTCCAAAAGAATCTTCAACGCCTTGAACATAAAATTCAAGTGGTTGAAATCGCATCCGATGCAAAAGCAGAATTATTTGAAGACCGCACCATTCTGATTGATTCCATTTTCGGTTCAGGCTTGTCGAGACCCGTAGAAGGAATTTATGAAGAGGTAATCGATTGCCTTAATGCTAGCAGTGCGATTAAAATTTCTGTGGATATTCCATCCGGCATGTTTGCCGACAAGCACTCAGAAGGGGAAATTTTCAGAGCACATCACACGGTATCTTTTCAATTGCCCAAGCTGGCGTTTATGATGCCCGAGAATAATCTCTACACCGGTGAGTGGCATCTGGTCGATATTGGGTTAAGTAGAAAAGCTCTTCAAGAAATTCAATCTCCTTTTTATCTGACGACCTTAAAGACAATTAGGAAAATTTGGAAGCCTCGAAACAAATTTGATCACAAGGGAAAATTTGGTCATGCTTTATTGATTGCCGGATCGAAAGGGAAGATGGGTGCCTGCGTTCTATCTGCGATGGCAGCGTTGCGTTCTGGTGTAGGCCTGCTGACTGTGCATGTTCCTCAAAGTGGTTACCAGATTATTCAAACAGCAGTACCTGAAGCGATGGCTTTGATCGATCCATCGGAAGATCATTTTTCTGACCGGAAATCAGATGATCATTTTAGCACAATTGGTATTGGTCCGGGCTTAGGTCAACATGAAGAAACAAAGAATGCGCTGGCTAAACTGTTCGAAAAATTCAATAAGCCGATGGTCATTGATGCGGATGCTTTGAACTTATTATCGGCACATTCAGAATTACAATTACTGATTCCGTCAGGAAGTATACTTACTCCACATCCTAAAGAATTTGAAAGATTGGTAGGAGCATGGTCGAATGACTTTGATCGGTTGGTAAAGCTTCAACGGTTTTCAAAGAAGATAAACTCGGTGGTTGTACTTAAGGGTGCTTATACTACGATAGCATGTCCATCCGGCAATATTTATTTTAATTCAACAGGCAATCCGGGTATGGCTACTGCTGGCAGTGGCGATGTGCTGACCGGAATACTCACCGCTTTGTTCTCTCAGGGTTATACGGCTGAGGAAACTGCCATAATGGGAGTTTATCTGCACGGTTTGGCTGGAGACCTGGCCGTACGTGACAAAGGATTAATTTCACTAATTGCCGGAGATTTGATTGATTTTTTGCCCGCAGCCTTCAAAAAAGTGATCTAAGCGATCACGACCAGACTTTATTTTACTTCTATTTAAACTTTTGGCTTACCAATTGCATCCAATAAGTACTAATGAACGTAAAAGGTACAATATGATGTCAAGAAAATTCTTTTTAGCCTTTGCTTGCTTCGTGATGACGGTCATGGTGTCGATGGGCCAAGTGAAGGAAGAGACCTTTTTTCATCGCACTCCTGATCTAATTAAGTCGGTGGAAATTTTCCCCAATCCAGCTACTGAGTTTGTTAATGTAAAGTTCACCTCTTCAATAGCAAATAAAGTCCGATTTTCAGTTCATAATGTGATTGGCAATACAATGGAACTTGAAAGCGAAGTCATTGACGAACATGAAATCAGAATCAGAGTTAAGGATCTTGCCACAGGTTATTACCTAATCTCTGTAAAAGATGAACGAACCAACTTATCTAGCACGTACAAGTTTCTGAAGAGGTAGTCTCTACATTTTATTAGTGCCTTGTTTTACCTATTTTTCTGATTCAATCCGGAATCAGTTGAATCTCTACATTCTTGCCATAGACATTGGAACTACTAGTACGAAGGCCCTTGCCGTCTGTTCAGATGGAAAAGTAGTAGCAACGCATCAAATTTTTTATCCTACATTTTATCCTCAAGCGGATTTTGCAGAGCAAGACCCTCTGCAAATTTATCAGGCAGTTCTTGAGGCGATCTCAAAAGTAATTCCTCAGTGTTCTGAAGATTATTTATTGAAGGGTATCAGTTTCAGTAGTGCCATGCACAGTATTATGGCTGTCGATGCGAACGCTAAACCACTCACTCCGTTGGTCATTTGGGCCGATACGCGAAGCACTCCTCAGTCAAAAGCATTAAGAAAGTCTCCATTGGGGAAGTCACTTCATCATGAAACAGGTGCCCCGGTTCACCCGATGTCGCCATTGTGCAAATTGATTTGGTGGAAGGAAAATCACCCTGAGCTAATAAGCGCTGCACACAAGTTCGTTTCGATAAAGGAGTTTATTGTTAATCAACTTTGTGGTGAGTATGTTGTTGACTATTCCATCGCATCGGCTTCCGGCCTCTTTGATATTAATTCCTTGCAGTGGCATAAAGAAGTGTTTCAATTAACAGGAGTAAAAATAGAACAACTATCGAAACCAGTTAACGCAACATTTACTTGTGCAATCAAACCGGAAATTAAAAAACAATTGGTGTTACCGGATGTCCCCTTGGTAATGGGTGCGAGTGATGGATGCCTGGCGCAGTTGGGAAGTGGAGCAATGAATAAGGATGATCTCACCATAACCATAGGTACGAGTGCTGCGGTAAGAAGAGTTTCTAAAAGGAATTTAGATGATCCAGGGTTACGTCTTTTTAATTATCCACTCGATGAGAAAACGCTGATCAGTGGTGGTGCTTCCAACAATGGTACGGTGATTATTGATTGGTTTAATCGCGAGTTCAATAGTATATCCCAAAATCTGAAAGAGTTTGTAAAGGATACTGAAAAAGTCGGTCCGGGAAGTAATGGAATGATTGCATTGCCTTATTTGCAGGGTGAGCGAGCTCCTATTTATAATCCGCAAGCACGCGGGGTTTTTTTTGGAGTATCGGTGCGTCACACTCCCAATCATTTTAAGAAAGCCTTGTTGGAAGGTATTTGTTTCGAGATACTCAGTATTGTAAAAAGCGTGGAGTCAGTTCATGGTACTTCTGATAAAATATTTGTCAGTGGTGGGTTTACATACTCAACAGAGTGGGTTCAATTGCTTAGCAATGTTTTGGGAAGAAAGCTGATTCAGTCGGAAGTAAATGATGCCTCCGCAATTGGGGCTGCGATGGTGGGCTTTCAAGCACTTGGACTTTCGTTCCAACATAAAGCTGGTGAGCAAAAATTGTATGAGCCGGATATTGAATTGTGCAAACTTTATCAGGGCCAGTTTGAGGTATTTGAATTGCTTTACAAGCAGTTAGAGCCTTTATTTGATATGGCTTCCTGATGTGAAACCGCCATCAATTAATTGTTATTCAATTGGTTGGGTTAATGAAATTGCTCTCATATTTCAAGATATGTCCAGAATCAACTACTTTGGTAGTTTATAAGTTGGCATAAAATCAAAACTAAACCGAAACAACATGCAAATTGGCCTGGTAGGACTTGGTAAAATGGGTTATAACCTTGCACTGAATTTCAAAAGTAAAGGGCATGAAGTTTTTGCCTTTGACGTGAATAAGGTAGCCATGGAGAGTATTGCCAAAGAAAAAATTACCACTGTGCCCACAATTGGAGATATGGCGTTGGCGATGGAGGGAAGGCGTGTAGTGTGGATGATGGTGCCAGCCGGTAATTTAGTTGATGTAGTACTTAGTAATTTGAAATACCACTTAGCCCCTGATGATATTATTATTGACGGGGGAAACTCTCATTATAAAGACACGGTGACCCGTGCGCGCGATCTTGAAAAACTTGGAATCCATTATTTGGATTGTGGCACTAGTGGAGGTGTCAACGGTGCAAAGAATGGGGTATGCACGATGATCGGTGGAAAAAAGGAAATCTTTGATTACTGCGAATCTATCTTTAAATCGATTTCTGTTCCGGATGGTTATCTCTATTGTGGGAAAACCGGTAGCGGACACTTCACCAAGATGGTGCATAATGGAATTGAATATGGAATGATGCAAGCGATTGCCGAAGGCATGGAAGTATTGCATCGCCATGATGCGGATGTGGATCTCGCTGCGGTATCAAAAGTATGGAATCATGGATCGGTAGTTCGCAGTTGGTTGATGGAACTTACACAACGCGCGTTTGAAAAAGATAGGAATCTCGAATCGATCAAAGGCGTAATGCACTCTTCCGGTGAAGGTAAGTGGACGGTGGAGACTGCGCTTGAGATGGGTGTGCCTACACCGGTAATCACCATGTCGTTGCTGATGCGCTATCGCTCACAACAGGAGGATACATTTTCCGGAAAGATTGTTGCGGCCCTGCGCAACGAGTTTGGTGGGCATGCAGTGGAAAAAAAGGATTAAAGAAAATTATTTCCCTTTCGTTTTATCCTTCACCCATTCGCGGGCGTTCACAAACGCTTCCATCCAGGGAGAGATTTCGTGATTTTGTTTTCCTGCTGGATAGTAAGGCCAGTTCCACGCAAAAAGTGATCGTTCGATATGTGGCATAATGGCCAAGTGCCTTCCATCGTTTGAATACAACGCAGCTACCGCAAAATCAGAATCATTAGGATTACCAGGATATTCCGGATACGTGTAGCTAGCAGCAACTTTATATGAAAGACCTGCTGGAAGTTTGAACATTCCTTCACCATGAGCAAGCCAAACACCTAATTGAGCACCTTCATAACTCTGCAGCATCACCGAATTATTTTTGGGTACGGTTACATTAATGAACGTAGACTCAAATTTTCCAGAACCATTGCGATGCATTTTCGGATGTTGCTCCATCGGCATCTCGCGATACACAAGACCCAACTCCATCATCAACTGACAACCATTGCAAACCCCAAGACTCAATGTGTCTGGCCGGTTGTAGAAATTATCTAATGCTGCTTTTGCTTTTGGATTGTATAAGAATGCACCGGCCCAACCTTTGGCTGAACCCAGTACATCGGAGTTAGAGAAACCTCCAACAAACACAATCATATTTACACCTGAAAGATTTTCCCGACCAGAAACTAAATCGGTCATATGCACATCCTTTACATCAAACCCTGCGAGGTATAAGGAGTACGCCATCTCGCGATCACCATTCACACCTTTCTCACGGATGATGGCAGCCTTCAATCCGCTTGCTGTTCTACGAAAGGGATCGATTCCATAGGCAGAAAACTTCCCATCAAAGCGAGGTTGAAATTTGTAGGCAAGTGGTTGCTTGGAAAAATTATCCCTTCTCTTTTCGGCATGACCTTTTGGTCGCTGAATTCTATCTAACAAGTAAGAGGTGTGAAACCATTTCTCTCTTAACTCATCAATTGACAATTGACTGTTGACAATGGATAATTTACGGGTTTGAGTTACGGTTCCAATATTCTGGTAACCAACTTTATGTTTATCTAACAGATCTGTGACTTCCTTTAGATCACCAACTTGAATGACAACACCTGGATTTTCGCTAAATAGAGTTTTGATAACATCTTCCGTATTTTTCAATGAGATGTTCATTCCAACTTCAGGAGTAGGGAAACACATTTCAAGCAACGAAGTAATTAAACCGCCTGAAGAAATATCATGTCCTGCCAGTATCAAATCAGCACTAATCAATTCCTGAACGGCATGAAAGCAAGCTTTGAAATATTCAGCATCGTTGATAGTTGGAGTCTCTTTGCCGAGGGCATTCACAATTTGTGCAAAGCTGCTGCCTCCCAACTTTAATTCATCTTTTGAAAAATCGATGTAAAGTAGACTTGAACCATTTACTGGTTTTACATCCGGAGAAACCGTTTTACGAATATCACCCACTTCTCCTACTGCTGAAATGATCACTGTGCCCGGTGAATAAACTACTTCTCCACCTGGATATTTTTGTGTCATCGATAACGAATCTTTTCCAGTAGGAATGTTGATGCCAAGCTGACAAGCAAATTCACTGACTGCTTCTACTGCCTGATACAATCTTGCATTTTCACCTTCGTTCTTCGCAGGCCACATCCAGTTTGCGCTAAGCGATACACCTTTCAATCCATAAGTGAGTGGTGCCCACACTAAGTTGGTTAATGCTTCTGCGATAGCGAGCTTACTTCCTGAGGCGGCATTCACCATAGCCGCAGCAGGTGCGTGACCAATGGATGTCGCAATTCCTTTGTTGCTCAGAAAATCAATCGTCATCACCGACACGTTGTTCAACGGAAGTTGAATCGGTCCGCAGGTTTGCTGCGTGGCCACTTTTCCGCTTACCGAGCGATCGACTTTATTCGTTAACCAATCTTTACATGCAACGGCTTCGAGTTGTAAAACTTGCCCGATGTATTCCTGAAGTTTGGACGCATCATATCTTACTTCTTCAAACGAGGAAGTTTTTGTCTTATCTGTAAGTATGGTTTTAGGGGATGATCCAAATAGGGCACTCATCTCTAAATCAACAGGTGCAATGCTCTTGTCTTTATTGACGAAAATAAAACGATGATCACCGGTTGCATTTCCGATCACATACATCGGTGCGCGCTCCCGTTCTGAAACCCGTTTTAATAGTTCAACATCCTTTTCATGAATGGCAATGCCCATGCGCTCCTGCGATTCATTGCTGATGATTTCTTTTGCAGATAAAGTTGGATCCCCGATAGGAAGTTGATCAATCTCTATCACACCACCGGTCTCCTCTAATAATTCACTGAAGCAATTCAAATGTCCACCTGCTCCATGATCGTGAATAGATACAATTGGATTTTCGGAGGATTCCACCATAGCGCGGATTGCATTCATTACCCGCTTTTGCATTTCTGGATTGGAGCGCTGAACGGCATTGAGTTCAAGTGCATTTGCAAACTCACCGGTGATCACGGATGAAACAGCAGCTCCACCCATTCCGATGCGATAATTATCACCACCCATTAACACAATTTTATCTCCGGCTTTCAGATGTTCTTTTTTGCTGTCTTTCTCCTTGCCAAAGCCAACACCGCCAGCCTGCATGATCACTTTGTCGAAACCAAATTTCTTCGCTTGTTCAAAATGCTCAAAGGTGAGCACGCTTCCGCAGATCAGTGGCTGACCAAACTTATTTCCGAAATCACTCGCTCCATCGGATGCTTTAATAAGAATTTCTGCCGGTGTTTGATACAACCATTTACGTGCTTCAAATTTTTTCTCCCAGGGTCTTCCGTTTTCAAGACGTGGATAGGAAGTCATGTACACAGCCGTTCCGGCCAACGGCAACGATCCTTTGCCACCAGCCAGTCGATCACGAATTTCTCCACCTGATCCGGTTGCGGCACCATTGAACGGCTCTACAGTTGTTGGAAAATTATGGGTTTCCGCCTTAAGCGAAATCACCGAATCAAAATCATCTATTTTGAAAAAGTCAGGAATGTCTTGATGTTCTGGAGCAAATTGCTCTACACGTGGACCTTTAATGAATGCTACATTGTCTTTGTATGCCGATACAATGTAGTTCGGATTTTCTTTGGACGTTTTTTTGATCAGTTGAAAAAGTGTCGACTCTTTTTCTTTTCCATCGATGATAAATGTGCCATTGAAAATTTTATGACGACAGTGTTCACTGTTTACTTGCGAGAATCCGAACACTTCACTATCAGTAAGTTTGCGACCCAGTCTCCAACTTACATCATTTAAGTAATCGATTTCTTCCTGACTTAAGGCAAGTCCTTCTTTTTCACTAAACGCTTTGATATCGTCAATGTCAAGAATAGGCTCAGGTGTGTGGTGGATCGTGAAAAGGCCCTGATCCAATCCCTGATATAAATGTTGAAGCATACGGTCATGGGTGGCCGATGTGCTCTCTACGACAATGAATTCTTCAATACGCTCGATACCCGCAATGCCCATGGTTTGGGTGATTTCCACCGCGTTGGTACTCCAGGGGGTGATCATTTCCTTGCGTGGGCCAACAAAATTGCCGGTCAGGTTCGATTCGGTTAGAGGCTTGGCGCCACTAAAGAGCCAAACAAGCTTCTGAATGTCAGTAACTTGTAAAGGTCGATTCGTTCCAACTGCGAAAATGACGTTGGTGGGAGAGCTGAAGAATAAAATCATGGAATGAGGCCGTGTTTTCAGGCGCTCAAAAATAATACTTAATGACCTTTCCTTTTTACTTTTTTATTGCCGTGTTTCTCAACGCTTTTTAGAGAACATCCAGCTCAAAAAATCTGGCTCAGCAAAGGCATTTTCCCAACTGTTGTGATTGACATTCGGATATTCTGTGTAGTTCACGCTGGCTTTTAGTGTTTTCAGTCTTTCAACCATCTTCTGAGATTCTTTCACATCTACTACTGCATCGACTGCGCCATGAAACACGCGGAAGGGTACTTTAGCCACCCGTTTGTCATATCTGGCAACATCTCCGCCTCCGCAGATCGGCATAGCAGCAGCAAATAATTTCGGATATCGATACACCGCTTCATAGGTGCCCATGCCACCCATAGAAAGGCCTGTGATGTAAATTCGTTTTTTATCAACCCCTTCTTCTTTAGAAACCATTTGCACAAGGGCTATGCTAGCTTGAAGCGCTACGGGTTCTGGTTTTGAGTAATCAAAGGTGATGGTAAAAGGTGTTGTAGTACGGTCAATTTGAGCAGCAGCCCAATAACTTTCCATAGAACATTGCGGTACGATGACGATGGCTTGAAAATTTTTTCTGTTCTCCTCTGTTAAGAAAAGTTTAGCGCCATGAGTCAACTGTTTTTCATTGTCGTTGCCACGCTCACCACCACCATGAAGTAAAAGAACGAGTGGATATTTTTTTGATCGATTGTAATTTTCGGGAAAGAGAATGCGGTAAGGTAGTTCCTGACCAGAAGGTGAGGTGTACACCTTCTTTTCGTAAAGGTTAAGATCCTGTGCAAACAGGATTGGATTAACTTGAAACAGTAGAATGAAAATGATAATTATTCTCATATAATGTTGGTTTAATGAAATTAAAAGAGGCGTCCTATCATTGTAAGATTGGACGCCTGTTTCTTAATGAGGAAAGCAATTAGTTGCCTTTCTTTGCTTTTTTTTCAGCCCGTTTTTCTTTCAACGTTTTTGTGGGCTTCTTCTTCTCATCTTTTTTGCGGTCCATTCCTTTTGACATAGTAGTTGAGTTTTAGTGATATAAAAGTAATAAAAATTTCATTGACTAATACCTTTAATCAATACAGGAATGCTACCGGCTATCACTCCATTGTGGCCGGTGTCCAGAATTTCCAATTGATAGTCTTGCAGATGCCGAAGGAGATGCTGCATGTTTTGAGTGCTGATGATCTTGTCATGTTTGCCTACGATCATGGTGAGTTTGATAGGATGACTCTTTATAAGGCCTGCTAAATTTTTCAAATCAAGGTGCAGATGCCGGAATACTACCCACGAGTAATATACGCGTTCCCGTTTTTCCTGCGTGTCCATCTGTGATTCGGCAAAGCGAAGCAAACTATTGTCCACTAAATGAAGACCATGAAGGATTGATGTGATGGCATGCAGGTGGCCTGGTTTCAAGATCATGCTTTTGAAAAACTTGCGCAATAACAGCGGGTAGGTGGCTAAACTATACCAGAAGTTTGTTTTGATTCCGTCCGGAGCGAGAAGAAAAACATGTTCTATCTGTTGAGGGAATAGTTCCAGTGTGGTAAGAGCAAACTTGCCACCCAGACTGAAACCCAGCACGCTGAATTTTTCTATTTTATGTTCATTCAGAAGGTGTACTATAATCTCTTTCCACATTACTTTCTCCAGTGGTTGCTCACCTTCGTTCCATTGACTGTTTCCGTGAAAGAAAAGATCAAAGGCATATAGTGTACACTGAGATGCCAGTGTTTCAGTAAGTGCCGCAAAGGCGCGGTGGTGCTGACCAAAGCCATGAAAGAGCAGCATCACCTTATCCCCATGTCCGGATTTTTGGTAGGAGAGGGTGGAGTTTTTATAGGTTAGAATATGGTGCATGCTGGGTTTAAAAGTAGGGAAATAAACGGGAACGAGTGATGTCATCGCTTAGGGGAATTGTTTATTTTGGTGTATGGTCGCGATATCTCATGGAGGGTAAGGCCATTGATATTAATCAACAGTTGAATTAATCATGATTTATCCAATTGACAAAATCTTCGAATCCGAATATCATGAAGTAGTAAACGTATGGGAAGCTACAGTGCGAGCCACGCATACTTTCCTTAAAGAAGAAGACATCACTTACTTTAAACCCCTCATTCTTTTGGTGTATTTAATAGCTGTTGACTTACGCTGCGTAAGAAATGAGCAACATAAAATCAGTGGATCTTTTAGGAGTGGCAGAAAGCAAAATCGAGACTGTTTATTCATCCCACCGCTTTGGGCAAAGGAATAGGAAAGACATTGGTTGATTATGCCATCAAGCACATGAATGCAACAAAGGTAGATGTAAATGAACAGAACCGACAAGCTGTTGGATTTTATGAACATGTTGGGTTTAAAAAGATAAGCCGATCTGAGTTAGATAGCTTAGGAAAACCGTATGCTATTTTGCACATGGAGTTGAGAAGGTAATTTCCAAGCAAAAAAAATGATCTTCCTTTTTCGTTTGGAATTGGTAATTTGAAGTTCATTCTTAGCCAGCAGGTATGCATAGTCTTCAAATTAAAGTACATCACTTCATTCAAGTCATCAGGCATGTGCATGGGATAATGAAATGGATGTTATTGATCCTGGTCGTTATCTTATCAACAACAGGTTTTTCACAAACGCTCACAAAGCAAGAAATCAATGATGCAGCACATCGCTATTACCCAAAAGCGATCACAGTGTTAAATGAGTTTCTGTTGTTACCAAATAATGGACTACATCCTGAACAAACAAAACAAAACCTGGAATGGTGTGTTCAGGCCATGAAGAAGAGAAAGTTTGAAACGCAGATACTTTTTTCTGAGCAGGTTCCGCATGTATATGCGCAGCGTGTATTTAATCCAAAATTACCCTGGGTGCTTTTCTATCTTCAAATTGATGGCCAGCCAGCAGATAGCGCAAACTGGAGTCAGAGGAATCCATATCAGGCTGCGTTAAAAAGAAAAGTTAATAATCATTGGGAGATCATAGATTGGGGCACACGAAATGAATATGATCCTGAGTGGAGAATTTTCGCTCGTTCTGTTTCCGATTCCAAAGGTCCTGCGATGGCTTTTTTATCAGCGCTGGATATTTTGATTGAACGAGGGATCACTCCGGAATTTAATATCAAGATCATCATGGATTTTCAGGAAGAAATGGGATCATCTACTTTGCCACAATTAGTAAGCAATAACAAAGAACTCTTTGAGGCCAGCATGATATTGATTATGGATGGCACTCGTCATGTTTCCAACTTGCCTACATTAAATTTTGGAGCACGAGGGATCGCTACCATTAAGCTTAACGTGTTTGGTGCGAAAAACGAATTGCACAGTGGCCAGTATGGAAACTATGCACCTAATCCAGTATTCAAATTGGCGAAGCTTTTGGCTGGCATGAAAGATGACTCAGGAAGAGTAACCATACCCGGCTATTATGATGACATTCATCTTTCAGATAAGGAGAAGGCGCTGATCAATGATATGCCCGGGGATGAAGGGTCACTTAAAAATATGCTTGGCATAGCTGACCCTGATCATGTAGGAAATACCTATGAAGAGTCACTTCAATATCCTTCTCTCAATGTGCGCGGTATAAAGGCAGCTTCAGTGGCTGATGAAGTACGGACAATAATTCCTGCTGAAGCGATTGCCGAGTTGGATCTGCGCTTAGTGCCCGAAACAGATGGTGAAAAATTAGTTATGTTGATCAAGGACTACATTTCAGCCCAAGGATATTATTTTGTTAAAGGCAAACCTACTGATGATGAACGGGCAAAGTATGCCAACTTGATTTCATTTGAATATGAGATTGGATCAAAACCTTTTAGAACGGATCTTAACTCTCCGGTTGGAGTGTGGTTGGGTAGTGCCATGGACCGCACCTTTGGCATAGGCAATTATGTAAAGCAACGCACCACCGGTGGCTCTCAACCCATTGAACCTTTTATCACCACGTTAAATATTCCAGCCGTTTCTATTCGCATACCTAATCCTGATAATAATATTCATGCAGCAGATGAAAATCTGCGCATCGGCAACTTTATCGAAGGCATACAGATGTGCCTGGGTATTCTGACGCAAAAAATGAAATAATGGAGCAAGCACTCTTCGCCACGATTATAGTCTGCGTTACTATTGCATTGATCTGGTGGTTTAATAGGCAAGAGATTAATTGGATACAACAAATACTAAATTGGTTTCCCGCCATTTTGTTTGCATATGTGATACCAGCAGCGATAACACATACTACCGGAGCTGATCTTTCTTCTGTGTATTTACATTCGCTATCCAGAAATTGGATTGTACCATTTGCTATTGTCATGGTGATGAGCGCTCTTTCGTTTCCTCAATTAAAGAAAGTGGGAGCAAGGCCCATCCTACTTTTTGTTTCGGGTTCCTTGATGATTGCTATTCTTTCGCCTTTATTGGTCTGGTGCTCTCAGTTTATATCGCAAAGCAGCTATGATCTTTTTATCGAGAAGGAATACTGGCGAGGTCTCGTGCCAATAACCGGCAGCTGGATTGGCGGCAGCACCAGTCAGTTGGTGTTAAAGGAATTAGTGAATTGTCCGGAAACATTGTTTTTGTCAGTGATCGTGCTTGATAATATTCTGGTTAACATCTGGACTATCATTATGTTTCAGGCGATCAAACGAAGCGACAGTTTCAACAAGTTTTTTCACATCAACAGCGCGATGCCCGAAGTTCAATGGGTAGAATCAGTTTCAGAAAATAACTCAACAGCATCCATAACCATCACATTGATTTCAGTTGCCATGGTGGTAGGCATAATTAATTTTAGCACGGATAATTTTTTATGGCGCGTAATATCACTATCGCTACTGGGGCTTGCGTTCGGTAATTTTATTCCCCAATGGAATCATCAGTTGGTTCTTAAAGTGGGCGCCTTATTGATTATCATCATCATGGCTATTTTAGGATTGCGCCTGGACTTTAATGGATTATCGCTGCCCATCTCTTTTGTAATTCTTTGTGTGGTATGGTTGATCGCGCATTATATTTTCATGATACTGAGCGCAAAGCTATTAAACGTTCACATGGCCTGGGTTCCCATTGCCAGCATGGCCAACTTGGGAGGCATTTCAACCGCTCCCGCTGTCACATCAGCCTATAACAAAAACTGGATGCCTCACGCAATTTTATTGGCTATATTAAGTATGGTCACCGGTAGTATGTGGGGCATGTTCACCATGTATTTATTTAATTTGTTTTATTAAATGGGACGATTATCCACGCACAAAAAATACCTGCAACTTTCTTTTTAAATTGGTAATTTAACATTCATTCAATTTTATTTTGTCTGTTATGAGTAACCTCAACATCAAAGCCAAATCTGACAATACCTATGATGCTATCGTTGTCGGCTCCGGTATCAGCGGAGGCTGGGCCGCCAAAGAACTATGTGAAAAGGGATTGAAGACCTTGGTGCTTGAGCGTGGCCCCATGGTGGAACATATCAAAGATTATCCTACTGCTAATTATGCACCGTGGGATTTTGCGCATCGCAACGTGATCACGGAAAAAATGCGCGAAGAGCAATACATTCAGGTGCGTGGCTTTTGCAATGAAGCCAATAAACACTTTTTTGTAAATGATAAGGATCACCCTTACAACCAGGTAAAACCTTATGACTGGATTCGGGGCTATCATGTAGGCGGAAGAAGTCTTACTTGGGGCCGTCAATGTTATCGCTGGAGTGATCTTGATTTCGAAGCTAACGCGAAAGATGGTCATGGTGTAGATTGGCCCATCCGGTATAAAGACATTGCTCCGTGGTATAGCTATGTTGAAAAGTTTGTAGGTGTAAGTGGTTCGGCAGAAGGATTACCTCAATTGCCCGATGGAGAATTTCTTCCACCCATGGAAATGAATTGCCTTGAGAAGCATGTTTCCGGAAGTATCAACGCAGCTTTTCCTGAACGAAAAATGATCATTGGTCGTGTAGCAAACCTTACCAGAGGATTGCACGAACGGGGCCCATGTCAATTTAGAAATGCGTGCGATCGTGGTTGTCCCTTCTCAGGCTATTTTAGTAGCAACAGCGCTACCTTACCAGCGGCAAGAGCAACCGGTAATCTTACGCTAAGACCTAACTCAGTTGTTTCAGAAGTGATCTATGATAAGGATAGTAAGAAAGCTACAGGTGTTCGTATCATTGATGCTGAAACGATGAGCACGGAAGAGTACTATGCTAAAATCATTTTTCTCAATGCATCAACCATTGGTTCTACATTCATCTTGCTTCATTCTATTTCGGATGCCTTTCCTAATGGATTAGGCAATAGTAGTGGCCAGGTTGGTCATAACCTGATGGATCACCATTATCATGTAGGTGCAGCAGGTTCATATGAAGGATTAAAAGATGAATATACGTTTGGGCGCAGGCCCAATGGAATTTACGTTCCGCGTTTTAGAAATATCGATGAGAAAACAAAGCGTCATGATTATGTGCGTGGCTTCGGCTATCAAGGTGGAGCAGCGCGAGGGAGATTCAATGCCTCAGAAAAAATTGGTGCAGAGTTAAAAGAAGAAGCTGCAGGCCTAAGCGATTGGAGCTTTTGGTTAGGTGCCTGGGGCGAACAATTGCCAGACTACGATAATCAAGTGTCGTTGAGCAATGAGAAGAAAGATAAGTGGGGCTTACCACTGCTTGACATCGATTGCGAATGGAAAGAAAATGAATTGGCCATGCGCAAAGACATGATGAACAGTGCTGCCGAAATGTTGGAGCGCGCAGGCATCAAAAACATTTCAACATTTGATGATAGCAAAGCCTATCCTGGCTTATGTATCCATGAAATGGGCACAGCACGCATGGGCAAAGATCCAAAGACATCGGTTCTTAATAAATGGAATCAATTGCACGAAGTGAAGAATGTATTTGTTACGGATGGTGCCTGCATGACTTCTTCGGCTAATCAAAACCCTTCTATTACTTATATGGCGTTGACAGCACGAGCAGCTGATTTTGCTGTAGAAGAACTTAAGAAGGGAAATCTTTGAAAATTACGAATTACTCTTCGTGTACCTTGGACCTTAGCTTTGTGGATCAGCCATTTAGGCCATCTCCAAACTTTTTTAACCTTTGTTAAAATAATTCACCATTGTGCTCCGTCTATGCATTCATAACGCGCAGATGGTAACATGGACCTGGCAATGCAAGAAATAAAACAAAACACGTTCCTGAAGGAAAAGGACAAACTGC
>JAYVTC010000158.1:0-16861 GCA_043774745.1 Cyclobacteriaceae bacterium | reverse complement strand
ATACATCGCTGCATCGAACCTTAAAGAAATCAACTCGAATATACCCTCCATCGAGTATATCCGGGTCCGCTATCAATCTCCATTCATTCAAAGAACGTTTGTAATTTAAATCGAGCGATAAAGCTCTTCTAAAAATACATGGTGGTTAGAAACCTTTTTGACTCCCCTGAACCGTTGCTCAGTGTCCCTTATTACGTTTTGGGAGTGCAAATGTAGGAGCAATAATTGCAGAATGCAAATGCTCTTCAACTATTTTTTATAAATCTTCAGTTATTTTATGATCGTTTGGGATCGATCCGGGCCAACCGAAACAACTGTTATTGGCACTTCGAGTGCTTCCTCAAGGTATAAGATATAGTCTTTCAGCTCGTTAGGCATACTCTCCTTTGATACGCCATCTAAGGATGTATTCCAACCTTTTAATTCTATATAAACCGGAGAAATTTTTTGTGTAATGTACTCGTATGGTAAAGCTTCGGTGATTGTTCCATCATGTAGCTTATAATGAGTGCAAACTTTGATGGTCGGAAATGTATCCAATACATCTGCCTTCATCATCAGGAGCTGCGTAACACCATTAATCATAATGGAATACTTTAATGAGGGCAAATCAATCCAACCACATCTTCGTGGACGACCTGTGGTTGATCCAAATTCATTTCCTTGCTTGCGCATCTTTTCTCCTTCTTCATCCAACAACTCGGTAGGGAAAGGACCGCTACCCACACGCGTGCTGTATGCTTTAAATATTCCAAACACTTCACCTATACGACTTGGTGGAATGCCTAAACCGGTGCAGGCACCAGCAGTCACTGTATTTGAGCTCGTTACAAATGGGTAGCTACCAAAATCAATATCAAGCAGTGAACCTTGTGCTCCTTCTGCCAAGATGGAAGAACCTTTTTTCAACTCTTCGTTGATAAAGTATTCGCTATCGATCAGATTAAATTCTTTTAAGAATGAAATGGAATCAAAGAACTGTGCTTCTAATTCAGGCCAATTAAATTCGATATCGTGACCCTTTAATATTTCAAAATGGATATCAACCAATTTTCTAAACTTAGCACTAAAATTATCCAATAGAACATCTCCTACTCTCAAACCCTGACGACCAATCTTATCCTGATAAGAAGGGCCAATTCCCTTTAAGGTTGATCCAATCTTATCTACACCTTTTGCTTTCTCATAAGCTTGATCCAATAACCTGTGTGTTGGAACAATCAGCGTAGCTTTTTTAGAAATAAATAAGTTAGCCCGAACGTTGAGATTGTATTTACTCAACTTCTCGATCTCGGCTTTGAAAACGATTGGATCTAGTACAACTCCATTACCAATAATATTCCTGGTCTTCTCTCTGAAAATACCAGAAGGTATCTGATGCAGCACGTGTTTGATCCCATCAAACTCTAATGTATGACCTGCATTCGGTCCACCCTGAAAGCGCGCTACTACATCATATTTAGGAGCCAGCACATCCACAATTTTACCTTTACCTTCGTCTCCCCACTGAAGACCTAATAATACATCTACTTTCATTGATCAGAATATTTTCCTGCACCGCAAAGTACGGCAACCTTGTTTATCTCTTTACTTATTTTTTTGGAATACTTCATCTTCCGATTTTATCGTTTGGAAGATGGCGTTCAACTTTGTGATTATCAAAAGTTTCTTCACGCTTTCAGATGGATTCATCAAATAGGCTTCTCCACCTTTGTTTCGAAACTTGGTTAAAATCGTGATCAACACACCGATGCCGCTACTATTAATATATCTCAGATCAGAAATATCAATGATACAGATTGTTACCTGATGACTCACTGCATCGTTGACTGCACTCACCAATTGAGTTCCGTTATCTTCACCAATCAAATCACCTGATATTCTTAATATCAGTGAGTTACCTTTGATTTCTTGTCCAAAATTCATGCGCTAAAATTAATTTTTAAAGTTTGATCACATGGAATTCGCTTATTTAATAACATCTCGATGAGTATAATCTGCTTTACGCTCATTTCATGGCTTACTGTTTTCGCAATTTTTCTTTGTACAGGAAGCATATAGAATCAAGGAGTGATGCATCACATTAAAATGGAGCAATTCCTCCACAGTATTTTGAATTGTTTGAATGCGAGGATCACAAAACTCGATCACTTTGTTGCAATCGGTGCAAATTAAATGATCGTGTTGCTTAAATCCGTATGATTTCTCATACTGGGCGATGTTCTTGCCAAACTGATGCTTGCCAACCAGATCGCACTCCACCAAGAGATCAAGCGTATTATAAACGGTGGCGCGACTCACCCTATAATTCATGTTTTTCATGTTGATGTAAAGGGACTCTACATCAAAGTGACCATCAAGCGAATAAATCTGCTCTAAAATTGCATATCGCTCCGGTGTCTTTCTTAGTTCTTTATTTTCCAAAAAGGCCGTAAAAATCCTCTTTACCTCTTCAAACGTTTTTGGATTTAATGCCATGGATAAAAATTACAGACAAATATAGACAGATTAGCCATTATTGTTTCTAGAGTCAAATCTTGAAACTTTCACCACACCTTCCACCTTTTCCAGCTTCTCGATGAGCATCTCCAAATGACGGGTATCGTTTACGTAAAGCATGATTTCACCACTAAATATGCCCTGATCGGTTTTAAAAGACAGTGAACTCATATTCACTTTCAGCTCTTCGGAAATCACTTTTGAAACATCGTTGATCAGTCCTACCCTGTCAGTACCAATTACTTTGAGGCCTGTGAGGAAAGAAACTTCATGCTGGGATGTCCACTTGGCTTTGATTACGCGATTGCCATGATTAGCAAGAAGCTCGGTGGCATTTGGACAGGTGGTGCGATGTATTTTGATGCCTTCATTCACGGTAACAAATCCGAATACTTCATCACCTGGAATAGGGGTGCAGCATTTGGCTAGCTTATACTCTACTACATCCATGTCCTCCCCAATCAGCAGGATATCCTCATATCGTCCCTTTAGTTTGTTAATTTCTTGCTCGATTGTTTTTACATCAGTTACTCCAGAGTGTGCTTTATTTTTTAGTGGTGAGGAGGGCTTGAATTCTTTAAATCTCTTGAAATCATTAACGGTGATTAACCCTTTGCCAACGCGATAATGCAATTCAAACTGAGAGTTGACTTTAAAATAATCGCGCATTTGCTCGTACACCCGGCTATTGACATCAATCTTTAGCTGCTTTGTTTTTCTAAGTAAAATTTCTTTACCCTCATCGGCTACGTTGCGCTTATCTTCTTTGAGTAATTCCTTGATTTTTGATTTTGCCTTCGGACTGATTACAAAGCGCAACCAGTCTTCATTGGGCTTTTGTTTTGATGATGTTAAAATCTCGATCTGATCTCCATTTTTCAAGGTATGATTGATTGGCACAAGTTTCTGATTGACTTTTGCGCCAATGCACTTGGCACCGATATCGGTGTGAATATCAAATGCGAAATCAAGTGCGGTTGCACCGGTTGGCAATGTTTTCAACTCGCCTTTTGGTGTAAACACAAATATCTCTTCATTAAAAAGGTTTCCACGGAAGTCATCAACAAACTCTAATGCCGTTAAATCTTGTTTTTCAAGAAGCTCACGCACCCTCACCAACCATTTTTCGAGATTCGATTCGTGGCTGGATGCACTGTCTTTATATTTCCAATGAGCTGCATAACCCTTCTCAGCAATTTCATCCATGCGCCTTGTACGGATCTGTACTTCTACCCATTGACCGTTTTTCGCCATTACGGTAGTATGCAGCGATTCGTATCCATTTCCCTTTGGAGTACTGATCCAATCTCTTAATCGATCGGGATTGGGCGTGTAATAATCTGTTACAATGGAGTACACCTGCCAGCAATATGATTTTTCCTGTTCAAGGGGAGTATCAATGATGATCCTGACGGCAAACAAATCATACACCTCTTCGAAGGGTATATTTTGCTTCCGCATTTTATTGTAGATGGAGAAAATTGATTTTGGTCGACTCTTGATTTCACATTCTACATTAAGTTTATCGAGCTCATCCCTAATCGGTTGAACGAATTGCTTGATGAACTTATTCCGGGATGCCCGTGACTCGTCTATTTTATTGGATATGTCGCGATAGACTGGATAATCAGTAAATCGCAAATACAAATCTTCTAACTCTGTCTTAATCGCATTCAGTCCAAGACGATGTGCCAGCGGTGCGTAGAGATAAATGGTTTCAGAAGAAACCCGTAGCTGCTTATTTCGTGGCATGCTCTCCAACGTGCGCATGTTATGGAGACGGTCGGCTAGTTTGATTAATATCACCCTTACATCTTCCGACAAGGTGAAGAGCATCTTGCGGAAATTTTCTGCCTGTGCAGATGTCCCATATTCAAATACGCCTTTGATCTTGGTTAAGCCATCGATGATTTTGGCAATCTTTTTCCCAAAAATCTGTTCCAGGTCTTTTAACTGAATATCCGTGTCTTCAACTACATCATGAAGCAGGGCCGCAACGATGGATGTGGTCCCCAAACCAATTTCCTCCACACAAATTTCAGCGACTGAAAGAGGGTGAAAAATATAGGGTTCCCCCGACTTTCTGCGCATTTCCTTATGCGCTTCCATGGAAATGGTGAAAGCCCTCTTAATCAATTTGGCATCGCCCTCTTTTAAAATAGGCTTAGCCTTACGCAGGAGCCTGCGATATCGGTTGATTATTTCTTTCCGCTCTTCTTCAACATCAATTACCACGGGCCTGCAGGATTTATTGGGATTTTTTGAACAGTACTTTAATCATAACGAATTATCTCTAAATTTGCACTCCCTTCAGTAAAAAAACGTGTTTTTTTAATTTAATAAGGGAAATGCGGATGTGGCATTGGCACTCAACAGGTAGACCTATGATCTGGTGCCGCAACTGCAATAGGAGCCTATTTAAAAAAAATAATGCGGATGTGGCGTAATTGGCATCCCGACAGGTCGGGACAGACTTCGGATCTGGTGCCGGTGCTACAAAAGCAAGAGGAGCCTAACCTCTTTAAAAAAAATAATGCGGATGTGGCGTAATTGGCAGCCGCGCCAGACTTAGGATCTGGTGCCGTAAGGCGTGGGGGTTCGAGTCCCTTCATCCGCACATATCTTGAACCCTCCTTTCGATAGCATAGTTTATCGGCAGGAGGGTTCATTAATTAAAACAAGCTTAAGGCAGGTTCTTATTATTGACTTTAAAACACGCATACCTTGAATATTACATTAGACAAACAAAGCGCTACAGACGGATTAATAAAGATCCAATTGAGCGAATCTGACTATCAACCCAAAGTGGATGTTAAGTTAAAGGACTACGCACGCAAGGCTAATATCAAAGGATTCAGGCAAGGGAAAGTGCCTGCGGGAGTAATCAAAAAGATGTTTGGTAAGTCGGTGCTGGTAGAAGAAGTAAATCATATTGTATCACATTCGGTATCGGACTACATACGCGATCAGAAATTAAAAATATTGGGCGACCCGATGCCTAATCAGGAAAAAGGTTTTGCCATTGACTGGGAGAACCAAAAGGATTTTGAATTTGAATTTCGGATCGGTCTGGTAGAAGATTTTCAGGTTGACCTTTCTAATAAAGTAAAAATCATCTCAAACAAAATTGAGGTAGATCAGAAAGTAATCGATGAAACGCTCGAGGATCTTAAAACCCGTTTCGGTAATTCCACCAATCCGGAAGTAAGCGAAGCCGGCTGTAGTCTTTATGGAGAAATCGCTAAGGGCGAAGAAGAGAAAAAAGGATCTTTCATCGCTATTGATAAGGTAGCCAAGAAAGAGCAGAAGAAATTTATTGGTGTGAAAAAAGATGATGTCATCGAATTTGATATCGAAAAGACTTTTGAGGATAAGGCTGCCATCGCACAGGCATTGAATCTTTCTGAAGAAGAAGCGGAAAAGGCAAAAGGAACTTATTCTTTCACTATATCTACCATCACCAAAGTAGAGCCTGCATCCATCAACCAAGAATTGTTTGACAAAGTATTTGGTCCCGAAGTAGTAAAAACTGAAGAAGAATTTATCGAAAAGATAAAGTCTACCATTGCTGAAAACTACAATCGAGAGACTGATCATTTATTGGATCACGAAATTCAGCATCAGTATGTTGATCATACAAAAATCAACATGCCGGACAAATTTTTAAAAAACTGGTTGATCAATACCAGCAACGGACAGGTGACCGAAGATATTCTTGAAAAAGAATTTAATGCTTATAAAGATTCATTGAAATGGGATCTGATTAAGAACAAGATTGCTGAAGAGAAAGAAATTAAAGTAGAGGGTGACGAAGTGCGTGAAAAAGCCAAGCAATTCATCATGGAACAATTTGGTGGACCAGCCATTGCTGCGCAGTTAGGAGATAAATTGGATGATATCGCCAACAATTACCTTTCCGGCCAGGATGGTAAGGGCGAAAATTTTATGAAGATTTACAATCAGCTGCGCCATGAAAGAATCATTAAATTGATTAAGGATTCGATCACGGTAACAGAGAAGAAAGTGAGTCTGGACGAATTCAAAAAAATCGCTGCCAGCCACCAGCACTGATAAACTCAGAACCTTTCGTTTAGGTATTTGGTTATGGGAAAGCCTCACATTGATGAGGCTTTTTTATTGAATATTTCTTACTAACATTGAGGAGTAAACAATAAAGAGCGGTTCAATCCGACTATTATTTGAGTCATTAAATCAACTTATTTTAGATACTATGTCACAATCAAACGAATTCAGGAACTATGCCGTGCACCACTTGGGCATGAGCGGAAATGCTTTAGACAGCTATGCAAAACATTTGAATGAAAATCCTTACACCGTGTCTGCCATGACGCCTAATGTTGTGGAAGAACGTCAGATGCGCGCCACCGTGATTGATGTATTCTCACGCCTGATGGCGGATCGCATTATCTTTTTTGGAACTGCCGTTGATGATTATGTAGCAAATGTAATCACCGCTCAACTTCTTTTTCTGGAGTCATCTGATCCTAAAAAGGATATCATTATGTATATCAACAGCCCTGGAGGATCGGTGCATGCCGGATTAGGCATCTATGATACCATGCAATATGTAAATCCTGATGTGGCTACTATTTGCACGGGCCTTGCTGCATCAATGGGCGCTGTTCTTTTAGCGGCAGGGGCTCCTAAGAAGAGATCTGGTTTAAAGCACGCCAGAGTGATGATTCATCAGCCCTCTGCGGGCATGCAGGGAACTTCCAAAGACATGGAGATTTCATTGAAACAGACCATTGAATTGCGTCAGGATCTTTACACCATTCTTGCCAACCATTGCGGTCAAACGTTTGAGAGAATTGAAAAAGACTCGGATCGTGACTATTGGATGAGAGCCAGCGAAGCAAAAGAATACGGTTTGATAGACGAAGTACTGGAGCGCAAAAAATAATTAGGACTAATATCCGCAAAGTTCAGTTAGCCGATTAGCCAATTAAATTCTATATTTTTGTAGATCAGTTGGTTAACCGGCTAATTTGATAATGATAAAACAAAAAAACATGGCTGAAGTAATTTGTTCGTTTTGCGGAAGAAACAAGAAAGATGTGGATCTGATGATTTCAGGAATACACGCCCACATTTGCGATAAATGCGTCACGCAAGCCAGCCAGATTTTACTGGAAGAAAAGAAAAACAAAGTTGAAGCTGGCACACTTCCAAACTTCAAACTGATCAAGCCTCGTGAGATTAAGAAGTTTCTGGATGAATATGTGATCGGGCAAGACGAAGCCAAGCGGGTGATGGCGGTGGCAGTCTACAATCATTACAAGCGCCTCATGCAGCGCAAAGTGGATAACGACATCACCATCGAAAAATCAAACATCATCATGGTTGGCGAAACCGGAACAGGTAAAACCTATCTGGCGCGCACGCTCGCCAAAATCTTACAAGTACCTTTTTGTATTGCCGATGCTACCGTGCTTACTGAAGCCGGTTATGTGGGTGAAGATGTAGAAAGCATCCTTACCCGTTTGTTGCAGGCTGCGGATTATAACACCGAAGCCGCAGAGCGCGGAATCGTTTATATTGACGAGATTGATAAAATTGCTCGCAAATCTGATAACCCTTCCATCACCCGTGATGTGAGTGGCGAAGGAGTTCAACAAGCTCTTTTGAAATTATTGGAAGGAACTTCCGTGAATGTGCCACCCCAAGGCGGACGCAAACACCCTGACCAAAAAATGATTTCTGTAAACACGGAAAATATTTTATTCATCTGCGGTGGAGCTTTTGAAGGAATATCAAGATTGATTGGAAAGAGATTAAATACCCGCCCATTGGGATTTGCCACTAATCCAGATAGTTTAAGTCCAACGGATGTAGACAAAGATAATTTATTACAATTTGTATCGGCACAAGATCTGAAGAGTTTTGGATTAATACCTGAACTCATCGGACGATTGCCTGTACTTTCTTTTTTGAATCCGCTGGATCACAGTGCCCTTCGCAAGATTCTGACTGAGCCGAAAAATGCTTTGGTAAAACAATACAAGAAGCTTTTTGAAATGGAGAACATCGAAGTGGAATTCAAAGAAGGAGCATTGGATTTTATTGTTGAAAAGGCCGTTGACTTTAAACTTGGTGCACGCGGGCTTCGCTCGATATGTGAAGCCATCATCAACGATGCTATGTTTGAGATGCCATCTGATAAGACGACCGACAAACTGGTTATCACACGCGCTTATGCGGAAGAGAAATTCAATAAATCACATTATAGCAAACTGAAGGTTGCCTAGATTATTTCCGGGCGAGGTGCTCGGTGATTAATCTGGCTGTGTTTTCAGAAGCAGACCCAGTATCCAACACATGATACAAGCTTTCATATTCTGTCTTAATAGAAGACAAATAGGATTGATCCTGTAAAAGTCTCTGCAGCTCCGTTTGCACCAACTCTTTTGTTGCATTTGTCTGAATCATTTCCCGAATAACTTCTCGTCCCGCAATCAAATTTACCAACGAGATAAACTTCACTTGAACAAGACTGCTTGCAATGAAATATTCCAATGCATTGGTTTTATAGACTACCACCTGTGGCACTTTAAATAATGCTGTCTCAAGCGTAGCGGTGCCTGAAGTAACAATAGCCGCATCAGCGCGACTTAACAAATCGTAGGTCTCCCCTTCCACAAACTTGACGTTTGATTTGCCTTTTAAGGCATGGTATAAATTGCCAGAAAGATTGCTGACGGCAGCAACAACAAATTGCACATCCTTATTTGCATCAGCGATTTCGGCCATCAATGGAACAATCAATTTCAATTCAATCTTACGGCTACCTGGCAAGAGTGCTACTAATTTTTTGCCGGATGAAATGCCATGTTTAGACATGAAATCTGCATTTGCATGAAATGATTTGATGGCGTCAAGAACCGGATTACCAACGTAATCAACATGGAAGTCATACTTCTTATAAAATTCTTTTTCAAAGGGCAAGATCACAAACATGCGATCGACATTAGCCTTTAATTTCCATGCCCGGCTTTGATACCACGCCCAAACCTTTGGAGGGATATAATATAAAACAGGAATACCTTTTTTCTTCGCGAACCGGGCAATCTTCAGATTAAAGCCTCCGTAATCAATCAGGATAATAGCATCGGGCTTAAACTCAAGGATATCTTTTTCACAGAATGAAATGAATTTAAATATTTTAAAAAGACTTGTCGCCAGAGATATAAAACCCATGAACGCCATCTCTCTATAATGAACTGACAGTTTCACTCCTGTATTCTCCATCTCTTCACCACCAAATCCTCGCAACTCAGCATGTTGATCATACTTACGAAGTGAGCGCACAAGATTGCCTCCGTGCAAATCACCAGATCGTTCACCGGCTATGATATAATACTTCACTAATAGTTAATTTGAAGATTCACCAAAGTACTCCACATAGTTCCGGGGAGTTTCATATAATCGGATTGAATGAAGCTTTCCAAATTTACTGATGGAAGAAATTCTAGGTTCCAGAATTTTCCAGATCTCAATCACCAGATTTTCGCAACTGCCCAGCTTATCTTTCATGAAATCGACATCAAGATTCAGATTCTTGTGATCTAGTTTATCAATGACCTCCAATCTGATGAGCGTACTCAATTTCTTTAAGTCGATAACAAACCCTGTGTCCGGATCGGGAAGGCCTTTGACAGTCACAATTAAATCAAAATTATGGCCATGCCAGTTTTCATTGGCGCACGGACCGAATACTTCCATATTCTTCTCCTTGCTCCAGGCCGGATTATACAATTTATGGGCTGCATTAAAATGCTCTTTTCTACTAACGTGAACCATGATTAAACAAGAACTATTGACAAATATACAATAGTAGAAAGTCAGGTCACAGTATCTAGTTTTATGTAAATTGCCTCAAAAAAGAGGTTATGATCGTAGTAACAGGTGCAGCCGGTTTCATTGGCAGTTATTTAATCCACAGGCTCAATCAGGATAATTTTAATGACATCATTGCTGTTGATAAATTCGATAATGAGGCAAAGAATAAGAACCTCATAGGATTGAAAATAAAAGAGAACGTTGATCGCGATCAATTTCTCGGCTGGCTCGATAAGAATTATGAAACCATCGAATTTATTTTTCACATTGGTGCCCGTACTGACACTGCCGAATTTGATACGGCACTGCTTAATAAACTAAATACGCAATACACAAAAGACATCTGGACACGTTGCTGCCAGTATCAGATTCCATTAGTCTATGCATCTTCCGCTGCCACCTATGGTCTTGGCGAGAATGGATATGAAGACGATGAATCTAAAATTCATTTACTTAAACCCCTTAATCCGTATGGTCAATCGAAGCAAGACTTTGATGTTTGGGCACTTGCTCAAAAAGAGAAGCCGTTCTTCTGGGTAGGCCTTAAGTTCTTCAATGTGTATGGCCCAAATGAATATCACAAAGGTCGCATGGCCTCTGTAATCTGGCATGCCTACAACCAAATCACCAAGACGGGAAAAATGAAATTATTCAAGTCACACCATCCTGAATTTAAAGATGGAGAACAAATGCGCGACTTTGTATATGTGAAAGATGTGGTTGAGGTGTGTCAGTTCTTCATGCATCATCGTAAGAACCCGGGCATTTATAATTTAGGATCAGGAAAAGCTCGCACTTTCGTGGATCTGACTAAAGCCGTTTTTAAAGCACTTGGCAAAAAAGAGGATATAGAATTTATAGACACACCAGCCGATATCCGCGATAAGTATCAGTATTTTACTGAGGCAAATATGGAGAAAATAAAAAAGATTGGATACGCTACGTCATTCACATCACTCGAAGATGGAGTGAACGACTATGTTAAAAATTATATTAGTTCTCATTCAAGAATTTGATAACATCAATCAAATCATCTTCCGATTTCATTTTCATTTTTTATCCTTTGAAAGGATTCAATACTTAAGGCCTGTTCAGGAAAAATTTCCTGAATTGATTTTTTCATTAAGTTTTATATCCTTGGCCACACCATTCTGATCTATAACAAAGTATAATGTCTTTGATTGAAAGCTTTTCAGCGTGCCCGAAGTGCCATAGCCCGCTACGTTATCTTCAATAAATGTAGTCTTATACTTTCTTAGCAAGTATAATAAAATAACCCTTGTCGTAAACCACATTGTGGTTTTGTTTAACAATAGGCTGCTTTACACTATAAAATTTTGAACTCAATTCTTCTATTGAGTTGACGATTTTCCTCAGAGTTATTGGGCTTCAGTGGTTTTTGTGCGCCATCCCCTTTCTGAAAAATCCTGGAAAGTTCTATCCCCTGCTTTTTTAAATACTCCGCCACCGATGCCGCTCTCTTTAATGACAACTGTTGGTTGTGTGATTCAGTACCTGAATTATCGGTATGGCCACTGATTTCTATTCTGATGGATTGATTCATTTGAAGAAACTTCACAATTTCATTCAGTTCAGTAAATGATTGCTGTTTCAGTTCATATTTATCAACATCAAAAAAAAGATTATTAAGAATAACTGATGCGTCCTTCTCAACTGGCAACAATAAAACATCTTTTACGACAGGTTCAGATTCTTCTGATTGAAGATAATTGAAATGTAAACTTTGAAAAAGATATGAAGGCCTAGAAACATACAATGCATATTCGGCACCTCCTGGAAGTACCATCAGGTATTGACCTGAAATAGAATCTGATTCAACCACCGATACTCTTTGGTTACGCTGAATATCAAAAAGTTCAATACGGGCTTTCAATGGATTATTCTTCTTCGCGTCAATCACTTTTCCTTTCAATACATTACCCTTGAAATTGGTGATTAAACTTGGTGGAAGCTGTATTTTATAGAGTCTGCTTCGGTTTTTACTTTCTTCTTTGGAGAAATACCCGATGGCTCCATCGTTGGTAACAATAAATGAATATTGGTCATGATAATCATTTAATGGTTTGCCCATATTAGCCGGTGTTGCCCATCCGCCTTCCTTCTTGTCTACCTTGTAGATATCATAACCACCAAAACCTGGATAGCCATTGGATACAACATACAGTGTTTGATTGTTTACATGTATATAAGGCGATATCTCATCAAATGGAGTATTGATTGAAGTACCAAGATTCACTGCTTTCGTCCAGTCAGTTTCTTCAAGTCGGGAATACCAAATATCGTATCCTCCTCTTCCTCCGGGGCGGTCGGAAACAAAATAGAGTTCGCGGCCATCGGCAGAAAGTGAAGGCTGTGCATCCCATGATGGAGTATTGATTGCCGCTCCTAAACTTTTAGGTACGGTCCAAACATTCCCTGTCTTTCTACTTTCAAATAAATCGCAGCCTCGTTCTCCACATACAGTAAATATCAAATGCCTGCCATCGGCAGAAATCGTGCATGCTCCTTCGCGTCTGATGGTGTTTATATTGTCGGACAAAGAAACCGGACGAGCCCAGGAACCATTAGCATTCCTCGTTGAAACAACCAGGTCCTCATTGTCATTTCCCACTCCACCAAAACGTGCTGTGAAAATTAATTGCGATTGATCCGCAGTGACAACCGGAAAGTATTGCATCGGAAATGCATTGACTGTATCACTGAGTAAGGTGATTTTATAATCCAGCACCTCCTTCTCATGTGCGATTGAATACTCGGCTTGAAGCTTCCAGAGGGTAACCTGTGTCATTTTTTTAGGATCTGCTTTTTCCTGCTTCAGAAATTGCGAAGCATAGTCAACCGTGCTTGTATACTCACCTAACCTCAATGTGGTTTGAGATAATTCATATAGATAAAGTTTACTTCGCACTACATTTTGCGAAAGGAAAAGTCCTTGTTGAAAATAGTCAACCGCTTTTTTCAGATCATCCTGAACCCGGTATATCTGTGCGATTCTGAAATAAGCCTCTTCAAAATTTTTATCCTTCTGTATGGCTTCTTCCAGTAACCGGATCGCCTGCGGATACTCTCTGCGCACGCGAAAATTATCAGCTTCGGTATAGAGCTCTATCGCTTTTTTATTTTTAGTGCTTAATAAGGGTTGTGCCATTAATGAATGACATGTAGCAAAAAAAATAATCAACCAAATCGATTTCATGATATTCATAGAAGCAAGTTAACTCCCTTCGCGGGAAGTAAAAAGAGGTTCCGTTTGAAACGACTTAAATCAAATGATAGTATTTATAAAAATGGGCCCGTCAGGATTTCTGGTCCATCCATACCCAGCATTGAATTGATCAACCTTGCTGACTGATATTTTTTAAGGTCAGAAGGGTCAATGCGAGTCTCTTCGATCAGGCCTGCATCCAGCAAACTTTGTCGCATCGTTCCATTCAACAAGTATGAATCCGGTGTAAACCACCTGTCATCCCTTTTAAAAATAATATTGGCGTACCACGTATCGGTGATCAATCCATTCCTTACGATCAGAATATCATCGGCTTTGTCTCGTTGTGCGAAAAGATCATCAAGGTTTGACCGGTCCTGGAATTTATACTTATAGGAAATAGAATTATCTTGAATGAGTTTTAATGATTGAACTGGACGCATTATATAGGGAACAAATTCAATCTTTCTTATCTCACTGTCATAGATAATCCTGGCTTTGAACAAACCGGAAGATGGAACAATCATACTGGAAAATAAGAGTGCGAGGTTTGTGGAAAATTTTGTGTTGAACAAAGCCTCCGTAGCATTTCTCATTCTTCCCTCATGATACGTCAGGTTTCGGTATATGCCATTCTTGAGATATATGGATTCAAGCAACAGGGACATAAATCTTTTGAATTGCTTCTTTGTATTCCCCCTCTGCGATACTCTGGGTGGTTATTCCTCCGCCACTGCGATACCAGGTGACATCACCTTGTTGTTCAATAAACCGGATGGCCACTCCACTGTCCAGATTTTCTCCATCAAAATAACCAAAGACTCCCGTATAATAACCTCGCTTTTCTCCCTCCGCCTCTTGAATAATCTGACAGGTTTTAACCTTAGGTGCACCACTCACAGAGCCTGCCGGCAACAACGACACAAGCAGGTCTCCTAATTGTTGTTGATAGCCTGATGGCAAGTCGCCCGTTATCTCAGAACTTACCTGAAGAAGTCTTTTATCTTGTGCAACAATCTCATCCAGATAGCGAAAGCGATTTATTGTCACATTAGTAGCTACCTGACTAAGGTCGTTACGAACAAGATCTACAATGGTCACATGCTCGGCCAACTCTTTCCTATTTTTAAGTATAACATCTGCTGCGTGTGGAAGTGCGGCATCGATAGTCCCTTTCATAGGATAGGAAACTACTTTTCCATTTCTGATTTGCACAAAAATCTCAGGTGAGAAGAAAAGAAACTCATTGCGTAGCCAGCACTTATACCTTGCATCGCTCTGATAAAATAAATCTTTCAGTGAAGAATTTATTTCCACTTTCGTCTTAGTCGTGAGATTGATCAGAAAAGTATCTCCATACAATAAATGTTTAAACACGAGGTCAAACTTCTTCTGGTACTCTTCAAATGTGATGGGACTCTTTTCAATATGAATGGTTACTGTGCTTTTCTCACCCAAGGGTGCATTTGAAAATCCGTTAACAAAATACAGCATCTCATCCGGATTAATCTGATCCAGTGTCCATGCCTTCGGCTTCTCCAGTTCAAAATCAATGAGAAACAAAAAGGGGACTTTGCTACGTCCCCATTCATTGAGTTGTTCTATGAAGTCCTCTATCGACATAAATCCGATCAGGGGATGTCCATGTACTTATGCACCTGCAAGGAAATCTTCCACCTCGGGTCCTTCTTTACATATTCAATTATTAGTGGAAGAATCTCCGTTTCTTTAGACCACTCAGGTTGCAAAAACAATTCACATCCTGGCTTTACTTGCTTCGCAAAATCTTCGGCCCAGTCAAAATCACTTTTATGAAAGATGACCACTTTTAATTCATCTGCTTTTTCAGGAACGGATAAATGGGGTGGTTTAAATTTTTTAGGAGAGAAACAAACCCAGTCCCACTGGCCCGTTATTGGATAAGCGCCTGATGTCTCTATATGTGTTCGTAAGCCGGCTTGTTTCAATTCATCAGTAAGTGCTGATAGGTTGTGCATGGTTGGCTCTCCACCGGTTATCACCACGATTTTACTTCCGCTTGCTTTTGCTTTATCTGCAATTTGCTTCACGTCAACTTTAGGATGAGCGTGCACGTCCCAGGAATCTTTTACATCGCACCACACACAACGAACTTCGCATCCGCCTAAGCGAATGAAATAAGCCGCGCTGCCCTGGTAGAATCCCTCTCCCTGGATGGTATAAAAATCCTCCATCAATGGAAGTGAATTCAAAATTTCAGATTTCAAATTCAATGTATTAAGGGTTTCTTAATTCTGTGGCACGTAACGTATTCAACAAAAGGGAAGCTATAGTCATTGGCCCAACGCCACCGGGAACTGGAGTAATGTAAGAAGTCTTCGGTGCGACTTCCTTAAAATCCACATCACCTTTCAATGCAAAGCCGCTTTTATACTGCGGCCCTTCAACACGCGTTGTTCCAACATCAATAACTACGGCACCTTCTTTCACCATAGCGGCAGTGATTAAACCTGGTTTACCAACCGCTGATATTAGTATATCGGCATGGCATGTAAACATACCAAGGTCTTTTGTGTATTTATGACAAATGGTAACCGTGGCTTTTCCTTCTTCCACCAACATCATACTTAATGGCGCGCCTACCAAACGACTCGCGCCCACCACCACACAATTTTTTCCTTCTGTTGTGATGTTATAACGCTTCAATAATTCCATTACACCAAACGGTGTAGCAGGAAGTAATAGAGGATTCTTTGAAACGATACTTCCAAAGTTACGATTGGTAAATCCATCTACATCTTTATCGGGTCTGATTTTTTCAGTGATGCGTTCTACTGAAATATTAGGTGGCAAAGGCAACTGCACAATAAATCCATCCACATCTTCATCACGATTTACCTGGTCGATATGCTTCATTAATTTGTCTTCGCTGATGGTGTCAGCAAAGCGCATCATCGTATAGTGAAAACCAACTTCCTTGCACGCTTTTACTTTATGATCTACATACGTTTGACTGGCACCATCATCACCCACTAAAATAATGGCCAGGTGCGGCACTTTTTTTCCTTCCTGCTTGCGTATAGCAACCTTGTCGGAAATTTCTTTCTTGATGTCTTGCGACACCTTGCGGCCATCGATGATCGTATGGGTTTGTGTTTCAGTCATTGAATTAACTACTTTGAGGACTCCTGGCGTTTAATTCTTTTGGTTACCATCCATAAATCGATGAACTCGCGCGCAACTTTCTTATGCAAGGCTTTTACTTCAATTAATTCTTTTTTCTTCTTCTCCAGCTTC
>JAYVTC010000157.1:0-14091 GCA_043774745.1 Cyclobacteriaceae bacterium | reverse complement strand
AATCAGCTTCCCATCGAAGTAATCCGGGAAAGAGCCTTCTTTGCCTTTGTAATTTTCAGAATAATAAACCGGACCTGCCATGGCATTGCGTCCTCCCGTTTTCATCAATGGAAAATCAGGTGACTCTGCATATGGATACCAAATGAACGGAGGACTCACGGAAGGTAATTCAGTTTTACCTGTATTGTTGGGTGATGTATTGATCGGCTTGAGCGGATCATGACGAGGCCCTGTGGTCTTGTTCTCAAAGTCATACTTGCCATAGGCATAGTTTGCTCCAACAAATAATGGCCAGCCAAAGTATCCTGCCTTCTTTGCCTGATTCACTTCATCGTAGCCACGTGGCCCGCGTTCAGGATGATCGTTGCCGGCATCGGGTCCTACTTCACCCCAGTATAGGAAACCCGTTTTCTGATCAATAGAAATTCGATATGGGTTGCGATTACCCATCACATAAATTTCAGCGCGTGTTTTTTCTTCACCTTTCGGGAAAAGATTTCCTTCCGGGATGGTATACGTGCCATCAGGCTCAGGATGAATTCTCAGGATCTTACCGCGCAAATCATTGGTATTGGAAGAAGAACCCAACGCATCAAAAGGCTGACGACCTGGTCTTTCATCCGCAGGACTATAACTGTCCGATTCAAATGGATTGACATTATCACCTGTAGATAAATACAAATTCTTATCCGAACCAAACACAAGTGATCCAGCTGTATGACAGCATGTGACTCGCTGTGTGGCCACTTCCAACATGATCTTCTCCGAACCCTGATCAATCTTTTCACCATCAAACACAAATCGCGACAACACGTTGGCTGATTTCTCAGGATGAGAATAATACAGATAGAGCCATTTGTTTTTTTCAAAATCAGGATCATGGGCAATCCCCAGCATACCATCTTCAAACGTTGACACCACGTTGAAGGTGTTAATCACATTGATGGACTCCGTTTTGGGATCGTACAATTTTACATTTCCCTTGCGTTCAATAAAGATGATGCGACCATCGGGCAGAATATCCATTTCGGTCGGTTCATCAAAGTAAGTTCCGAGTACCACTTTTGTGAAACGATCATCTTCTGGCTTCTTTTTAGTTTTTGCTTTTGCAAAGTCTGGCTTGCCCTCACCTATGGCATAAACAATTCCCTGATAAACGTGATCGATAAACAATGAATCGGAATAAGACTCCAGGGTATGCCCCATGCCGGTATAGAAGGAACGACCGCCATCAAAATCATGATACCAGGCTATTGGATGATTGTCACCATTTTCGCCACCTTGATAGGAAGACTCATCCAATATAAAGAGCGGAATGATTTCATCCGATATCTTCTTATAGTTGTACAACTCATCGGTGCGTATCCACTCATCCGGTAAGTTTACATCGTTGCCAAATGGTTTTACCTTTTTAAACTTTGCTTCCTGAATCTTAGGATGGCTTTTAAAATAAGCTCCTACTAATTTTCCATACCACCACCAGTCGTATTCCGTATCTGCGGCAGCATGAATGCCTACAAAACCTCCACCACCTTGAATAAATCGCTTGAATGTATTCTGTTGCAGCTCATCAAGTACATCCATGGTAGTACTTAAAAACACAATGGCTCTGTATTTTTTGAGATTCTCTTCCGTAAAATCTTCGGCCACTTCGGTGGTGTCTACGGCAAAGCCTTTTTCTGCACCTAATTTTTGCAAAGCGGCTTTTCCTGCGGTGATAGATTCGTGTCTATATCCTTTTGTTTTAGAGAAAACCAGCACCCGGGGTGCTTCTTGTTTACAGGAGAAAAAAAGCACAACGAGCGCCAGCGCAGGAATTATTCTTTTCATTTCAGATTACCGAGAGGCCGTGAGGCTATTCAATTTATTTTAGTTCTTTTATTTTTATGTTGCGATACCACACCTGATCACCATGATCCTGCAATGAGATGTGACCCTTGGTAAATTTTCCAAAATCAGACATGCTTTTAAACTTGCTGCCGGCCACCAGTTGGTCCCACTCCGGAGTATGCATGGTGAACTCAACGGTCTTGACTCCGTTTAGCCAAAACTCATAATGACCTTTATTGGAAACAATTTTTACCTGGTTCCACTCACCAGCAGGTTTTACAGTTTCCGTTTTGCATGAAATCAAATCATACAAATCACCAGCGCGGTGTTTGATAATTTTTGCATCGGGGTGACAGGTGTTATCCAATACCTGCATCTCGGGGCCGCTATGCCATACGGCTCCATTGGAAGCACCTTCCTGCACATTGAAGATTACGCCACTATTACCACACGCCTGAATTTTCCATTCCATACTCAGCTCATAGTTTTCGTATTCACCTTCCGTTAGGATATCACCTCCTCCTATGATATGGCCATCATCTTTTTTGGATGTATCGAGGTGTAGTGCATCCTCACTTACTTTCCAGGCAGCGCCAATGTTATTGCTTTTAAAATTTCTCCAACCCTTCGTTGTCTTTCCGTCAAACAACAATTTCCATCCTTCATTCTTTTCTTCTTTGGTAAGTGTATTGGGCGCTTGCGCAAATACAAGGCCGGTAGAAAGCATAAAGCAGAAAATCAAATATCGCTTTGTCATATTAATGTTCCTTTTCTCCATCCAGTGATAAAACATAACGCGCCATTTTCTCTGCATCAGCCTGAGAGATATCAGGATGAGGAGTCATGGGTATCTCGCCCCAAACGCCTGATCCTCCACCAATAATCTTTGTTGCCAACAGTGTTACGCTAGCCTGAGTGAAGTCATACTTCTTTGCTACATCGGTGTGTGAAGGACCAATAATCTTATTGGTTGGGTGATGGCATGTCTTGCAATCACTTGCTTTTACCAGCAATTCGCCTTGCGCAATAGCATCCACAGCTGCCACGGGAGCTGCGCTCTCATCCGGAGTACCATAATCTTCTTTAACTGCATTTTCAGTTTTATTCGATCCGCAAGAGGCAACCACCAACATAATGGCAATTGCTAAAAAACTATTCTTAATTTTATTCATGGGGGTTATTTAATTATGCCTAATACTTTTTTATTCAACGTTGGGTTCTTTCCTGTGGAAGCAAAATCATCGAATGCTTTCTCCGTAACGCGGATGATATGATCTTTAATAAATGGTGCACCTTCGGCAGCGCCTTGTTCAGGGTGTTTGATGCAGCACTCCCACTCCAATACAGCCCATCCACTATAGTTATACTGAGCGAGCTTGGAGAATATACCTTGAAAATCCACCTGGCCATCACCTAAGGAACGGAATCTTCCAGGACGGTCCGCCCAATCCTGATAGCCTCCATACACACCGCTCTTTCCGGTTGGATTAAATTCGGCATCCTTCACATGGAACATCTTGATAAAGGAATGATAGAAGTCGATGTATTGCAGATAGTCCAATTGCTGGAGAACGAAGTGACTCGGATCGTATAAGATATTGGCGCGTGTATGTTTTCCAGTTGCTTCCCAGAAACGCTCGAAGGTGATGCCATCATGCAAATCTTCGCCCGGGTGAATTTCGTAGCACACATCAACACCAACCTTATCAAATGCATTCAATATCGGAAGCCAGCGTTTTGCTAATTCTTTAAAGCCATCTTCTACCAAACCTGCAGGACGCTGTGGCCACGGGTACACGGTATGCCACATCAAAGCACCAGAGAATGTAGCATGCGTATTCAATCCAAGATTCTTGCTTGCCTTTGCTGCGTATTTCAATTGATTTACTGCCCAGGCTGTGCGCTCCTTTGGTTTTCCATGAACAGACTTTGGTGCGAAGCCATCGAACATCACATCGTACGCAGGATGAACGGCAACCAACTGACCTTGAAGGTGCGTGGAAAGTTCTGTGATCTGTAATCCACATGATTCCACGGTTTCGCGAATTTCATCGGCATAGTCTTTACTTTCCGCTGCCTTCTGCAGGTCAATACAACGGGCGTCCCAGCTTGGTATCTGCACGCCCACATAACCTAATGAAGCAGCCCACTTGCAAATGGATTTAAGATTATCAAATGGAGCTTCATCACCCATAAACTGAGCGAGGAAAATTCCAGGTCCTTTTAGTGTCTTCATAAAATTTAGATTTCAAATTTTGTCCACTTCTCAGTACTCTGTCCACTCTTCACCACCATATCGATGAAGGCCATGCCACGGATACCATCTTCAAATGAAGGGAAGTCAAGAACTTCTGGTGCTTTCGTTCCGTCAATTCTTGCTGATAGTGTTAATGCAAAATTTCGATAGAGGTTTGCAAATGCTTCAAGATAACCTTCAGGGTGACCTGCCGGTGTGCGTGTGTTAAATGATGCTTCGGGTGCTATAAATCCATTGCTACCGGCACGCAAAATCTGAGTCGGTTTATCAAGCCACTTTGCTAATAATGTATTAGGCTCTTGCTGTGACCACTCTATTCCACCCAATTCGCCATAGATGCGAATCTTCAAAGCGTTCTCTTCACCGGCAGCAACCTGCGATGCCATAAGCACACCGGCAGCGCCATTATCAAACTTTAACAATACGTTTCCATCATCATCCAATGCACGGCCTGGTACCATCGCATTCAGGTCGGCACACATGTGAGTGATTTTCAATCCGGAGATAAATTCAGCCAGGTGTGCAGCATGTGTACCGATGTCACCCATGGCTCCTGCTTTTCCAGAACGCTTTGGGTCGGTTCTCCAGGCTGCTTGTGCATTGCCTTCGCGCTCGCTCATTTTGCTTAACCAGCCTTGCGGATACTCCACATATATTTTACGAATTTTTCCCAATGCACCTTCGCGCACCATGGCACGGGCTTGTCTTACCATCGGATAACCTGAATAGGTATGTGTGAGGCATAATAATAATCCCGTCTCCTCCACTTTTTTCTTCAATTGCTTTGCCTCATCCAATGTGAATGTCATCGGCTTCTCAATCACCACGTGAAAACCTTTCTCTAATGCCAGCATGGCTGGAGCAAAGTGCGCAAAGTTGGGTGTTACGATCGTGACAAAATCAAGTCGCTTGTCGGCAGGAAGTTTACTTTCCTTCTCAATCATTTCTTCATAGGTGGTGTAGGTGCGATCTTCTGCAAGGAAAAGCATCTTGCCACTTTCTTTAGCCACTTCTGGATTTATACTTAAAGCCCCGGCCACAATTTCAATAAGTCCGTCCATGTTGGCAGCCAGTCGGTGAATGGATCCGATAAAAGCATCTTTGCCTCCACCAACCATTCCCATGCGTAATTTACGATTCATAGAATTAAAAATTTTTAGAGATTGAAAAGTAATAATTTTTGTTCAGTGGATGATGATATAATTGATAAGCGGATATCAGATGAATTTGTTTATCAGATTCTCAAAATACTCTTGCTTGCCGCTTCGTTGTTCGGGTTCGCCCATGCGGTGAGCCAGCTTGCTCAAGTCCTGCAGCGTCAAATTTCCGCGCTCGAATTGTTTACCTTTGCCGGTATCAAAAGAGGCATATCGCTCCTTTCTTAAGCGTTGGTATTCTCCGTTCTGCAAAATGGCATTTGCAGCCAGCAATGCCCGGGCAAAGGTATCCATGCCACCAATGTGTGCATAGAAGATATCCGTAAGATCCGTGGAATTTCTTCTGGTTTTGGCATCGAAGTTTACACCTCCTGTTTTGAAACCGCCTGCCTGAAGAATCACTAACATCGCCTCGGTGATTTCATTTAGATTGTTAGGAAACTGATCGGTATCCCATCCATTTTGATAATCTCCACGGTTAGCATCCATGCTTCCCAACATACCGGCATCTGCTGCCACTTGCAACTCGTGCTCAAACGTGTGGGATGCAAGCGTGGCATGATTCACCTCTATATTCAATTTAAAATCATCCATCAGATTAAACTGACGAAGGAATGACAAACAAGTAGCCGCATCGAAATCATATTGATGTTTGCTGGGCTCCATGGGCTTAGGCTCAATATAGAACGGACCTTTGAAACCATTTTTCCGTGCATAGTCGCGCGCCATGTGAAGGAATTGCGCCATGTGCTCCTGTTCACGTTTCATGTTTGTATTGAGTAAAGACATATAGCCTTCACGACCTCCCCAGAATGTGTAACCAGCTCCACCCAACTCAATGGTTGCATCTAAGGCAATCTTGACCTGGTTGGCAGCATAACACACCACATTAAAGTCGGGGTTGGTGGCAGCGCCATTCATATAGCGAGGATTGGAAAACAAGTTGGCTGTGCCCCACAATAATTTTACACCGGAAGCTTTTTGTTTTTCTTTCGCATAATCAACAATGATGCGCATGCGCCTCTCTGATTCTTTCAGCGTTGCACCCTCTTCCACTAAATCATAATCGTGAAAGCAATAAAATGGAGCGCCTATTTTTGTAATGAATTCAAATGCTGCATCCATCTTGTCAAGGCTGCGTTGCACGGGATCAGTGGATGTTGACCATGGAAAGTTTTTTGTTCCCGGACCAAACGGATCGCCACCGGTGCCACAGAAGGTATGCCAGTAAGCAATTGCAAAACGGAAATACTCTTCCATCGTTTTTTTGCCTACCCGCTGTTTAGGATTGTAATAACGAAAGGCCATAGGATTATCTGAATCCTTGCCTTCGAACTTGATTCGGCTGATGCCTTTAAAATAAACTTTGTTTCCGGTTGTCACTTTCATAGTTGTGGTATTAAAAGATTCCCAATATAATGCTCGAAAATTAATTACTTTCAACCTTTCAAGCTAACGGTGTGGTGAGATTCCTTCTTTTTATTCTTCTGATTTTTATCAGTTTTTCTATTTTTCCTCAAAAAAAGAATGAAGCCTATAAACTGCAGATGCAGCGCGCCAAAGCACCCCTTGTGATTGATGGCATTTTAGATGAGCCCGATTGGCTGGCCGCTGATGTAGCCACCGATTTTTATATGATCACCCCGATGGACACCAGCGCTGCGAAGGTCCGCACCGATGTGCGCATGACGTATGATAACGATAACCTTTACCTGATCGCTGTCAACTATCATGCATTGCCAGGCCCATACGTGGTGGAATCGCTGCGCAGGGATTTTGCTTTTGGAAAGAATGACAACTTCCTATTATTCATGGATCCCTTTGAAGATCTGACCAATGGATTTTCATTCGGAGCCAACGCAGCCGGAGCGCAATGGGATGGCATTATGTATGAGGGTGGAAAGATAGACCTGAGCTGGGATAATAAGTGGGTATCAGAAGTAAAAAATTATGAAGACAAATGGGTATTTGAAATGGCCGTTCCTTTCAAATCCATCCGATACAAAAAAGGAATCACCGAATGGGGAATAAATTTCAGCAGGCTGGATCTGAAGACCACCGAGAAATCTTCTTGGGCTCCGGTGCCACGCCAATTTCCCTCTGCCTCGCTGGCCTACACCGGCACACTCATGTGGGATGAGCCACCACCACAGGTAGGATCCAATATTTCTGTCATACCCTATGTATTAGGTGGATCATCAAAGGATTATGAAAAGGATACTCCTACTGAATATCGTAAGGAAATTGGTGCTGATGTGAAGATTGCTGTTTCCTCGGCCATAAATTTGGACCTTACCGTAAACCCTGATTTTTCCCAGGTGGATGTTGACCGCCAGGTAACCAACCTGGACCGATACGAATTATTTTTCCCTGAGAGACGACAGTTCTTTCTGGAGAATGGAGACATCTTCGCCAATTTCGGTTATGCTACGATACGGCCATTTTTCTCGAGGCGCATTGGCTTAAATGTTCCCATAAAATATGGTGCACGCCTGAGTGGCAGGCTCAATAAGAATTGGCGCATCGGTGCCATGGATATGCAAACCGCTAAAGTTAAAGAGACTGATCTGCCAGAACAAAACTTTGCTGTGTTATCCATTCAGCGCAGAGTATTTGCACGATCGAACATCGGTGTGATTTTCATCAATAAGCAATCATTGAATTATACACCCAGCACGAATCCAAATATGCCGGTGTACTCACAATATAATCGAAACCTTGGATTGGAGTATAACCTCGCCTCCTCGAATAATATGTGGACAGGTAAAGCAATGTTTCTGAAATCATTCAAACCAGAAAACAATGGAGAAGATTTTACACAAGCCGCAAACCTTACCTATGCAAGCCGCGCGTGGAACATCACCTGGCAACACGAATACGTAGGCAAGAATTACCTTGCAGAAGTAGGTTATGTTCCCCGTGTAGGTTTTGTGAGATTCAATCCGCAAATAGGCTATTTGTCTTTCCCAAAAAGTAAACACATACTTAGTCATGGACCAAAGTTTATGTCCAGTTTGTTCTTTGATACTTCGATGAAGCCAACGGATAACACAACGTTTCTGATGTATGGATTAAATTTTCGTAAACAAAACGTATTTAATGTTTGGGTAGCGCATGACTATGTTAAACTGCTAAGGCCGTTTGATCCCACCAACTCCGGCAAGGACACATTGGCCACCGGCAGCGAACATCAATGGAATGCCTTTGGTGTTGAGTACACGTCCAAACCACAGAGTGTGTTTACCTATGCATTTACTACGCGCTATGGCGGATATTATGAGCATGGTACCCGCTTAAATTTTACAACGGATATCGGCTATCGCTTTCAACCCTATGTGAGCGTGAGCTTAAGTTCAAGTTATAACGACATCAGAATGCCAGAACCCTGGGGCAAGACAACATTCTGGCTGGTGGGGCCACGCATTGATGTGACTATGACAAATAAATTATTCTTCACTGCATTTGCACAATACAACGAACAGAAAAAAAACGTGAATCTCAACACACGCGTACAATGGCGCTACCGACCTGCCTCCGATTTGTTTATTGTTTATACCGACAACTACCTGCCAGAATCTTTTACTGTGAAAAACCGCGCACTGGTGATTAAGTTTACCTATTGGTGGAATGTTTAACTTAAAAGTAGGCAGTAAGCAATTGCAATAGGCAATGTGCTGTCAAGCCTATACGAGTTGTTAGTGGCCTGTTTTATTAACTTCTGCCATTCGTTTCTTAAGATTTTTAAATGACAAATAGGGGCCCTCGGCCATGGCCATGTTTACCAGCCAGGGGGGTACTGAACCACCAGGATCAATATTCAGATTGTAAACAATTTTTAAAGAAGTTTTATTGATCCCGCTAATCTGATACGTGGCGAAGAAAAAAGGAACGCGCATAAAACCACTTTTCATTGGAATGTCAGAAAGAATATTATGCATAACAATATTAATTTGATTAGCCCCTGCATCACGATTCACTTTGAAGTTTACTATTAACTCACGATCATCCACGGGCCAGGGAGCATCTACGTCCGATTGATAATTCATTTCGGTGTCACTGATTCTGTCCAGTTTTTTCGCACTGATCATGTTGTATTGCCAGTTCGGATAGTCTTTTACATTAAAAAGAAATTCCAGGAGTTGATCCATCGATGTGTTTTCAAGGGTAAATTCAGCGCGGAGAGTCTTGAATTTTTCATTAGCTGATTTGCATACATACACTTTGATGCCATCGCTGTCCCGTCTCAGATCGCAGTCATCCGTTTGAGCAAAACAAAAAGATGCTGACAGAAACGTTAGAGGAAAAAATAATTTACAGTTCATGGTCATCCCCAGTTATCCATCCGCTAAGCGGAATCATTTCACCTTCACCAAATGGTACATGATGCCAGAAGCAGTCTTATTCCGAAGATGAAATATTCTTCCACCGCGCACAACTTCAAACCAGGCGTTGAAGGTTTCGCTGGCATCTTTCCAACGATTGGTCATACTCATGTCCCAGTTGGTGACGCTAAGCTTTCCTTTATACTCTTGTGTGTAAACCGTGGTAGTGCCATACACACCAGAAGCTCCACTGTGCTTGCTGCTATATGTTCCATCGCCATTAAATTGAAATGAATCCGAGCTTTGAGCGTAGTTCATGCCAGCATAGTTGCCGGTGTAGGTGTTGTATAAGTTAACAGAAGCACCACTACTCGCAGACCATGAACCCACCACATCTTTTGCACCTACTGCAAAGCGATTGTAGCCGGTCATGTTGCCCAGGTTCTTTGGTTCAGGAAATTGTTGATAATAAGAATTCTTATCTGAAGCTATGGCTAGCACCGGAGTGGCAATTCCTGAATTTACTAACACCGTCATGGCGAGGTAAACCGGTTTACCCGTTTTGTCAACAGCATCACCTTCGGTGAAATGAATTTTGAAATAAGTCAGTGACTCGTTTAATGGAAAAGCAGATTTTACAGTATAATTTGGAACGACCAATAAGTTCCAGAAGTAATCTCTCATTTCAAGATTCGTTGCCCGCACCTGGTCGTTAATTTCAAAAGAATAATAAAGCAACACCTCCATATTTCCTTTTACCACTTTAACATAATCAGCTGCGATGGTTGATATCCAGCCATCATCAAAATTAATAGTGTTGAAGGTGAACCCATCTGTGGATGTTGTCGTGCTTTGTTGAGCCTTTGTTGCTTCAACAGGTGGAATAACTTGCACCGGTTGCTGAACTTCTGTTTTCACTGGTTCAACAGTTTTAACCTGCTCAACAACCTTAACTGGCGCGTCCACTTTTATTACTTCGGCAGGAGTTTCCGTTTTCACGTGGGTGACCGGTGACAAATAAAGTGCGGTCTCCTTCTTTAAGGATTCGAGATACATCAATATGGTACGTTGCTTATTTACTAAAAGGGAATAGGTGGCTTCCTTAGAAAACGGGCGTATCTCCCACCCTGCTTTTCGTGCGGCTGCTTTTATTTGTTCAACAAGCTGGCTACCGGTTTCAAGTGGCATGCTGAACACTTCTACTTGCTCTCCCAGTGTTGCAGCATTTTCCTCTGCGGTCATTTGCAATAATGTTTTCGCACCAGCGGTGCTCAGGATACGATTATCCTGCTTTGCTCCTGCTGGTAACTCAATACCGGTTAGCTGTGATTTTGAGACCGACACTAATTTGCTTTGACCGGATACATAAACAACGGTAATCAATACCAGCGATGAGGTGATTAAAATGCGATTCATAAGAATGGAATATACTTCCCCTAAGTTCAGAAATATTCTTTGATTATACAGAGAAGATTCTTTGAAAAGCCGATCAATGGTCATAGAATTTTTTGTTTGTGCGCCATTGGCTTACCCTATGGGTTCATTGGCGATTTTTATTAGTTTAACTGGTTTACATACCGGCAGATGGAAAATCTGGAATCTTACAAAATAGCTACAATACTTACATCTCGATGGGTTGTTCACAATGTTCTACTATTTTTAGATTCTATCATTTCTTAGTTCTGGCTTAGCATGGATAAATCACAAGAGATCACCTTTATTGCAATCGGAAGTATAGTTTTCGTGCTGACGGCAATAGGCTTTATCATTCTCATCCCGGACTATCAAAAAAAGCAGCGCTGGTTTATCTTTGAAAAGATTGGTTATGAAAATTAACATCGGCCTGGTAGACGATCATCAGCTTTTCCTTAAGTCACTCTGCCTTTTGATAAGCAAACTGCCAGATTTTGATGTTGTCGTAGACGCTATCCATGGCAAAGAACTGCAAGAGAAATTTCAAGCAGGCGCGCTACTTCCCGACATTATGCTGATTGATGAGGATATGCCTGTGATGGATGGTACCAAGACCGCACGATGGTTGCATCAAACTCACCCTTCTATGAGGTTGGTGGCACTCTCAATGAACAACAACGAGCAAACCATTATCGAGATGATTAAGGCAGGCTGCTGTTCATACCTGCTCAAAGACACACACCCCGATGAACTGGAACACGCGCTAAGAGAAATCCATTCGAAAAACTTTTATAACTCAGACATCAATAAAAGTAATCTATCTGAAATTCTGATTGGCAAGCAGCATGGATCCACCATTCATGTTGGAGAAAGAGAACTCAAATTTCTTCACCATGCCACCGATGATATTACCTATAAACAGATTGCCCAGTTGATGGACGTGAGTGAACGCACGGTTGATGGCTATCGCGAATCGCTATTCGTAAAATTTCAAGTACAAAGTCGCACGGGGATGGTGATTGAAGCAATACGGAGGGGGATGGTTAAGATTTAAATTTCAGATCCCAGAAGATTCATTTCCAGCCAATCTAATATAGAAAGTTTGTTAGTGATCAGGCAGTATCACCTATTGTCAATTATTCATTGTCAATTGTCAATTGATCTCCTATCTTATTGCAAATTCCATAACCTCACACCTATGAGAAAACTCTGTTTACTTCTCGTGTTCGTTGCCATATCCTTTTCTTTATGGTCGCAACAACAAAACGACATCTACAAAAAATTAGAAGCCATAGCCATCATCGATCAAAAAGTGATGATACCCATGCGCGATGGTGAACGATTGGCCACTGACATCTACCGGCCTAATGGCAATGGTAAAGTGCCCATCGTTTTTTCCAAAACACCTTACAACTTCAATACCTGGGGTGATGGTGAAATGCGCACCCGTGGATTAGAAGCTGCTTACGATGCCGTACAACGCGGCTATGCGTATGTTGTGCAAAATGAACGCGGAAGATTTTTCTCCGAAGGGAAATGGGATATTCTCGGCACACCTACCACCGATGGTTATGATGCCTTTGAATGGATGTCGAAACAATCCTGGTCGAATGGAAAAATTGGTGTGATTGGTTGTTCATCCACGGCAGAGTGGCAAATGGCGGTTGCATCACTTAATCATCCTGCGCTTGCCGCTATGGTGGCTCAGGGATTTGGGGCCGGTGTTGGTCGCGTGGGCGAATTTTATGAGCAGGGTAACTGGTTTCGCGGGGGAGCTCAGCAAATGCTGTTCACCTCATGGTTGTATGGAACGCAGAATGATGAGTTTCGCCCTATGTTCCCGAAGGACATCACACAAGCGGATTTAGTACGCGTGCAACGCTTCTATGACATGGCCACTGAAATGCCTAAAGTAGATTGGGCACAGGCGCTGCAACATTTACCTGTTCAGGATATCATCAAAAATGTAAACGGACAAAAAGGAATTTACGAAGACATGATCAGGCGCAAGCCCAATGATCCGGCCTGGTTCAAAGGCGGACTGTATCATGATAACATGCCCCTTAATGTTCCAGCCTATTGGTTTGTTTCGTGGTACGATGTATCATCGAGCCCGAACCTGACGTTGTTCAATCATGTGCGCAAAAATCCGAATAAAGAAATTGCCGATAATCAATATCTCGTCATTGCTCCTACTCTTCATTGTGCTTACAAACGCGCTACACAAAATACCTTAGTAGGTGAACGCAGCATGGGCGATGCCCGATTGAATTATGATGAACTCACGTGGGGTTGGTTCGACATGTTGTTGAAAGGTGAGCAGAATGATTTCAAGAAAACAACACCGCGTGTAAAGTACTTTACCATGGGCAGCAACACCTGGCAAACATCTGAAACCTGGCCTCCCGCCAATGCCGTGATGACGGATTACTTTCTGAGCAGCGAAGGCAAAGCCAACACAAGCAACGGCAATGGTAAATTGGTTTCTAAAGTACCTTCCGCAGACAAACCCGATGCATTCACCTATGATCCTGCCAATCCTGTCACTTCTTATGGAGGCAATGTATGTTGCACCGGAAATGCCATAACCGGTGGCGCGTTTGATCAATCTCAAATGGAATTGCGCGATGACATTTTAGTGTTTACTTCAGAGCCATTAAAAGAAGGTGTGGAAGTCAGTGGATTTATTGAGTCTACATTATACTTATCCTCGGATGTGAAAGACACAGACGTAACGATTAAACTGATCGATGTGTATCCTGATGGCAAAGCCTACAACCTGGATGAAACCATTCAGCGTGTGCGTTATCGCGAAGGATATGAAAAAGAAGTGTTCATGGAAAAAGACAACGTGTATAAAGTGAAATTATCACCCATGTCCACCAGCAACTATTTTGCAGCCGGGCATCAGGTTCGCATTGAAGTGTCGGGCAGTAACTTCCCGCGCTTCGAGCGCAATCTCAATACAGGTGGAAATAACTATGATGAGTCTGTTGGCGTGGTAGCCCATAATCAAATTCATCATTCTAAAAAATATCCTTCGGTGGTGCGGTTGCCGGTTGTTAAAAAATAATTTGTATCCGGTAAGATAGGTGAATCAATTCGCGTGGAT
>JAYVTC010000156.1:0-6845 GCA_043774745.1 Cyclobacteriaceae bacterium | reverse complement strand
CGTGAGGTGTAAGCTATAAATATTTATCTTCGTTCTACGTTTGGTTTCGTGGGACAGGACGCGGCTTCGGAAAGGCACCACTGCAGAAACACAAACGTTATGCACAATGCCGGGGGACAGATTTGGTGCTTCGAACATCGGCACTTTTGCTTGCCACACATTCCCGTGCGACACCAAAGCAAGCAAAAGAGCCTAGTGCAGAGTTGTGATTTAATACATTAAAATAACGAATAAGCACACAATGAAATGTTACGTCTGCGACAGCGAAATCACACCGACACAGAGATGGGCTAGCAAAATCAAAATCACATGAGAACACTATTAATAATTTTATTTTTGGTTTCAGAGTTTGTTTGCATTGGACAACAGAAACAAGTATGTATTTCCATTGATGACTTGCCTGTTGTAAATTATGGAGTAACAGACTCGGCATATCAAAAAAATGTGTTTAATAAAATCCTTTATTCCTTGAAAAAGAATGAAGTTCCAGCTATTGGATTTGTGAACGAGGTAAAACTTTTTAATAACAGTGATGTAATCCAATATCAGGTTGACCTTTTAAAAAGTTGGGTTTCGAGTGGGTTTGAATTAGGGAATCACTCATTTTCTCATAGAGATTACAATAATGTACCTTTTCATCTTTATACAGAAGATATTATTAAAGGAGAAACCATAACCAAAAAAATTCTTAGTGACCAAAACAGACAAATCAAATATTTTAGACATCCTTATTTGCATGTTGGCAATGCAAAAGTCAAAGCAGACTCGTTAAATGATTTTTTGAATAAGCACAATTACTTAACAGCTCCTGTTACAATTGATAATGAAGACTACATATTCGCTTTAGCATACACTAGAGCGAAACAGAAAAATGACACAACATTAATGAATAAGATTGGACGTGAATATATTGCATATATGGACAAGAAAATAAAATACTATGAGAAGCAATCAAACCATTTGTTCGGAAGACATATTAGTCAAGTATTATTGATACATGCCAGTTTGCTCAATTCAGATTATCTGAATTCACTCATTGCTTTATATAAAGCAAACAATTACATTTTTGTAAGCATGGACAATGCCCTGAAAGACCCTGCGTATAAAACAGAAATTACTGTATTTGGTAGCTGGGGAATATCATGGATTGAAAGATGGGCGCTCTCAACAAAAAAAAATGAATATTTGAAAGAAGACCCGATAACTCCTGATTACATAAAGAAACTGGGAAACTAAAGAGTATCAGAGATGACAAACGTCCCCGTGAGGATGCACAATGCCGAGGATAGGACAGTGCTTAGAAATATTGACAAATACTTACTCATAAACATCACATCGTGACAAGGAATCGTTTACTACTGCTGGTTTACCTTCTTTTACTGAATTCTTGCGTCAAGAAATCAAATTTTGAAAAATTAACATCTGAGAATGACTCACTTCAGCAAACACTGACCAAAGACCAGGAGAATGTAAGAATCAAGAACTCTGAGGTAAACGAGGTAGTTTCAAAATTTACTAAGGAGGAATATGCCATCTACCTCTCATATCCAGACAATTACAAAAACTCGGGGAAAGTGTATCCCATCTTAGTCGTGTTAGATGCGGAAGTCAATTTCGGTGCTATCACTTATATCGTCCAACGACTCGTTAAAGACAATCTTGTACCAGAACTGTTAATTGTTGGTATTGCTTACAAGGGTGAAACTAACGAAGACGATTATTACTCTTTGAGAAGCAGAGATTTTACACCGACAGCGGACAAGGCACAAGAGCAAAGACACAAGGATAAGTTCAAATCTGGTACAGGTGGGGCAGAGAATTTTGTTAAATTTTTGTCATTGGAATTATTTCCCTACCTGAAGAAAAATTACCCAATCGCGGACAAAGGCAAGACAATTTACGGGCATTCATTTGGAGGACTTTTCGGAATTCATGCTTTAATAAATCATCCTGACTTATTTGACAATTATCTTTTATTAAGCCCATCGCTATGGTGGAATCAGAGCGAAATACTAAAGGAGTTCAAAATTAACTCTATAATTACCTCAAGACAATTAAAACTTTACATAGCAACTGGCTCTATGGAGGACAACATGGTTAACGACCATTTAAAAATGGCCAGTATATTGGAACAAGTTGACAGTAATAAAATAAAGTTAAAGTCAGAAATCTTAGAAAACGAAACACACAGGACAATCTTTGGCCGCGGTTTTACAAACGGGCTTAGATTCCTATACGAAACAAAATGACCTCAAATATAAAGACCTTGTGTATCCGGCACGGGAGAATTTGTTAGGCCAGAACTTGAGAGAATAATTAATCGCATACCATTTTACTAATTTCAGTAATGGACATGCCTACTGTCGACTAAAACTATTTGAACATTTTATATGACTCAGACTGAACAAAGATTGTGTTTCAAACCACAGCACCAATGCCAAAGCCGCGCGACTTCAACCCACAATCCCAAGCTTTGCCATCCGTGCTGCTCAGTAACGGTCGACTGCGGCACTGTGCATAACACAATGTTTCTGCAATGGCGGGGTTTAGTGTCCTCATTAAGTTTCAGTTTCATTATTTACATTTGGCACGTGGGACAGGTCGCAACTGGTCGGTCTTGGCATTCCGCTTCGCTTCATTGCCAAGCCCTCCTATGCCCGCCACTGCAGAAACACAAACGTTGTGGCCAATTGGGTCAGCTCCGTGGACAGAGTGGACTAAGCGGAAAAATTTATAGCATCATTCCTATTAAAATTAGTTTTTTATGAAGTATAAATTATTCTTAACAGCTTTTTTGGCGTTCCTGCTGGTTGACATTTCATTTGGACAAAAATCTTTAAAAAGCAATTCAGGAATAATTTCTACTAATAATCCTATACTAAATAAAAAGCTTGACAGTATTTTTTCTTCGTATAACAACAATAAATCTCCGGGAGTTTCAATTTCTGTTATTCAAAACGGAAAGCTGATTGCCAAAAAGGATTATGGGATGGCTAGTATAGAATTGCAGGTTCCCTTCTCTCATCAAAGTGTTGTGAGAATAGGATATTCTGAGGCAAGGGAATTTATTTCCATAGCAGCGATATTAATGGAGAAAGATGGTATTCTTTCTTTGAATGATAAAGTAAGAAAGTATTTTCCAAAACTGCCAGAATGGTCAGAGCCGGTAACGATCTGGGACCTCCTTAATCATCGCAGTGGCTTCGTAGATGAATGGGCGAATTTATTATTGATGCATGGTGCTATGTCAAATCGCTTTGACAAGGAACAATTTTTCCGGTTGCTATATACACAACCGGAACCAGAAATTATACCTGGCAGAGGGTTTATGTATTGTAATTCAGATTTTGGCTTATTGCGACTGATCCTGGAAAAAGCTTCTGGTAAAAATCTGAGCGACTGGATAAAGCAACGAATATTCGATCCTTTAAAAATGGAGGATACAAGGATGCAAAAAGATCCATTGGATATTGTTCCAAACCACGCCACGAAATATTCGCCTGATGGAAATAGTTTTAAACATGATAATCCGCAGAAGACGTCACCGGGAGGAAATTATTTTATACTCACTTGTGCCAATGACCTTGCAAAATGGTCTTTCGCCATAAGTGACCTGAACTCGGAGTTCAATTTGGCATTCATAAAATTATTAGAAAATGTACGGATGATACCCGGTAAAAAGAATCACTTTGTCACCGGGCATAGCATTGATACCATTACCAATCAAATAGTCATTTTTCATGAAGGCGTTAATGGTGAAAATTATCTTAGCCGTATTCCGTCAAAAGGATTAACAATAATAACCATAGGCAATCTGGATGGAGAAGGTTTTGGGGAGCAGAACAAATTTCTTTGTGATTATTTGCTGGATGTGAAAAAGCCTCCATTCATCAAGCCTGATTTTAAAAAGAAGCCGATCATTAGTACAGAAGCTGAATTAAAAAAATATGAAGGCAGATACCGGTGGGTAAACCAAGTGTCTTGGGAGAGTTATAATGAGCACAGAAAGCTCAGCGACTTTTACGTAGAGAAGGGCAAATTGAAAGTGAGATATACTGGAAACTATGTTATTGAGCTTATCCCTGTTGACAAAGATCTCTTTTATTATGAAGAAGGTTTTGGTATGCAGGTAAAATTTATTCAGCCTGAAGAGAATACCCCTATGAAGGCTACAGTTGCTTTTGATGACGGTTATCCGAGCGATATGATGGAAAAAGAAGCAGGGCAACAGTGGCTACCCTCGATAGAAGACCTTAAACTATTTACTGGAAAATATTACAGCAGACATCTTGATTACTATTGGAATTTTGATTTAAATGAGCAAGGTAAAATGGTTTTGGAAAGAGCAACGATGCCTGATGCGATTATGGAGCCCGATGGTGAAAACCAGTTTCATTATATTGCTGAAAAAAACCCAGGAGATGGGTTTGACCAATGGATACTTTTTAATAAAGATATTCAGGGTACAATAACTGGATTAACCGTTTGGTCAACAAGGGTAATGCATCACAGGTTTGAAAAACAATAGTCAACTAAACGAAGGCACACTGAAAATACTTCGAGCTACAAAAAACAAAATCGCAAAAACGACTTTTTCTCCGCTGACAACTTTTAACTCGGTGACAAAGGACTCAAATTCTTGTTCGTTGACAAATTGGACTCAAATGCAAAACGATAGACTTAAAAAATATTTTGGCGAACGACTTTGACTCGAAAATATCGAGTTGGGTTCGACACTGACGGGTGATCCCCAACTGGCCACAACAAAATGTTTATGCCAGCTGCTGGTGAGGTTTAAATTTGTAGTTTGGTTTTCTTAATTTCGTTCGGTCACGTGGGACAGGACGCAGCTTCGAAAACCGCAGCCATCATAAACACAAACGTTGTGTGCAATTCCCCCTATTTCCGAGACGAAAATTAATTTCGAAAGCTAACGGACGCATCGTACTTTAGGAGTGCTCTTTGCAAGGCCGTTAAGGCATTGGTGTGTAATAACCCGAGCGCAATTCTGGTTGAAATGTAAAAGCCTTCTTGTTTGCGCAAGAAGGCTTTGTGTTAAATTTAATTGGTGGCCCCGACTTGTCGGGGACCCCGTTCAGAATAATTTCTATACGAAGATACATTTCCTTAGAGCATTTTTAAAATTCTTAAACTCATTTTTATGACAAAAAAGAAAATTGCTCTTGATGTGGTTAATCCATTTGCTGCTGGCATTGATGTAGGCAGCCGTTCGCACTATGTAGCCATCGGGCAGACCGATGACGATGTAAGGGAGTTCGGAGTTTACAATGAAGACTTGATTGCCCTGGCTCAATGGCTGCTGGACAATGAAATTAAAACTGTTGCTATGGAAAGCACAGGTACATATTGGCAAAGTTTATTTGCTACTCTTCAAAGTATGGGGCTCGAAGTACTTCTTTGTAATGGAAAATTTACTAAGAACATTAAAGGGAAGAAGACCGATGTTCAGGATTGCCAATGGATTCAAAAACTTCATACCCTTGGCTTATTAAATGGAAGTTTCTTACCTGATGAAGCGACAGAACACCTGAGAACTTTCTGTCGACACAGATCAAATTTACTGGAACAGGCTGCCGACACTTCACGGAAAATGCAGAAGTATTTGCGCTTGATGAATTTGAGACTTGATGTAGTCGTTAAAGACATCACCGGACTCACTGGTCTTGCTATCATTGATTCCATTTGCAAAGGTGAAAGCAATCCTGAGAGATTAGCATCTCTTCGCCATGGCAATTGTAAGAAGTCAGAGCAAGAAATAGCAAAGGCATTGCAGAGCAACGGTCGCAAAGATTTATTATTTGCCTTAACCCATGAGTACCAATTGTACCTGCTGTTTCAGAAAAAGATTACTGAGTGCGACAATCAGATCAAAAAGCTACTGAATGAACAGATCAGTAATGATGATAACAAAAAGGAACATCACATTGACAAAAAAATTTATAAACGCATTAACAAGAATACACCCGATATCAACATCAACCTGCTTTCCTATCAATACTTTGAAGGTGTCGATTTGCTGGCCATCGAAGGAGTAAGTCACTCCACGGTATTGACGTTGATGAGTGAGGTCGGGCCAGGCATCCATAAATTTGAAACAGCAAAGCAATTTGCAAGTTGGTTACGATTGGCACCTAATAATAAAATAAGTGGTGGTAGAATTTTGAGTAACCGAATACCTAAGGGAAGTAATCGGTTAAAGATTGCATTGAGACAAGCTGCTAATGCCGTTGGTAATTTAAAAGATACAGCACTTTCAAATTTCTTTAAGCGCATTGCATTCAGAAAAGGAAGAACATCCGCCATATCTGCCACAGCTCGAAAACTGGCTGTTATTATCTGGAACATGATCACCAAAAAGATTCCTTACAAAACAGACACGCAATATGAGTTCCTCGATCAAAAAAGAAAGCGCAAAGTACTGGAAATGAAAAAGCTAATTCATAAGTTTGATATAACACCTGACGACCTCGGATTGCAATTGAGTATCAACAACTTGTGAAACGTTAGTCAGAATGGCGCGGGACAGATAAGAACTAACGTACGACATGGATTTTATTAACAAGTATTCGACATTTTGTAAGTGGTTTTATATTATAATACTTGGACTCGCAATTCCATTTTATTTATTACTGTACGGAGCAAGCGGACATAAATTCAACCCACCGACCGAGGACATTGTTGGGATGACTGTTATTTTCATGGCATTTGGGGTAGCTATAATTTATTTGACATTAAGAGAAAGATCGGGACCAGGTTTCGTCATAATTCAGACTCTATTTTCAATAACCCTTCTTATGACAGCGTTAGGTGGACTAAAGTTATTC
>JAYVTC010000155.1:0-21830 GCA_043774745.1 Cyclobacteriaceae bacterium | reverse complement strand
TTCAACACCATCTGGGATAAATTGAATACGATCGACTTCTATATTTTCCGGCACCCATGTAAAATGATGACTGTTCGCCATTGGATAATTGACAAACTTATCCGCTTTGTCGAGACAAAATGAATGATCACTGTCTTGAATTTTAATGCCTGCAGTAAATCCATCCATGAGTTTGATGGGGTGGTCCCAAACTCCACCCATCTCACCAGCCACATGCCAGCCCAGATCAGGAAAGCTTCCATCCTGATGACCAACGATATAAACACGATCTCCGGCTGTCACAAAGGGCGAAGCAAGGTATTGCGGCTTTCCTTCTATCGAGGTGAGCTTAGAAACTTCCTGGAATAAATTAATTTCATTCTGTTTTTCAGGAGAGGAACAACTGGTAAGCAGAATGACAAAGAGTGTTAGTAGCAGGATTAATATTTTCATGACTCAAAGTTAATTGATCTATGATACGTTTTAAAGATTAAGTAAAATAGGAACTTTTCATCTTAATAGACGGAATCATTTGCAAAATATTCCTGACTCAAATTTGAATTTGTTAGTTTGAAAGACCGTCTAGGCTAAATTATGTGAGTGGAGCAGGCACCATAAAACAAATCCTTATCTTCGATTTTCTAATATACTTTTCAGTTAATCTAAACCGCTATGCAACACTTCCAACGTCTGTCAATCATTTTCTGCACTTTTTTAATCACACTTTGCTCATACTCACAAGCTCAGACCAAACAACCAGATTGGGTCAAGCTTCAGGATGAGACCATGAAACATTTCCAAGCTATCCTGAGAATTAACTCCAGTATCGCAACAGGTAGTGAGGCTCCCGTGGTGGACTACTTAAAATCAGTATTAGATCGTGAGGGCATTTCTGCGAAAGTTTTTTACAATGACACCAAACACCCAAACCTGGTGGCTCGATTAAAAGGAAGTGGAAAGAAAAAACCGGTAATGATCATGGCCCACACGGATGTGGTGAGTGTTGATTCCACAAAATGGATTCATCCTCCTTTTTCGGCCACGCGCGAAGGCGGCTATGTGTATGGAAGGGGAGCAGTGGATGATAAAGACAATGTGGTAGCAGCGCTCATGGTTATGATTCAATTAAAACGATTAAATATCGCCCTTGATAGGGATGTGATTTTTTTTGCAGAATCTGGAGAAGAATCTAATACCAGAGTAGGTATCGAATATATGGTGAATGAACACTGGACTGAGATTGACGCAGAGTTTTGTTTTGCTGAAGGAGGGGGCGTTTCCCGAAAGGATGGAAAAATACTTTATGCATCCGTTTCAACCACAGAGAAAGTTCCGAACGGAGTAAGACTCGTTGTACACGGAACAGCCGGCCACGGATCGGTGCCGTTGCAGGATAATGCCATAGTGCATTTATCGCAAGCCATTGCTAAGATTGCCGCGTGGCAAACCCCGATGCGACTAAACGAAACAACCCGTACGTTCTTTACTCGTCTGGCTGCCATCAGCGCACCGGCTGATGCTGCCCGCTACCTGGCGGTTGTAAATGGTAATGGTGCCGATAAAGCGCAGGAATATTTTGCTGCCAAAGAACCACGTACTTATTCTACGCTGCGCACGTCTATCTCTCCCAATATTGTTAAAGGTGGCTACCTGATAAACATCATCCCCAGCGAAGCGGAAGCAACACTCGATGTTCGTGCTTTGCCTGATGAAGACATGACCAGCTTACTCGCAGAAATGAAAAGAGTTGTCAATGATTCACAAATTGAAATCGTTGAGCAAAATAGAAACAAGAGACCTGCTGCCCGTCCTTCACGACTCGATACGGATGCTTTTATGGTGGTTGAAAATGCTATTAAGAAGATGTACAACACGGTCACACTTCCCACTATGCCAACCGGTGCTACGGACATGGCTTTCTTGCGCGAGAAAGGAGTGGAGTGCTATGGTATTGGTCCTATCACTGATCAGGAAGATGGCCCAAAAGGTTTTGGTGCTCACAGTGATCAGGAAAGAATACTGGAAGAATCACTACACAAGTTTGTGCAGTTTAATTGGGAGATCATTGTTAACCTGGCCAAGGCGAATTAAAATATTCAATCTATTATACACATTCTTATATGATACTAAAACGAAGAGAATTCATTAGCATTTCGGCCATAGCAGCGGCCACCGGTATAGCAACAGGAATTAGTTCTTGTGCATCCGATAATCAAAAGGTAGAAGAAAAGACTCCTGAGGATACTATCCAGTCGATGACTGGTGACGTGATGCCGATCACACTTGATGAGAGAAAAGCAAGAATTGCAAAGGCACAACAGTTAATGGCTGAACAAAATATGCAAGCCCTGGTGCTGGATGCAGGATCTTCGCTGCTTTACTTTACGGGTATAAGCTGGTGGCCGAGTGAACGGACCATGATAGCTATTATTCCCGCCAAGGGAGATGTAAAGTATATCTGTCCGGGCTTTGAAGAAGAGCGCCTGAGAGAATTAATAAAAATCGGTACGGAAGTTTATGCATGGCAAGAAGATGAAAGTCCATACAAACTGATAGCGGATACATTTAAAAAAGCCGGCATCACCTCAGGCACCATTGGTTTAGAAGAGCAAGTTCGTTTTTTTATTTTAGATGGAGTAAGAAAAGAGGCTTCGCACCTGAATTATGCAAGTGGTGATCCCGTGACTGTTCCTTGTCGATTAATAAAATCTCCGGCTGAGATTGCCTTGATGCAGAAGGCCACCGATATTACCATTGCCGCCATGACCATCGGCATTAAGAGTTTAAAGGAAGGTATGAGCCCGGCAGAATTTGAAGCGATCGTAACTGACGCTCATATAAAGTTAGGAGCACAACCCGCTTTTGCTGGAGTCAATTTTGATAAAGCTTCGGCATTTCCGCATGGCAGCGTGCAACCTCAAAAATTAAAGAAGGGTGATGTTGTATTAATGGATTGCGGATGCAAAGTAGAAGGCTATTGCTCAGACGTGAGCAGAACAATTGTATTTGGCGCAGCGCCAACCAAACGGCAACAGGAGATCTGGGATCTGGAACAAAAGTCACAGGCTGCCGGATTCGCTGCCGCTAAAATCGGTGTAGCTTGTGAGGAAGTTGATGCCGCTGCGCGCAAGGTAATAACGGATGCCGGTTTTGGACCCGATTATAAATTACCAGGCTTACCGCATCGCACAGGTCATGGCATTGGCATGGATGTGCACGAGTGGGGCAATGCGGTTAGAGGTAATAAACTTCCCTTGCAGGCGGGCATGTGCTTTAGCATCGAGCCAAACATTTCTATCGTGGGTGAATTTGGTGTTCGTCATGAGGATTGTGTTTACATGACAGCCGAAGGACCAAAGTGGTTTTCACAACCTTCTGTTTCTATTGATCAACCTTTTGCAAAAAGTTAAAGCCATTTGGTCCTATGAAGTTTCTCATTACATCATTTCTCGTTATTGTTTCTTTTATTTTGTCAGCACAATCTTCAAAGGTCAACCAATATATTTTTGATCAAAGGAATCAACACCGCTGGTTAAATCAATATAAAGAGTTTTTATCCATACCCAATGTATTGGGAGATTCTGTTAATATGGTTCGCAATGCAAATTGGATTAAGGATTTGCTGGTGAAGTATGGAATCAAAAGTCAGTTACTTCAGTCAGGCAAAGCAGGTTCAGCGCCTGTGGTTTATGGTGAGGTGATTACACCCGGCGCCACGGCTACGATTGCTTTTTATGCGCACTATGATGGACAACCTGTAAACCCAAAACAATGGGCCGAAGGTCTTGCTCCATTCATGCCAACATTGCTGACGGATCGCCTGGACAAAGGAGGAAAGATCATTTCTTTTCCAGGTGAAAAAGAGATCATTAATCCGCAATGGCGCTTGTATGGCAGAGGTTCTTCGGATGATAAGGCGGGAGTATTTGCAATTATCACAGCGTATGAATCCCTGATTGCCGCTGGCTTGAAGCCAACGACTAACATCAAATTCTTTTTTGAAGGCGAAGAAGAAGCAGGATCTAAATATTTATCCGAGATTTTTAAAATTCACAAGGATCTCTTAAAGGCTGATCAATGGATTATTTGTGACGGACCGCGCCACATCACTGGAAAGAAGCAAGTGCTATTTGGTGCGAGGGGTGATGTTAACGTTGATGTAAAACTTTATGGTGCCACGCGACCTTTACACAGTGGTAACTATGGAAACTGGGCTCCTAATCCAGCAATGCGACTTGCACAACTTCTGGCAAGCATGAAGGATAAAAACGGAATGATCACCATCAAGGGGTTTTATGATGATGTAGCGCCATTGACGGCCACAGAGAAAAAAGCATTGAGTGAAATCCCTCCCGTGGATGATATTTTAAAGAATGATCTTAAGGTGTCACAGCCTGATGGCGGTGGAAAATCCATGACCGAACTACTCACGCTTCCGACACTCAACATCAATGGCATTCAAAGTGCCAATGTGGGTGCCATGGCTGCTAATGTTATTCCCACCGAAGCGACAGCGGTCATCGACTTAAGACTTGTCGTGGGTAATGACGTTGATCGGCAGGTAAAAAAAGTAATGGATCATATTCGTAGTGAGGGCTATCAAATTATAGATCATGAACCCACTGATGAAGAGCGCATGAAATATCCGTTGCTGTCGAAAGTGGTGAAGCGCGGAAATGGTTACAATGCTCAACGCACTCCGATGGATCTTCCGCTGGCGCTGAAAGCTATCAGTGCTATTGAAACTACAATCGATTATGATATGGTGCGTGTTCCATCCCTGGGCGGAAGTCTTCCGCTTTATTTGTATGAGCAATTATTGCAAACAAAACCCATCACCATTCCCATTGTTAACTATGACAATAATCAGCATGCTGAGAATGAGAACATAATACTACAATATTTATGGGAAGGCATTGAGACTATGGCATCGCTTATGCGAATGTAATACTGCCACGAATTCGATACAGTCATTCTACCCACTGTTTTCAGCCTAGAGGTAATTGACTATTCAACATCTTTCTCCTCAATAACATCCTTATGACCTTCTACTAATTCCGTTTTGATCTCATTGTCATAGTCTTGTTCATTCTTCTTTAGGTATAAAGGACTTGCACCGGTGATGCTTATTCCTGATATGGCCAATATAATGAGTATCCCAAGACCAACTAGTCTTAAGACCTTCTTGAAAGTTTTCATCTTTATGAATTGTAATTGCATATGCAATGCTTTTATGCATGGCTACGCTTAATTGAAAAATTGATTTATTGAAAAAGGGAGGTTAACCTTTCAGGAAAGAGTTGTCTTCGTCAGCGTTCTTAGTCATCTTACCATGAACGAGACCGATTTTAGGTAACAAAGAAATAGGATGTTCCTCACTGACCTTTTGTTTCAGTGTGGATTCTTGTGTTTGATAAGAGATAAGTAAGGAGAAGGCTGGGCTAAATGAGTAAGGAGAGACAGGCCGTCTGAAAAACACCTTGAGGAAAGCCGATGCTTTTCTGGCTTTATGATCGGAAATAGTGAGTGTTAACTCGGTTTGCTTGAAATAACGTAATGGAGCGATTGAACCACTTTCTGCACTGATACCGAGACTAAGGATTAAGGCAAAGGAAACCAGCCAGTTCAGGTGTGTTTTTGTTGAGTTAGCGGCTTGCAGTTTCATAGGAACAAAGATACTATTAAAGTATTGCTACTTTCTTTTTAGTGCTTAGTTCTTTTAAGCTAATAGCCTCGATCAATGATTCTTCAAGCATAGTTGCCCAGGCATTTAAATAGATAATCACATCCGCTTTAATATTGTGACTCAAATACCTTTTTTCGATGGGTAATCGTTGCAGAACAGCCTTATCAGAAAGTCGCTCCAGGTGTCTTAGTTCTTCTGGTGTAAACCCAAAATTAACGAGCTGGTCGATGAGATCATCCATGGGCAAACCACTGGTAGGGCAGTAATCATTCAGTTGTTCCGACCAATCGCCATGCCTTTGCATTGCCCTGCGGTGGATTTCGTCCTTGGACAGGGAGGTTATTTCCTGGGCAAGAAAGCCACAGTTACAAAGGCCCATATGACCCCACTGGTAAGAGCTGTTATGCTCAATTTTTTGGGCGGTTGTTCTTAGTGCCTGGATGAGTTCGAAACGTGCGTTAGCCATAGATGACAGGAATACAAATACAAACCGTTCTTGTCAGATTTTGTTTCCTCATGCACGTTCAGAAAGTCAAAAAAAAAATCGGTTTTTTGTATTTAACGAGGAGTTTACTATTATTGCGAACAATTATTTAAATTCATGGGAAGAGGAGATAAAAAAACAGCAAAAGGTAAGAGAACCATCGGTTCTTTTGGCGTTTCAAGAAACAAGAAGAAAATCAAGGCTCAGTTGAAGAGAAATGCTTCTACAAAGTCTAAAGCCGCAGCACCTGCAGAAGTAAAACCTAAGAAAGCAGCAAAGAAAAAAGCTGACGCATAATCATGATGATAAAAAGCGTTCATATGGCTTGGTGGTGGCACAAATCGAATTTCGATATGTGAGCAGCCTTGCTATGTAACTATAATTTTGCCGAAGGCCCGCTGTTCACAGTGGGCTTTCTTATTTTATAAACATTTTGAAACCGGGATATAGACACACGTGACATGAATTTTCAACTGAAGACATACTCCAAAAAGATGCTGGCAGATACCTTGACTCCAGTGAATATCTACCTCAAACTGAGGGATATATTCGCAGGCAGTATCCTGCTGGAAAGTTCTGATTACCACGGCAATGAAAACAGTCTTTCGTTCATATGCTGCGATCCGATTGCCACGTTTAAGGTGTATCAGGAACAGGCAGAAATATCACTGCCTGGTAAGCCATCAACGAAAGTAGACATCAACAAACCTGGTCAGGTAACACAGTGGCTGGAAGAGTTTAGGAATTCATTTCAGGTAGACACCTCCGTGAGATCCAAATACCCGCATGATGGTCTTTTTGGATATATGGCCTACGATGCCGTTCGATATTTTGAGCAGGTTCCCATTCAAAAAACAAAAACCGACTTACCGGAAATTATCTATTCCCTGTTCAGGTATGTAATTGTGGTCGATCATTTTTATAATGAGTTAACATTATTTGAACACACGGTGGCGGGTAATGAATCAGAAAGCACACTCAATCGGTTGGAACAGCTGATCAATAACAACCGCGTAACCACCTTCCGCTTCACCCGCACCAATGGAGAGGTTTCTAATTATAATGATGAGGAGTTTTTAAACATCATTGAAAAAGGAAAGCAGCATTGCTACCGCGGTGATGTGTTTCAAATCGTGCTATCACGCAGATTCACTGCAGGTTTTAAGGGAGATGAATTCAATGTGTATCGCAGTTTGCGATCGATAAATCCATCGCCCTATTTATTCTATTTTGATTACGGAAATTTTAAATTATTTGGATCATCGCCTGAGGCACAGATTCAAATATCAAAAGGGAAGGCGCATATCTATCCTATTGCTGGAACATTCAGAAGATCAGGTAATGATCAGGAAGATGCCTTGCTCGCAGAGAAATTATCAGCCGATGTAAAAGAGAATGCAGAACATGTGATGTTGGTTGATTTAGCGCGAAATGATTTAAGTCGCAACGCCAGTGAAGTTCACGTAGAGGTTTTTAAAGAGATTCAATATTACTCGCATGTTATTCACCTCGTTTCGAAAGTGACAGGAACATTAAACCACGAAGCATCGGTTATTCAGATTGCCGCTGATACGTTCCCTGCCGGCACGCTGTCGGGTGCACCCAAACATAAAGCGATGACGTTGATCAATGAATATGAAAATGTTAACCGCAGTTTCTATGGTGGTGCCATTGGCTTCCTCGGATTTGATGGATCGTTTAATCACGCCATCATGATCCGTACTTTTTTAAGTAAGGACAACACGTTGATCTATCAGGCGGGTGCGGGTGTAGTGGCCAAGTCATCAGCAGAAAGTGAATTACAGGAAGTGAATAATAAATTGGAAGCCTTGCGCAAAGCAATGGTGTTAGCTGAAAAAATTTGAGCATGAAAATTTTAGTATTAGATAATTACGACTCATTCACCTATAACCTGGTGCACCTCATTCGTGAGCATGGTTTTGCTGTGGATATTTTTCGGAATGATAAAATTGTGTTAGAGGATGTTGCTCAGTATGATAAGATTTTGCTTTCTCCGGGTCCGGGCATTCCGGATGAAGCAGGCATCATGAAGCAGGTGGTACGCGAGTATGGTCCTACGAAAAGCATATTAGGAATCTGTCTTGGTCATCAAGGCATTGGTGAAGTGTACGGAGCTTCTTTATTCAATATTCCCAATGTGCTTCACGGGGTTACATCTCTTACGGATGTTAAAGATCAGGATGAGTATTTGTTTAAGGATGTTCCTGCGAAATTTCAAGCCACTCATTATCATTCATGGGCAGTGTTACCGGCAAGCATTCCTGCTGAGCTAAAAGTAACCGCAGTAAATGACGAAGGATTGATCATGGGCTTGCGTCATCATAAGTACGATGTGAGGGGATTACAATTTCATCCCGAATCCATCATGACACCCGAAGGACCCAAAATGATAAAAAACTGGTTGAAGAATTAATGAATGATTATAACCATAAGCGAACTTTCAACTTTTGAATGCTGACTTTCGACTTCTTTATGAAACAGATATTAAACGAATTAATTGATAATCGCTCCCTCACCAAGGAAACTGCGCACCGCGTGCTGGTCGAACTGACTTCAGGTAAATTCAACATGAGCCAGACAGCTGCTTTCATGACGGTGTATATGATGCGTAGTGTTACCGTGGATGAATTGCAAGGCTTTCGCGATGCGATGCTGGAGTTATGTTTGCCAGCTCGCTTCGATCAACCCGTGATGGACGTGTGTGGCACCGGAGGCGATGGAAAAAATACGATGAACTTGTCAACACTCTCATCGTTTGTGGTGGCAGCAGCAGGCCAGCCGGTTGCCAAGCATGGAAATTATGGGGTATCATCTGCTTGTGGATCATCAAACTTGCTGGAACACTTTGGTTATAAATTCACTAATGATATTGATGAATTGAAGAGAAGTCTCGATCGTGCAAACATTTGTTTCATGCACGCTCCATTGTTTCACCCGGCTATGAAAAATGTAGCGCCTATCCGCAAGGATCTGGGTGTGAAAACATTTTTCAATATGCTGGGCCCAATGGTAAATCCTTCTTTCCCCTCGCGGCAGCTGGTTGGTGTATTTAGTTTGGAGTTGGCACGCCAGTATGGTTATTTATATCAAAATACCGATAAGGATTTCTTGATTCTTCACTCGTTAGATGGATATGATGAAGTTTCCCTCACTGGAGCTTTTAAGTTTTTCTTTAATGAAGGAGAGCGCATCGCTACACCGGCCGAATTGGGTTTGCCAACCATTAAATACGATGATATTAAAGGCGGTAGTACGGTACAAGAATCAGCCACGTTGTTTATGAATGTACTGGAAGGAAAAGGAACCGAAGAACAACATGCAGCCGTAATCGCCAATGCAGGCATGGCTCTTTTTTGTGTGAACAGAAATGATGGAATAATCAAAGCTGTGGAAAAAGCAACCGATGCACTGAAATCGGGCAAAGCGTTAGAAGCATTTAAAAAATTAATGAATCCATAGTCTATGAATATCCTGGATGAAATTATTCAACATAAAAAAATTGAGGTAGTGGAAAGAAAGAGCTTATATCCGGTTAAATCACTGGAGCAGAGTAGCTATTTTCAGTCACCGGTGATATCGCTTAAAGCCTACGTTCAGCGTGAAGATAAATCAGGTATAATCGCTGAGATAAAAAGGAAATCACCATCGAAGGGTGATATAAATCCAACTGTTTCGGTAGCGCTGACTTCTGTGGGTTATATACAGGCTGGTGCTTCAGCGTTGTCTATACTTACGGATAAGAAATTCTTTGGAGGAACGAATGAGGATTTAATGGAGGCACGCAAGTTTAATAATGCTCCCATACTCAGAAAGGATTTCGTGGTAGATGAATACCAGATCATCGAAGCGAAATCTATTGGTGCTGATGCGATTCTCTTGATAGCCGCTGCGCTTAATTCAAAGGAGATATCAACGCTTGCCAGATTTGCCCGTTCACTTTATTTAGAAATATTGCTTGAGGTTCACAACGAAAAAGAACTCCAGGATAACATGAATGCCGAAGTAGATTTGATGGGTGTGAATAACCGTGATCTTAAAACATTTATTACAGATATTGAGATATCAAAACGGTTAGCTGAAATGATTCCGAAACATGTTGTGAAGGTCTCCGAAAGCGGGATTGAAAAAGCGGAGACCATCATAGCGTTAAAAAAATATGGTTACCAGGGTTTCTTAATGGGACAGAATTTTATGCAGCACGGTCATCCGGAAAGAGCTTGTAAGAAATTTATTGATGAGTTAAACCATTTGGAAGGAAAGTAGGATGGAAGTGTCTCAGATAAAACTGAAAGTGTGTGGCATGAAGGATACAGATAATATTCTTCAGGTAAATTCTTTGGGTCCCGATTATATGGGATTCATCTTTCACCAGCCTTCACCGCGTTATGTGGGCAGTGATTTTGTAGTTCCTCCTGAATTAGCTTTATCCGTTAAACGAGTGGGGGTGTTTGTAAACCATTCAATAGAATTTGTAATTGAAGCCACGAAAGTGAATCAATTCCACTATGCACAATTACACGGTGATGAGTCAATTGTGTATTGCAATGATCTGATGGAGAAAGGTATTCGGATTATAAAAGTCTTTCGCGTAGATGAAGATTTTGATTTTGCCAGTACGATTGATTTTGAATCCGTTGCAGACTTTTTCCTTTTTGATACAAAAGGAAAACTTTATGGTGGAAATGCAAAGCCCTTCGATTGGACATTATTAAATCAATATAATCAGGCGGTACCATTTTTTTTAAGCGGAGGAATCCAGCCAGAAAGTATTAAAGACTTAAAGAATCTTTCGTCATTGAATATTCATGCTATTGATGTGAATAGTGGGGTCGAGGAAAGTCCCGGTTTTAAAAATGTAAATAAAATATCAGAAATCATTAACCAGTTACATATATGAAATTCGATGTGAGCGAGCAGGGTTACTATGGTCAGTTTGGTGGTGCCTACATTCCTGAGATGTTGTATCCCAATGTGGAGGAACTCAAGGAAAAGTATTTGTCAATCATTTATGAGCCTGAGTTTCAGGTAGCGTTTCATAAGCTTTTAAAAGATTATGTGGGCCGTCCTACGCCACTTTATCTCGCCAATGGATTATCAGAGAGGTATAAGGCAACGATCTATTTAAAGCGAGAAGACCTGTGTCACACCGGTGCACATAAAATCAATAACACCATAGGACAAATCCTGTTAGCTAAAAGACTGGGCAAGCAGAAGATCATCGCAGAAACAGGTGCGGGCCAGCATGGAGTCGCAACTGCCACCGTGTGTGCTTTGATGGGCATGGAGTGCATTGTCTACATGGGCAAGTTAGATATGGAACGCCAGCGTCCTAACGTAGAGCGCATGCGCATTTTAGGAACCAAGGTAGTCCCTGCTTTGTCAGGCAACATGACGTTAAAAGATGCGACCAACGAAGCCATGCGTCATTGGATCAATCACCCCACCGACACCCATTACATCATTGGCTCTGTGGTGGGGCCACATCCTTATCCCGATATGGTCACACGCTTTCAATCTATAATTAGTGAAGAGATTAAAAAACAATTGCAAGCTGAAATTGGAAATCCATATCCCGACTATGTATTGGCTTGCGTGGGTGGTGGCAGTAATGCAGCCGGTGCATTTTATCATTTTCTATCCAATGAACACGTGAATTTAGTGGGTGTAGAGGCAGGTGGAAAAGGAGTGGACTCCGGAGAATCGGCAGCTACTACAGCGCTGGGTAAAACAGGTGTATTGCATGGAAGTAAAACGTTATTGATGCAGACAGAAGACGGACAGGTTATAGAACCTTATTCAATCTCAGCAGGGTTAGATTATCCAGGCATCGGTCCTTTGCATGCGCATTTGTTTGATGTAGGCCGGGTTCAATTTTTGAATGTGACCGATGATGAAGCGATGAATGCAGGCATTGAGTTGAGCAGAACAGAAGGTATCATTCCAGCCATTGAATCGGCTCATGCCGTAGCGGCTCTCCAGAAGCTTGAATTTAATCCGGATGATGTAGTGGTGATTAATCTTTCCGGACGTGGAGATAAAGATTTAGAAACCTACATCCGTTGGGGAAAATATTAAATTGTAACCGGTGCCCTAAAAAATAAAAAATATGAGAGTAACTGTTTATTTGTTTCTGATTTTGATGGTATTGAGTTGCAGTTCAAAGCAATCAGGCGAACCATTGGATATCAACGGCTATAAAGTAGAGATTGATCAATGGCATGCAGGACGCATTGAAAGTTTGAAAAGCGCAAATGGATGGCTTAATCTGGCAGGATTGTTCTGGCTGAAAGATGGCGTGAGCACGTTTGGCAGCGATGAAAGCAATGACATTGTTTTTCCTAAAGACAAAATCCCTGCAAAGGCCGGACTATTTCTATTGCAAAATGGAGTGGTGTCGATGACTGCCTTGCCGGATGTTGACATTCTTTCAAACGAAAAACCAATAAAAACAGGTGTTATCTTTCACTCAGATTCAACGCGTCAACCAAAGTTGTCGCACGGTTCATTGCAATGGTTTATTATTAAACGCGATGATCAATTTGGAGTGCGCTTACGGAATTTAGAGAGCACCACGGTTACAGAGTTTCATGGTATTGAGCGCTATGAGGTGAATCCAGAATTTCGCACGGAAGCAGTTTTGGAAGTACCATCTACGCCAAAGAGAATTGATATCACCAATGTATTAGGTCAAACCACAGCTCAGGAATCACCGGGTACGTTGGTGTTTACCATCAATGAAAAAGAATATCGCCTGGATGCTTTACTCGAAGATGATGAGTTGTTCGTGATTTTTGGTGATCCAACTAATGAGAATGAAACGTATCCTTCAGGCCGGTATGTATATGCAAAAAAACCCGGTGCAGATGGAGCTACAATCCTTGACTTTAATAAAGCATATAATCCTCCTTGTGCATTTACACCCTTTGCAACGTGTCCTCTACCACCGTCACAAAATGTACTTCCAATAGCCATCACGGCAGGAGAAAAAATATATAAAAGTTATACTCACTAAGATGAAAAACAGAATCACTGAGCTTTTCGAAATGAAAGACAAAAATATTCTAAACATATTTTATACAGCCGGTTTTCCTGGTTTGAATGACACTAGACGTATTGCTGAATCATTGGAAGCATCGGGTGCTGACATGATTGAGATTGGAATTCCTTTCTCAGATCCTATAGCTGATGGACCAACTATTCAGGAGAGCAATAAGATTGCCCTGGATCAGGGCATGAATCTAGCCTTGTTACTCAGTCAGGTTAAAGAGTTACGGTCCACAGTTACCATTCCTGTTGTTCTGATGGGTTACTTAAATCCGGTGATGCAATATGGTGTTGAAAAATTCTTTCGCGATGCTGCTGAGGCTGGAGTAGATGGATTGATTTTACCTGATCTGCCTTTGCATGAATATGTGAATAATTATAAATCTCTTGCAGAGTCATTGAATCTGAGCGTTTCCTTTTTGATTTCCCCAACTACTTCAGAGTCGCGTATCCGACAGATTGATTCCGTGAGCAGCGGATTCATTTATGCGGTGTCATCTTCCAGTACAACAGGAGCGAAGAGGGAATTTTCTGCTGAACAAATCACATACTTTAAGAAACTTCAATCAATGGAATTAGAAAACCCATTCCTGATCGGGTTTGGTATTTCTAATGTTCAGACTTATTCGCAAGCATGTTCTTATGCAAATGGGGCCATTGTAGGTAGTTCATTCATTACTGCGCTGAAGGAAAGCAAGGATTTGCCTTCAGATATTAAATCATTTGTTCAGTCTATTAAAGCAAAAAAATAGTAATGATTATACTAATTGCTCAGCAACATCTCTTCCATAGATTAATAAATCGGTCGATTTGATTCATTCTTCAAAAAGAAAACCCTGTTATGCGCAGGGTTTTTCTCTTTTAAACAACCTTTGAAGAGTCATACATCCTATTTTTTCAAGCAGGTTGTTAAAGAGCCTCAAAGATAGCGTATGTTTCAATAGCTGCTTTTTCCTACCATCGATCACTTTTAATGAATGGCGATTTGTTTTTTAGGTTGAACTTTAGTCAGCACTTTCTTGCCGATATGAAGCTTCAAAATACCATTTTCATAGTTGGCATCTATCTTTTCTTCATTTACATTTTCTGGCAATGTAAATGATCTGGTAAATGAGTTATAGCTGAATTCCTTCCGAGTGAAGCTCTTCTTAACTTCTTCGGTCTCAACTTTATTCTCGGCAGAAATGGTTAATAGTCCATTTTGGATGAAGATATTAAAGTCTTTCTTAGTCATACCAGGTGCAGCCATCGCCACAACAAATTCTTTCTCCTCTTCAACGATGTTTACAAGGGGAAGAGGTGCAACAGAAGCCATCTTCAGCAAATCGCTGTCAAAGAAGCGGTCTGTGTCAAAAAAGTCAGTCAACCATCTTTCATTTAATAAAGATGGGAAATTCGATTTTTTCACGAGTGTCATAATTACCTCCTTTTTTTAATTACAGATTAAATATAGTCTATCTAGATACCAGAAATCCATGACGGTTGTCAGATCTTTTGATGATTTTTATCTAACCTGGCAATTTATTTTTTTTTGAAAATTAAAAACAGGAATGAGATGATTTTTATGAATGTGTTAGCTCGAGTAATGATGCGATTATCAGATGATGTAATTCATAAGCCTTTATAGGGTTAAATGTTTTTATATTTGTCTATACACAAACCAATATGAAGATGGCCGTTGGGGCGAAAAAGAATCGGGATAAGGAAATTATAAATGGAGTAACTCTTTTAAAAGCCTTTGAGTTAATGCTCACCGCGCGTGAAATGGCCGAAACATTTGAAAGGAACAGGGAAGTATGCAGCAAATATGTTCACAGCACATCCAGAGGCCATGAAGCTATTCAACTTGCAGCAGGACTTCAGTTAACCGGTGATGATTATGCTTCCCCATATTATCGTGATGAATCGATGTTGTTGGGCATAGGCCTTTCTCCTTATGAATTGATGCTTCAACTGATGGCCAAGTGCGATGATCCTTTTTCTGGCGGTCGCACGTATTATGGTCATCCGACACTAATACGTAAGGGCTTTCCAACTATTCCACATCAGAGCTCGGCTACGGGCATGCAGGCTATTCCCGCTACAGGAATGGCACATGGTATTTCTTACCTTGAATCGCAAGGTCTACTGAATGGAAAGATAAAACCGATCGTGTTATGTTCTTTGGGTGATGGGTCGGTTACGGAAGGAGAAGTGGCAGAAGCATTTCAGATGGCTGTATTAAAAAAGCTCCCTATAATTTATTTGGTACAAGACAATGATTGGGGCATCTCTGCAACCGGCAAAGAGATGAGAACTATGGATGCCTATGAATATGCTGCAGGATTTAAAGGTCTTGAGCGCAGGGCAGTTGACGGATCTGATTTTGTCGCGAGTTATAACTGTTTGCATGAGGCAATTGAATTTGTACGAACTTCTCGTGGTCCGATTCTAATTCACGCCAGGTGCCCTTTGCTGGCACATCATACTTCAGGTGTACGAAAGGAATGGTATCGGGGTGATGATTTATTGCTTCAGGAAAAATATGATCCACTCCCTAAACTTGAGAACGTATTGCTTGACCGGGGTCTGAAAAAAAATCAGTTAGAGGAAATAAGAAAAGCTGTTGAGGAAAGAGTGAATACGGAATATGAGAAGGCGATTAAATCAGCCGATCCTGATCCGAATGATTTTGATTCTTATGAATTTGCATCAACACCTGTGTTAGAAGAAAAGGGCAATCGATCACCCGAGAAAGGGGAGAAGGTTGTTATGGTCGATGCGGCACTTCATGCAGTGGAAGAAATTTTAAAGAAACATCCGGAGGCTTTGTTCTACGGACAAGATGTAGGAGCCCGTTTAGGTGGCGTATTCAGAGAGGCGGCTACGTTGGCGCAGAAATATGGTGACCATCGTGTGTTTAATACGCCAATACAAGAAGCCTATATTATCGGTTCTACAGCGGGCATGAGCGCAGTGGGAGCTAAGGCGATTGTGGAAATACAATTTGCGGATTATATATGGCCAGGCATCAATCAGCTGGTTGAAGAGCTCTCGAAGAGTTGTTACCTCACGAAAGGTAAGTTCCCAATCCAATCGTTGATTCGTGTTCCGATCGGTGCGTATGGAGGTGGAGGTCCCTATCACTCAGGAAGTGTCGAATCCACATTACTTAACATAAGGGGGATAAAGGTAGTATATCCATCTAATGCAGCGGATATGAAAGGGTTGATGAAGGCCGCCTTTTATGATCCTAATCCGGTTGTCATGTTGGAACATAAAGGATTGTATTGGAGCAAGGTTCAGGGAACGGCAGATGCAAAGACAATTGAGCCTGATGAAGATTACATTTTGCCCTTGGGAAAAGCGCGCATCGTTAAGGAGGCAAGCCAGGAAAAGATTTCATCTGGTGAATCCATCGTGATAATCACCTATGGCATGGGTGTTTATTGGGCTGGTGAAGCCGCCATTTCCTATAAAGGACAAGTAGAGATTGTTGATTTGCGTACCCTCAATCCAATCGATTGGAATTGCATTCTTGCTTCAGTGAAGAGACACGGAAGAGTATTGATACTCACCGAAGAACCTTTATTAAATTCTTTTGCCGAATCGCTGGCAGGTAGAATTTCTAAGGAATGTTTTCAGTGGCTGGATGCACCTGTTTGGACTTTAGGCGCTGCTAATTTACCGGCAATTCCTTTGAATGTTGATTTGGAGAAGATGATGTTGCCTTCGGCTGAAAAAGTAAAATCTGAAATTGATTTACTATTAAAGTATTAGTGAATTACGGAATCAATGTTCTTCCTGGGCTTTGAGCTTTTAACATCTTTCTTGGTGCTCTTGCCTTTCTGACTTTCTCGCACGACTTTATTAATAGTATAATCTACTGAGAAAGATATAATTTTTTCATTGGCCCGCAGGTTATCGGTAAAACCAAGTGTTCGATTGAAGGTGCTACTTTTAGTTCCATAAAAAGTATGACCAGAAGTGAATCGTACTTCAAAAACAAACCGCTGCAATGAAGTGGTGGGGGCATCAACGCCAACGCCAAAGTCAAGACCAAAAAGCCAGCGGTTGACATCGGTAAGATACATCGTATTAAAATCGGGAGAATTCGGCTCTTCAGGTTGTTTTTCAAATTTCACATTGTAGTCATAAGAACCACCTTTGGAGATTTTGGTAAGACCATCATCAGGATCAACATACGTTCCACCAGTAGTTACAACACCTTTTCCATTGAGCCAATAGCTAACTTTTGGCCCCACGTTAAAAAACCAGGTGCCTTTTATATTTTTGGTCCAGCGCAATGGATAGGATTTTCTTAGCATCATAGATCCATCCAGAAAATGATACGTTGCACTATTATCCCACGTGCTTTCGTTAAATTTAATTTTTCTTCCCCGTTGAGAGAAACCGGCTTCAGCCTGAAAGGAAAAATTCTTCTTTAATGGAAAGTTGACCAATCCTGCTCCAAAAAATCCAGGCTTCCATAAATTGGTAAATCCATCTTTGTCATCTTTGTCCCCGAATGAACTGGTTGAAAGTGTTGCACCCGCTTTCACTCCGATTGTAAATTTTTGGGAGTAGGCTAGATTAACTCCTGAGATAGAAAGAATCAGGACTAGAAATTGAACAAATATGCGATAAACTTTGAAATCCATATTTTTCTTAATCACTAAGTTACTTTTTTTTAAAGACAGTTTATATAACAGGCTCATTGACATTTAATATTTTCTAAAAGCTTTTGCTATACGTATTTAATATTTACCAGTAAGAAGGACAATCCAACCCCTGATGAAATTTGGTTATTTTGAAGCGATAGTTAAGCATGATTTCATGAGTGCCATTTGAGTATGTTCTTATATCTGATGATGTAAAATCATAGGCATACCCCACATGGAAGTTATCATTAAGCTGCAATTCAAATAAACCGATAAAGGAATCTGTCCATCGGTATGAAACACCAATTCCCACCACATCGTAGAGTACCGTGAGCAGGGTTGCATCTATCGTTAATGGAGCTTTGTCCTGAATACGCACAAGCGCAGAAGGTCTGATCTTTACGGAATTGGATAGTTTCTTTGTAAAGCCTGCGGTTAAATAATAGTAACGATATCTCTTTGCCGAACTTTCAAAGGCTGTTTGTACATTCAAAATTTCACTGTTCAGAAAATAGGGTACAGAGAAACCTACATAGGTACTTTTGTTTCTATAATATATTCCTGCTCCGAAGTTAGGATTGAATGATCTGAATACTCCATACTTATCATCTTCACGAGAAATTGTTAACGTGTAATCTGATCTCAGGGCATTAAATCCTCCCTGAACACCAAATGAAATAAAAGAAGATTTATCGAATCGTGACAAAGGCAATCGATAGGAGTATGCAAAGTATAACGATGACTCATCGTGCACACCAATTTGATCTTTACCCGCGATGAATCCTATGCCCACTCTGTTTTGCTTAAACCCCATGTGGGCCGAAGTTGTAAATGTTTTTGGAGCTCCTGCGAAATTTACCCATTGATTTCTATAGATCGATGTTGCGCTGAGTTGCAGATGTGCCCCGGCAAAGGCTGGGTTAAGCAACAATGGATCAAACATATACAATGATTGTATTGGACGCTGCTGCCCGATGCTTGAAAAAACGATCGTGGTGATCAGCAAAAATAATATGACTATTCTTTTCATCATCTTACTAATTCAAGGTAGCCGGTAATAGGTTTTGAGCCATTTCGTTTATCGATGATATAGAAGTAAGTGCCATCCGGTAACTTATCTCCTAAGAAATAGACTCCATTTTCTCCCACGCCTTTGAAGAAAACAGTTGAATTATTATAATGATCAGCCTCATACACCTTAATTCCAGAGCGGTTAAACACTTTCACATTATTATTAGGAAAGTTCTGCAAACAGTCGATAATCCAGATGTCATTTTTATCATCACCATTGACAGAGACCAGATTGTATGAAAGAATTTCAGTTTCTATTTCGATCGATGCGGTTCCGTCACAACTTTCAGAAGAGATAAATTCTGCGGTATAGAGTCCTGCCGGTAACTCATAGACCTCCGGGCCGCGTCCGATGATTCCATTAGTGGCATCATCATACCAGGTAATATCGGTGAGTGTCACATCCTGATTATTAATCACCTCCAGAGTAACAACTCCGGTAGGAGTGAGGCAAAGCGCTGCTTTTGAAGTCAATGCTACAACCGGTGAAACACGGGCATCTTTAACACTTACAGTGGCAGGCAGTGATACACAGCCTGTAATTAAATCAGTAGCAGTAACGCTATAAGGTCCGATATCGCGGTCAAAATAATCAGCGCCTATGAAATCTGATGTTGGTTTCGGAGCACCGCCATTATACCAATTGAAAGTATGCGCGATAGTAATACCTTTTACGTTGGCGGTTACCCATCCATTGGGTACCACGCAATTTGTTCTGTCTCTCACAACCAATGCGGTAGGGGCTGGAGGGAACACTCGGCCATCAATGATCTTACCATTTTTGTCACTAACACATCCTGTTAATTCTCGGGTCACCCGAACCGAGTAATCACCGGCAACGAACCCGATCAGTCGGTTGTTATCCGTTACAATAGGAGTGGGTGGTGGGGTGGCAATAGATGCACCGGTGTACCAGTCAAATAGATAGCCTGCTATCTGGTTTCCATCAGTGGTGGCTGCTAATTGCCCGTTGGCGATAGTATCATCACAATTTATATTCGGATTTTCGGCAACGATTACAATCTCAGGTAGTATTCTACCATCTTTAACATCTACGGCCTTTACGGATATACAACCTGTATTATTGTCGATTACCCGCACGGTGTACGCGCCCGAGTCAAGGTTGTTGGGAGTCGCAAAATTCTGTGGAAATCCTGTCACATTAGCCATGCCTGCAATGTCGGGAGTTGGAGGTAAGTTGCCTATTACATTGCCAAAGTACAAGTCTGCTGTGAAGTCCAGTGGGAATGGATAAGCAGGATTGATGTTAACAATTCCTGCAAATACAGATCCGTCTTGTCCTACACACAATGTTCTTTCAGAAGAACTCAGCGACAATTGAGGTTGGAACTGAGGTGCATTGTTAGGTACAATATACACCGCATCGTTGCTGCAACCGGTTTTGCTATTGGTTACCTGTAAAGAATAGTCTCCGGCACTTAAATCAACAATCGAATTGGTAGTTGCTGGGCTAGTGGTAATGGCAATATTAGGACTACTTAAATTCAGATTAGGGAACCACTCAAAAGTGTAATTGGGGTTCGTAAAAAGTGGATCCGGATTATCGGCAGATATTTTTGCCAGCAATACGCCCGTACCTAGCACTGAATTATCGCAACTGATTTGAGGTGTCGTTAGCGTGATTCCAATTGTAGGCAGTATGATGTTTTGGTCCACCAATTCAACCTCGGTTGGGTCAGACTTACAATCCGTACTTAAATCTTTTACAAGCACATAGTATTTACCATTTTTTATGGGCGTCAGTATTGGTGTAACCGTTCCTAATATGCTTGCCGGAGTAAAGTCTCCTTGATACCACTCATATTCAAAGTTGGGAGGAGCAATAGCGACTCCTGACAATGCAGGACCTCCACCAATGGAGATGCTGGTAACTATTGCGGTTCCATCACCAATGCAAGTGGTTGGTTCAATTTTATTAACTGTTATAATATTTGGAAGACTAACATTGCGGTCGATCGTTACATTAACGCCAGAAGTAAAACTGCAACCAGTAATCGTGTTGAAAATGGTCAGTGCATAACTTCCTTCAGGAGAATTAATTAATTCACTTGTATTGGTAACGTCCGTCTGAGTTATTGTGCCAGGCAATGCTCCATTATTCAATTGCCATGCAAATGTATAAGCGTCTACCGTTGCATCTCGTTCAGAAGCGGTCGCTAAAACAACTCCATTAGGATCTGCTATGTTGCAACTTGAATTTGGCGTGAAGCCGAATTGAGCTTGTGGATCCTGATGAAGATCAAGAACATCTACTCTAAACGGTGGAGTTTCACAACCTGATCCAGAAGTCATTCCTGAATTCTTAGTAGCAATAACGAAATAAGTACCGGCACCCATAGTTGGATAGTTCGGATTGGTAAGAGTTGCGGAATTAATTTGAATATTGCCAGAATCTGTCAACGGTGTGGTGTTGACATTTCCTCTGAACCATTCATAGGAGTAATCACCTACCGTAGCAGAACTTAATGATGTTACCGTAATACTACCGTCAGCAAAGCAGATATCCTGATCTTGTTTGGTCACAGCAAGGATATCCAATGGTTGAGGATTAGATAGTAATGTAACGACACCATTTGATGGACATAGGTTAGATTGGTTAGTCACAATAATGTTATAACCACCCGGTCCGATTCGTTCGCCAAGAGGCCCACCAAGCGCTTCGGAAGCAAAAATAGCCGGGCTTGTTGAGGTAGCGTCCGATATTATATTTGGAGCAACCGCAGCAGCCCAATCAAACAGATAGCTGGTAGCAGCCCCGAAGCCAGTAGTAGCGGCAGTGACTGTAATCTGTCCATCAAAGTTATTATCACATGAAGTGCTTGACAGCGTAGTGAAGCCGAGGACAGGGAATCTACGGTTATCATCTACCGTTACTTTAAAAGGC
>JAYVTC010000154.1:0-4863 GCA_043774745.1 Cyclobacteriaceae bacterium | reverse complement strand
TCTGGTAAAAATATTCAGCTCATTGATGTGCGTGAGCCCTTTGAGTTTGAAATCGTAAACATTCACGGAATAAATATGCCACTGAGTAAAATTGAGGAGAACGTAGATTTAATTCAACGCGAAGGTGCCGTTGTTATTCTATGTAAAAGCGGTGGACGCAGCAAGGCTGCCATTACGTTATTACAAACTCATCATGGTTTTAAAAACCTGTTGAATTTAAAGGGCGGTATTCTGCAATGGATTGCAGAAGTAAATCCATCGTTGCCAAGGTATTGATGCGTTCTTTCAGACTTTCATGGTTGCTTTGGTCGCGTACGTTTCATGATCATTGCACCAGACACTTTACAACCCTGTTCAGACTCTCAACTTTTTCCTTCCTTCATATCCTAAATCAATTGGGTATTGATAAGTGGCTGGATACTGATGGCCACTGCTGATGGAAGACTTATTAAACGGTCAAGAGAAGGTAAGGCAGTTGATAGTGGCCAGATGATGAGTGATCACCTTCCATGATTCACCATGTTCAGCAGAGATATAGAGATTTCCATTATTGGTTCCGAACGCAAGTATTTCTCCGCGCCTGGCAAAGGCATGACGCAATACCAGATCAAAGCAATAGGATGATGGAAGTCCGTTATGAGTAGAGATCCAGTTTTCTCCTCCATCCGTAGTTTTGCAAACCCTGAGTCTTAAGTTGTGAGGAAGACGCATCTCGTCACTTTGTGCTGGAATGACCCAGGCTTTTTTTGGATCGTCTTCATCTATGGCTAAAGCAAATCCATAAAGGGGAAATCCATTCTTTCCACTTACATCGATCCAGGTTTCACCACCGTTCACGGTCCTGAATATTCCACAATGGTTTTGTTGCCAGATCACCTCTGGACAGGAAGTACAAAGTATCATCCGGTGCGGGTCATGACCCACCTCAGCTTTTGGATCTGGCAGATAAGTGGCTATCAGTCCTGTATTTTTTGCCTGCCACGTTTTACCTCCATCAAGGGTTTTAAAAACACCTGCACAACTCACACCGATATAAACACAATTGCTATCTCTCGGATCAACGTTAATAGAATGAATGAATGGGAAATCCTTACCCGCACCAAACCACTGATGTTCATTTAAGCGGCTGGGATGATTCCATAAACTTTCAATCAACTGCCAGGATTTTCCTTGATCATCACTAAAAAACAATCCACCGGGTTCTGTGCCTAGCCACAAACAATCAGGCTTGTCAGTACCAGCATGTTGCATGATCCACAACTTTTTCAGTGTGGCTGGTTTACCGGGACGGTAGACATAATTTTTATAACTTGGAATTCCTGCTTCTGTCCATGTTTTTCCTTCGTCTCTGGAATAATGCAATTTATCACCCCAGTGCCGGTGCGAAATGGCTACCCACCAGGTATTATCGCGCTCATCAACGTAGGTCAGTGATACCGGCAGCCCTGTGAAATGAACCCCCGTAATTACCCAGTGTATGTTTTCATTCATCAGGACAATAAGTCCTTTGGAAGTGGCAACCAGTAATTTGGTTTGCATGATGCTAATGGGAGACAGGTGGAAAAAAGTTGTTAAAAAGAATCATCCTGCGAATAAAATATACTGATCACCCGCCTGACAGCGCCTGGAAAATCAACAACTCATCGTTGTGCTTAACGGTATCATTCAACGTTTGCCTGTTCTCGATTAAATTGCCTTGAATAAAAATATTGACGTGCTTCCGAAGCGCACCATCATCCTGGATCAGGTAACTGGAAATACCCGGATAAATCTTTTCGACATTATATAAAACATCCTTTACTGTATCACCTTCCATTTCAATTTCAGTGAGCGTAGGAAAAAAACGTTTTAGTGCGGATGTGAATTTTATTCTCGCCATGCAGGAGCTTGCAGCTTTTTTATAACAGTTGATTTCGTGCATCAGTTTGGATTCAGTTACACTTTGTTTCAACTTTACAGTGCATTCAAATGTAATTTTTTTTATAAACTCAAACAAGATGAAGGAGTTGCTCGCACAAATTCAACCATGGATGGCAAAAAGGAAGCAGGTTGTCCTGGCAAGGGTGATCCAGACATGGGGTTCATCACCACGGCCTGTGGGGTCAGCTATGTTTATTTCGGAAGACATGGAAATGGCTGGCTCTGTAAGCGGGGGTTGCGTGGAAGGTGCCGTGTTAAAAGAAGCTAAATCCATCATGGGTACCGGAAAAGGTAAGCACGTGCATTATGGTGTAAATGATGAGGATGCGTGGGCGGTCGGATTGAGTTGTGGAGGAAAAATACAAGTGTACCTACAATCCTGGATTTCAAATAATGCTTTCGCGGATATACCTGATAAACTGCATCAATTAATGTTGGAGAATAAAGGTTGCATGATGGTGACAACCCTTTCGGAGAGTGGTCAAAATACATTGGTCATGCCGGATGGAATTTCATTTGGGGCAACACTGCCACAGGAAGTTTTGAATAAATCATTGGAAGCATTTGAGCACCGTAAACATGAAACGATTACCGTAGGAGAGGTTCCCTATTTTATACAGGTGTTTCCGCGTAGAAGTCAAATGATCATCATTGGTGCGGCCCACATCACTGCCGACCTGGTACAACTTGCCAGGCAATTTGATTTTGAAACCATCGTGATAGATCCAAGAGGCACTTTTGCTAAAAACACAACCTTTGCAGTGAAGCCGGATCAGATATTTGAGAAATATCCTTCGGAGGTTTTGAATGATTTTGCGTTGGATGCCAATACGTATGCCGTCATCCTTTCCCACGATCCGAAAATTGATGATGATGCACTACAGATTTTATTGAAAAAGAAAGTGGCTTATATCGGGGCACTGGGCAGTAAGAAAAATCATGAGAAGCGAACCAACCGACTACTTGAAAAAGGGTTCACCAATGAAGACATCGCGCGCATTGACGCTCCCATTGGAATTGATATAAAGGCAAAAGGAGCTAAAGAGATAGCCTTTAGTATATTGGGTGCGGTTATAAAAGCAAAAAATGAATACTTATAGAACTGATCTATCTTCACTATTAAATGAACAATAAAGAACTCTATGTGCGTTGACGGATTAGGATCCATAATAGCAAAGCTTAAAAAAATTCTATCCACCGCTTACAGGAGGAATGATGACCACTTCATCATTTTCATGCAAAGCATGTGAATCTTCCTGATAATTTTCCCCAACGGCAAAGGCAAGAGAGCGCAGCTTTGCAAACTCCGGATAGCGTTCAAATAGATTTTGTTTCAGTGATGCAATCGTAGCGCCTGCGTTCAGTTCAAACTCAAGTTGCCTGGCCGCGAGAATATCTTTAGCGATTCCGAAAGCAATTAATTTTATTTTCATTGTACTGATTACTTTGATTCTAAATACTTCTTCATTTCCCTCCAGGCCAGCGCAGCACAGTCAAGTCGTTCAGGAAAATCATGCACACCAGAGAATGCAAAAAATTCTTGCGGCAAAACTAAGGTATCCGCATCTGATTCTTTATTGATATACGACAGAAAGTTATTGCACAACATCAATGCTTCATCGGATGTCTTGCCCTCCAGTGCTTTTGCCAGTATAGAAGTGGAAGCCTTTGATACTGAACATCCTAAACCATAAAAGTGAAGTTGACTGATTTTGTTTTCTTCATTGTAATTGATGTAGACTTCAAACCGGTCGCCACAAATAGGATTGTATGCTTTGATCACGTGGTCTGCATGCGCTTTCTTTTCAAAATGATAGGGGGAGTGATTGTGTGTTTTAAGAATTTCCGGGTATAGCTTTTTTAAATCCTGATTCATGACTACCGGTTATTTTTTACAACTTGGGCACATAGGCATGGCTTGTGAGTATCATGATGTTCGGTATATAACTTGATTAATGGCCATTTCATGACCAAAACTTTTTAAGTTCAACTAAAGCCCTGATCGTTTTATCAACATCCTCTTCGGTATTATAAATCGTGAAGGAGGCTCTTACCGTGGAATGAATTCCCATCGATGCTAACAACGGCTCAGCACAATGATGACCAGCCCTTACTGCAATGTTTTCGTTGGCCAGAAATCCTGCTACATCGTGTGGATGAATGTTATCTGCCTGAAAGGAAACAATGCCTCCAAAATTTTTGGGATTTCCAACGAGGTTAATGCCACCCAATGCTTTTAACTTTTCTTTAAAGATGATGCACAGATTTTTCTCGTGATCGATAACTTCCTTGACGTTCAAGTGCTGAATAAAATCAATAGCCGTTCCCAATGCTATCACTCCAGGAATATTTGCCGTGCCTGCTTCTAACGAAAAAGGATAATCCAAAAATTCGGTATGCTCAAATTCAACGTGACGGATGCCGCCACCACCGTAGTTGTGAGGCTCAATGAATGGTGCAAACTCATCTTTGCAATACAATACGCCTGTACCCAACGGACCAAACATTTTGTGCGCAGAGAAAACCAGGAAATCAATATCCGATTCAAGTACATGGATCGGGTAATGCCCTACACTTTGTGCCCCATCAATTAATACGGGAATATGTTTAGCGCGAGCCATGGAAATAATTTCATCGATCGGGTTGATCGTACCCAACACATTGGAAATATGAGTTAATGCTACCAGCCGGGTGCGTGAATTGAGTAACGAATCAATGTCACCTAACATCAATTCACCATCTTTATTAACAGGGATAATGTGAAGTGTGGCTTTCTGCTGAGCACAAACCTGTTGCCATGGTATCAGGTTGGCATGGTGTTCCATCGCAGAGATCACCACGTTATCGCCTTGCTGCAATTTCTTTTTTAAAAATCCGTGAGCAACAATGTTGATGGATTCCGTGGTTCCCTTTGTGAAGGCTATGGATTTGGGATTGGTGGAG
>JAYVTC010000153.1:0-16365 GCA_043774745.1 Cyclobacteriaceae bacterium | reverse complement strand
TCAGCGTTTTATTTATTTTTTTACAAATCGCGAGCGTCTTAAGTGAATCTTTTACTGAAGGAACAGAACTTCGGTCATCTTCATGATGTGGAACTTGTGTATTGTATCCCGAGATTGTGTCATACACATCTAAATAGGATTGAATAGCAGATTGCTCTAATTCCTTTTGGAAAAAAGTAATTACAAATTGCCTTTCATTTTCAGTAACCCCGCCATCTTGTTTGGTTATGATGGCAAAAAGTTGAGTCAGGGCCTTCAGTATTTCTTCACTCATCCTGTCAGAATCACTTGCTGGAAATTAAAACGTTTTAAATTCAAAGGGAACTGTTACTAATTCAGCAAGTTCTTGCCCCATTTCCTCCATATCTTCATCTTCATCTGAAAATTGCCACACTATTTTAGCGTCAGGTATTCCTTCCATCGTTTTAAATAGATCTAAAAATTGACGTGAGGTTGCGGTGTTCAAATATTCTAACCGAATATTCAATTCAGTTTTTGGGTTTGGACTTTTGCAATATTCAGCAAGCCATTCCTGCAATGGTTTATAAAATTTGTCAGCATCTTCCATTAAGGATTTCCCCTCAATATTGAATTGATTTCTTTGCTTGTTAAAGTTTATTAAGGGTGTTGTTTCTGAACCAGTAATTTCCAGGTTTTCCATGGTAGTAGTAGTTAAGTTTTTTATTCATGCAGATTGTTGCGCTTGAATACGAAAGGTAAAAGACTTTCGGCAGAAGCGCACTTAATCCATTCATTCTTTGATTTTAGCATGATCACCTCAAAGGGCTTGTTCTGCCTTTCTTCAAATTCACTCATCACTTGACGACACGCGCCACATGAGGTTGCTGGTGAAAGATCTTTGTGATTTTTGCGGTGGGCGATAACCGCCATTTTCATAATTCTTTTATTAGGGTGTTGTGTGGCTGCAGTATAAAGTACGATGCGCTCAGCACAAACGCATAACGGATATGATGCGTTTTCCTGATTTGATCCGGTTACTAAAGTTCCATCTTCCAGGATAACAGCGGCACCAACATGAAATTTGGAATAGGGGGCATAGGCAAGGTTGGCAGCTTCTTTTGCTTTATGAATGAGATACTTCGATTCGTTATCAAGTTCTTCTATGTCATTATATATTTCAAATTCTTTCATAAAAGAGAAGTTTTAAAAGGTGTTTTACGGTTATTCTTCATTATGATCCAATGTAGATGTAGAAAGATAGCAAACTCAAATATTCTTATGAAATATTAACATATAATTCCATTAATTTAGGTCTTCTTTTCATTATGGAACATAAGTTTATTCTCGTTGTTGGAGCTGGCCGTTCATCATCATCTTTAATCTCCTATCTGTTAACACAGGCATCGTTGCACAATTGGACTATTACCGTTGGAGACATTTCGCTTCAAGCTGCCATAGATAGGGTGGGAATTTCTCCCTATGGCAAACCGATTCAATTCAATATTGATGAGCAGGAGCGAAGCCGCAAAGCAATTGCCGCCAGTGATGTTGTTATTTCTTTATTGCCAGCTCATTTGCACCCTCAGGTCGCAAAAATCTGCCTCACTGAAAGGAAACATTTGCTCACGGCAAGTTATGTTTCGGATGAGATGAAAGCTTTCGACCATGAGGCCAGGTCTAATGAACTGCTGTTTCTAAATGAATGTGGGTTAGATCCGGGTATTGACCACATGAGTGCCATGCAGGTTATTGATAAAATAAAAGCGATGGGAGGAACTCTGACTTCTTTTGAATCATTTACTGGTGGGCTCATCGCACCGGAAACAGATCCAGAAAACCCCTGGCGGTATAAGTTCACGTGGAACCCACGCAATGTGGTAATGGCTGGGCAAGGCACCGCAAAGTTTTTGCAGAAAGGCCAGTATAAGTTTATACCCTATCAACAACTTTTTTTGCGAACCACGCCTGTCTCGGTTCCAGCTTATGGTGAGTATGAGGGCTATGCCAACCGCGATTCTTTAAAATATATGGAAACATATGGCTTAAAGAATATTAAAACCATGCTGCGCGGCACTCTTAGGAATAGGGGATATTGTGATGCCTGGAATGTGTTGGTACAGCTAGGTTGCTGCGATGACACGTATCCGATGGAAGGAGTAGAGAACATGACCCATGCGGGATTCATTAATTCGTTTCTTGACAATCAGTCATTCGAATTTGTTGAGGAAAAATTGATATCCTACTTCAAGCTTTTACCTGAAGGAGAGGCGATGTTGCGTTTACGCTGGAGCGGATTGTTTTCGAACGAAAAAATTGGAATTCCTTCAGGAACGCCTGCACAGATCCTGGAACACATTCTAAATAAAAAATGGAAGTTGAAAACGGGAGACAAGGATTTTATTGTGATGTGGCATAGGTTCGTTTTTGAAACAGGAAACACCACGAAAGAAATTCAGGCACATCTTACGGTTACGGGCGATGATGAAGTGAATACAGCTATGGCAAAAACAGTAGGTCTTCCTCTTGCTATCGCGGCAAAACTTTTACTGGAAGGTAAAATTAAAAGTAGAGGTGTTGTAATTCCGGTAGATAAGGATATCTACGATCCTGTGCTAAACGAATTGAGTCAATATGGTGTTCGCTTAATTGAGCGAGACATTATTTAATGCCTTAATAAAATACTGATGGGCAGTGACAAGAAGTAAGCAATAGAGATAGGCCATGATTGTGAAATAGCAAAACATAATCCTGTCTGAATGAAATAAAAAATCGGCACCACAAGCATCCCAATCGCGTATTTAAGAGATCCGATAAATTGAGGGTCTTTCACTTTGTTATTTAGAATCCAATTAAGAATGAATCTTGAAGGAAAATGGTTGATTGATTCGTAGATGCGAATAGGATTCCACCAGACCTGAGATTTTTCAGTTTCTTTTTTAGTCTGAATGGGATTAGATGTAGAATTTTCATTCACTAATTTCTGATCCGCCTTTAGTTGCTCAACTAAATCTTTTTTTACCAGCCTGTTGGTTAGCCAAAAATTTAATTTGCTTTCATAATGTTCAGGATCGATGTTCAGCATGAGCGGTTTAATTCCCTCGCTGGTTTTATTAATTAGTATCTCAATATTTTCCTGTAAACTTAATCTACTATTGAAATTTTCTTTTACTAAGATAGGATTGCCAAAACTTACCAGAACCTTCGAACGGAAATCAGTATGCGATTCATATTGCACTCCTACGGGTACAATTGTTACTCCCAACTTCCAGTCGTTTCTTTCTTCGGCTGCAATGGCAATGCGGGCAAATCCTTTTTGCAGTGGCCTCAGAAACCATTGTCCATTATGATTACCCTCTCCAAAAATTAAAATCGCATTTTGCTGCGAAAGTAACTTTATACAATTATCGATGACTTCATCATTTTTCCTAAGTGTGTTAAACCCATCACGAAAACGATAAACAGGAATCATCTGAAGCATGGTTAATATTTTCTTGACCGTTTCACGGCTAAACACATTGGCGCGGGTCATGAACCATGGTTCCCGGCTTGAGCTACAGCTAATCAGCACCGCATCCAGAAAGGCATTTTGGTGATTTGACACAAAAATTACCGGCCCCTGTGGAACGGGTACAAGTTCCTGAACCTGCCACTTGCTAAAATAGAATTTGAGCGCTGTTTTACAGTATTGCTTTAGCGAATGATAAATTATTTTCTCCATCTCTTTAATCTTTCATCACGATTGAACTGATTCTATTATAGGTCGTTTGCGCATGACTGCCGAAAAAGCAAAACCTGAGATCAAATGCCACACTCCCCACCAGGCAGCCACTACAGCCATTGCTGTGTTACCATCAAAAAAATTAAATATCAAGATAAGTGCAAGCCCCGAATTTTGAATGCCTGTCTCAATAGCTACTGTACGGTTTACGGCTTCACCGTTATTTATCAATTTACTGAAATAATAAGACAAAATGAGCGCACTCCCGTTGTGAAGCAAGACAATCCAAAAAACATCAGTCAGGTAAGACTCAAAGCCTTCACGGTTATTTACTACAGCTATTATAATAAATGCAGTAAGCATCATCATTGATAGAATTCTGATAGGGCCGGCTATTTTTTTACATATGGATGTGTAGCGGGCAGACACCCACATGCCCAAAAGTAATGGAATCAGAAGAATGGAAATCATATTAAACATCAATGACATAAAATCAATTTCAAGTGATTTTAATTCGCCTGATAAGGATGGCACTAACGATACACAGAAAATAAAATTTAATGGTGTAATAATAAATGCTGCCAGCGAAGAGAATGCAGTAAGTGTCACTGATAAGGCAACATGACCTCGGGCCATCTGAGAATAGAAATTGGAAACATTGCCTCCAGGGCAAGCAGCTACTAAAAGCATCCCTAACGCCATGCCTTTACTTACAGGTAAAACAATAACAAGGATAACAGTAAAAAGAGGCAGCAATATTATTTGTGAAAACAAGCCAGTGAGTACCGCTTTCTTTTGATTGAGCAACTGAGTAAAGTGTTCTGCTTTGATATCCAGTGCTACGCCAAACATGATAATGGCTAAACAGATATTCAGGGCCGTGAGGCTGCCCGATGAAAAATGTATGGAGACAGGTTCTGACAAAATCAGTTAGTTATGAAAATTAAATATACATGATTCCTGAAAATTCAATCTTCCACTTTATCCTTATTTTGTTCGTACCAATGATCAACATGTTTTCTGCTACTTTCTGCTGCCAGAACAGCAAGTACATCGCATCGTTCATTTTCGACATGACCGGCATGGCCTTTTACCCATACAAACTTAGGCTTGTACTTTTGATGAAGGGGAATGTATCGTTGCCATAAATCGACATTTGCCTTTTTGGCAAAATTCTTTTTCTGCCATCCCCAGATCCAACCTTTTTCTACCGAATCAACAACGTATTTTGAGTCTGAGTAAATGGTAACGGCAATACCACTTTTCTTAATCGCTTCGAGTCCGGTAATTACGGCCAACAATTCCATCCGGTTATTAGTAGTAAGGCGAAACCCATCGGAGAGTTCTTTCTCGTGATGATTGTATTTCAAGATAACACCAAATCCGCCTGGTCCAGGATTACCTTGTGCGGCACCGTCTGTGTAGATACGAATCATGCAGGCATTACATTACTTTTAAAAATCTTTACAGCGATGGCAAGCAGAATCACGCCAAACACTCTGCGTAATACAGCAAAGCCTGATTTGCCGATTACGCGCTCCAGCCACGAAATAGATCGCAATACCAGGTAAACAAAGACAAGGTTTAATAGAATTCCAATTAACACGTTCGTTTCCTCATATACAGCACGCAAGGATAGAATAGTGGTTAGTGTTCCGGCTCCTGCAATCAATGGGAAAGCTAATGGAACGATCGACCCAGAACCTTTTGCTTCCGGATCATCTTTAATAAGGGTAATTCCTAAAATCATTTCCATTGCCACAATGAAAATCACAATCGCTCCTGCCACTGCAAAGGAAGCTACATCCAATCCAAAAAGTTTAAGAATGGATAATCCCAGATACAGGAATCCCACCATCAATACGGCAGAAATTATGGTTGCTTTTTCAGCATAAATTCTGCCTTCACGCTTTTTGATAAGGATAATGAAAGGCACCGAGCCAATAATATCGATTACCGAGAATAGTATGAGCGATACGGAAAATATTTCTTTGAAGTCCATGAGTAAAATTGAACTGCAAAATTAACAGAAATTCTGTTGTGAAGATTAACTTGATGCTGCAACGGGTGAACAAGGGAAATTATTCTGGATTGTTACCTTGTGCACGATAGGTTGGATCATTTTAATGCGAGCTTTATCGCCCTCCAATATTGTGCAGTTCCAATTAGCAAAGACGGTGGAATCGGTTCATCAGATCATCGAAGAGTGGGAATGGAGGAAGTATCAAAAGCACGGGTAAGTATTTACCTCGACTTCGTATTTATATTTTTATATGCCCGGGCTATCGACCTTGGTTGCAAAGTGTCTACTACTTTTTCCACAAACGAAAAATTAATTGTAGCCGGAAAATTCTTTTCACGGGTAATCTGGTTTGCCGGCAGTTGTGACCTGATAGAAAACTTTGCTATGTTATTCACCCTTTCAGACATCAATGAACTTACTACTTCGATGGCCTTCTATTTTGCTATCATCAAATTCACCATAGTCTTGATCGTCTTATTGCTGATATTCTTTGCGCTTGGTGTTGGCTTATTTAAGTTTACGATTAAAGATTAAAAAAAGGTGTCTTTGAAGGACACCTTTTTAACAAACTCAAATTTCCTACCTAAAAGAAAATCTGATACTGCAATACGACCTGACTTTTTCTTCCATTACGTATTAAATCTGTACCCTCTTGTACATAAAATGGGCGGTTTTGATAATCTAAAGTGAACTTGCTATTATGTCCTTTCAGAAACCAATTCACTCCAACATCAACCACATTCATTTGTTTATCAAGCCTTTCATAATTCGCGCTCATCAGCGAAGCGTATGGCATTAATGTTCCATTTCCCTCACCCAGCAGATCTTTCTTCATCAGATAACCCACTTGTGTATACCATACTTTGCCTGTGCCGAACATTGGAAATGCATTTCCCTGGCTGCCTGACGGATAAGGTCCGCTTACCGATGATGCCGGATTCATGATGCCGTTGTAGCGTAGATATCCAGGACCGAAATCATAATTGTAATATCCTGCATAGGCATTAAGAGCCGTTCCTTTTTCGGTATTAACCGGTGCATCATAAAAGACGGCCGCTGACCATAAGTTCATGGTGTGATAAGTAGTATCTGTTCCATCTTTTGTCCAGGTGGCCTTGCCTTGGTTAATAAATCCGGCTTCCAGATTTAATATTTTCTTTTTGCCCAGATATGTACCTGTCATGTAAGGTGTAGTATGCGACTCCGTATCAAAGAAGTTATAAATGAATAATCCCTGATACTGCTTCTGATGACCGTGTTGCGAAAAGGTAGCGTTATTTGATAATGCAGGAAGCGATTGACCATTGGTCGTAACAGGAAACGGATCACTCAATACAATGCGATAATCAAATTTGCCTAGTTGACCCCTCGCGTAAGCACTGAGCTTTCTGGAAAACTCATCCGTTTGATCTACTGTGGCTTGAGCGAACACAGGAACATCCATAGTCATAATCGTACCAATACTTGGCTGACTAAACCGCGAAAGCCCGTTGGCAATGGTAAGTCCACCACCGAGGATCAACTTTTCATTTCCTTTTGTTACCCGATATTCTCCGAGTGCATCGTGAAAGAAGGCTTGCATTTTTCTGTTGCCCGCATTTTGAGATAGGTAATTGAAATTATTCTGCCCGAATTGGAAATAGAAAAATACGCGATCGGTCATCTGACCATAAAGTTGAAATCGTGTTCTTCGAAGACCAATATCAAATGTTTCGTTTTTGGGTTCACCTAAAACACGTGTACCTGGATTACTTTGATCATAACGCAACCAAACCTGATTTAAGATGGTAGCTTTAATATAGCGACTACCCGAATCATTTAAATTTAATTTTAACTCGTTGATTTCTTTCGGTTTATCCTGTGCTTGCGCAAAACTGCACAGGCAAAGAAAAACCAGTGAAGCAAGAATTTTGTTCATGGTTTTAATAAAGTTTGAATAAAAATAGGGGAGTGAAATCAGATTCACCCCCAACATTCATTTAGATGGTCAATGCTCCTTTTTTCTGGAGCAACGAAACAAACTCTTCGGCAAATTTTGCGATATACAAAATTTCAGAAGGTTCTAACAGGTCTCTTTTTTTATAGAAGATGAGCCTGTTCCGGTGGCATTCGATATGCATCTCTTCACGATTTTCGAGAAACTGAATAATTGGCTCCGAGAATAAATTACGAATATGATTTTCGTTCGGACCTCTCAAATAGTATTTCTTAGAGAACACAGGATGACTATCAAAATCAATGTCCTTTCCTGAAATTCCTTCAAAGAGTATTGAGAACAATCCTTCTGGTTCCAATGCAAAATCAGGAACCACGATATCGGTTTCAGATACTTGTAAGATGGTAATATGAACTTCGTTCTGCGACTGTCGTGCACCTTCCTGAAGTGTGATGTCAGAAGATTCAATTTTCCCCGCATCCACATATTTCCCTAATGTATTTTCTTCATATGGAATTTTGTGTCCATTCTGGATCGGGAAGTCTTTATACTTGACACCGCTTTTCACTTTTTGAGGGAAGAAGCTCCATTCATTATTTTCAGCAAACTTTCTCAATTCTAATTGGCGTGGACTCAGCTTTATTTCAATTTTATTCACGTTGTCTGCAGAGAACTTGCGTGCAGCCAATGGGTGATTAGAGAAGGCCTTAAAGCGATCAAAATCAACCGACACAACAGAGCCACCCAAATGAGCACATTCATCTTCCATGTGGTGCAGATATTCCATGAAGCTGTGATCCAGTAAATGAGCTTCAGAAAAATCAATTGTAATTTTTTTACTATGGTCGATCGCAGCGAAAGCCTTTTTAAAACCAATCAAATTTGAGAAGATAGCCGACTCTTTAATTTTTATAAAGTATTCATCTCCTTGTTTACTGAATTCAAATTTCGCTTTAAACAGATTTTTGAATGAAACACCGTTCAAAATATGGAATACGAATTTCATCAAAATACCGGCACCAACACCAACCAATAGGTCAGTGGATACGGTAACAATGATGGTGACTACAAAAATCACCAACTGCTCCGAACCAATTTTATAGGTCTTAAAGAATTCGTTGGGCGAAGCAAGACGATAACCAACGGCAATCAACAAGGCAGCGAGTGCAGTATTGGGAATCATTTCAATGACTGGAATGAACAAGAGCATAGCGACAAGTAAAAAGAAGCCATGGAAGAAGTTACTCCAGCGGGTTCGTGCTCCAAAATTTACATTTGCAGAACTTCTGGCTACTTCGGAAATCATGGGTAAGCCGCCCAATAATCCTGAGAGCGCATTGCCGGCCCCCACGGCCATCAAATCTTTATTGGGATTTGAAATTCTTTTCCATGGATCTAGGTCATCAATTGCTTTTACAGTGAGAAGAGATTCAAGACTATTCACCAACAGAAACATAATGACATACTTCCAAAATACGAATGTTCCTATAAGGCTAAAGTTGGCATTGAAGCCAATGTTTTGCCAGAAGTCACCGATTTTAACCATATCAAAAGCAGGTTCGGTATGTTTAAAATCCATGATCCATGCTAGTGGAATGGTTACCAGAAGTACGATTACAGGAGCCGGTACTTTTTTGAATAGCTTACCTTTCAGTAAGGGCAATCCAAAAATAATGATCAGACTAATGATACCCACCATCGTTACGCGCGGATCTTCGTTCATCAGAGAGTGAGGAATCATTTCAAATAATTCGAGAGGCTCTTTTCCTTTTAATGTTGAAGGATCGATGCCCAGCAAAACGTGAATTTGCTTGGAGAAAATAATTAATCCGATTGCTGCCAGCATTCCATGCACGGCAGAAGGAGGAAAAAACACACTCAACGATCCGAATTTTAACCAACCAAAAACGATTTGAATGAGAGCGGCAACAACAATTGCTCCCAGCGCCAGCTTCCATCCTTCTGTGCCTCCACCCATTTCCATGACGGCACCGGCACAAATTGTAATAAGACCGGCAGCAGGGCCTTTAATCGTTAATCGTGAGCCTGCAAAGAAACTTACAAACAAGCCTCCAATCATGGCGGTGAGCACACCCATGGCGGGAGGAAACTCACTGGCTTTGGCAATACCCAAACTCAGGGGCAATGCAAGCAGGAATACGAGAAAACCAGACACAGCATCATTGGTCCAGTTTTGTTTAAACCCTTCTAATCCATCTTTAGGGATTTCTATTGTCTTCATAGTTAATTTTTAGGAGTGTCTTCAATCGGACACAGGTATTAATTTTCTTTAAAACAGAGTTATATTGACTTTGCTAATGAAAAGCCAAAGGCAGCTGTGGCAAGGCCACAACCGTTGTTCAGAAAACTAAAATCAGATTAGCAGTACTCTGTGAAGTGTATAGAGCGAAGGTTGGCTATCAAACCGGTCTATGGGAAGCGACCAGGTGACTTGTATAGGTTCAAATTTTTGGAGTTCATTGAAGACTTCAATGAAGCAAACGCTGATCAGATAATCATCTTTTCCTTCGCGTTCCTCATTATTAACTTCCTCAAAGATCAGGTGTGCGATAAGATCAATAGGTTGATTCTGTTCTCTGAGGTGAGTAATCGTATTCTCCGAAGTTAACGTGCTTTCAGGTGCTCCCAATACGATAGCGGGAGCCAGCAGTTCAAAACTGAAGAGGAGGATGGCAAAAACCCTTAACATCTTATTGTATCTCAACAGCATGAATACGTATAATTGGTACAAATGTCTGATATATTTTTGATTTTTTTCAATAGCCGCATTTCTTTTCGGTTAGCAACCGTTTGTTTTGGTGATTTTAAGGAGGTTCATCTGCGCCATAGAACTCTTCGCTAACTGTTTTCGTTCGTTATCGTGTCTCCTTCATTTTTTTGAGACATTAAGAATTTCATACCTTTGATGCAATGAAGATAAAAAACCCCATACTGACGATAACAAGTATTGTATTGGTTTTCTTTTTGTTTGCACCCATCGTAGTAAGGTCACTGCATACCTATTTCGATAATTATTCAAAAACGACTGGGCTTGCTAAATCCTCCAGCACACCGGGCAAATCGGATGCTCAAATGCCATTTGAGGAAAAGGAAAAGGAAGAGGGATCTTGTAATACAGTCATTGCACTTCCCCTGATTTATATTTTAACAGAATATATTTCATTTACCGCTGAAAATGTCAAGAATTACCCTGAGGTTCACGTTTCTGGTTTCTGCGGAGACACTCCGCTTTACATTGCTAAAAGATCTATTCTGATCTGATTTAAGTTTCCATCCCCCACGCGCATCTGCGCGTTTTCAATTTCTTGTTTGAACTAAAAGTGGCAGGCTAGCCACACTTTGTATGAAAACGAATAAATCATCTATATTTAACGAACATCATGTGCTTCACGAGTTGAAGCATTATTTGCCGGCTCAGGCACCTTTAAAAGACTTTATCCATCACAACACCCTACACGGATTTCAAAATCTGAAATTCAATAAAGCCATTTATAGTGCTTCGGCTATTTTTGGTTATCGCGTTTCTCTTTCTCTGGCAGAATATCGCGGGCATTATCAATCGGGTAGAATAAACCATGTCATTCTGGAAAAAGTAATTGCCCAGCGCAAGGGAGCCGATCAGATGGATGAATGGAAGGATAAACTCCTAAATAATCACTACCATAAGGACTCTCCGCGTGTTGGTTCCTTGCGGTCCAATTGGAAAAGACATTACCGTCTTGATTTAGATTCACAGGTTCACCCACTACTTTTTAGAATATTATGTTCCTATCTCGATCAGGGAATTTCAATGTGGAATTTTCCGATTGCGGATAAGGGCTTTCTTACTTCTATCAGGGAAATAGAAAGGGGAAGCTTCACCAGTTTCTTTAAAACGAAACGGGCAAAAAATTTATTGGTGTCAGAACACTGTGGCATCCAATCACTATTAAAGATTTTAGTGGGTCATGATGAAACACTGTATGATCAATACATTTTTGATCAGCAATTTTCTCATCAGGGTTGGTCTGGCATGGTGGCCACGGTGGAAGACCAACCGCAGACCTTATTAGATCATAAAAAAATTACACTTCATGATTTAATTATTTTCGAATTGTTGCTCGAGATTGATGCCATCGACAGTCACTTCGGTGAAGAATGGTTGCCGCTTGAGCAAGTAATTAAGGAACGCCCAATTGAATTATTTGCTGAGATACCTGTTACCGAATTGGATGAAGTAACCTCGCTTTGGCAGGATGCTTTTGAATGGAGTTATTATGATGAGGTGCTTGCCGGTTTAAAAGATACAAAGCAGGAGCCGCGCCTAGAAAAGCCAAGTTTTCAGTCGATGTTTTGTATCGATGATCGTGAATGCTCTTTACGTAGATATCTGGAACAGCAGGATCCAACATGCGAAACCTTTGGAACACCCGGATTTTTTGGAGTGGAGTTTTATTTTCAGCCCGACCACGGAAAGTTTTATACGAAACTTTGTCCGGCACCGGTCAATCCAAAATTTCTGATTAAGGAAGTGGGTGTTGTCAAAAAAAATGAAAAAGATGTTCACTTTACGAAACACTCTCACTCCCTCTTCAGGGGCTGGATGATCACTCAAACATTGGGCTTTTGGTCAGCACTTCGTTTGTTTATTAATATTTTCAAACCATCCATGGGGCCAGCAACGGCATCGTCATTCAAACACATGGACCAGTTTTCAAAACTGACTATTGAGAATCATAAACCCGAGCATCGCGAGAATGATTTGCAGGTTGGTTTCACCATAGAAGAAATGGCCAACCGAGTGGAAGGTCTGTTACGAAGCATTGGATTGATTAAGAATTTTGCGAACCTTGTCTATGTTGTAGGCCACGGATCGAGCAGTGTAAACAATCCGCACTTTGCTGCCTATGATTGTGGTGCTTGTTCAGGTCGTGCGGGTTCTGTTAACTCAAGGGTAGTTTGTCACATGGCCAATCATCCAGAGGTGCGGGCCATTCTGAGAAGTCGTGGGTTGATGATTCCAGATGAAACACAGTTTGTGGGTGGGCTTCATGACACCACGCGTGATGAGGTAATGTTTTTTGATGTGAACACTCTTTCTTCGAAAAACATTGAGCTTCATACCAGGACAGAGCATGTCTTTAGAGAAGCGTTGGATCTGAATTCGAAAGAACGATCCAGAAGATTTGAATCGATTAACTCACACTTGAGCGCAAAAAGAATTCATGAGAAAATCAGAATACGTTCAGTTTCCTTATTTGAACCTCGTCCCGAACTCAATCATGCAACTAACTCCCTCTGTATTGTAGGGCGGAGAGATCTTACAAAGCACCTTTTTTTAGACAGAAGATCTTTTTTGAATTCGTATGATTATGCTACCGATCTGGATGGTAAACTCCTGTTAGGCATCATACGACCACTCGGCCCTGTATGCGGAGGAATTAACTTGGAGTATTTTTTCTCACGCGTAGATAATCAGAAGCTGGGTGCAGGCACAAAACTTCCACATAATGTGATGGGACTTTTTGGCGTAGCCAATGGAATCGATGGTGATTTGCGTCCGGGACTCCCCAGTCAGATGATTGAAGTGCATGATCCCGTGCGACTCCTTATTGTCGTAGAGCATTTTCCGGATGTGGTGTTACAAGTAATCCAGAAGCAGGCAGAAACCTATGAGTGGTTTATTAATAACTGGGTACACCTGGTAGCGATCAATCCGGAGAGCCGTGAACTTTCTGTATTTAAGGAAGGTGAATTTGTGTCGTATCAGCCTCTCAAAGAACACGTAGAGGTTGCTACCGATTTAGTAGGTGTGATTGAAACACACGATGAAAATTTACCTGTCTACTCAATTTCGTAAATACGTTATGGCATACATACTTCAATTTTTTATCCTCTTGCCCTTAATAGGCTATGGGATTAGTTTAGTCATTCCCCGAAAGAAGGAAGATATCATTTCATGGAACGCATTTTCTACCGTAGGTGTACACTTGATATTCTTCCAGGTCTTTCTGGTGTATTGGTTGCTCAACGGTCACCCTACTCTTGATTATAAAGAGTTGGTTCTGTTCACTACCACAGACTATGAATTCTTTGTTGATTTCTATTTCGACAAGATTACGGCTGTGTATTTGCTGGTCGGATCATTCCTGACATTTCTGGTTACCATCTACAGTCGTTACTATATGCACCGCGAAAGTGGATATAAGCGATTCTTCAACACGATCCTTTTCTTTTATTTGGGATATAACGTGGTGATTTTTTCGGGCAATATGGAGACTTTGTTTATCGGATGGGAGATCTTAGGTATTTCATCTTTCCTTCTCATTGCCTTTTATCGCGATCGTTACTTGCCTGTGAAGAATGCGGTAAAAGTTTTTTCTATTTATCGTATCGGTGATGTAGGTCTTATTCTGGCCATGTGGATGGCGCATCATTTGTTTCATGAGAACATTACGTTCCTGAGATTGAATAACTATGAGTTGGTGCATGGTCATCTGTTAAATCACAGCTGGATAGGAATTTTTATTTCGCTGATGATCTTGCTTTCTGCTGCGGCTAAGTCGGCACAGTTTCCATTCTCCTCCTGGCTGCCTCGCGCCATGGAAGGCCCTACACCATCCAGTGCAATTTTTTATGGATCACTTTCGGTGCATTTAGGTGTATTCGTTTTGTTTAGAACATTTCCTTTTTGGGATCACCAATTATCAGTTCGTATTATCATCGCCTTAGTGGGTTTGGTATCGAGCGTGATCGCTACAGGAATTGCACGCGTTCAATCTTCTGTGAAGAGTCAGATTGCTTATGCATCCATCGCGCAAATTGGTTTGATCTTTATAGAACTCGCTGCTGGGTTTGAAGATCTTGCGTTGATTCACTTTGCCGGAAATGCTTTTTTACGAACGTATCAGCTTCTGGTGTCACCATCCGTGGTGAGTTATCTTATCCGCGAGCAGTTTTACAATTTTGTTCCTCGCCAGCATACCATCGAGGATTCATTTCCTAAAAAGATGGAGTATACTTTATACATGCTTTGTTTGAAGGAATGGAATCTGGACACACTCATGTATCGCTACCTATGGAATCCCTTAAAATTAGCAGGACGAAAATTGGATTTCCTGTCGCTTGAAAGAGTTATCTATTTTCTGGTTCCAGTTTATTTGATTGGATTATGGAGCGTATATAATAGGGAGCTGGTGCCCGATCAGATAAAAATTTACTTACCCTATGTATTTTCAATCATTGCATTGATTACAGTGCTAAAAGCATTTACAGAGAGAAAACATGCGCGCGTGAGTTGGCTGCTGGTGGTGATGAATCACTTCTGGATTGCGTTGGCGATTTCATTTAATGAGCAATTTAGTTTTAGCCAGGTACACTATTACTTGAGTGGCGTTGCCATTGCAGGGATCCTCGGATTTATGTGTTTGCGCTGGTTAAAATCGCATGAAGGAAGTATTGACCTCGATCAATTTCACGGTCATTCGTATAAGCACCCAAAATTTGCTGTTGCATTTTTGCTGGCTTGTTTGGGAGTATCAGGTTTCCCAATTACGCCCACATTCATTGGCGAAGATTTAATCTTTACACACATTCATGAAGATCAGCCCATACTGGCGCTGATTGTTTCACTGACATTTGTCATTGACGGATTGGCGATCATCAGAATGTATGCGCGGATCTTCCTTGGCCCCCACGTTAAATCAATTTATGAAATGGCTTATCGCTCTTCCTAATAGAAGGGCCGATACTAAAGACTGTGTTGTGTTTATTTTTTGCGTGGTCTGTAGCAGTACAGACCACGTTTATTTTTTCTTTGCCCGAATTAAATCCAATACCCCATTGACGAACGTGAGTGGATGAGGTGGGTTTCCGGGCACGAATAAATCAACTGTGTATTTATCCAGAAAGCTTCTGTTCAATGCACCACTTCCGGCAAAGATTCCACCACTGATGGCATCGGTGCCAGCCAGGATTAAAATTTTTGGATCGGGTACGGCATCGTAACAAACCTGAACAGCCTCGGCCATGTTTTCAGAAATAGGTCCGGTGATCACTATGCCATCGCAGTGGCGTGGGGATGCAAGAAATTCAATTCCAAAGCGCCCCATATCAAAGTTCGGATTTCCGCAGGCATTAAGTTCTGCTTCATCGGCATTTGATCCTGCTGCCGAAATTTGACGAAGCTTTAAAGAGCGACCATAGAGTGAACGAATTTCTTTACGGATTTTGCTCTCATCCACTATGATTGGTGTAATGTCGGCTTCGTTTACAATCAATCGTTCACGCACATTGGTGGCGATTTTATAATCTGTTGTAAACTTTATTTTATTAGGAAAGGCAAAGGCACACTCACCGCACATGACACACTTCCCCATGTCGATACTTACAGGTGCTTTGCCAATAGCTCCTGTTGGACAGAGTGAAGCTAATGCCTCTTCGTTTATTTTTTCCGAAGAGATTTCTGGTCTTCCTTTAAAAGGCCCTGGCAATTGTGGTTTGGTAACGTCAGGGATGAACTGCTTACCCAACCGGTTTACTATTTGAATTTCTTCAATGAGCATGGTTAAGAACTATTTAAGAATTATAAATCATGACCACAGTACGAGAGATTATAGCTTTTATTGTTGATTGGAAAATCCGATATCTCCAAATCACGAAGCGAAAGAGCCAGCGCCATCCAATTGTGTACGGAAGGATCTTTCACTTTATAATGTTTAACATCAC
>JAYVTC010000152.1:0-3675 GCA_043774745.1 Cyclobacteriaceae bacterium | reverse complement strand
TATTCCACCTTGGGCATTATCGCAGGACTTATCGCTATTTATTTTTTTAAAATAATCTGGCTCGATAGTGCTGTAGCCATTTTCTTTGGCGTGATTATCTTTTATAATGGATATAAGATTGTTCGTCAATCTGTAGCTGGTATCATGGATGAGACTGATCAGGAGCTTTTAACAAAATTGGTTACGCTTCTAAATCAGAACCGAAAAGAAAACTGGATTGACCTTCATAATGTACGCATGATTAAATATGGTCCGGTGCTTCATTTGGATGCGCACATCACTATTCCGTGGTATCTTAACGTACATGAAGCCCATAATGAAATAGACGCGCTTGCTGTGCTTGTGCGTAAGGAGTTTGGTGAAACCCTTGAGTTATATGTGCACTCTGATGGTTGTCTTGATTTTTCATGTCAGATTTGTCAGAAACAAGAGTGCACTCTAAGAAAACATCCTTTTCAAAAAAAGATTGAATGGACTATTCACAATATCTCTTCTGATCAAAAGCATCGACTTCAGTAAGAATGAATTTTCTCTATTTCTTTCCAACTAAGAAATAGATTTTATTAGGTCTAGATCGTCTTTATGGATAGCCAAAAAATTAGGGCCTATAAAATCTTCATGCTTAAATTCGTAATCCCTGAACTCAACGCTCTTGGGATATATCTTCCCAACAAGATAATCGCAGGATTTAAAAAAATCGTAATAATCACAGAGAAGAATCTTTGATGTAATATTAATATAGCCATATTCAAACTGCACAGCTCTGATCATTCTTTCCTTGAAGGCATTTTGGAACCCACTTAACACATCCATCTCAGCACCTTCAACATCCAGTTTTAAAAGATCGATCGAACTCAATTGAAGTTCGCGGATTATGTGATCCCCAGCAACGACCTCAATAGTACTTTGTCCAACAGGGGAATAATTTACCCCCTTTAAATTATGAATAGATGCGTGCTCATCACTAGGATAAAGATTAATGACTATTTGCTTATCCTCTTTAAAGAGCCCTTTTTCTATCGGAACTACTTGAGTCAATTTCTTTGTATGAACTCTCTTAACCAAAATCTCAAAGGTAGTACTGACTGGTTCAAAGGAATATATTTTAGCATTTGGGCAAGATATGCTCGCCAGTTCAGCATAGTCTCCAACATTAGCCCCAACGTCAAATATTACTGATGGATTAAACTTATAAAGTTTTTGAAGAATCCTAAGTTCACCATTAGTATTTGGGTTATGATTCCTATTTTCATAAAATCGATTTATAGATCTGCCCAAACCTGCAAACGGCTTGATGAGGGTACTATGGGAATTTACTTTAGCAAATCGCTTTATAATTGACATTTTCAATATTACTAAAAAACTTAATCTCCGCTCATATAAAAATCAAAATCACCTAAAAAAAAGACGCTACTTTAGATCATTCCAATAATATTTACATATGTGGCGGCCGTTACTCTTACTTAATATATTCGCTATCATCATTAGCTGCGAACAAAAACCAACTTTGGAAAATGATCTGGATTCTTATTTCAGTAGCGCCTTTAACACTAAAAGTCCTGGTGGAGCGGTATTGATTATGAAAGGTGAAAAAATAATTTTCTCTAAAGGCTATGGTCTTGCCGATCTTCAAACCAAGGAGCCGATCACCACACAAACTTTATTCAACACAGGATCGATTTCAAAAACTTTTGTATCCCATGTTATTCTCGATCTGGCCAATGAAGGCAAATTATCTTTAAAGGATAGCCTGGCCAAATACTTTCCGGATTTTAAAAATCCTCAACTGGCCAACCAGATTAAAATCCATCATCTGCTGACACATACGTCAGGCCTTCCGGATAATCGCAGAATTTTTTTAGATAGTGTATTTTTACTTACTGCCAAAGACGAAGAAAACTGGGGGCCCATTAAGCAAAATGATTCACTCTTATTTGAACCCGGCTCGCAGTATGAATATTCCAATCCTGCCTTCAACGGTCTGGCGTTAATTATTGAAAAAGTAACGGGCAAAAAATGGCAAGAAGTTGTTAAGGAAAAAATTTTTGGTCCTGCGGGAATGAAAACCAGCGTAATCACCGATGGACCTTATCCCATCACAGGAGTATCACATGCCTATTTAAAAACCAAAAACGGATACATCGAAAAAGATTATGGTGAAGAACCGACCTTTGCAGCCGCTGGCAATGGTGGAGTCTGGAGTTCGGTGGAAGAGTTGGCCTTTTATGAATTGGCTTTGCGCAATACGAAATTCTCAGATAATAAAACCATTGGGGATTCCAGAACGATTAAAGGGTATGCAAACTGGAAAAGCTCCACACCACCCTTTATCGGATACAGTTGGTTTATCGGCAAAACAGAAGATGGTTCAAAAATGATTTATCACACCGGAACACAAGGAGGCTTTTATGGCGATTATGTGAGCATTCCTGAAAAGGGAATTATATATATCATGCTTTGCAATACTCCCACTCCCCAGGAAGAAAAACGTGAGGCTGTATTATCAATTTTGAAAAAATATAACTGGCTAGATTAACAACTTAATGCGATGAAAAATTACTTACTTATTGGACTGCTTCTATTTGTCTTCACGGCAACTCAAGCACAAACCATCGAGACGAAAGTCAAAGAGTTTGACGCGTACGTTGAAAAATCGCGCAATCTATTTCAGATGCCAGGTCTTGCTTTGACTGTTGTTAAAGATGGGAAAGTAATTTTAAAAAAAGGATATGGTGTGCGTCAGCTAGGCACGACCAATCCAGTTGATAGCCAGACGCTGTTCGCGTGCGCATCCACCACCAAAGCCATGACAGCCACATGTATGGCAATATTGGTTGACGAAGGCAAAGTGAAATGGGATGATCCTGTAATTAATTATTTACCCGACTTCCAACTATATGATGTGCACGTAACGCGCGAATTAAAAATCCGTGACTTATTTACTCATAACTCCGGTGTAGGCAATGCAGATTTCTTTTGGAGCATCATGAGTATACCTAGTGATGAAGTACTGTCAAAAATGAAAATGGTCAAACCAAGCTATTCCTTACGATCCGGTTTTATCTATCAAAATATTTTCTATCTCTATGCCGGCAAAGTAATTGAGAAAGTGAGTGGCCAGCCCTGGGAAGAGTTTATTCAAAAGAGAATATTTCAACCCTTGGGTATGACACGTACTTTCCCGATGCAGAAAATGGTAAATGATCCGAATCAAGCCAAGCCCCATTATCTGATTGAAAATAAAATTACGGTGATCAAAAGCACAAATGCTGATGTGATCGGACCAGCCGGCAGTGTTTGGTCTTGTGCAGACGACATGAGCAAATGGGCACTATGCATGTTGGATAGCAGCAAATATGCCGGAGGGCGATTAGTAAAACCATCTACCTGGAAAGAACTATTCAAACCACAGGTGATTGTTCCTGAAGACGAGTTCTATCCTACCGCTAAATTAACCAAACCAAATTGGATGACTTATTCATTGGGTTGGTTTCAGCAAGACTATCAGGGTAAAAAAGTAAACTACCACACCGGAAGTCTGGCAGGAGAAACTGCCATTCATGGACAGTTGCCCGATAGCAAACTCGCCATTTATATATTTGGAAATTATGATCATGCCGAAGTACGTCACGCATTGATGTTCAAAGCCTTTGATTTGTTCGGTACAGGAGGCAC
>JAYVTC010000151.1:0-4168 GCA_043774745.1 Cyclobacteriaceae bacterium | reverse complement strand
AGCCAGGAAGGCACGATAACGAGCCGTATCCAAAATGCCGGCCATACCCATCACCTTCATGCGAGGTAACTTCGAAGTGATGTGTGCCTGATAGGTCATTACATCCAACGGGTTAGAAACCACAATGATGATCGCGTTGGGAGAGTGCTTCACCACATTTTCAGTGACTGACTTCACAATGCCCGCATTAGTAGTAATCAAATCATCGCGGGTCATCCCGGGTTTGCGTGGCAAACCTGAGGTAATCACCACTACTTCTGAACCAGCCGTTTTTGAATAGTCGTTGGTCGATCCGATGGTGCGGCTATCATATAAATCGATAGGAGCCTTCTGCCAAATATCCAGGGCTTTGCCTTCTGCAAACCCTTCACGAATATCAACCAGAACAATTTCATTGGCGATTTCTTTGTACGCCAAAACATCAGCACAGGTAGCACCTACGTTACCAGCACCTACAACAGTTATTTTCATAATATATCAAGATTAGATCGTTAAAATCGGATGCGAATTTATCAATAGAGCGATCAAAAGAAAAGGTATTGAGACAATTATAGAGAAAGTAAAAAAGTTAAGGCTCTTTTTGTGTTTGGAGTCAGCTTAAATCGATTGTCGATACGGTGCCCTGCCACCCAAACGATCTCACCGGCAGACTCGAGCACAGTAACGGAATCCTTCTCCCCCAGGGAAATCTTTCTGTCAATCAAAAAATCACTGATTTTCTTGCGATGTGTCATGCCCAAGGGAAAGAAATAGTCGCCAGGCAACCACTTTCTCCATAGAAGCGGAAAAATAAGTTTATCGGTGTCCAGGACAGCCTCATTCGGATTATCCGATGGTTTGATATCAGTAGATGGCATAATATCTAACGTCCATGGGCCCAGGGTTGCCTTAGCTTGATCCATTTGAATACTTATTTCATTCCAGTGGTTTCCCAGAGGCGTCACGATGAAATAATCCCGATCTACCACCAGCTTATGTGACGATGATAAAAACTGCTTACCAGTTTGTTTGTCTTTTATGTCCAAAGCATCCTGACAGAGTTCATAGCTGAATCCGAGCGTCTTTATGCTATTCCAAAGCAAAGATGCTCTGTGGGCGGGCCGCAGAAATCCATCTTTGCTGATTTTAATCATTTCCCCTTCCCGCATCACAAATGTCTCTTTCCATTCCTCCATATTTTTCTGGTAGAAAGCCCACTCATCTTCCATCTTATTCACGCTTTCGCGGATGGTATTTTCAAGTGAGATATTGATTCCCTTAAGCTGTGGTATGACCTGGTGCCGGATAAAATTTCGCTGGTAATCATCGGTTTGATTGCTGATGTCTTCACGCCAGACAATCTGATGGTCTGCTGCGTAGCTGATGATCTCATCGCGGGTAGCAAATAATAACGGACGGATTACCTTGCCTCGCTTTGTGGGAATTCCCCTAAGACCTTCGATGCCTGCACCCCGCACCCAATTAAGCATCATCGTTTCGATGGAATCATTAAAATGGTGCGCTGTAGTCAACTTTGTAAATCCTTTCCCTTCGATTAATTCTTCAAACCAGGCATACCTTAGCTCGCGTGCGGCCATCTGAATGGAAAGCTTGTTCTCCGTGGCATAGTTGTTGGTTTCAAAGCGTTTGCAAAAAAAAGGCACACTAATTTTATCACAATGCATTCGCACAAACTCCTCATCCTCGTCCGAATCCTGACCACGCAATTGAAAATTACAATGAACAACGGCCACTTCAATATCCAGTTGCTTTAGCAAGTGAAGCAACACCATAGAATCCAAGCCACCGCTTACGGCAACCAGGATCCGATCGTGTTGTTGGAGCAAATTCTGCTCATCAATAAACCTCTTAAACTTATCAATCACAGACCAAAGATAACTTTTCTATATTTTTGACCCGAAAATGAATCGATACCTACCCATAATTCTGATTTTACTGATATCCACTGGCTCCTTTGCTCAACGAAGAGTAAAGATGAAACACGCTGATCGCCTTATCGGGAGCATTAGGAATGGAGAACGTTTCGACCGATTAATTGGCGATGTGATCTTTATTCAAAACACGACCACTATTTATTGTGACTCGGCCCATTTTTTTAAAACCAAAAATAGAATTGAGGCTTACGGAAAAGTCCACATCATCGATGGCGATTCGGTAGATGTAACCTCACGGGAACTAACCTATGATGGCAACGATAAAGTTGCTCACCTGCGTAAAAAGGTTGTTTTTACCAAACTGGGCATTGCCACGCTTTATACTGACAACCTGGATTATGACCGGAAAAAAAATGAAGCGAGGTATTTCAACGGAGGAAAATTGGTTGACACCACCAACGTGCTCACCAGCAGAAAAGGGTATTACGATGTGCGCACAAACCTTGCTGCTTTCAAATCCAATGTGGTAGGTGTAAATCCCGATTATACACTGACCTCCGATACGCTACAATACAATTCAAAAACAAAAATCATCTACTTTAAAGATGAGACCACGATTAAGGACAAAGATGGCGGTTTAGCCGTGTATAAAAGCGGGTTCTATAATACCAACAAAAAATTATCCGCACTGAGCCTTGGCATAATTGAAACGGTTGAATATAAAATCAAGGGTGATGAGTATGATATTGATGACGCTAAAAAGCTCTATAAGGCTAAAGGAAGGGTAGTGATGACATCCAAAGAGGAAAACATGCTCATATTTGGTGACAATAGCTTTTATGATAAGAAAACGGGGATCTCCAAAGTATATGGCAATGCCTACGTTGCAAAAATTGATGATGATCTTGATACGCTGTTTATCGGAGCTGACACATTAGTGTCGGTTGAAAATAAAGACCCAAAGAAGAAGAGATTACTGGCTTACAACCAGGTCAAAATTTTCAAAAAAGATTTACAGGGGATTGCCGATTCATTAGCCTATCGATCGTTTGACTCTACAATCTATTTCTATAGAGCACCGGCATTGTGGAGCAGTGGAAATCAAATGACTGCTGACTCCATACGCATTCGGTTAAAAAATAAAAAGATTGACAAACTCTACATGGTGGCCAACTCCTTTGTGGTGTCGCAGGATTCCATGTCGAACTATAACCAGATCAAAGGCAGGAATATGACTACTGACTTTAAAGGAAATTCTATCAATAACGTTTTGGTTGAAGGCAATGCAGAAAGCTTGTACTATGCCCTGGAAGAAAAAGAAGCGGACCTGGATAGTGTTCATGTGAAGCTGACCGTGACGATGGGCATGAACAAAATGATTTGCAGTAAAATGAGAATCATCTTTGAGGACGGGAAAGTGAATACGGTAAATGCTTATGTTAAACCTGACGCCCAATTTATTCCACCTCAGGAAATAAAAGAAGCAGATCGAAAACTTAAGGGTTTTATCTGGAGAGGAAACGAGCGCCCCACCCGCGATCAGGTGATAAAGAAGCCCGGCAACGAAAGTCAGGGTAAAAAAATTGTTAAGGATCTCTAATTTTTATTAAAATCATTAGGATAAGCGGGCGGTTTATAATAAATTTTCACTTGAATAAGTGTGCCGTCTATGAAACGCTGGATCTTTGGTCTTCTTCTTTCAGGTTTTAGCCTTTCAGGGTTCGCTCAGACATTCGAATTGTTGGAGAAGCAAGAGAGCTTTCAATCTTCATTAAGTGAAACTGTTCGGATACCTCTAAAAATAAGAAACAACACCAACAAGGCTCAATTTTATATTATCCGAAAACTACATTCAGACCTTAACAGTACCCAAAAGGGATATTTCTGTTTTGATAAAAATTGCCTTGAGCCCGGGATTGAGGAATTTTCTAAAAAAGTAGAGCCAGGTGAAACTCTTCAAGCCCTTGTGTATGTACTTGAAAGTGGAATTCAAAGTGGTCAGGGTAATATTAAGTTTCAGGTTTTTGTCAAGGGAAATCCGGCTGAGGCGATAGATTATGCTGTTTCTGTTTCTGTTCAGGAAAGAGATCAGAAACCAATCATTTTTCAATCAAAAGACATTACCATACAGGATGTCTATCCCAATCCCGTGCAGGACCTGGCCTATATGGATTATCGCCTTCATAACGAATCGGTAACTGCCAAAGTAGTCATTCATAATATTTTAGGCAGAGCCATCAGTGAATTTGAATTATCACCCTTTGAGGATCGTGTTAAAATCCAAACCGAGGAGT
>JAYVTC010000150.1:0-2727 GCA_043774745.1 Cyclobacteriaceae bacterium | reverse complement strand
GACCGGTATGTTTCAGGGACTTTTGCAGTTCTGCTGTTGAAGTCGGAGCTTAATTACTCGGGTTGAGTTTTGTCAATGCAACTTTTAACGACTTTGATTTTTTCCATTGTGTTATTTTTGTGGAAATTGTCGGAGGTATTATGAGTTCTGTTTTTGATTCTGCAAGACCTTGGAAAAATGCTCAAGATTGCGACCTGCAAAGATTCGAAGCGATTTCTAGAGTTTTTTTGGGCCATGATTATTTATTGGCATTTTTTTTTGACAGTGAAATTCCAAGGACGCGTTTAGACCCCGAGCCCTTGTTGATTCAAGCAAAGGGCTTTTCAAAAGGTGAATATTTACTTATCAAAATTGCGCTCGACATTTGGAGCTCCTCGGGAAAGGCCATGGTCCATGAACTTATTGAGGATCTTGATCGCCAAAATTTTTATTTTACTCTTGAAGCCATGGTCATCTCCAGGCGTGGAAGATTTTAATTGATCCTTACCTCCATGATGGGTTGGAAAATTTTCTGCTTGGTGGAATATCGGTGGGAATTTTGCCCAGCAAATTCTTCGATAATCAGATTTCTTTGTCCCAAAATGGATTTTTCGTCCCCGTAGTGTCTGGAGGCTGGGAACAAAAACTGGATCCCCGAATGTCTGTGGCTAAAATTGTAATCTTGAAAATATTTTGAGAAATAAGACTGACCTTCCTCTTGAGAATTAAAATATTCAGGAAAGTCTCGAAAGTATTTAATCGTTCGAAATAAACTTTCTGAAAAGGGATTGTCGTCAGACACTCCGGCCCTTGAGTAGGAGTCAATCATTTGAGCATCCCGGACAAATTTGACCATTTCGGTTGAAGTCATGATCGCCCCATTGTCTTTGTGGTTAATAAGATCTTTACCAGTCAAGTGTTGATCCTCAAGTGCTTTTTTCCATAACTGGATGGCGATGTCAGTTTTTTCATTTCTCTCCAGCACCCAGCCAATAACAAATCTGCTCCATATATCCATGATCACATAAAGATAGTACCGCTCAACCCTCCGGAAACTTGAAATTTGTGACACATCCCATGACCAAATCTCATTGGATCCCATTGCTGACAACACTGGTTTTTCGCGATTCAATGCCAAGCCCTGCGAGCATTTAGATCTGCGACTTAATAAATTCTGGCATCTGGCCAAACGATAAAATGTGGAAACAGAAGCAACAATTCGGTTCTCCTCATCCAGCAATCGATAATAAATTTCACGGGGACTCAAATCAGACCAATCAGATCGAAGGAGTTCAGTTATCACCTCTTTACGCTCAGTGACGGTCAGTTTGTTCGCCGGCGGTTTCCTTGGTTTCTCCGGTTTTTTCTTTAGTCGCCCACTCGGTAAAAAATCGAGTTTCCAATAAAATAAAGTTCTTGCCGACAAGCCAAAGGCATTGCAAAAATCCTTCACCTCAATGCCAACCACACTTGCTGCAATAAATTGGTCCATGATGATCTGCTTTTCAGCCAAACTCGCACTTACTCTTCCCGCTCCAACATGTCTGAGACTTTTTTTTGGAACACGACCAGTGCCGCAAGCTTAGCAATGGTTTTTTCTTGCGAATGATTTTCCCGTCGCAAACTCTCAAGGGCAATCTCAGATTCAGGCCTTTTGTCCTTTCGCACTTTACGCATGGACAGAGCGGCAATGCCAGCGGCATCAATTGCATCACTCCATTTCTGAATGTCTGATTGATATAATCCCATTTTTCTTAAAAACTCAGTCTTACTTCCGACCTCAAGTCTTGCATATTCCTTCACCAAGGTTAACTTATCTTCTGCCGAGTACTTTTTACCTTTACCTGCCACGGCAACAATACTTTGATTGGAAGAACTAAATTTTTCCAAAGATTGATTTTGCTGAAACCGATATTTCCAATCATAAAAGCCCCTCAGACTCATACCCAATGCTCGGCATACTCCAGCTGCTGAAAGCTGTGGATTAGCATCAAGAAAATCTTTAAGGTCTTTATTTGAAGGAGGGTTTTCTCTAAACCGTTCCAAAATTTGAGGTTCGATAAGATTCTTCATTCGTGCATCCTGACACGCCCCACAGATTGCAGTTGATAAATACAAGGAATTGTAATTTTTTCCTCGCACTGTCTAAGTTTTTAACACCTAGATCCAACTGCAATTGTCCCTGAGACTGGGGGGATTGAGGCTAGTTCGTGGAAAAGAATCAGTGCTTACCTTGAAAAGCACGGTTCTGGTAGAGGAAGTCTAAGAATTACGGCAACCAATTGGATGCGTGAAAGTTGGAGATTATTTCATAAGAAGGCGTTCTTAGGTTGTGTCAGGGCACGATTGCATTTTATCCATGAAATTGATGAGGACCTATACGAGGCCCTGCCCAAAAGTGCCAACTGGATAAAAGTTTCGATTTTGGAGTACCCATATCCGGAGTTACATGAAACTTTCAGCCAACTCCCAATTTGTAATATTACTGTGGTTGATATTGATTTTTCGAATGCCCCAAGGGAAAGAATCAGGTCTTCCAAGCTTTTATCAAGTCTATATGAGGACTGCACATGCCTTTATAGTGAGATTTCTCCAATTTCCAAAAAACCACCAAAAACAAAGGGTAACCAGTCTGAGAAGCAGTATAACGAGGCTGTGGATAATAGAGCCATTGACACTTTTTGGGAGTCTGCCGAGTTGTACTTGAGGCTAAAAGTCGGATTTGATGACCTCGTGCAAATCATCGAG
>JAYVTC010000149.1:0-8705 GCA_043774745.1 Cyclobacteriaceae bacterium | reverse complement strand
TTTCGCGTGTCATATGCGGTTAAAACATTTTAATATCGAATTAGGGGCTCAGATTTTTCTGGCCAGTTCCGATACATCACGGCTCCGCATTCTCAATCTCATTCTTACCAATGGCGAAATGTGCATAACCGACCTGGAGCACATTCTTGAATTCACCCAAACCAAGACTTCACGGCACTTGCTGTATCTCAAAAATTCAGGTATTCTCACTTCACGTAAATTCAATCAATGGGTCTTCTACCAACTTAAGGATGAGGTCTTTGACATTACCCGGCAAATTTTTCAATTCCTGCGAAAGGATTCTATCCTGCAAAAAGACCAGCAGGTTTTCGAAACTCTTTATAGCAACCGCGAGTTATCACTCAATAAATTGCAACTAAAACCACTCAGCCATCTTTAATGAAATGCCTGGCATCAAATCAGTCGGGTGGGCAATTATATCAGACCTTTAAATAAAATTGTATTAGTTAATGAAATCATACCGTTGCATTCTCTTCGATCTGGATCATACGCTCTGGGACTTTGAAACCAATTCACACCAAACACTTCAGGAATTATATCATCACCATGCATTAGAAAGGCGAGGAGTTTCATCTTTTACCAATTTCTATGAGACATTCGTTGAGATAAATACCCACTTGTGGGAGCTATATGATCTGGGTAAAATCAACCGCGAAAAGATCCGGTTTGAAAGATTTCATGGCATCCTGGAAAAGTTAGGTATTGACGATACACCTCTATCACTTAAGCTTTCAGATGAATATGTGGCTAAGTCTCCCAAAAAGTCAGGTCTGATTCCCAACGCCATCGAGGTGCTTGAATATCTATATCCCCGATATCCAATGACCATCATCACGAATGGGTTCGAAGAAATCCAGTATACGAAAATGGAATCATCCGGCCTTACACCCTATTTTAAAAATGTGGTAACCTCAGCTCGCGCAGGTCATAAAAAACCTGCAAAAGAAATTTTTGAGTTTGCGTTGAATGAAAGCGGTTTTCAATCGCACGAAGCCGTAATGGTAGGCGACAACCTTCTTACGGATATTGGAGGTGCACACAATGCTTCGGTAGATACGGTATTTTTCAATCCCAATAAAATCACCCACCAAGGAAAGCCTCATTACGAAATTCATGACCTGAAACAACTTCTGGATATTCTTTAAACCCGACTTAATAACTATTTTTGAACCTCTTAAGATTCATTAAAAATAAACCATATGTCCACCGGATTTTTTCACATACCCGTACCAAAAAACGAACCCGTATTATCTTACGCACCCGGCAGCAAAGAACGCGCTGCGTTAAAAAAAGCATTAGCTGAAGCACGTGCAACTGTTTTGGACATCCCGATGTACATCGGAGCCGAAGAGGTGCGCACTCACAGTAAGAAAAAATTATCACCACCTCATGATCATCAGCATGTGCTTGGCTATTTTCACGAAGGTGATAAAAGCCATGTGGAGCAAGCGATCAATGCTGCATTGGCGGCTAAAGAATTGTGGGCAAACTTAAGTTGGGAAAATCGCGCAAGCATATTTTTAAAAGCTGCCGACTTACTCGCTGGCCCTTACCGCTACAAAATAAATGCAGCCACCATGTTGGGCCAATCGAAGAATGCCTTTCAGGCTGAGATTGATGCAGCGTGTGAGTTGATTGATTTCCTAAGATTCAACGTACACTTCATGGGTGAGATTTATCGCGACCAGCCTGAATCATCACCCGGAGTATGGAACCGAATTGAATACAGACCATTAGAAGGTTTTGTGTTTGCGCTCACTCCTTTCAACTTCACCGCTATTGCAGGAAATCTGCCTACGAGTGCAGCCTTGATGGGCAACACCGTAGTATGGAAACCCGCCAACACTCAGATCTATGCAGCCAATGTTATTATGCACGTGTTGAAAGAAGCAGGCTTGCCGGATGGTGTAATTAACTTAGTCTATGTAACAGGGCCTGATGCAGGCGAAGTAATTTTCAATCATCGTGATTTTGCAGGTATTCATTTCACAGGAAGCACAGGTGTGTTCCAGGGTATGTGGAAAACGATTGGCAACAATATTCATAAGTATCGATCTTATCCTCGCATCGTTGGTGAAACTGGAGGAAAAGATTTCATCATGGTGCACAAGAGTGCCAATGCAAAAGAGGTTTCTACCGCCATGGCGCGTGGTGCTTTTGAATATCAGGGACAAAAATGTTCAGCGGCCTCACGTTGCTATATTCCTTCCAATCTTTGGGAGGATGTTAAAAAATATCTGATTGAAGATTTAAAAAGCTTCAAGATGGGCCCGACCGAAGATTTCGGCAACTTCGTCAACGCGGTCATTGACGAGAAGGCGTTCAACTCAATCACCGGTTATATCGAGCAAGCACGCCAGAATCCGATGAACGAAATTATTGCCGGTGGTAAGTATGATAAATCCATAGGATACTTCATTGAGCCTACGGTGATTGTTAGTAAAGATGCTTCTTCACTTACCATGTGTGAAGAAATTTTCGGACCGGTGCTGACCGTGTATGTTTATCACGAGGATAATTTTGAACAAACTCTTGAATTGGTCGACAGCACTTCGCCTTATGCACTCACCGGTTCCATTATTGCAAAGGATCGCTATGCCGTAGAATTGGCTACGAAGAAACTGGTGAATTCAGCAGGGAATTTCTATATCAATGACAAACCAACGGGTGCTGTAGTAGGTCAACAACCATTTGGTGGCGCGAGAGGATCAGGCACGAATGATAAAGCCGGAGCGAAAGTGAATTTGTTGCGTTGGGTTTCTATGAGAACAATCAAAGAAACATTTGTAACCCCTACTGATTATCGTTATCCTTTTTTGGATAAGGAATAGTTTGAATTTTGAACCACAAAGTCATATAAGCCCAAACTATTTGTGATCCTTGGAGACTTTGTGGTTTGAATCTTTACTATCAATGATTCACTTCCAGGCGTTTATCTTTCTCCCTGGCCTTCCTAATCTGATCCGGATCATCCAACTTGGGTGATTCCTTTAATGCTTCCCAATCAAATTTTTCATCGAAAGGATCGAGTGCTTTTTGGGGATCAAAAATTCTGGAATCTACACTAACGGCTTTGTAAGGAGTAAAGTCGGGAGTTGCTGTGAAGCAATCGCCCATATCATTGGCGCCAAAATCATATTGGTTGAGATAAGGAACGCCAAGCACATTCCAAAACGTTTTGAAAACAGAACCAAAACTATAATGCTGATGACTGCTGAAATTTCTCTTTGCATAAGGAGAAATGATCATCAACAAGCTGCGATGAGCGTCAACATGATCTCGGCCACCCTGAGCGTCATCTTCCGTTACCACAATCATCATGTTTTTCCATTGCGGCAAATGACTGAGATATTCCACCACTCGGCCCAACGCAAGATCATTATCAGACATATAACTTTCTGTAAATGGAAACCCTGCGTGAGCCCGTTCACCAGCCCCATGATCATTCAGCAATTGAAGTGTGAGCATCTGAGGTAAATCTTTCTTCTGATCAAGAAACTTTTCATTGATTTCCTTTATAAACATATCAGCCCGATATTGATCGGGTATTGCCATGTTATAGGTAGGGAAAATTCGTGAGGTGCGATCGTAAAGCGGACCCGGCAACGGATAATTCACAAGATAACGAACACCACCTTGCTTAAATGTAGAATCGGCAAAACTTCCGGCATCGAATTCAACACCAAAACCAAAATTATAAAATTCAATTTCATTGCGATACATATGCTCCCACATAGAACCATGCTGGTTATAATCTTCTGGATAGATCGCACCAGAGGCTCCCGTCATTCCAAACTTGCCGGGAGCGTTTGAAACTTCCTTCAACTCTCTGTTTCCTCCGTAGGAAGCAGGATGATGCGTTTCCATCCATTCATTCGGATAGGTATTTGTAAGCCACCGATGACCATCGGCTGACACATCTGCATCAACATAAAAATTATCACTGAAGGTAAATTGCTTTGCCAGCTCCAAATGGTTGGGCATCACCGTAGCATTTTCTACTGATGCTGTTTTCTTCCGATTGGTAAACGACTTGTTGGCTCCATAGCGCGCCAGCGAAGGATCACCTTTCCCATTATTCAATTGACCAAAAACTTCATCATACGTGCGATTTTCTTTAGAGATAAAGACAATGTATTTGATTGGTGAGTCTTTCTCTTTTGTGAATTTTGGAATTGGATTCTCATCGCTTGATTTTTCTACTTCGCGGAAAGCAAAATTATTGGATACCACTTTTTCTGTAAATGAATTCAGTTCTTCATCGGCAGGAATATCAATGACGGAAACTGTACCCAACATTAAGGCCCCAATATAATCTGACCCCTTTCCACCAGCAGGCTTAAAGTTTTCTCCACCATTCGGTCCGCTTCCAAAGCCTTTTGCGTTGGCTACCACTAGTTGCTTACCATCAGGCGTAACTTTCAATTTGGAAGGAAACCATCCTGTAGGAATATGACCCAGTAATTTTTGTGATGCCACATCGATAACAGCCACCGCATTGATACCAGCTTCGGCAACAAATAATCTCTTCTGATCAGGCGACAGCGCAAGGCCAAATGGAATCACACCTTTCAAATTTCCAATTCGTTTATCCAACTCCAATTCAATAGTGCCTGCCACTTTTCCTTGCTTTGCATCGATAACAGAAATGTTATCGTTGTTACCATTGCTTACATAAACGAATTGGTCCGTAGCCACCATCGAGTTGGGACTCGATCCACCCACGGCCGGAATTCCTTCCACTTCCTCGCCTACCAAAACTCCCGTTTTAATTTTTGAAACTATCTTCGGAATTTCTTTACTCACATCCACTGCCCACACCGAAAAAGATTCGGGAGCATTAGGATCACCCAGGCCGGCCGCTTCGATTGAGTCATTCTTTACGCCTTCTTTCATCTCCTTCGAACCGAAAGCCGAAACAGGAAACTTAGGTGCCGTTTCTTTTAATCGTTTCTTATCCAGAGACTTGATGTAACTATACTCGAACATACCCACATTGGCAACATACACGGTCTTTTCATCCGGTGACAATACAATCCCGAAAGGATAACGCCCTGTTTTTACGTTGTGCGTAATCTGATTTGTCTTTGTGTCAATCACCATCATGCGGAATCCGATTTGATCAACGGCATACAAATGTGAACCATCCTTACTTAACACCATGTCTCCGATATAACCATCACTATAATCCGTTCCATCGAACGATTTATTACACGTAATCTCACCCTGTTTTCTGTAGGTATTGAGATCGTATATATAAATCTTATTTTGCTGTCCACCGGCCACATATACTTTCTTTCCATCAGGTGAAACCGCCAACCCCATAAACACGGCCTTGAGCGATTCTTCCTCATCCTCATCTTCTTCCTCTTCCTCCTCATCATCCTGCTCATTTCCCGCTTCCGGAATTTGACGAATTATTGGATTTGATGAACGATAATCTTTAATGATAGAAATCGAAAAAGGTCCTGTCCCCGAATTGGAAGTAATGATGGTGTTGCCATCAGGACTTAGAGTGATGCCAAACGGATGTGGTGCTACGGTAATCTGCATTCCTGCAGGAGTAATCAGGCGGCCATTGGGAATGATCGTTGTTCCCGTGCGGTTCACTTGAGTGAATTGATCGCCCGCAGGTGCTGTGGCAATCCAGTGTTTAGGAGATTTTGATTCCTTGATTGCACATGAGGCTAGAAAAAAAATAGTGATAAACAGCGTGGCTTTCATTGTTCATTAATTGATCAGGGCAAATTAGCAGAGTAGTCTTAAATAACTACTACCGCATTAATAACTTCATTCATTATTAACATAAAAAAGACCTCCGTAAAGGTCTTTTTTCGATTCAAAAAAATAAATAATGCCAATCGCTTATTCCTTATACCACTTAATATTTCTGGAGAAATACATCAGGATGCCAATGATCAGGAACAATCCCACACTTCCTATCAGTAAGGAAAAATCCTCTGCCTGAATAATGACATAAATGAACACATAGAAAAAGGTCATCAGGCTTGTAAATAAAAGAGAGATCTGCCTGCGTCTTAAAAAAGTGGATGCATAAACACTCACCAGAGTAATGGTGGCTATCGATGAGATCGCATATGCCGCATTGTAACCAACGTGTTCCGATAGCGAAAGTAAAAGCGTGTAATAGATAATGAGTGCCACACCGATTAAGATATATTGAAATGGGTGTATTTTGATTTTGCTTGTAATCTCTACCAGGAACAGCGCAGTGAACGCCAGGATAATAATGAGTTCATCATATTTGGCTGTGCGCGTGCTTTTTTGATATTGATCGGCAGGAATTAATAATCGCACACCAAACTCCGAGCCGCCAAGCGATTGTTCATTGTCAATCCATTTTTGCGAGAAGGGGCGGTTAAATGATAGTACTTTCCACATCGCAGAAAATCCAGTATTATCGATGGCGCGCTCTGCTGGTAAAAGCTTACCCTCAAAGCTTGGTGAAGACCAGGGACCTGCTAAATTCACTTGCGTGGATTTTCCGACTGGCACAAAGTATAGACTTTCACTTCCTTTCAAACTCAACCTCACGGTGAAACGATTCGTAAAATCATCACGACTTTTCCAGTTGAGCGGCACCACAATGCCACTGGTTAATGGAATGTTCTGAGCATCGTTTGGCTTCACTTCGTTCAAAACCTGGTTAGCGATAAACTGATTACTCTGAATTCCGATATTACTCGATGGCTCAGCCACAAACTTCTTTGAGGAGCTTTCAATGATTGGGTCAGCATCAATGCCGCGCAGATCAGAAATACCATTGACTAAAAAAGCTTCATTCCAATGTACTTGTTCATCCGGAATGCTCCACGAGGTGAAATCGGGAGAAATAAATTGTGCATCCATCGAAATTTCAGATTCATACACAGCCACATCAAAAATGCCGCGATGCAATACCTGGGGCTTTACTTTGCCAGTGGCCGTAAAATTTTCTGGAAGAAAGTAGGCTTTATGCTTTGTTTCAATGACGTCTTCCATTTGCTTTCCGTTATCCCATCGTTTAATCTTTTCAATTTTTGTAAACGGAATTACCAGGACAGGACCGGATAGTGTTTGACTTCCCGACCATTTGTCGGATACTTCGCGCACCACATCGGCAGCTCGTGATTGTCGTTCACCAATGAGGCGCTCGATCCACGAGGCCGGAATCATCAAAACAAGAATCAGGAAGCCGATAGAAAATAATTTAATCATGACGGACTCTGTGATCCATTGATTAAAGCGCTCGATGAGGTTGTGTGTTGTGTTTGTTTCCATAAATGTTTTATTAAAAGTACTTTGTGTTTAAAAGTTAATAGGCAAAAAAATTATTTTTTTTGTTGTTTAATTAATTCTTCCAACGCATCCAGGTGTTTTTTAAAAGCAGTGCGGCCTCGTTCCGTAACTTTATATCGGGTATTGGGCTTTCTATCAATAAAAGATTTGTTCACCGAAATGTATTTTTCTCGCTCCAACGCTTTGAGGTGCGTAGCCAGATTGCCATCGGTTGCTTCGAGCAATTCTTTGAGCGCATTGAAATCATAAGATTCATTAGCGACCAACACCGAAATGATCTGCAACCGTAGCCGGTGCTCCAGCGTTTTGTCTAAATTCTCAAACGGATTTTTCATTGGTCGTATTTCTTAAACATCACCGCACCATAAATAATATGGAGTACGCCAAATCCGATGGCCCAGAAAAATAATCCGAAGTCGGGCATTAATGCAGATATAAGACCTGACACAATTTCTAAATAACCGAGGTAGCGAACTTCATCAAATAAATTCTGGCTCGCGTTAATCAGGGCTAGTCCGTAAAATATCAGGCAGGCAGGTGCAGCTACACCATAGTGGCCATTGCCCAATAGGATTAGTATGAATAAACCACCGGCCACAAGTGGAATAGCTAAATTGATTGTTAATCGTTTACTCGTTGCGTCCCAAACTTTTACTCCCAGTTTCTTTGCCTTGCTGGAGGCCAATTTATATCCGGTAATTAATGAAACCATCAATACGCCCATGGCAATTGCCAAAAGTTTTAAAATAATGGTACTCTCATTTACGGATTGCTCTCTGTATGCCAGAGGAGTTACAGGATAGTAAATAATGATGTAGGCAACCGCAGCACCAATTAAGGCATATATGCCAGCCAAAATTCCTGACAAACCATTGAGCGATAAGAACTTCACTGACCGTTCCATCAATTGCCGGATGGACTCAATGTCTTTTTGGTAGGTTTGGTTTTCTTTCATAAAAAGTACTTTGTGATTCAAAGTTAATTAAATGATCCAATTTTCCAATACTCTTACATTAAAGTGTTTTTGTTCTATAAATTTCTAACCTGATTTGGATAATTGAACCGCAATCCTGTACTTTTGCACACCAAATTCCTCCTTAGCTCAGCTGGTTAGAGCATCTGACTGTTAATCAGAGGGTCTTTGGTTCAAGTCCAAAAGGAGGAGCACGATGATAAGGCAGTTACATAAAATGTGACTGCCTTTATTATTTTATAAGGACACGATTTGCACGAATTTCTATTCAATAAGTCAGCTTTCTTTTCAACCCAAATTATGCAATAGCAAATTGCTATTGCATAATTGACGAATGAAAATCAGCAACTTGCCATGTAAAACTTGAAACCATGTTGGTGATTTTCATTGTCAGGGTTAACCTTGACAATAC
>JAYVTC010000148.1:0-2942 GCA_043774745.1 Cyclobacteriaceae bacterium | reverse complement strand
TTTGCATCTACCAGACAGAATTTACAATTTTTAAAGTTAATTTATTTAGACTAATAAGCTTTCTCCATTTGGAGAAAAACCGGAATTACCTTTGTGAATTGCCTGCTGAGGTTTTTTGATGATGCACCTCCACTACCTGTATAGCATTCTGACGAGCTAATGAATCATTATTCAACTTCTGGCCATAGCAAATAGAGGCGTGTATAATTAGGAAAACAAAAAGAGGCTTGAATTTCACAAGGATATTATTTCTAATAGGTCAGTTAGCATAAAGGTATCGGATTAAGGATTTCCAAAGAATACCACTAGTAGAATAGGCGAGGTTTTATGGATATAATAAGAATGAATATGAAAAAAGCCCTGTCTCCAGGGCTTTTAAAACGAATCTTTAATTTTTTATTTAGCGTATGCTACGCTGCGCATTTCGCGAATCACGGTCACTTTAATCTGACCAGGGTATTGCATATCCTTTTCAATTTTTTGTGATATATCGAAGCTTAGCTGGGAGGCACGCTCATCGGTTGCTTTCTCTGCATCCACAATTACGCGCAACTCACGACCTGCCTGAATTGCATAGCATTTTTCAACGCCATCAAAACTGAGGCCTACGCTTTCAAGTTCTTTCAAGCGTTTAATATATTGCTCCATCACTTCGCGCCTGGCGCCTGGTCTTGCACCGGAAATAGCATCACATGCCTGTATAATAGGTGATAGAATGCTGGTCATTTCAATTTCATCATGGTGAGCGCCAATGGCATTGCAAATAATTGGATGCTCTTTATACTTTTGAGCCAGTTCCATGCCTACAATGGCGTGTGGTTTTTCTAATTCTTCATGCCATACTTTACCAATGTCATGAAGGAGTCCGGCACGCTTTGCTTGTTTTACATTTAGTCCAAGTTCGGCAGCCATGATCGCACATAGATTGGCTACTTCGCGTGAATGTTGTAATAAGTTTTGCCCGTAAGAAGAACGGTAGCGCATGCGGCCTATCATTTTTACAAGTTCAGGAGCAAGTCCATGGATACCCAAATCAATCACGGTTCGTTCACCTATCTCGATAATTTCATCTTCAATGTTCTTGGTGGTTTTTGCAACAATCTCCTCAATACGGGCTGGGTGGATGCGACCATCCTGCACTAAACGGTGCAATGATAAGCGGGCGATTTCCCTGCGCACAGGATCAAAACCTGAAATAATGATTGCCTCCGGAGTATCATCCACAATAATTTCAACTCCTGTTGCTGCTTCCAGGGCGCGGATGTTACGACCTTCTCTTCCGATTACTTTTCCTTTAATGTCATCACTTTCAATATTGAAAATGGAAACACAGTTTTCCACCGCGTGTTCGGTAGCTGTGCGTTGAATGGTTTCCACTACAATCTTTCTAGCTTCTTTGGTGGCTGTTAGTTTAGCCTCCTCCATGATGTCTTTGATGTATGAGCTCGCCTTGGTAGTTGCTTCTTCTTTAAGGGATTCTACCAGTTGATCGCGCGCCTGATCGGCAGTAAGTTTTGATATACCTTCCAGAATTGCCACTTTTTGTGCGTTGAATTTATCCAACTCCTCTTTACGTTTTTTTACGAGCTCATGCTGTTGAGCAAGGCTTTGTCTATCTTCATCAATGTCAGATTCTTTGCGTTTCAGTGTCTCTAGTTCTTTCGAGAGTTGTGCTTCGCGTTGTTTGATTTTTTGTTCGTTGCTAATAATCTGGTTTTTCTTGCGGTTGGCATCCTCTTCAAATTCCTGCTTCATTTTTAGGAATTTTTCTTTGGCTTCCAGAATTCTGTCTTTTTTAATGTTTTCGGCCTGCAGTTCGGCTTCTTTAATGATCAGCCTGGCTTTCTCTTCGTTGGCCACCTGATTTTTCTTAAGTCTTCTTTTGTAAAGAAAAGAACCAATCAATAATGCAATGAGTATGCTTGAAATGATGGCCAGCAGAATGATGATGATCAAACTATTGGTTCCTGTTGATGATAAATCCATGGTATAGGTATTTTATAGTTAAAACACCCGGATGGTCAATCGACCAAAAACTGAAGAAGGGAGAATGAAAAAAGAGAATTAGAGAGCTTGAGAAACTAATTGATTGAGTTGATTCACTTTTTCAACTACAGTCTGGTCTATTTCCTGCAGATTTTCTTCATCCGCCATCTTATCCACCAAACAATCAAATGCTACCATTGCCAACAGGTCTTGCTTATCATCAATACCAAACTGGTCCTTGTAGTACTTTATTTTCTCGTTGATGAGCTTGCCGGCCGCACGTACCTTTTCTTCTTCCTTGCGCTTTACCTTCATAGGGTATTCGCGGTCTGCAATTTTTATTTTAACTGAGAGTTCGTCCATCAACATTTCCGGGTTATCTGCTCACATGAGCTATACACTTATCGATTTCACGGATATACTCGTCTACTTTCCTTTTCAACTCCGAAATACTTCCGTCTTCCGGGTTAATATGATCTACAATTTTAGTGATTTTAATCTGATTTTTAAAATGCGACAATTGCTCGTCCCGTTTCTTCACATCAGCCCTTAATTCATGGTTTTCAAGTTTTAGCGCTTTCAATTCGTCTTTTAGCGACTTATGCTCATTGAGCAATACTAAAAGTTTTCTTTCCAAGCCATTCAGGCTGGATTTCAATGCTTCTTGGTCCATGCTATATTATTTTGGATTCTCAAGACGAAATTTTGAATTCAGGGTTACCCAGCTTCGTTAATCCCGCAATCAGAATCAGTTTCTTATTTTCTAATCAATGCGCCCATCTTACTTTCAAAGGCACTCATCAACCGCACCATTACTTTTTCAATCTCTTCATCCGTCAGGGTTTTATTTTCATCCTGCAAGGTGAAGCCAAGCGCATACGCTTTTTTTCCTTGCGGGATTTTATCTCCTTCATAGACATCAAACGCAATGATTTCAGTAATCAACCGCTTCTCGG
>JAYVTC010000147.1:0-47330 GCA_043774745.1 Cyclobacteriaceae bacterium | reverse complement strand
TTTTTATCACACGGCCTTCGGGGCTGCTGAAGAAACTGAGCACATTGTTCGTGTACACAAATGCGCCTACATAATCGGTAGTGGTGGTTACACTATTTGCGGTAGTCACTGTTTTCAGTTTTGTGCCCGCGGCATCATAGGTGTACAAAATTGTTTTTGCCGGAGAGCCTGAGTAGGTAATCTGCTGTGGCTTGCCGAGGGCATTGTAGGTGATGGTGCTAATTCCCTTGTTAAGGTCGGAGGTAATGCTACCAGTGCTATTGTAGGTATATTCTGTTGTTGCAGTTGATCCATTTTTAAAATCTCCGACACCAATGGTTGTCGCGATGGCATCTTCCACCTTGCTCAACTGGTTGCCGGCAGCATGAGGCTAACCCTGTGTAGCAACAGAAGATGAAAATATCCTTCACTTGGTTCATGCGAGGCGCAACGAATTGCTTATCGATAATTCGTTTCAATTCTTCCTGAACCAGGAATGGACGCTCTACTTCGCGTTTTGTCATTTTAAATCCTACGAATGGGTCACGTTCAAGCCAACCGTTCTTGATGCAGATGTGAACGATTTTTTTGAAGTTGGACAAGTACTTCACGGAAGTGTTATGATCGCATTTGCGTTTTGATTTCAACCAGAATTCATAGTCAGAGATGAACTCGTAGTTGAGTTTCTTTATGTCGATGTCATCGACCTTAAGCTTCCATTTCATGTATGCCTGGGTATGGCGGAAAGAAGTTTCGTATCGCTCAAGTGTTAGTGGTGAGAACTCACTGTTCACAAGAGCTTTCATTTGCTCATTGTGTTGTTTAAAGACATCCATCAACATGCGTGGACGCTCCAGGGAAGTACCATACCACTTTGCTTTAATATTATCCATGTTGACTTCTTTTCCCTCAGTCATCAACTCACGCTGATAGTCGAAAGCTTTTAACTTGAATCCTTCGAGTTGCTTGTTGATTCGTTTTGAATCGTTGCCGTTGGACTTTATTATTCCACCTTGACTCGACCAATCTTCTGGTCTTACGTAGATTTTTGTATGCAAATCCAATCGTTGAATTCCGATTTGAATTCGCATATGAATTGGCGCCTTACCTTCTTCATTTGCCCTTGATGTTCGGGCGAAAAACTTCACTGAAATTGTTTGTCTCATAGTCCCTATAGTTAAATGGTTAATGTATGCTCAACCATGGACTGAAATCAAGATGTTCGATTATCGAACTAGTTGATTTTCAGTGCATTTAGTGCTATTTGGTGCCATCAATTCCCGCTTGAATCGATGGCACCGCCTGTGGCACCAAGGGATTATGATTTTATGGTTGATTTTGGTAGGCCTAAAAACAAAAAAACCTCGAAATCATTTGGATTTCGAGGTTTTGATTTTGTTTGATTTTTGATCAGCAGAGGAGGAGGGATTCGAACCCCCGGAACCCGTAAAGGTTCTCCGGTTTTCAAGACCGGTGCAATAAACCGCTCTACCACTCCTCTGTGTGCGATTTTGCCTTTTTAAGGACTGCAAAAGTAAACGGAAATTCCATTCTTGCAAAACCCCGTTCGATTTTGTCTTACTGTTCACTGAAATCAGGAAAAGTTTTTTTGATTTCCTTGTTATCGTAATTCGTATTCGTTGGCTTGCTGGCATCCAGTTCCAGAATCACAAGCTTTTGGTTATTGATGATGGGCAGAAGCTTATCGCGATCAGGGTCAAATTCTTTGTTTCTACGGCTGCTCTTTAAAGCATATTTGCGGGCGAAGTTGTCTGCCTCTAACTGAAGCTGGTTCCGTATCTCTACATTGATTTTCATTTTCTCCAGAATATCAGACTTGGATTTACCAATCACCTCAGTGGCTTCTAAAGTACCCATCGTGAGCACCGTAGTTCCACCGATGGCAGATACAGCTTTGTACGTAGCGGGATCATTAGGTATTGCAATAGGTGCCAGACCCGTTGTAGCACCCAGCGAAGCGTTAAGAATTGAGCGATTTTTCTTTCCTCTCTTTGCCTGCTTATAAGCTTTATTTAATTTTTCATTATTCTCTTCAAGCAAATCAATAAGTGACTTTGCGTGCACGAGCGAGTTTCTATATTTCTGGTAGAGAAACTTGTCTTTCTCCTCCAGGTTTTCGGCATCCACCACCTTCACACTTACTTTTTTCTGCACCCGATTATTGGATTTATCCAATGCAAAAAAAGTGATCAATACCTGTTTTTCCTTTTCAACTTCCTCTACGAAATAATACCCCGGTGACCATGTAAATTCAGATTGTGCATTTGTGTTAAAGACTAAACTGGATCCCAGAATGCGTGAGTCGGATGGAACAAACCCTACACTATTTATATTCTCATCACCATTGGGGTCTGATACATATAGTTTCAGGTTAAGCCGTTCGTCTTCTTTGATAATAAAACTTGAGTCTCCCGGAACCAACAGCATTTCGGGTGGTAGATCAAGCTGCGTTTGGGCAATTTTTATTTTACCTCTGGTCTCTGCTTTCTCGGGTTGATCTTGTACAACAAACTCGAGTAGAAGTGGATTATTTTTTAGGTTATTGAACTGATTTCGCGATGGTGTCCAGGTGAGAAGTCCTAATGAAGAGAGAACAACACCTTCGGGCAATTGAGATTGAATGGATTTAAATACCAGCGGATCACCATCAGGATCATTCACATATTCAGATGGAATCTGATACCGGTTGGCGCTGGATTGTTTTACATAGAACACCGGCAAATCTTCTACCACAGGCGGACGGTTTTGATGCAGTACTGTAAAGTTCAACGTCTTTCTTACTCTTCTACCATCTTTCCATTCAGCCTGTACAATCACATTGATTTCTTTTTCTTTTTCAAGACGATCAACCAAATCAAAAGATGGGCTCCATTTGAAATTTCCTAATGAATCAAAGTGCATTCTGTATCCACCCACACCCTCGATAGTAAAATAAGGTGCTACCGAATCGAGTGCATAGATTTTGAAAGACAGTTCATGCCCTTCCAACAATGAATTCCAACCTGTAGAATCTGAGACCTGAAGTTTTTGTGCATTACTGATTAAAGCGACTAAGACAAAAAGCGTAAGAGCCAGAGAAAATCTCATTAAACGTATTATTAAAGTTTGTTTAAGAGGGGCAAATTTAGATGTTTCAAAGTTTATTTGCACCCGTTCCTGTATTTTAGACGGTGATTTAACAATAATGGAAATTAAAACACCCAAGACGTATTCTTTTTTTGATGATGTATATGAAGTGGTGATGTTGATTCCGAAAGGAAGAGTGACTAGCTATGGAGCGATTGCAAGCTATCTCGGTACTAAAATGAGTGCACGTATGGTGGGTTGGGCAATGAATGCTGCCCATACCAATAAAAAAATTCCAGCTCATCGCGTAGTTAACCGTAATGGATTGCTAACAGGCCGTCATCATTTTGAAACGCCCTCCACCATGCAAAAGCGACTTGAAAAGGATGGGATAAAAGTTAAGATACACCAGGTGCAGGAATTTGAAAAAAAATTCTGGGATCCGGCTAAAGAACTCCAATAATACTTAAGAGGTCTTGCCTGCTTTCCCAATGAGCAAAAGGCCTATGAATGTAATCAATCCGTTTAGGATCAAGATTTCAATTCCAAATTTATAGCCATTGAACCAATCAACGGAATTAGAACTCACAACATAGGAAAATATAGGAGATAAAATGCATACAGCCAGTATGGCAGGCCCTTTAATAGCACGCTTTGTAAATAAACCAAAACTAAAAAGACCAAGCAGGGGACCATAGGTATATCCAGCTACATTGAGCACAGCATCAATCACTGATCTCTCATTGACTTCTTTGAAAATGAGGATGATGATCAAAAACAAAACGGAGAAACCGATGTGAACAAAAGTCTTCTGACGTTGCTTTACCACTTCCTGTTTATCTTTGAAATTCAGGAAGTCGATACAAAACGAAGTGGTTAATCCTGCTAAAGCAGAATCGGCACTGGCATAAGAAGAAGCCGTGATGCCTAACAAAAACATAATGCCCACCAACGGGCCAAGATCATTGAAGGCAAGTCGTGGGAAGAGTTCATCGGAATAGGCTGGGAGTGCTATTCCTTTTTGTGTGCTGTAAATATAGAGTAATGCGCCAAGTGTTAGAAAGAGAAGATTGACCACAACCAGTGTAATACTGAACCAAAACATATTTTTTTGAGCTTCACCAAGATTCTTGCAGGTGAGATTTTTTTGCATAATCTCTTGATCCATTCCAGTCATAGTAATAGCAATGAAAGCCCCTCCAATAAATTGCTTGGGAAAGAAAAGTGTAGAGTTAACATCATCGAAGTGAAATATTTTTGAATAGCCGTTGGCCTCAATAGCCGCCATCACCTCAGAAAACCCCATTCCTAAATCAGAAGATATGATCCACACAGCTACGCCTACTGCAGACACAAGAAAAAAAGTCTGGAAAGTATCGGTCCACACAATGGTTTTAATTCCTCCTTTATATGTGTACACCCAAATCAACACAATGGTGGCTGCTACCGTAATAAAAAAGGGGACGCCCCATGAGTCAAACAAAAAAAGTTGAAGTACGGTGGCGGCCAAAAAAAGTCGCAGCGAAGAGCCAATCGTTCGTGATATCAAAAAGAATAAAGCTCCGGTTTTATAAGCCCACGGATCAAAACGTTGTTCAAGATAGGTGTAAATCGAAACAAGGTTAAGGCGATAATACAATGGCATTAGCACGCCCATAATAACCCAGTAGCCGGCCAGGTAGCCCAGTACAATCTGAAAATAAGAGAAGCCAATTTTACCAACATTGCCGGGTACGGAAATAAAAGTCACGCCTGATAATGACGCCCCGATCATCCCAAAAGCAACCAAATACCATGGCGATTGCCTGTTCGCGGTAAAAAAAGTGTCCGTATCAGCTCCTTTTGATGTGAGGTATGAAATAAAAATAAGAGCTGCGAAATAGACGATTAAGATGGTAATGACAAGCGATGGGGTCATAGGGTATTTTTGAGAAGCATAAAGAAAGCAAAAAACGACTGGAATAGTAAACCGATAGAAACAAGATCAATTTTTTTTACCTTTGATGCGATTTTGAGAAATCGAAGTACACCATGAAAGCATCGTATCAAGAGAAGGAACAAGTTAACGTACTAGAAGTCATTGACGTGGCCGATGTAAAAGATCTGGTCGTATTCAATGATGACTTCAATACATTCGAACATGTTATTGAAACGTTGATCAGAGTTTGTAAGCACACCCCTGAGCAAGCTGAACAATGCACCTGGCTGATTCATCATAAGGGAAAGTGCACAGTCAAGATAGGCGATTTGGAAGAATTGAAACCCATGCGCGAAGCAATCTGCGATGCCGGCATTGATGCCAAGATTTTATAACCAATTTTCTTTTTAACGTTAACCTGGTACTGTGGAATATCCATCAAAGCTGATTGAAGATGCGGTGAATGAAGTGTCTAAGCTGCCAGGCATCGGAAAAAAAACTGCGCTGCGGCTGGTGCTTCATTTAGTGAAGGAGAACGAAAACAAAACCTATGCACTCACCGGGGCACTTAATAAGCTAAGAGAGAATATTCGATTTTGTAATACCTGTCATAATATCTCCGATGAAGAAGAGTGTTCCATCTGTCGTAGTCATCGCAGAGATAAGAGTATTCTTTGTGTTGTAGAAGAAACTCAGGATGTGATGGCTATTGAAAACACGTCACAATATTCCGGAATCTACCATGTGTTAGGTGGAGTGATCTCTCCCATGAATGGTATTGGCCCATCTGATTTGAAAATTGATTCGTTGGTAAATCGGGTAGCTCAGTCAAACGGAGTGATTAAAGAAATTATTTTAGCACTCAGTCCTACCATGGAAGGCGATACCACCGCTTTTTATTTAAACAGAAGATTAAAAGACTATTCTGTTAAAATTACATCGATTGCACGAGGCGTGCCGGTTGGCGGGGATCTGGAATATACGGATGAGATCACCTTGGGAAGAAGCATTCTGGGCCGCACGCTATTTGCTTAACGCTGTTAATTATTTTACTTTTAAAGTTGGAAAGTTTGAGAATCATGGCAACGATTATTAAAAAGAAATCTGATAAGAAAAGTATTTCACAAAAATTCAAAAAAGCGATTGCTTCCAAAGGTGTTGATACACGAAAATATTGTGGAGTAATTAAACTTACCAAAGACCCTCTTGACATTCAAAAAGAGCTAAGGAATGAATGGGAATAGCGTAATACTAGACACTAATATAGTTCTGTATCTTTTAAATGGTGACCAGGTTTTATCAGAATTGCTTAATCGAAAGAAACTTTATCTATCCTTTATTTCTCAACTCGAATTGCTTGGATTCCGAGGCATAACAGCAAAACAATATACTGAACTTAGCAAGTTTATTCAGGAATGTATTGTTATCGATATTAATGAAGAGATCAAGAACGAAGTAATTTCACTGCGAAAAAACAGTAAATTGAAATTACCTGATAGTATTGTTCTTGCCACCGCGCGATTCTTAAGTTTACCACTTATTACTTCCGATCAAGATTTTAAATCCATTCCTTTTACTGAAATTATTATTTACGAATAAAAATGAACCGACTTTCAAACCGTATCGAAGCCATTCAAGAATCAGCCACCCTGGCAATGGCAGCAAAGGCCCGTGAATTTAAAAGCCGTGGTATTGATGTTATAAACCTAAGCCTTGGCGAACCTGACTTTAAAACTCCACTGCACATTTGTGAAGCAGCAAAGAAAGCAATTGATGAGGGTAAATATTTCACCTATCCTCCCGTTGCCGGTTATCAGGATTTGCGCGAAGCATTAGCAGCGAAGTATCAGAAAGAAAATAACGTTCCATATAAAGCAGAAAATATTGTGGTGTCCAATGGTGCAAAGCAATCCATTGCCAATGTAATGATTGCGCTGTTGAATAGAGGTGACGAAGTCATCGTATTCTCTCCGTATTGGGTAAGTTATGATGCACTCGTACGCCTGGCAGAAGCAACTCCGGTGATGGTGCGAGGTACGATCGAAAATGATTTCAAAGTAACAGCCGCACAAGTGGAGGCTGCGATTACTCCAAAAACCAGAGCGATTATTTTTTCCTCGCCTTGTAATCCAACAGGCTCCGTATTTACAAAGAAAGAACTTGAAGCGATTGCAGCTGTAGTGCTAAAGCACCCTGACTTATTAGTGATTGCAGATGAGATCTATGAACACATCAACTTCACCGGTGACCAAACCAGTATTGCTTCCTTGCCGGGAATGTTTGATCGCACGATTACCGTCAATGGTTTCGCAAAAGGTTTTGCCATGACCGGCTGGCGCGTTGGCTACATTGCTGCACCCAAGTGGATTGCTGATGGAAGTAATAAAGTACAAGGTCAGATTACCTCAGCTAACTGTTCTATTTCACAGCGTGGTGCATTGGCTGCTATTACAGGTGATTTGGAACCGACTAATAAAATGGTGACCGAATATCATAAGCGCAGAGATATTGTATACAACTTGTTAAAGGATATTCCGGGTGTCAAAGCTAATTATCCGCAAGGTGCTTTTTATTTCTTTCCGGATGTGAGTTACTACTACGGTAAGTCGGATGGTCAGATGACCATCAAAAACGGAGATGACTTTTGCTTGTATATGTTGGAGAAGGGTCATGTTTCGTTAGTACCTGGTGGAGCATTTGGAGATGAAAGTTGTGTGAGACTTTCTTATGCAGCTTCAGAGAAGGAGTTAGTAGAGGCGATGCGCAGAATGAAAGAAGCGCTATCACTATTGAAATAATAGCAAGATCAAATCTTGGTTTCACGATCATGAACATTCAAAAAATATTTGAAGACTTCAATTCACTGAACGTACTCATCATTGGTGATGTCATGCTGGATAGTTACATCTGGGGCGCTGTAGAGCGTATTTCGCCCGAAGCGCCTGTGCCTATCGTTACGGTAAAGAAAAAAGATTTTCGTTTGGGTGGTGCTGCTAATGTTGCTTTAAACGTTGCTTCGCTGGGGGCCAAACCGATTTTGTGCGCATTGATCGGTGATGATGATGATGGAAAGAAATTAATTCAGCGCCTTGACGATGGTAGGATTTCTAAAGAAGGAATTGTTGTCAGCTATCAACGTCCTACTACAGTGAAGACGAGAATTATTGCCAGCAGTCAACATGTGGTTCGTGTTGATGAAGAATCAGACAGAGTAGTCAATGCACAGGAGGAGCGGGAAATCATGGAGAGGATTGAAAAACTTCTTCCTTCATGCCAGGTGGTGATTTTTGAAGATTATGACAAGGGAGTATTAAATGCCTCTATCATTGAAAAGACTGTGCTACTCGCTAATAAAAATAACATTCCTACAGTAGTGGATCCCAAGAAGCGGAATTTTCTTTCCTATAAAGGAGTGACGCTATTCAAGCCAAATCTAAAAGAACTTCGTGAAGGATTGAAGATTGATGTTGAAGCTGCCAATCAGTCATCGGTTGAAAGCGCAGTAGACCAACTTAAAGAGAAGTTAAATGCTGCCGGTGTGATGCTTACGTTATCGGAGTATGGTGTGTATATTGACTTCCAAAATGAAAAAGTAAAATTATCTGCTCATGCCCGTGAAATTGCAGATGTTTCTGGAGCTGGTGACACCGTGGTGAGTATTGCCGCATTGGCCGTTGCGTTAAATTTATCCCCTAAGCAAATTGCTTTTCTTTCCAACTTAGGTGGAGGACTTGTATGCCAACACGTAGGCGTTGTTCCTATCGACAAAGAAGAACTTCTTAAAGAAGCACTTATGGAGAGTGCTTAATCCATCATAACTTCAAATCTATTTTTTATTGAATTTTTCTTTGAAGACTTGAATGCTCTCATTCAAGTCTTTAAAGAACCTTGTACGCTCGCGGTGGCCAGTTACACTGATGATGGTAGATTTTTTGATCAGGTTTTGAAGATATATTTCTGTCTTTTCGCAAAAAGGTTCCTGAAATGTAAGTAGGATATTCAATGCATTTTGATTCACATATACACACCGCTTGTCACCTATTCGGGCGAGCACGGTATTGTCTGCAATCAGAATTTCATTGTTAAAGAGATTGAAAAAACCTCCTTCAGATTTTTTTCCCATGGCAGCTTCAACTTCTATTTCTTTAAGTAATGCTGACAGTTGATCACAAAGCAAAATTGCATCTGAGGGATTTAAAAAAAATCCGCATTCGTAATAAAATTCAATTTGCCTCAGCGTGGCATAAAGAATTTCTTCGTTCCATATTTCAGTGCTGGAAATGGTTGAGTATTTCTTCGATATTCTAGTGGTGAGTGCGATCAGTTCGGCAGGCATAGATTCCTTGCTGTATCTAGCGTGTTCATATGTTGGATAACCAAGTAACGTTTTCATCCAAAAAAATAGTTTGAAAGCAGATACATCCGGAAGTCTGAAGTAATGAAACACCGGTATATCCTTAGCGGAGAAAATCATTTCGTTTTTTTCAAATCCGCTCAGATGATCGAGGTTTTTTAATATTGAGTTTAGCCATTTTTCGACATTATATTCTTCATAGCCGACCACTCTTCTATGAAAAGTCACCATTTCTGAAGAGTTTGAAAATAACACATCGACAGACACACCGAAGCGATTACAGAGCGTCTTTGCCTCATCCAATGAAAGAATAGTTTCACCACGTATTCTTCGATAAGCACTATCACGACTGATATTCAACGTCTCCGCCAGTTCATCGACAAAAGACAGATTAGCAGGAAGATTACTCTTGACCTGATTGAGAAAAATAGTCTGAATACTTTCTGTCACAGTTTGCCTGGCTGAATCCATAATGGAATAGATATCATAGCGACCTTTTTTTACATGATTTTCTTTTTCAACATCTGAATAGAATTTTGCATACGGTTGAAGAATTTGGTTCTTTCTTTTTCTCCACTGGTGCTGATTTGAATGGATTTATTGATCACGTTGGTTAGAAAATTTTCTGTGTTTTTGCAGAATCTTTCATTGGATGTAGTAAGCACATTCATGGTATTGTAAATTAAAAATGTTACACGCCTGTCACCCATCTTAAAGAAGATAGTTGTCTCTGCAATAAGAATATCATTCTTAAACAAACTATAGGGTGCTGAATTATTTTCCTTTACTCCATTCTTTGCGCAAAGCTGAATGTGGTCAATCATCTTACTATATTCATCACAGAGTTCTTGAGCCTGCTCCGTGGTGATAACACCAATTTCATGATAGTATTCAATTTGGCGCTGGGTAACGATGGAGGTTTCATCACTCCAGATTTCGGTACTGGGAATCTGAGCGTAACAATCCCATATTTTTTTGCCGATATGAAGTAAATCTTTGGAGATCAGTTCGTAATTGAATTTAGCGTCTGCGTACTGGGGATACAGGTGATATGTTTTCATCCAGAAAAACATTTTAAAAGCGGCCAGCTTAGGAAATGCATAGTAATGGAAAATGGGAATGTCCTTGGCTGCATACAACAATTCCTTTTCAGGGAAGCTGCATATCATCTCCATGTTATTGAGAACTGATTTCAGCCACATTTCAAACGTAAAATGGAGATGATCTATTTTCCGATTGTTGAACGAGACCATTTCGCTATTAGGGGATAATAACGTGTCCATTGATATATTATAGTGTGAACAAATCTTTTTAACCTCATCCAATGACAAAACGGTTTCTCCTCTCATGCGCCTGTATACGCTGTCACGACTAATGTTTAGCAATTCGGCAAGCTCATCCACAAATGATACCTGCGGAGGTACGATGAGCTTAACCTGGTTTAGGAAGGAGGATTGGATGTTTTCCTGTGCCGCCTGCATGATTGGTGATTTGTGTAGATAATAATAGCTCAAATTTGGCTGATTTGCAAAAAATGCAACTCTGGTAAGCGAACTTCTTACCACTTGCAAGATATGCCAAAAGCTTTTTGGATGATTACGATCATTGACGTTTGACTCGATGTGGTTCGTAATACTTTAGATGTGTAGTTAACAACTAACCCCACTATTATGAAAAAGATAACTTTAATCACTGTTGTGTTAGTATTTGTTCAGTGCACTCAAATTAGTGCGCAATCTGAATATCGTGCCGCGCTGCAAAAAGGTTCGGTGCTGGCAGATGGAAGCATGGCCATTAATTTGGGCAATGGAAAGTATGAGTACTCCTCTCAGACAAACAAGACAAAGATAAACTCGTTCAACGTAACCCTGAAGTTGGCTTCTTTGTCAGTAATGGTTTTGCATTAGGTCTCTCATTAGATTTAAATACTGAGACACAAAAGAGTGACCAGAATAGTAATGTTAACAAAAGTATAAATACTGAATATTTACTTGGTCCATTCATTCGGGTTTATACGAAAGGAGGCGTTTTCTTTTCGGGTAATTATTCTTTTGGCAAATCAATTTCCGAAAATACTTATTCTGGAGGTTCTATAAAGAGAGAGGATAACGCTTCGCAATGGAAATTGGGATTGGGATATGCTGCATTCCTAAATGAGAACGTTGCACTTGAGCCTTCCATATCCTACCAAGCTTATACTTTAAAAGAGGATGATGATGGTTCTGAATTCACCTATCGCAAAGGTCAGATGGTTATTGGTCTTGGACTATCCATTTACTTACGAAAGAAATCAGAGTGATCGGGTACCAAAAATATTGAGTAGATGGTAGCTGCATGGAATAATTTCTTCATATAGGAAATTGATAAGAAGGATTTGGTTGATTTTGCCATTCACTGTGTCATTAATTGGATAACTAAAAAATCAAGAGGATGAATCATATTGAAACGGAACTCGATAAGAGCAGAGCACTAGAAATTTTGGAAAAAGCATTTAAAGATGTGCCTGGTGTGATGTGGATGATTAGGAATAAGGAGAAGTCGCAGGAGCATTTGCGGATCTTGTTGTCGGTTTGTCTTGAGGAAGCAATTCTTAAAAAGGGAGCCTATTTAACGAGAGACAGAAATGGAATCATTTTATTTTATAGACTTCAAATCAAGCCAACGTCAATTACCATCTTTTTTAAAAAGCTATACTTATTAATTAAAGTTTTTGGAATCAGGCATGGGATTCGGGTGCTTCGATCGCGTAAACTGATTGATACCATAAGACCAAAAACCGGTTGGTATGCATGGTTTATAGCCACCGATAAAGGAGCGGCTAAATGTGTGTCTGCCTTTGAGATTAAGAATGAAATTTTCAATATATCAAGTGCGACCAAAGAGCCTGTATATGCCGAAACAACAGTTCACCGAATTGTAAATATCTATGAGAAGATTGGTTTTAAAGTTTATTCGAAAGTAAAGCACCCTTATTCGGATATGGATATTTGGTTTTTGAGACGCGACCCTAACACTATTTTATAATAAACACTATGGTATTAAATGAATCAGTTAAGGTCTTTCTCGTGATATACTTTGCAGCGATGCTAATGGAGTTTTTTTTTAGCCAACGGAATAAAAGGAAGTACTATGAATTGAAGGATACACTTGTGAATCTGTCGTTGGGGGTGATTGCTGTTGCTTTTAGATTCTTAACCAAAGGGCTTTGGTTAGCTCTATGGATTTATTTATACCAATTTACCCCTTATAAAATTTCAGAAGCTTGGCTTGCGTGGATTATTTTACTCCTCGGTAATGAGTTTGTTTACTACTGGTTTCACAGATTGAGTCATGAGAATAGATTTCTCTGGGCGGTGCATGTAAATCATCATTCGTCTGAAATGATGAATATTTCCACCGCGGCCCGGGTTCCATTTTTGAATATTATTCTTCACAATGTTTTTTGGATTCCCCTTTTATTTTTTGGCTTTAATCCAACTATGATTTTTACTGTAGAAACAGTATCATTTCTTTTCTCATTCATGCAACATACACAGGTCATAGGGAAACTGCCTATTATTGATCTTGTATTTAATACGCCTTCTCATCATCGCGTACACCATGCTTCAAATCCTGATTATCTTAATAAGAACTACGGAAACGTGTTGATCATTTTTGATCGGTTGTTTGGAACTTTTAAAGATGAAGACCCAACAAGACAGACTCGTTATGGACTCGTCAATAGTATTCATTCCTATAATTTGATAAAAATTATTTTTCATGAATGGATAGACCTCTTAAAATCCAAAGTAAGGAATGCTGAACTAAACAAATAATAAAATGAAGGTCACAAATATTTCACAACAATATTGGAAAGAAAAGACTGATTACCTTTTCGGAATGATGTTTTGCGTTGCCGCACTCTATCATTTTTTAGGAATCTTTTTTAAGGTAAATGAAGCATCAGTTCTTCGTCATGCAACGTTCGCGGTGATTGACCTTTATTGCCTTTATGGTTTTTTGTATCGCCACAGTCTCTTTAATTTATTTTTTTCAGTACTAACCGCTCATCAACTCTTTACACACGGCTTATACTTATTTACTCTGTGGAATTTAGAACAGGAGATTCATTGGATTAGCCTGGCAGTTCTCATTTTGATGCCCATTGGAATGGCTAAACTGGTTATCGAATATTTTACTGATTGAAGGATTAAATGTAAGAACAGCTAAGCCCTCCAGCATATTTCGATTTATCATTTAAACTGCTTTTATGGAAATATCCAGACAAGAATTCATCCAACAGTAAAAAATGCGCAATGAAAAACAAATTGAATTTTTGGGAAAGGTGAACTAATAGTAAATCAAAAAAAAATTAATTATCCTTAAACTGTTTATCCAGCGGTCCTTGTTTTTCCAGATCCTCAATAATTTTACGATCGAGGGGACTTTCTTTAATCAGGTTATAATTATCCCAGAATTCTTTGTTGTAGGGTGGATCCTGATATTGTAACCCATAGGCCTTCATCTTCTCCTTGCTATTTATTCGCCCTATTGCATTTGGTAAAACCTGGTTAATTAGCAGTGATTGGTTAAGTTCTGTTTCAAATTTTAATTCTTCTGTTTCTTTATCATACCAATTCACTTTTGAATCAACAGATATATAATTGACATAATATTTTCCCTCGAACCGTTTGAAGTTATTTACACGCTTGCTATTCACCAGCCTGCTCACCATACCCCGTTTTTTATTTAATTTATCGACAACCTTTTCTTCGTACTCTATATGGATAATCGCATAGGTTGATTTTTCAACGTGGACGGTTAAATTATAGTCGCCTTTATGAGATAGAACATATATTTGCTGGCCATCATAGTATGAATCTTTCGATCGTGAAATTTCATTAAAGAAAGATTGTTCACAAGGGAAATGCCGGTAGCGCACACTATTATGAAGGAGTAATACCTCAAGCAAATTATCCTGATCAAAATAGGAGGTGAACCGACTTGAATAACCAATACTGCGCCTTACTTCCTGAAGTGCCACGCTCTCCCTTAATTTATTTTTATTGCGAGGCTCCTTATAATCTTTATCGTAGATTTTGACGGCAGCTTCGAGCAGTGAAATATATGTTCCTCCTACTTTTTTTAAATCACGGTAAAAACCATACATAAGATAAGGTTCCATCGGATAGTTTTGTTCAATGCGGGATAGCGCAATTTGCAATATCTCCCCGCCCGTCAGGGAGTCAGAGATAACAACTTCGTTCAATAGAAACGTAGATTTTTCGATTTCAATAACTAATGGCTTACCATCAAGAAGTGACCAGATCGGAGCATCGAATGTTTTGTAACCTAACATATTTATGACTAGAAAGTCATTGCGCATCTCACTGGGTATATGAAAATCAAACTCGCCCTGTAAATTTGTAACAGTGCCAATGGATTTACCTTTGATGCCAATGGAAGCGAAGGTTAGTGGTTCTTTGGTTTCTTTATCAATGACTTTTCCAGAAACCGTTATTTTCTGTGATAGCCCCACGAAACTGAACCCAAGGAAGACTAAGAGCAATAAAAAGTTCCTCATCTGAAGAAATTGTTGAGTCTTACGATGTCAAAGATACGATATTCAAAGTAACCTCCTTTCTTTTACTGGTCGCGATAAAGTCCCATTAAGCGCTAAAATATTACGTTAGACGGCATTCGCTTCGATTGTTTAAATTTATAGCCTAATCTTTCGATTCTGTGAAGTGGTTTGATTCAATTCCCCGTATTTGGAAGCGTGCCTATCTGCTAATCTGCATTTGGTATGCACTTAATTTTACTATCAGCGCTGTCGTAGAATGGAGGTTTGTAAACCCTGAATACTATGTATTATGGACAGCTTTTTTCCTATTCGAGTCGTTGTGTGTTTTTATTATATTGATTTTCCTCTGGGCTCATTGGCTTTTTAAATTTCGACCGATATTTCAGATTATTGGTCACGTGGCGGGTATCATCGTCTTCTTTTTGTTGATGGGTACGCTATCCTACTACTTCCGCGATTACCTTGAGGGCTTTGTTTACTTCGAGCATTGGACTGAATATATGGTGTTGATGGTAAGCAGCTGGAATGCCCTTCGCATTCACGATCAATATATTATTACCGTAGGGGTGTATTATGTGATCAGATATTTTCAAGGGCTTCAAGGGCAGGAACGCGAGAAGAGTGAGTTGGCAATTCGCAATAAAGAAATGCAGATATCCTTACTTAAATCCCAAATCAATCCTCACTTCCTTTTCAACACACTAAATTCGATCAGCACCCTGGTAAATTCCAGCAAGGAGCAGGCGCGAAAAGTGATTACTCAACTTTCGGATGTTTTTCGATATGCGCTCGATTCTCATAATGGTGAAATGGTAAAGCTCATTCATGAGATACAGTTTATTGAAAATTACATACGCATACAGCAGGTGCGCTTTGGCGATCGTTTGAAATTTGAAAAAGTAATTGATTCATCATGCCTGAGTATTAATATTCCGCCCATGATTTTGCAGCCCTTAGTTGAAAATTCCGTCAAATATGGTATTGGTCCAAAAGAAGAAGGAGGTACGATTTCATTAACCGTAAGGAGATCGGGGTCTATCATATATTTTGAAGTAAAAGATGATGGCCTTGGTTCAAAGGCAAAGAAAGTAATGGATGGAAGTTCAAGCGGGGTGGGTATGATAAATACTGATCTGAGATTGAAAAGTTATTTTGGCCCTCAGTCTCATTTGCGTGTTAGATCATCTGAGCTTGGCTATTCTGTAAGTTTCTTCATTGATGCCAAAAAGGATCAGGAAAAAATAACTACTGAGATATACGAAAAACAAATATTATGAATACAACCTGTTTAATTATTGATGATGAAAAGTTAGCCCGAGAACTCCTGCGCGAATATCTGGCGGCATTTCCGCAGATTGAGATTTTGGGTGAATGCAGTAAGGGAAGTGAAGCCATAGAGAAAATAGATGAACTAAAGCCTGACCTGATCTTTTTAGATGTGCAAATGCCAGGGTTGAATGGTTTTGATGTGCTTGATGAGATCATTCATGAGCCCTATGTTATTTTTACTACTGCCTATGATCAATATGCTATTAAGGCTTTTGAAAAAAATGCAGTGGATTATTTACTGAAGCCTTTAGATCAGGAGAGATTTAAACTAGCGATAGACAGAGCCCTGCAAAGAAAGAAAACGGAAGCAGGCAACATTGAAGACATGTTGTCAAGTATGCACGTATCTACACCCCGCGCTTCTTATGATTCCCATATTTTTGTGCAAAAGTCAGAGAAGCTATTCAATCTGCCGATTGAAGAAATCATGTACCTGGAAGCCTCCGGAGACTATACTGTAATTTCAACAAAGAATGATCAGTTCGTTAGTTCATCAGGTATTGGTAAACTCGAGGAGATCATGAATCCTGATAAATTTATAAGAGTGCATCGCTCTACGATAGTTAATATTTCTTTTTTAAAAGAAATTGAACGTCATTTTAATGGTGGAATGATTGTGAAAATGCAAAACGGAAAAACCTTTCCGGTCAGTCGTACTTATGCCAAATTGATCAGGAGAAAGGTGGTGTGATTTGGTTTAATATCTGATTTAAAATGAAAGAGGGAAATCAAGCCCTCTTTCATTTTTTATGACCATCAATGAATAGAGATTATAGATAATTGAGTAATTCATGGATGGAATTCAACACTTTGAATTTTTCATTCTCAATCTCTGTTTCCACTCGTTCATGTGCCCACGTAACATGATAGGGAATATGAAACCCATGACCTCCCAAATTTAAAACCGGTACAATGTCCGACTTTAACGAATTCCCGATCATTGCGAATTGCTCGGGTGCTATATCCAGATGTTTGATAAGTTTTCTGAAATCATTTTCTTTTTTTTCTGACATGATTTCAATATGATGGAAGTAGTTTTCCAGCCCTGACTTTTTCAGCTTGCGTTCCTGATCGAGTAAATCACCTTTCGTTGCCATCACTAACCGATACTTTCCTTTTAACTGATGAAGTACGTCTTCCACTCCATCCACCAGATCGACTGGTTTGTTTAACAGATCCTGTCCATATTCGATAATCTTCTCAATGGCTTCATTGGGTATCGACTTATCTGTAATACGAATAGCGGTTTCAATCATGGAAAGGATAAATGCTTTGATGCCGTATCCATAGAGTTCAATATTTTTTACCTCCGTTTGAAGAAGCTCACGCGCTATGGTATGTTGGGGAAGATAGTTTTCGACTAGTACACAAAACTTCTTTTCGGTCTCCTGAAAGTAGGACTCGTTGTGCCAGAGTGTATCGTCAGCATCAAAGGCAATTACCTTAAGCATAATCGATTATTGAATGACGAAACTAACAAATCAGATACTTAAAAACTAAACAAATCAAGCCTCTCATGAATGAAGTGCTCATTTGTTTTTTACGTTGTATCGAATGTCCTTCCAGAAGAATTGACTTTAAGTTAAAAGTGAATGTAAATATTGATTTAGAGTGTGATAATGAAAATGTAAGGCACTGTTCTATGTCAGGAAAGGAAGTGTGCCTGGTAGATTATAAAATCTCTATTTCGACCTATAATTTCTTCTCCAGAACAATGAACTCCAATTTCATTTTTGGCTGACCAAAACGAGGGTCATTAAAGGCAAATGGTTTTCGTTCGCCAGTAGGCTGATAGCCATGACGCACATACCAATCGATTAGTTCTTTGCGAACGGAAATCACGGTCATAAAAATGGAAGGACACTGTTGTCTTTCTGCTTCTTCTTCTGCTGCGGTCAGTAATATTTTGCCAATACCATTTCCCTGCAAGTGCGGTCGAACCGTAAGCATTCCTAAATAAAGTTTACCATCCTGATTTTGTAATTCAATGCAACCGAGAATTTTATTTTCTTCAACGTATTTCAATATCGTAGTGCCCGGAGTTTTTATTAGCTCGGCAATAGCGGCAGCATCAGTGCGAGTACCATCTAACAAATCAGCTTCCGTGGTCCAGCCCTGGCGGGATGAATCTCCTCGATATGCTGAGTTAACAAGGCGATCTAATTCGGGTGCGTCTTCTACAATTGCTTTTGTGATCATACTCAAATGTATGTTAAGGAATTATTTAGCTCAAAATAGTTAATAGCACTTGTGCAAAAATAATTTTTGCCAACGTAGCGATGGGGAAAACAGAAGAGTAACCAATGTTCGGTTGTTCACTCTTAGCCTGCTCATTTACAAAAGCTAACACAGCCGGTTGTGTTTGAACACCGGAAAGCATACCCGCCAATCTTGGGAAAGGAATCTTAAGAATACGATGACCGATAAACAGAAAGAAAAAGGCGATGGTGATTGTAATGATTGCACCGATCGTAAAAAATGTCAATCCATCATCACTGTTTGTGATTGTTTCGCCAAAAGCAAAACCAGAGCGTGTGCCAATGCCAGCTAAGAATAAGACAAGTCCTAATTGTCGAATGGTGTGGTTAGCACTGTAAGGCATTACAAATACCAATTTGCCAACACGGTTTATTGCACCAAGCAGCAAGGCAACAATGAGCGGTCCACCTGCAATACCTAACTTTAGTGTGAAACCACCAGGAAGAGGAATCGGAATCATTCCCAATAAAAAACCCGCTGCCATGCCTAGCCCAAGTGTGAGGATATCAATTTCACTTTGCGCAGCATAGCTATCGCCAAAAAATTTGCTGGCTGATGCCAATTCATTTCTGCCCGTAAGAATGCGCACACGATCACCAAATTGTAGGGTAGTATTGGCATTCGGTAAAATATCACTATCACCTCTGCGTATGCGCGTAACGATGATTCCCAACGTATGTGGCAGATTTAAATCTTTTAGTGATTGGCCAATGATATCATGATTGGATACAAATACTCTGCGCATGTCAAGTTGCTGATGATCAACTTCCAGATGAATTTCGCTTCGTTTACCTAATAGCGTAATTGCTTTTTCTATTTCGGCTGGTTTGCCTACGATCGTCATCAGATCACCCAAAGCTGGCATTACCGTTTCTAATGCCAGTGATGATATGCCTTCATGTTTAATGCGACCAAATACGATGTTGAGTTTGTTTTTTACTTTTATCTCCCGAATGGATTGCCCGATAATTTTTTCATTCGTGATCACTACAGTAGCATTCGTGAGTTTGTCAGCTTCGGCAACTTCAGCATTTGTTTTGAGAGAAGTTTTAAAAACCTTTTGAAATATGATGATCGCGAGAATCATTCCGATCACACCCATGGGGTAACATACTGAGTAGGCAACGACAGGTTCGGCCAAAGCTGATTCAATCAGGGCAACAGGTGTTACACCTTTTATAAATTCCAACGAGGCTGCTAATGCGGGTGTGTTGGTAAGGCTTCCCGCAAAAATTCCTGCGAGGTGTGAATATTTCAACGAAGTGAATGAGCCAATGGACAGTACCAATAGAAAAGCAAATACGATAGCACCAAGAGCTAAAGCATTTTCACGCCACCCTTTCTTTTTCAGATTTCCAAAAAATTGCTCACCGCTGGATATGCCAATGCAATAGATAAAAAGTACCAGGCCAATTTCATAAATAATAGCTGGCAACTTAATATCTGGCGACAAAGCACCAAAAGCTAAACCGGTAAAAAGTACGGACGCAATGCCAAGATTCACTCCGGCAATTTTTATTTTACCAAGCGGTGCGCCCACTGCCAATACAACAAATAATAATAATAATGAAGATTGGCTTAACAGTTCAATCATGGCAGTATCAAGTTGTCTTTCACTTCAACCTTGCAGCACAGCGTATAATCAGTTTTATTTTTTCGGATTCAACTTATCAAGATCTGGCAAAACTAAATTATCGAATGCGGAAGGCAGTTTCATCATGTCTTCGATTTCTTTTACGGTACGAGGCGCAATCCTGGATAGATGTTCGTACCCATCTTTGGTGATCAGGTAATCATCTTCAATACGTACGGCAATGCCCCACCATTTCTTATCGCACGCAGCGTTGTCCGGAATGTAAATTCCAGGCTCTATGGTAATGGTATTACCTTCTTCCATGATTGAGCCACCGCGATCGTGGACATCTAACCCAATGTGATGACTTACACCATGGGGGAAGTAAAGATGTTTTTCATTTGGTTTGATAATTCCCAATTGCACTAATCCACGATTGATTACTGCACGGCAGGTGTCAGTTGTCAATCTGAGTGGAGTTCCTGGTTTAGTAATCTTCATCGCTTCTTCCTGCGCTTTCAGGACGAGTTCATAAATCGCCTTTTGCTCGGGTGAAAACTTTCCGTTAACCGGAATGGTGCGCGTAATGTCTGCCGTGTAACCATGAAACTCTGCACCTAAGTCCATCAGAATTAATTCTTTTGATGATACACTCGGTTTGTAGTTATCGATGTAATGTAAAATGCAACCATTATGCCCAGCTCCTACAATAGAAGGATAGCCAAGATCTTCGGCTTGATATTTTTTATACACAAACTCATGAATGCCTTGAATCTCGCGCTCTGACATTCCGGGCTTTATCGCCTTCATCACTTCCACCTGGCCAAAACATGAAATGGAAACGGCTTTCCGTATCAATTCAATTTCATCTTTTGTTTTGATGCCTCGCAGTTTGGCCATGTGGTCGGTCAGGCCTTTCATGTCCAGATTATTTTTGGATGGTTCTACGGCAAGTGAGGTTACATTTTTTTCAGGATACTTAACTTTTGCTTTGAACTGAATGATCATGTCATATAAATCAGAGGAGTCTCTCGGATCATCGCGCACGTCATTTTTAAAATCAAAGAATAGAATCTTATCAAATTTGGAAAAATCCACATGATAGCGTTTGAACTCGCTGTTGTTAAAAGCCTGCTCAAAGCCCAATAAATCTTTGGTGCCCTGCTCACCGAGTCTGCGGCCCGTCCACATTTCGCGCATGGCATTGCGTGGCTGCACGAATAGAATTTCGTTGTAGGCAGTTCCATTGGCTGCTATTTGTTTATCCTTGAAAACAAGCAACGCAGCTTCCGGTTCTTTATAGCCAGTGAGGTAATAGAAGTCAGGATCCTGATGATAGACATACTCGACATCATTGGCGCGATTGCGCACCGGGTTGGCAAAGAACACCGCTACCGAATTTTGAGGAAGACTCACGCGTAACTTCTCTCTTCTTTCTTTATGGAAATCTTTGGAGAGAAAATCGTTGGGTAAGTCACCTTCTTGTGCCAGAAGCAAAAATGAAGATAACGTCAGGAGAAGTGATACTAGAAGTTTCATAAATAGTTTTTATTGCTGGATTATTAATGTCATCCTTTGGCTTTGATGAATAAGTCCTCAAAACGTTTGCAGACAGACCTTCAAATATATTACTTTGCCTTTGTTAACCAGCCATGTCTTGAATTACCGGATTGACCTTTTTTCGATTTTTATTTTTCTCGGCATTGTGCAGGGCATTTTTCTATTGATTTTCTTTCTTTCCAAAGAAAACAGAAAGAATGAAGCCAACCTCTTGCGTTGCCTTTTCTTAGCTATTTGCGATCATCGCGATCAGAGCAATTCAAAAACGGAGCTTTCAAATTCCTGGGTAGTCCTGCTGGAATATTGTTGATCCCAGCTGCACTCATTCTCCTTACACAAATTGTGTTGCGTCCTTATTTTCCGGAAGAGACCCATGCGTTGGTGAATGACTGGGCGTTCTTTACATTTTACTTTTTGTTTTTTGTGATGGGAATACTTTGCTACTCCAGTCCCAAACTTTGGGAAGCCATTGGCGTCAACCGAAAATATTTGTTGATCACCATGCTCATTTCACTCATACCATTTTATATCTGCTATTTTCATTTTCGAAATCTGGTTCAACTCCCGTGGACAAGCGACACCATTGAAACCACGTTTGATGTTACCTCCATCTTTGTAAGCTGGTTCACGGTGATTACCATCATTGCTTACGGTCAGCATTATCTGAACAAGCCTCACCCATGGTTAACGAAAATCAGCGAAGGCTTATATCCATTTTATATTTTGCATCAAACCGTGATCATTGCCATTGGCTATTACATTTGCCAATTAGATTGGAGCATAGCCGCCAAGTATTGGACCATTGCCATGCTCACTCTGATCAGTTGTGCCGGATTTTATCTATTGCTGATTCGTCCGTTTAGTGTGATGCGGTTTTTGTTTGGTATGAAGGCAAAGCAGAAGAAGTAAAATGGTTGAGTTATATAGGAATATCAACAATGGGTTATATTTTAGAGTTGTGGGCAACGCAGGAAAAATTCGACTAACTAAGAAAAACGATGGACAAATTATTCAAACCCGAACAGATTAATCTTAAAGACCATCCAGAAATAACTGAGCGGGCAATTCAAGATAAAATTGCAGAAGACCCGACAATACTTGAACTCGGTGACTTAATACTCAAGGACAAAGAAAGAATTCAACCGAGAGCAGGACGTTTAGACCTATTGTTGCACGACCCTGAATTAAATAGAAGGTACGAAGTTGAAATTCAACTTGGCAAATCGGACGAGAGTCATATAATAAGGACTATTGAATATTGGGACATCGAAAGAAAAAGATATCCTCAATACGACCATTGTGCTGTAATCATAGCAGAAGATATAACAAGTCGATTTTTAAATGTAATTGGACTATTCAATGGTTACATCCCATTAATAGCCATACAAATGAAAGCCTATAAGTTTGACGACAAGATTGCGCTTGTCTTTACAAAAGTACTTGACGAATTGACTTTAGGATTGGAAGAAGAAGATGAAGAAAAAGAAATTCAACAAACGACAACAAATCGTGACTTTTGGAATAAAAAGAGTTCTGTTGAAACAATGCAGCTAACCGACAAATATTTAGCAATTGTTAACGAGGCAGGAAAGAATTACGAATTGAGTTACACCAAAGCAAACATAAGGCTTGGAGCAAGCGGACAACATATTCCTTTTGTACTTTTGAAACCGAGAAAGAAGTTTTTTACCTTAATTCTCAAGGTGGCAAAGTCTGAGGACATCGACTCAATAATTGAAACTAACGATTTTGATTACTTAGAATACTTCCGTTCACGATACCGACTGAGAATAACCAAAGAGGACTTAACCGACAAAAAGGAAAAACTAAAAGAATTGTTTGTGTTGGCTGAGAAAAAATATTTGGACTAAGCCGCGTAGCCAACAACAATGAATTTTACACTATTCTCTTTGCGCCAAAAAGATATATCACAAAAATAAGGACTTCGACTTTTATTTGGAATATGAAGAAGTACGGGGCTGGTTCTTAAAACAAACTGACCTGGAATATCGCGCAACTTAAGGCTGACCTCCTAACGATTGCAATTGAAAAACTTAAGAGAGGTTACACCCCAATTATAGAATAGCAATTACTCTGCTGGCAGACTGATTGATTTTGGTGCGCAGTAGTAATAAAGAAAGGAACAACCCCTGAATGCTCGCGGCCGAATATACAATTTGAATGAGAAGAGAGTTCTTCAATGAGTTAATACTTTTTTCGAACAGGTAAAATTATTAAATCGCGATCTAATTGTCTTTCTCCTGGTGAAACTTATTGACTTTTTGATTGCACGCAAAGACCGCAAAGTTAGTATGATGTATTTCTTAGAATCGTTGCATGGAAATATTTGAACGTGTAAATGATAATTCTTCATTTCACGTAGCTCACTCAGTAAATTAATTTTAACTTTAAAAGTCAAATCTGCCTTTATGAAATATCTCTCCTTATTAGTTGTCGCAATTTTATCTGTAGCCTGTTCCAATCCGGAATCAGAACCGGTAGTTTGGAAAAGTATTGAACAAAGTTTACAAACGCAATTGATCACCGTGGAAGATGGTGGAACCATCGAACTGCCAGAAGGAAATTTCATGTTCACCAAAAGCCTTGCGATGGATGGCAAGTCAAACATTGTGATCAAAGGCAAAGGCATGGATAAAACGAGGCTGTCATTTAAAAATCAGACGGAAGGAGCACAAGGATTGCTGATCACCAACGGCAATAATATTGTGTTGGAGGATTTTTCGATTGAAGATGCGAAAGGAGACAATTTAAAAGTGAGTGAAGTAAGTGGGATTACATTCAGACGCATTCGTTCCGTGTGGGCTGATGGACCCAAAACTGAAAATGGAGCGTATGCCTTGTACCCTGTTTTGTGTAAAAATGTGTTGATTGAGGAATGCATTGCCATGGGCTCATCCGATGCCGGAATTTATGTAGGCCAGTCCGACTCGGTGATTATCCGCAACAGCAAAGCGTATTGGAATGTGGCTGGCATTGAAAGCGAAAACTCGCGTTGGGTGGAGATTTATGGAAACGAAGCATACGAAAACACAGGAGGCATTTTAATTTTCGATCTTCCGGGACTTACACAATATGGTCACACCACCAAAGTGTATAATAACAATGTGCACGACAATAATCATGAAAACTTTGCAGCGAAAGGAAATATCGTAGCAAGCATTCCTCCGGGTACAGGTTTTATGATTCTCGCTACGCATAATCTTGAACTCACTGGCAATCAAATCATTGATAACAAAACCCTTGGCGCAGGAATCATCAGTTATGAATTAACGGTGGCTTTGAACGAAGGAGAACAAGAACAGGAAGGTGCAATTGGTGGCGTGCAAACGGTGAACAATAGTTATATGGCGGACTCACTCTACAATCCTTATCCGTATCAGATTTATATTCACGACAACACATTCAGTAACAGCCATTGGTTTCCTTCCATGAGCAATGAAATCGGGAAGCTGTTTGTAATGAAGTCGTTTATGAATCCACCCGATATTGCCTATGATGGCATTGCTGATCTTGCCCGCCCTAATCGCGAGTTGTGTGTGCAGGAGGGCGATGATATTATCCTGATCAGCCTGGATGCGGCCAATGATTTCAAGAATCTATTGAAGGACCCACATCAGTTTAATTGCGATGGAGTAAAAGTGAATGTGCGATGAGAGTTTGTTTTTTATTATTTTTTGGAATACTTTTTTTCTGGTCTTGTCAGTCTAAAAAACAAGAGATCGTGGTGTTGCAGGAGGAGCAGTTGGATACAGACTTATCTTCTGTAGGTAAGGCAAAACTATCGGACTACGAATTTTTCACCGGAGATCTTAAAAATCTTTCACCAGCAGAAGGGGTATTACCCTATGCACTTAATGCTGCACTCTTTACGGATTATGCATTCAAAAAACGTTTCATAAAATTCCCAGCAGGCACGAAGGTAAATTATAATTCAGAAGAGGTGCTGGATTTCCCGGAGGGAACGGTGCTGATAAAAAACTTTTATTACCCGACAGACTTTCGAAAGCCGGAAGATAACATACGAATACTGGAGACGCGATTGTTATTAAAAGAATCAGGAACCTGGAAGACATTGCCGTATATATGGAACGATGAACAAACAGACGCTTTCCTGAATGTAGCTGGAAAAAATCTGGATGTGACCTGGACACATTATGATGGGGCGATGAGAACCATAAAATATTCTGTACCCAACATGAATCAATGCAAGGGATGTCATTTGAAAGGTGACGCTGTTATGCCGATTGGTCCATCAGCGCGACAATTAAATGGCGACTATCATTATCCAGAAGGAAAGATGAATCAACTAGTGCATTGGAAGGAGTTAAATGTTATTGAAGGAATGCCTGCTTTATCACAAATTCCGCAGCTGGCATCTTATGATGATACTCAGGCATCCATCGACAAGCGTGCACGGGCGTGGCTTGAAATAAATTGTGCTCATTGTCATCGTGTAGATGGTCCTGCAAAAAACAGTGGATTACATTTACTCGCAAGTGAAAAAGATTTAGCTAAACTTGGTGTTGGAAAAGCTCCCGTAGCTGCAGGCAAAGGCTCCGGTGGTTTGCTCTATGATATTGTGCCGGGCAAGCCTGAAGAGTCTATATTGAAATTCAGAATAGAATCCGTTCACCCGGGAATCATGATGCCGGAGCTGGGTCGATCAACCGTGCATGAAGAAGGAGTGGAGTTGGTGAGGAAATGGATTAGTGAGATGAAAATGTAAGTGGAGTATGATTACTCGTTTTGGCTAATTGAAATTCAAGAAAATATTTTTAATGGAAAGTACATTTGAAGGTAAATGGGAAAAGCGATGGCATCCGCTGCGTGAGGAGTGGGTGGTATATTCAGCCCATCGCAATAGCCGTCCGTGGCAAGGAGCGGGGCTGGTGAAACCTAAAGAATCTCATCCGTATGATCCTTCATGTTATCTGTGCCCTGGCAATGCTCGCATTCATGGCAGTAGCAATCCGGATTACAAGGATGTTTTTATTTTTGAGAATGATCACCCGGTGGTGAGTATACAAGCGCCACACGTGAAAACATCGGATGCAGAGGATTTGTATAAAAAAGAAATGGCATTGGGCATTGCCAAAGTAGTTTGCTACGATCCGCGGCATAACGTCACACTTTCGCAAATGAAACTTGACCAGGTAGTGAAAGTGTTTGCAGCATTTCAACATGAGATGGCTGAATTTGAAAACAATCCAGCCATTAAATCGGTACTGATCTTTGAAAACAAAGGTGAAGCCGTGGGCGTGAGTAATCCGCACCCCCATTGCCAGATTTATGCTACTGACTTTTCATTTAAGTTGGTAGAACAGCAAATCAGAATTGCCATTGATTATCAAAAGAATTGCCACAAGAATATTTTTGATGAGATTATCAACCACGAAAGGAAAGATGGTGTCAGGGTAATTGCAGAGAATGAAAACGCCATAGCTTTTATTCCCTTCTTTGCACGTTATGCGTATGAAGTCATGATTTTTCCAAAAGGGAATCATCAGACTTTAAATACTCTTTCTGCTATGGAATTATTGGATCTTACTGCGGTGTTTCACCAGGTGGTGCGCAGAATGGATATGAACTTTCAAATGGACTTTCCTTATGTGATGTCCATCATGCAGTCTCCTGTGGATGGTAAATCTTACTCCGATTTTCGTATGCACCTTTGGTTGCAGCCTCCTTATCGTCAGCCAGGGTTGATCAAGTATCTGGCAGGGCCAGAAATTGGTGCCGGAAATTTTATGGCCGATACCATGCCGGAAGATAAGGCTGCGGAATTATTAAAAGTAAATCTGAATGAATATGCGCTTGAGCGTTGAACCATCTTCCATTAGAATGCTTCGCTTGTCATGATAAAAAAAATTATTGAAGCAGCGGCACCGGGCCGGTTGGATGTAATGGGAGGTATTGCCGATTATTCAGGATCGCTTGTTTTGCAGATGCCTATTTCGCAACAAACAAAAATTCGATTATTACTTCGCGAAGATTATCAATGTCATATCAGAAGCCAGATAAGTTCAGGAGAATTTTTAACTGCTCATGTGGACTATCGCGATTATCTCAACAATAATCTGATTGATTATCAATTCGCACAGGAAAGATTCAAACAACATCCTGACACCAGTTGGATTAGTTATGTGTTAGGTTGTGTTCTTGTACTTCAAAAGGAACAGAACATCGATTTCAGAGGAGCTGATTTTGATTTAATTTCTGAAGTTCCACTTGGAAAGGGAGTATCGTCCTCTGCTTCCATCGAAGTGGCCTGCTTGAAAGCTTTGGTCGCAGCATTTGGTATTCAGTTATCCGGCACATCATTACCGATTCTTGCTCAACGCGTAGAGAACTTAGTTGTGGGTGCACCGTGCGGACTCATGGATCAACTGGCCAGTTACTTTGGTGAACCCAAAAAACTTTTACCTATACTCTGTCAGCCCGACAAAATTGAAGCGCCAATTTCTTTGCCAGAAGATATTTCATTTATTGGAATCGATAGTGGAGTGAGACATTCTGTGGCGGGAGCTTCTTACGGAGATGTTCGTTGCGCAGCATTTATGGGCTACACCATTGTTGCTAATTCGTTAGGCATAACTCAAGATGATATACGGTTGGCGAAATCAAGAAATGATTTTTCAGCTTTACCCTTTCGGGGATTTCTCTGCAATATCTCTGTAGCGCAATTTGAAGATTCCATTCTGAATCATCTGCCGGAGTCATTGAGCGGAAAGGATTTTCTTGAAAAGTTTTCTGTATCGATTGATCATGTTACTACAATTGATGATCAGAGAAATTATTACATCCGTCAATGTGCTTCCCACCCTGTGTATGAACATGACCGTGTTCACCGATTTAAAGATTATCTTCTCGCATTGAATAAATCACCATCCACTTCGAATCGCATATCTATATTAAAGGGTATGGGTGAAGTCATGGATCAATCACATGAAAGTTATTCTTTATGCGGCTTGGGATCAGAAAGGACTGATGAAATTGTAATGCTTGCGAAAAAATATCCTGGGATTTACGGAGCAAAGATTACCGGAGGAGGAAATGGAGGAGTTGTATGTCTGCTTGTTGATGAGGAAGGAAAGAAATCAGCACACAAGATTCATCAATTACTTTGCGAAAAATATAAGGGAGACTTTATGCTCTTTGAGTAAATAGAAATGTAATCATGAATTATATAAGATATATCGAAATCCTTATCAATAAAGACGAATGGAATTTCATGAGTGTTCAATCTCTATTTAATAACATTCGAGTATTACTAGAGCACGAAAGCAAGAGAGAATCTTATCCTAATCTCGCTTTTTACTGTGATTGGTCAGTGCATTCAGAAATTGACAGGAACAACTACCTATATCCGATATTGGAAAATATAAATGTACTTCTACATAAAGCTGATATGGATTATGTTGAAGGATTAGTAAAAGCTTTAAATACAGAAAGGCTTAGATCAGAGTTAAACCAATTTCTTGTGGATCATAATTTCTTTTTAATAGCCTGTATTGATGAAAAAAGATGGAATGCATTTTTACTGGTTCTATTTGAAACTTTATTAGATAAACCAATTAAATATCCGGAGATCGAGAGTAAAATCAAAAAGAATGCAATTGCTAAAGTAAATGATCATACAAAAGAGATTGCAGATCGAATAAATCAATTCGAAAAATTTTCTAATGGGAGACTGGATCCAAGTATTGATTACTCAAAGACTTTTCTCGTTGATGAACTATGCTTGCAAAGAATAATACAAAATATTTTAGTATGTCGACTTGAAACATTTAAGTCGGATGGAAACATGGTTGAGATTTTAGTTCAGATTCCGTTCTAAGTACATTATTCTCTGGTACCTCATTGAGCTGGTGCTCTCAACGAATTAATCCATGAAGCAATTTTTAGTGCTTCATTTTTTGGAACCTGAGGCATAGCTGCCATGGGCGTTTCATGCTCAGGCCAGTTCTTTGGCTCAGGTTTGTAAATCAATTCAACGATACGTTCATTGCTATACTTGCGCTTGGCAATGTCAGTAAACGCAGGACCGACTTGTCTTTTATTCACCTGGTGGCATGCCGTGCAGGTATTCTTTACCAGTAAAGGTTCGATCTCTGCATAGGTTAGAGATTTTGAGTTTGTGCTGGTCTTTGTTTTTGTAACAGGTTTTACCGAAGCTGGTTTTACTGTTGCAGATGAACGCTTCGTACTCAACTCACTCAATGGAAGTTTATCTCCATCCGGAATATTATTTAATGTATAGTAAGCGGTGCTGTGAAGAACAGGCAACCCATCCTTCGATTTAATTCCTGCTACCATAATTTCATGAAGGTAATACGGGCGAAGATTATCTATGACTACTCTCACCTTCAAACCATCTGCAGAAATCTTAACCCCCTTAATAGTTAATTTCTCTTCATTGATGGTTGGACTTCCGTATGCTGGATGATACTTGTAGATATAACTTCTGGAAAAGTATGAATCCAGATCTTCGGCTGACTTCTTATCAACCGGATGAGTAAACTCAATTTCAAATCCATCAGCACGGGCGCTTACGGTTTTCATTTCCATGGGCACCTTGCCGGTCCAGATTAATCGCTGTAACCCAGCCGTTGTGGTTCCGGCTGATCCCCAACCACGATTGGTGAGTCCTGCATACATACAACCATCATGACCCCAGTTCATGCGAAGTACACCAGATTCAAACCCGGATTTGAATTCGAAAGCAACACCTTGAAATTCTCCTTTCACTTTTTCCATCACCACGCGCATGATTTTACTCTGTCCCTGATCGCCAACAAAAATTTGTCCTGCAAAGGGACCAAACTTACCATTCGTTTCATCACGAATAATTTCGGAATTTGAAATTCCCAACACACCATGAGGCAACCATACAGCTGCGGTGCGCACCTCAGGGAATTCCTTTTTTAACTCATAGAAAACATGGGGATTTTTTTCATCGGGCACATTTTCAGGTTTCACATACTGACCTTCTTTCTTTATCTGACGTGGATCTACTTTAGCATAAAGTTGCTCTGTTGTGATTTTCACGGGCGAATTTTCACGAGTGGCCCAACGCAAGCCTGCAGGATGTCCTGTAAAGCTTCCCTTGGTTAAATGAAATATTCCGCCCGATCCTTGCCAGTCGCCCTGGTTATCATCATAAAAAAGTTCACCATCAATCATTCCTATTCCACAGGGTGAGCGCATGCCGGTAGCCCAAGGTTCCATGGTTCCATCGGCACTGATTTTCATCGTCCATCCGCGCCATGGCACTCGACTTTCACCACGCCACCATTCTTCATCACCAAAGGCAACGTTGCCAGTTACAAAGAAACTTCCGTCAGGTGCAATCTTGGGCCCGAAGGAATATTCATGATAGTGACCTGATAATGGCCACGCGTAAACGGTTTCATAGACATCGGCTTTGCCATCTCCATTTTTGTCCATGAGTTTAGTAAGCTCACCACGCTGTGCTACATATAAGGCTTCTTCTTTATACACAAGGCCAAGCGCTTCATGTAAACCAGATGCATACAGCGTATATTTTGGAGGAGTTCCGTTTTCCATGGCAGGATTTTCTATCATCCACACATCACCTCTGCGAGTGCTCACGGCAATTCTGCCATCGGGCATAGTGGCCACGCCACCAACCTCCAACAATATTCCTTCGGGTGTGGGCAGCGTAAGAATTTTATAATAATCATCTTCTGCAGGGGTTTTGCTAAGCTGCGCAACAGCGTTCCATGACGCGATTGAAAATAGGCTTATCAAAAGAACTATATATTTATTTTTCATTGCTTTCATGCGTTAATGTTTATTTTTTAAAGTTTGGCCACATGGAATTCGCATCCAATTAACATACCATTGGGTATAGCGATCTTTAGGCTCATTTCATATTAGTCATTGAAATTTACCAGATGATTGAATAGGCAAAAGAATCTTCTACTGAAACATATAACTCCTTCTTACCATCCACTTCTCGAATTTTTGGAGTTGCTCCTTTCGTCATGCGTATGTAATAACTCTTATCATCAATTGCGTATGATCCATTTGGCATTTGCTGAATCGAGTTTCCATCCCCTAACTTATAACACAAACCTGTTTTTGTTCCACGATTTTTGATCTTCACTTCATGGGTGATGATGCGGTTTTGATCGTCCGGGTAAATCTTATCTTCTACATCAATGCCCTGATAGGTATATTTAAAAATTGGTCTTCCTGTTGTCACTTCAATTTCATAACCCTTACCTCGATATTCGCTTGGTTTGATTTCAGCATCACGGGTAATCATAGGAAATGGGGCATTCTCTGAAGAAAGAAAAGCGAGAGGCTGGTTGGTGAACAAATATTGTGTTGCTCCCATTGGGCGGAATGAACCATCACCCCGATCGTGCCACATTGGTGTAGCATCCACAAAATCGCCATGCCACACGCACACCAGGTTGCCGGCTTTCAGATCATATACATAGTGTGTTCCACTTGGATCGCCAACACCAATAATATGAGTAAGTCGTTGTTTGTATTCTCCTTTAAAATCTAAAAATGCACGTAACATTCTAATTTCACCTCCTGGATTGATCAGAATTGGTGACACTGGTTGATCATCCAGAGGAATAGAATTATACGCATGCAATGCTTTAGGTGTTGATCCTGTTTGAACGAATAGTCCTAATGCTGGTGGCAACCATGAGGCATCTTTATAATTATAAATCTCAAACGGATAAGAACCGGCTTTCAAACTAAGTGTAGCTTCTTCATTTCTACTCCAGCCATCGGTAGTCTGACGATTGATCAGTTGCTGATTATTGATAATTAATCTCACGCCACCCGTGTATGCCAAAATGAATTTATAAGCGGCATCTTCCGAAACGGTAATGGTTCCTTTATAGCTTGAGCCGTATGCATTTTCATTCTCAAGTACTTCGCATGTTATGGTCTCCAGCGAGCCTGATGCATTTGGTTTCAGCCCTGTGAAATCTGAAATCAATTTGAAATTTCCATACCACGTTTGATAGGTGATGTTGCTGGAGGAAACGGTAAGCTCTTTAAGTAGTGTATACTTTACATTGCGGAAAGCAACAGGACCATGATCACCCTGAATCATGAGCGGACCAAAAGGCTTCTCGTTATTTTCTACCGCCCCACCCGTGTACAAAGGAACTTCTAAGTTATCATGAATGCGAACTCCATTTAAATCAACATATATAAAACGAGCGTTTTCAGTTTTTTCACCAGCAGTGTTGAAGCGTGGAGCACGGAAAGAAATTTTCATTTTCTGCCACAAGCCAGGTGCCTTGGCGGGATTGCTTAATGGTGCCTTGCCCATGTATATTTTTCCTTTCTCTCTTTCCCAGTTTCTGAAAATTCCACCGATGTCGGTAAAAGAAGGATTCTTCACTCCCCAGCTATCAAGCAACTGCACTTCATAGCGACCTTGCAAGTAGATGCCCGAGTTAGAACCCTTCGGTAACATTACTTCCAACTCAAGTTCAATGTCGCTATGCTCAAATACTGTCTGCAGGTTAGTTTTCTTAACATCATCATTCATGTTAAGCAGTATGCCGGTACCGGCCGAATAGGTTACCGGATAAGATTTTTGTTCAATGGCGGGGGAAGTAGATTTTTTATTTTTCTTCGTAGCAACAGGCTGTACCACTTCGTGTTTTTCGTGTATGTCCACATCAGGATTCATGGTAACATCGCCAACGATAAGCCAATTGCCGGCTTGTGGTCTGAAATCAGAAAGGTCTTGCAACAGCCATGATTTAGTCGAATTCTGAGAATAGCCCGTGGTAACACCACCAACTATCGCCAAAATCAAAAGAAAAGATTTAATATTTTGCATGTAAATTTAATAAGGGGTAAAAAGTAAACCACGAATATCTGATTCCCGAATAGCAATCGCAAACTAAGTTTTATCGTTCTAAGCCGTAATCCTGGCAGCTTATTATATGATTTATATCAATTTAAACACCGATATTAATCATGTAACCAAAAACGAAAAACCAATAATTTTATTGAAAAATTAAACTTCTATGAGAAAAGCCGCCTCTCCCATTTTGATTGCAGGATTCCTGGTATTACTAGTAAGCCTTGCATTGCTGTATTCCATTATTTATCTATTACCATCGGTGATGGAGGAATATTACAATCCAGTATTTCGTTCATCATCATTCGCCACTGACTGGCTATTTTACGGACATCCATTTGTTCTAAGTATTTCACTTTATTGGTTTTGGGACAGATTCAAAACATTTTTCAACGGTTCACTTCTTTGGCGAGCATTTGAAATTGCATTTGCCTATGGCATCATCGCCATGCTGCCTGTTCTATGGCTTACCTTCAGCGCTATTGATATCTCATTCATCATGGTGGGCACATGGTTAGCCTATGGAATTTTACAGGCTTTTGTGGTAGGCCTCGTGTTTGCCAAAATGAACCCTTAATTCAGATTAAACCAAACTATGAATTAGTAACCCATCCATCACCCTCAACAGCGAATATAATCCATTTGCTGTTGGGGTATAAAATGTTGCTCACTCTCCATGAGATCTGCTTCATGAACCGGACTACAAAATAGTTGCCTGGTGAAGGCAAGACTCACTTAGCTCGCAAGTGAAAAGGATCTGTCAGGGAATTTGATAACTAGCCGACTGTACCTTTTACATTTGAAGACAAGGCTGCGATCGGAACTTCCCTGGCCTCTCTATGATTGCAATAACTACAACGATAATGTTCGAGTAGTATTCCTGATTCCTGAAGGCTTGGCTTTTTTACCACTTCTTCGGTATCAATTTTCATAGTATAAAAGCCACACTCACCACACTTTTCAGCATGTTGATAGGCCATATATTTTTCAACTTTCTTCTCACCGGTTTTCTCATCCAGCCACACATCATACTCCACGGAATGAATTTCACTGGTATGCTCGGCAAGCTGACCTTCTTCAAGATGCACAGCACCTTCTTCAGCAGAAAGTTTTCTCATTTTATTTCCGGTAGCAGACACACGCGGCTTATTACGAATGCGCATCAACCTGTTTTCCAGAAAGCGTGGATACAAAATACGCACAACATTGGTAAGGATCAGGTAAGTAATCACAACAAAACCCGCTAAGAAGAAAATGCTAACATACACTTTCATAGAATTAGCTACCGGAACTTTTGGGGTAATCACTGCAGAAAAGAACAACGAAATACCCGCTATGAAGGCAATATTAGCATACCAGAAAAACCGAATTTCATGTTGATTGACATAGTCATAGCGGTCTTTTTCATTGGCGGTCATCATAATTTTTGCTTCATGAAACAGAATGATAAGAAGCGCTATGCCAAAACAGACGTAGGATCCTAGAATAAAGTACGAGCCCCATGTTTCAATAAACGTAGTAGTGTTTTCCATAATCTGAGTTTTTAATCTCAGGAATTTCGCAATAATTCGCGGAGCGTTCAAATGACTAATGCCATTTAATTTTTAAAGAAATCAAAAAGGCCCCAAAACCCCATTTTTATCCTTAATAGCGAGTTAGAATCAATAAACGCCAAAGCTCCGTTTAGCTTACCCTAATTAAAACTTAGTAGTACCTTTGACCTTATTCAATGCAGAGATGAGTTTACTCGAAAAAATCAAGTCACTTTCAGAATCATATTGCCAGGAGAACATTGAGCTGCGCAGGCATTTACATGCGAATCCTGAACTATCTTATGAAGAGTATAACACGGCAAAATTTGTAGCTGCAAAGCTGCGTAGCTATGGTATTGATCCGCAGGAAGGTGTTGCCACAACAGGAATTGTAGCGCTGATAAAGGGAAAAAATCCTGATAAAAAAACTGTTGCGCTACGTGCCGATATGGATGCTTTGCCCATTGAAGAAGCTAACCAGGTGTCGTATAAATCAACACGGCCGGGAGTCATGCATGCGTGTGGTCATGATGTGCATACCGCTTCACTGCTGGGCACAGCCAAAATTCTGAGTGAGATCAAAGATCAGTTTGAGGGCACAGTGAAATTGATTTTTCAACCAGGCGAGGAAAAAAATCCAGGAGGCGCTTCCTATATGATTCGTGATGGTGCTTTGCAAAACCCCGCGCCAGCCTCTATAATAGGTCAACACGTAATGCCGCTGGTGCCCGTTGGTAAAGTAGGATTTCGTGAAGGCATGTACATGGCCAGCAGCGATGAAATTTATTTGAAAGTAATTGGAAAGGGAGGTCATGGCGCTGCCCCGGAGCTTGCCATCGATCCAATCTTAATAGCCTCGCACATCATTATCGCTTTGCAGCAAATTATCAGTCGCAATGCAAGCCCTAAACAACCTACGGTGCTTACGTTTGGTCGCATCATTGGAGAGGGGGCTACGAATATTATTCCCAATGAAGTTAATATTGCTGGCACCTTTCGCGCGCTCAATGAAGAATGGCGTGCCAGTGGTTTAGAAAAAATAAAAAAAATGGCTGAAACCATTGCTGAAGGTATGGGTGGAAAATGTGAGGTAACGATTTCACATGGCTATCCTTATTTGGAGAATAATCCGGAACTTACCAGAAGAATGCGCCATGCTGCGGAAGAATATGTAGGTAAAGAGAACGTGGTGGATATCGACCTTACCCTGGGCTCGGAAGATTTCGCCTATTATTCACAGGTGGTACCGGCCTCTTTTTACCGACTGGGCACCCGCAATGAATCAAAGGGCATTACCTCGTATGTGCACACACCCACCTTTGATATTGATGAAGATGCGTTGAAGATTGGGCCAGGTCTGATGGCGTGGATGGCAGTGAATGAATTGAGTTTAAGTAAGTAATTCATATTAAGTAATTGTTACCTCCTTTCATCTTGATGGTCGCTAACTATCTTTGTATTACGTGATGGAGAACAAGCAAGAGACAGAAAAAAAACAGTCCAATGCGACCGGGCAATGGAAAACCGTGCTCCGCAACACGGCTTATATTCTGTTTGCCTTATTGATTTTCCTTTTTACTCTGGATCTGATGATTGCATCGTTGCAACACCTTGGGCGAGATGCCGCGGAGGTAATCATCCTGGCTACCTCAAATCCATTTACAGGTTTATTCATTGGTCTTTTAGTTACTGCTATTATTCAAAGCAGCTCGGCTACCACGTCTATGGTTGTGGCGCTGGTTGCTTCAGGTTCGATAACGTTAGAGGGAGCCATTCCCATTCTGATGGGAGCCAACGTGGGTACCACGATTACCAGCACCATTGTATCGTTGGGATTTATCACCAGGAAAAAAGAATTCAGACGTGCTGTAACCATTGGTACTTATCACGACTTTTTTAACATTCTCACGGTACTCATCCTTTTCCCACTCGAATATTATTTTGGATTCCTTTCAGGGTTAGCCCAATTCATTGCCACTTCTTTTTTCAATGAGCCCATTGGCATCGCTCAAAAACAATTCAACTTACTCGGTGATCGATTTAGCTTCATCATTAATATTATTGTCACCACCATTGACAATGGGTTTATTCTGGCCGCATTGTCGATAGCTTTGCTGTTTGGCTCCATCTTGTTTTTCCGCAAAGTGCTTTCCAAAACATTGGGGTTTGGTTCACAAGAACGCTTTCAGCAATTCTTTTTTAAAAGTCCCCTGAAGTCTTTTGGTTGGGGATTACTAACCACGGCTGCTATACGGTCTAGCACGGTTACTACTTCATTGGTCGTTCCATTAGTTGCCAAGAAAGTAGTAAAAATAAAATCAGCTTTTCCATTTATTCTGGGTGCGAACATCGGAACTACTATTACTGCATTCATAGCAGCCATGTTCAACTCGAATGCCGCTATTAGCATTGCAATTGCACATTTTCTTTTCAACTTCATTGGTGTGCTGATCTTCTTTCCAATTCCTTATCTCAATCAATTACCAATAAAACTTGCTGATGGTCTTGGACGACTTACATTAAAATATCGGTTGGTTGGATTCCTTTATGTATTGCTCACTTTCTTTTTTATTCCTTTTTCGCTCATCTATTTTAATAAAGACTCTGTGACCATTCAGGAACTTACCTACCAGCAGGAAACATTTGCAACGGGAGAAAAACAATCCTACACCATCATTAATAAAACATACCTGAATCAACCAATCACCAACTGGATTCAATATGAGCCGGCAAAAAATATCGAGTCCGATCCTTTAAAAGTTAGTACTGTTTACCGGAGAAAAAATCTGCTGCTGCTCAACAACGAATTGTTTGAATTGAATAAGCCAGGCTTCTGCCGTGATGGCGAGGATGAGCATGGAAAATTCAAGACCTGCATTCGCGAAATACTACCTGTTCTTTCTTTGAGTTCTTCACTGTCGCTAGACTCGGTATATGTCTTTGAAAGAACGTGGTACCAGCCCGAACGGGTTGATTCAGCTAATCTGATTTTCTATATCAGTGCCAGTCAGAACCTGCTGGCAAAAAAGGTGATGGTCGGTCTGCATGGAACATTTTCCTGGAAAGAAGAACTCCTGCAGATTAAAGAAAAGTAAGCTTTAATATCTGCGCATATAGTCTCTTTTAAGCACGCAAAACCTCGCAAAAGAGGCTCAAAATTGCTATATTGCCTCACTGTTAAATATGGAAAGTATCAAGGACACAATATTTAAATTTTTGCGACTGGATAACCTTACGGAAAGCCTTACTGGTTATGTTGAAGCTCGCATTGAATTGCTGAAGATTGAAATCAAAGAGGACGTTGCAAAAGTACTTGCCAGTGCATTGATGATTCTCATTGTTGCGTTTCTGGCATTGATCTTTTTACTCTTCTTAAGTATTGGGTTGGCCCATTATCTCAATACATTCTTTGATAAATCCCAAGTGGGCTATTGGATTGTTGCCGGTATTTATGGAATACCTTGTCTCATCTTCGTCTTATTCCGAAAAAGCATTGGCCATTCCTTGGAAACGCATTTGATGAAGATGATCAAAAGCAAAAAAAAATAGTATGGAATTGTTAGAAACTCAAAACCCGGAGAAGAGGAGACTTATCGAGACTTCTGATCGCCATAAGCATGAACTGCAAAAGGAAGTCAAATCCATATCAGATAAAACCGAGCGTATAGTAAAAAATGCCTTGATCATTGGAGGCACGCTGGCACTTACTTATCTGGTAGTAACTCAACTTAGTTCTGCTAAGAAGAAAATAAAAAAGACCAAAGCAAAACCAAGCGAAGAGGAGGAAACAGATTCTGCTTTGGAAGAAGCAACCGCATCGTTTTCGTCACCTTCGTTGATATCCCAATTGGGCGAACGTTTGGCTGCCCAGGCTACTGCACTTTTGCTGGGTATAGCCAAAGATAAATTGGGTGAATATCTCAGCAAGCGCAAACGGAAAGATGAAAATCCTTAATACTCTGCAAGAGCGGCACCAGGCTGGCAAAAAAAGTATTGCTGTGTTGGTCGATCCTGATAAAATTGATGACCCCGCTCGTCTTCATAATTTACTGCGGTTGGCCAGTGAAAACTGCGTTGATTATTTTTTTGTTGGCGGAAGCCTGATCACTACAACCAATCTTAGCGATGTGGTAAAGCAAATAAAGGAAACTGTTTCCATACCAGTTATATTATTCCCAGGTGGTTCATTGCAGATTGATTCTTCTGCGGATGCGATATTATTTCTTTCACTTATTTCTGGTCGCAACCCCGATTTGCTGATTGGCCAGCATGTGGTGGCGGCTCCTATTTTGAAAAACAACCGACTTGAAGTAATGCCTACCGGATACCTTCTCATCAATTCCGGAAGAACGACTTCGGTTGCATACATTAGCAACACTACACCTATACCAGAGGACAAATATTCTCTAGCTGCCTGCACGGCACTGGCCGGAGAAATGCTTGGACTCAGATTAATCTACCTTGATGCCGGCAGTGGAGCTGAGCGTGAGATCAATGCTAAGATGATCAACACGGTGCGCAAAGCGGTGGATGTGCCACTTATCGTGGGGGGTGGAATTAACACAAGTCAAAAGGCATTCAATGCATTTGAAGCTGGAGCTGATTTGATTGTGATTGGCAATGCACTGGAAAAAAACCCTGACCTGCTGATTGAAATCAGTGACCGGGTGTATGACTGGAATCAAAGTGTGGAGGCGAGGAAGTAAGCCTTCCAATAATTCTATCTTTTTATATCAAAGCTTGTAAAGCCAAGCAATTCTCCGGGTATCGCTTCGATCCGATCTACCTTTGTTCTGGCCGGCCCTATGTTACACCACTTGATGAATTTGTAGAGCACGTCTTCTTCCGCTTCTGCCTCTATATATACATCACCATTGGATTCGTTGCGAACAAAGCCTTTAATATTCCATTCATCTGCTTTTTCTTTAGCACATGCGCGATAGAAAACACCTTGCACTTTTCCGGATACGATAATTTTGAAATGCTTTAATTCCACGTGTAGCGTTTAATTAAAGCACTACATTAGAAAATATAATCCGTACTTAAAAAGGATGATTCACGATTACGGATGATATCACCAATTATTTTTTTATTAGACTCCGTACTCTTGGTGGCTACTAATGTGCGAATTGAAAATACACGCAACGCATCGGCTACCGAAAGTGTACCTTCAGCTGAGTCTTTTCTTCCGTTGAATGGGAATAAATCAGGACCGCGCTGACATTGTGTATTTAAATTGATACGACCCACCTGGCTTGAAAATAAATCGATTAGTCTTGCTATGGTCTTCGAATCCTTTCCGAAGATACTGAGCTGCTGACCAAAATTTGAATTCACAACGTAATCGATCGCCTCTTCTTCATTCTCAAACGGAACAATGGGAACCACAGGGCCAAACTGCTCCTCATAATATACTTTCATTTTATTATTGACAGGATACAATACAGCTGGGTAAAAAAATGTGTTGAGCGTTTCTCCACCATGCTCATTCATGATTTTAGCACCATGTTGTTTAGCGTCTTCAACTAACGCGGTGAGGTAATTGGTTTTGCCTGGCTCCGGCAGGGGCGTGAGTGAAACTCCAGCTTCCCATGGCATACCAAATTTCAGTTTGGCGATTTCTGATGATAGCTTCCTGGTAAACTCATCTACAATACTTTTATGAACGAATAAAATCTTCAATGCCGTGCAACGTTGTCCGTTGAATGACAATGAACCCAACACACATTCACTTACCGCATTATCTATGTCAGCATCCGGCAACACGATCGCGGGATTTTTTGCATCCAATCCCAAAATTGCTTTTAACCGATGAGGCTTGGGATGAAGTTTCTTTAATTCATTCGCTCCTTTGTTGGTGCCGATAAATGCAAACACATCTACTTTGCCTGTTTCCATTAAAGAGCCCACCGTCTCGCGGCCGCGACCATAAATAATATTAATTACGCCAGCGGGGAAACTCTGTTGAAAAGCTTCCAGCAAAGGGCGGATTAACAATACACCATACTTGGCCGGCTTGAACACCACCGTGTTGCCCATGATTAGGGCAGGGAATAGTGTGCTGAATGTTTCGTTGAGCGGATAATTATACGGGCCCATGCATAGCGCAACACCATAAGGCACGCGCCTGATTTGCGCCATAATACCTTGTTCATTAACAAAGCCAGATGAATTTCTATCGAGTTGTTTTAATGAGTTGATCGTATCAACAATATAATCGCAGGTGCGATCAAATTCCTTTTCAGAATCTTTGAGCGTTTTTCCAATTTCCCACATCAACAGGTTTACTACCTCTTTACGCTTCTCGCGCATCTTGCCTAAAAATAATTCCACATGATGAATTCTTTCTGCCACTGACATCATGGGCCACACACCGTGCCCCTGATCATAGGCACGCACGGCTCCATCCAATGCTTCCAGTGCTTCCTTCGAGGTGAGTAGAGGTGTGCTGCCAATTATTTTTTGCTCTTCTTTATTTCCAATGCGCACACAAACCGGACTGGCCACGGGGCTCATATCGCCTTGCCAGGTTACCATTTTTCCATCGATCAAATATTCGCGCTGCTCCATATAGCCAGGAAGCATTACGGAAGCAGGAATAGTTTTTTCTTCTGGAAATAAATTAGCTAATACTTCACTCATGATTTATGGGTTGGTTTGTGAGGTTACGATTGAAATGCCGGATGATGTGCCAAGCCGATCGGCCCCGGCATCGATCATTTGAATGGCTTGTTGAAATGTTTTTATTCCACCCGATGCTTTGATTCCCACATGAGGAGGAACAGACGCACGCATAATTTTTATGTGTTCTGCTTTTGCCCCACTGGGAGCAAACCCAGTTGATGTCTTCACAAAATCAGCACCGGCATCGGCACAAAGTTTACTGGCTTGGGCAATCTCCTCATCAGATAAATAAGCAGTTTCAAGAATTACTTTTAAACTCTTTTGATAATCGTGGGCAAGCTTACTGCACTTGGCGATTTCAATTTTTGTCCAGGGGATGCCGGTTTTAAATGATGAGATATTCAATACCACATCAATCTCATCAGCACCGTTATCGATGGCGCGTTGTATATCATCGAGTTTTGTTTCGGTCATGTTATAACCGAGTGGAAACCCGGCAACGGTAACCAGAATAATTTTATCCTTTCCGATTTCGCGTTGCGCTCGCTTTACCCAAAACGGGGGCACACAGACCCCTAATAAATTGTATTTTCTAGCCTCATCTACTAACCGATCAATATCATTGATGGTGAGTGTGGGACTCAGATTAGTATGCTCGATGTAGCGCCCAATGTCTATCACTTCGTTTCAAATAAAAAACGAAATTAATTCATTGAACTCACATTTTTACATTGAACAACTCAGGATGATTAATTACTGCATCTAATGACGGATGCCGCACTCTTTGCAATAGCGCATCTTATGCACTTCATGTCGCTTAGGTTGGCGTTTATGACCATAATACAAAGGATTTGTATATTGAGGCTCATCCATTTTTCGCATGATGCGTTGCTTTTCTTTTGCCACTTTTTCAACGCGGGCATAATATTCATAACGTGGAGTATGCTTTGCATTGACTTTCTTTGGCCTTACCGAACGTTCCTTAGTAGGCATATGAGCGCGCCTGGTTTGAACATGAGCTTGTTCTTCGGGATCGCCCAAGGTAGTTTGAGCAACTGTGAGTAACGGGGAGCAGATTGCCAATAGACAGAAAAATCTCAGAGTTGATTTTTGCATAGCGCTAGTAGAACGCTTATACCTAAGAAATATTTCTTTGCAAACAGTGAAAGAGTATCCGCTGTGTGATAATTATGAATTCAGGAAAATTATTGATTAGCCTTTAGCAAGGGTGCCAATCACTTGCATCGTTTCCAGTGTGGGTGATTTCTTTCCGCCACGCGGCTCAATAGTAATGGCAAAGGCTTGTGCCGCTGCAATATTTTTCATTTTCAGAAGGCCAGAGAATTGCCCATCGAATACACCCATATCTACCGGCTTTCCTTCCACGATAGCCCACAATTGAAATTGATTATCCCGTGAGATTTCTTTTAAACTCTGAATACTCAGGTAAGTTTCCTGTGAATCAGCATTCCAATAAATAGAAGCAAAGGCCGTAGGCGCATGCTCCGTGCCCTTCATAATAACTTTAGTAAACGAAGTGTTTTCGATAACAGCAAGGTCTTGTTCTATTTTATCCAGCTTATGATTTACCTCATTATAGTTTTTAGCGATCTGCTGATTTTGATCAATAATCTGATTCATCGCAATCGTTGTCTTTAACCACTTGTCACGATAGTCATAAGCGAGAAAAGAAGAGGTTAGGGTAATCACAATCGAAGCTGCTGCCACCCAACGCCAGTAAGAAGCCGTTGAATTCAGCGGGATCACTTTCACTTCTTTGCTGTCCACTGCGCGAGCAAGAATACGGTCCTTTAATTCCTCACGCGGTGCAACAGCCGCTTCCACCATAAAGGCTTCAAGCGTTTGTTCCACCTGAGAAAGTTCCACGCGAAGCTCAGGGTACTTGGCCAGGTTATTTTCCACTTCCTGCATTTCGGTCATGGACAACTCTCCCAGCGCATAGGCCTCTAACTTACCAGTCGATATGTATTCTTTTATGTTCAATTCACTTTCAATAACGTTCTCAATTCAATTAACGCCATTCGAAGGCGCGTTTTTATAGTACCTAGCGGAATGGCAAATTCCTCAGCGAGTTCCGATTGTGTATAGCCCTTTAAATATAAATATTCCACTACAAATTTCTGATCGTGTGGCAACCCTGCCAACACTTCATTTAAGCCAATCGATTCGACAAACAGTTCGCTGTAGGCGTTGCGATCAATCCTATTTACGAGATTATTGATGTCATCGGTTTTTTTACCCTTATTTATTTCTTTGGACCGGGTTTTGTCGATGGCCTGATTTCTGGCAATATTCAGCATCCAGGTAAATAACTTTCCCTTGGCGGGATCATAAGAACCGATATTATCCCAGATTTTTAAAAATACATCCTGAAGGGTTTCTTCAGCCACCTCCTCTTTAATAACAATGCGAAGAATCGCACCATATAATGCGCCTGAATAATGATCATAGAGATAGCTCAAGGCATCCTTTTGCCTGGACTTAAGTCGCAAAACCAAGTCTTCTTCCTGATATATTAGTCGCGTATTAATAGACTAGCTTCTTAAACAGCGAAATATAGTGAAAGGATGCCTAACCGGTCAAAATAAAATTTTACAAATCAAAAATCCAATCAACTCGTGAACTTCGTATATGTTGAAAATAAATTAAACTTTATCAATATGAAAAAATTAGTAGTAACAGCCCTTAGTTTGGTTTTAACTGTTGCCGCTTTTGCTCAAAAAACCGTGATGGTGGGCGGAGCTCCAATGTATCCAACTAAAAACATTATCGAGAATGCAGTTAATTCCAAAGATCACACCACATTGGTAGCCGCAGTAAAGGCTGCCGGATTGGTGGAAACTTTACAAGGCACTGGGCCTTTCACAGTATTTGCTCCCACCAATGATGCGTTCGCCTTACTTCCTGCCGGAACGGTAGAAACACTTTTAAAACCAGAGAATAAGGGAACCCTCACCACCGTACTCACCTACCACGTGGTAGCAGGCCGCTACAGTTCTGCAGACATTATGAAGGCAATAAAGGCCGGAAAAGGAATGGCAGAATGGAAAACAGTTCAAGGAGGCACATTAACAGCCATGATGAGTGGAAAAGATGTGGTGCTGAAAGATGAAAAAGGAGATACCTCAAAAGTTACGATCGCAGATGTGAATCAGTCAAATGGTGTCATTCACGTAGTGGATCACGTAGTGATGCCAAAATAGGTTAGAGGGGTAGTTTGGGTTAAAATGCTTCATCACATCGATGAGGCATTTTTTTATTCTCAAAATCCAAACCCTTTTGCTCAGTTCGTAAATAAAATGCACACGAACAGGTTAGAGGGTTAGGTTGGTTTAACATGCTTCATCATAATGGATGATGCATTTTTTTTGATTCACAAAATCCAAACCCATGACTTAGTTCGTATGTAGGATACAAACATTAAATAATTTATATGAAACTAAAAAACAACTTTAAAAAAATGGTTCTGACAGCGTTGGTTGGAGGAACATTAGCTTCAGGGGCTTACCTGATCGCGGCCGATCATATTGATGCTCCGGCTGTAACTGGAAAAGGATCTGACATCACAGACTTTTATGCATTTCAAAGTCCTTCCAACAGCAGTAATCTGGTATTTGTAATCAATACGCAAGGATTGCTGGCGCCTTCCGCCACCGGTGCTGCTTCATTTGACTCCAAAGTCATGCTGGAGATCAACATTGACAACTCCGCTACCAAGGACAGTAAGGAGGATCTCGTGATCCAGGCCACATTTGAAAATGGAAAAGTTCAGGTATACGGTCCTGTAGCGCCAACCGTAACCGGGTTGCAAAGCACGTTAGTATCCAGTGCTATGAAAGTGGAAGCATCTATCAGCGCATACAAAGCCACGCCCTCCATCGGAGAAAGCAACAATATGAAAGTTTTTGCAGGACCTCGTGATGATCCATTCTTTTTTGACTTAGATCAGTACAAAAAAATCCTTGCTGGAACAGCCACTGCATTTAACAATCCTGGCAACGACACATTTAAAGGAACAAATGTGATGTCTGTGGTGATTGAAGTGCCGAAGTCACTTCTCGGTGCAGGACCAATCAACACGTGGGCTACTTCCAATCGCAAAAAATAATTTTTATCACACTAAATAAATGAATATCAATATGAAATACTTATCGATGGCAGCTTTTGCCTTATTGACCATCCTATCCGCATGTAATGATGATGATGACGCACAACCCCTTACCATGTATGAACAAGAAGATCAAATGGCACGGCCCGCAATCAACACCGTTTTTGTTGCGAGTGCAGATAAAGACATGTTTAATACAACTATTCCTTCTTCGCAGGGTGCTGCTTTTGCTTCAAAGTTTAATACTCGGTTGCTGGCACTAAACAGCGGCTATACCACAAACTTACTTGGACTAAATTCAACCGATTTTACCGGAGTACTCGCTACCGATGTGTTAACCGTTGCATTGGACAAACCCACTACATTTTATGACGGTACCAATGTACTAACCGGAAGAAAACTGGATGATGATGTAATTACGGTGGAATTGATTTTGATTTTTGGTGGCCCTGGCGGATCATCGAATCCTGGCTTAACTGATGATCATGTAAGTGCCAACGACAAATCGTTTCAGTCTACGTTCCCTTACGTGGCAGAACCATTTTAGTCCTTATTTCTTATACAATCTGATTGGTCACAATCAGAAAAATTATTCTGCTCTTCAACATGATCCTATTAATTAAAAGGATCGTAGCGAAGAGCAGAATTTCTACCGAACGTTTCTTCATAGCATTACCTAATTCCTTAAAGACATAATTACCATGCTCACCAGACCAATACTCTTCCTGCTTCTCTCGCTACTTATAGGTTGTTCTCCGCAGGAAACTTCCATCATCAATCCGGCAGACTATGAGGTTTACCTGAGCCGTGCAAGGGATGAGGCACTCAAAACTGTCAATACCGAAATCGAGTTCTGGAGCAAAAAATTAGATGAGGTTCCCGAAAGTGAAACGTATCTTCTTAAGCTGGCCGGACTTTACACCGCACGGTTTAATCACACGGCAGCGATTGAAGATGTATTAGCCTCTGACAGCATCTATAAATCTATAGTATTTCGGCAATCGCCATCCGCTTCAATATACCGGGCATTGGCGGGTAATGCCATCACCCAACATCAGTTCAGGGAAGCTCGTGAATTTGCACAAAAGGCTTTGGAACTGGGAGAAGGAAAAGCGGCCACGTTATTTATGATGGTTGACATCAACCTTGAACTGGGTGATTATGCAGGAGCCCGGCTCATCATGAAAGATTTTACCAATAAAAATACATTTCCGTACCTCATTCGTGATGCTAAAATTAAAGATCATGATGGAAACCTGGATAGTGCCATATTCCGTATGGAACACGCACTTGAAAAAGTACAAGAAAATCATTCGCTGCTGATATGGACTCTTTCCAACCTGGCCGATATGTATGGGCATGCAGGAAGAATCAACGAAGCCTACCAGACCTATCTAAGTGTTTTAGAACTGAATCCGGATTATGATTATGCCTTAAAGGGGATAGCGTGGATTGCTTTTTCACATGACAAAAACTACACAGAAGCGAAAAGAATCATTAACTATATAGCCACAAAAAAAAATAACCCTGATC
>JAYVTC010000146.1:0-2885 GCA_043774745.1 Cyclobacteriaceae bacterium | reverse complement strand
TCCGTCCTTCACTTCATACACGCAAACTTCCTCCATCGTTTGCCTTCCTTGTCCTTTGAAGGTGGCATCCAATATCATCACCGTGCTGAAATAGCGACCCGCTACAATAGGATCTCCAAACGAGCCTCCGTGACGCTGCTCTATCATTGCCGCAAACTGAGCTCCCTTTTCTGCTACGGCTTTTTTTCCCGTGGCCGATTTTACCGGTGCGTGTGCCGGTTCGATGCTTGCAATGTTGTCGGCATACAGTTCTTGTGAAGCCTCGGCAATTTGTCCCTTGCGGCAAAGTTCGATGAGGCGATTGGCTACTTGTTGTGTGGTCATAGTGTTGAAAATTTAGGTTGGATAATTAGATTTCAGGTTAATGACGCCCCACTTATTCAGAATCGGACAGCCGGTCATGATTTTATTTTATTCCAATCCGCAAAATCTCACGGTTGGATAGCCGTGACCAAACCGATTTAGTTGAATCCTAACTGGAATATTTCTGGTTACAGACTCCTAAATTGACCAAACTGTCTCATGAAAAAGATTGATATCCTTAATTTTATCACTGCCTTCCCGTTCTCAAAATAAAACAACTATTTGCACGATTTGAAGGAGCTTCATCAGAGCCTGAAGAGAAGAAAGTATTGAAAGGTGCTACGAAGAAACTGAAATAAATTGATTACCATATTTTGCAATTGAGGCAGGAAGCACAAGGTTGAAAGGCAACTGCTTAATGATTTATATTTGCAGGTAACTCAGTCCCAAGCTCCAGATTACTCATGCCCAACCGTCTAAAACTCTCCGAACTCATCAATGAAATAGAAGATGTCATTCAAGACCGGTTTGCGGGCGAAACGTTTTGGATCACGGCAGAGATCACCGATGTAAAAAAGCAACCGGACAAGCGCTGGTGCTTTTTAAAATTTATAGAAAAAGAAGGCAACCTCATCACGGCAGAAATCAAAGGCGTCTTCTGGTCAAACTCGTATGCCAGTGTAGTGCAGTTTGAAAAACTTTCAGGGCAACAATTTGCCAGTGGACTGGAGATTACTTGTCAGGTAAGAGTGCGCTTTCATAAGCGCTTTGGCATTGACCTGGAAGTATTGGAAATCGATCACACCTATGCGCTCGGTAAATTAGAACAGGAAAAACAACAAACGCTGGATCGGCTAGTCAACGAAAATCCTACACTCATTCGACTTGTTGATGGGCAATATTTTACCAGCAACAAATCTTTGGAGTTGCCGATTGTTCTTCAGCGTATCGCGTTGGTTACCGCACCTGATTCAGATGGGCAGCGGGATTTCAAGCAGGAGATTGCAAACAATCCATACGGTTATGTCTTTTCGGTAGCCGAGTTTTTAACGCAGATACAGGGTGACAATTCAAGCAACCTGCTCATTCAAAAATTAAAACAAATTGAAGCTGCAAAAGAAAACTTTGATGTAGTAGCCATTGTGCGTGGCGGGGGCTCGCAAACTGATTTCAAGCCTTTCGATGATTACGAGTTATCAAAGTATGTGGCTTCTTTTCCGTTGCCCATCTTCACGGGTATTGGTCATGACAGAAACACAAGTATCGTTGATCTGATGGCCCGTCAGCATAAGACTCCCACCAAAGTAGCGAGCAGTATTGTTGAACACAACTTCAACTTTGAAAGTGAAATCATAGAATTGAAAGATCGTCTTTTGGAAACAACAGAAAGGATGATCGACAAGGCCAAAGACAATTTGTTACAATTAAAGCGAACCGTGAAGGCGTATAGTCCGGCAACGATTTTGAATAAAGGGTATGCTATTATTACGATCAATGATCAGATCATTATTGATCCGAATGACATCAAGCCCAACGCTGAAATAAAAACCATTCTGAAAAACGAACTCATTCATAGTACGGTCACCAAAAAATCAAAGCATGAACTTGACCTATAACGAAGCTTACGGCAAACTTTCAAAGCTTGTCGATGAAATTGAAGACGATAAAATTCAATTGGATACCCTTGCCGAAAAAGTAAAGCAAGCAAAAGAACTGATTGACTATTGCGAGAATAGATTGAGAATAATCGACAAAGATGTTGCGACTGTATTGAAAGACCGGGCTCCTAAGAGGAAAAACAAGTAAAGTTCATTTCTTTCTTGTGTCGTTGATCGTGTATCAACAGCTTTAGTTTTATTTCCTCTCATGATCGCTATTTCCAGAGGAGCCTTCGCAATTAAAGAAGTTGGATTTTAAGTGTTCTTTCGGTTAGTCACAGATAATTGCGCAGCCCGAAGCAAGACGCTGGGTGGAAGGAGATAGAATGAGAAACTTCCCCGATAAAATAAAAGCAGTTTTTCCCTTGTCTGTGATCGGTATGCGGACCATGGATTTGGAATTTAAAATTGAATGCGAAACTTTAATTTATGTTATGTAAGTTCGATACTCCAAACCAAATAACTATGAAAACAATAAAAGTCTTATCAGGCTTGTTCGGTCTAATGACAGCAACCCTGTTTTTCTCATGTAGTAAACCGGCAGAAGCCCCGGTAGTGGCGCTAGCCCCTTCAATGGAACGCGTCAACTTGATGCTGAACGATTGGGAACGAGCCAAAAAATACACCCAGGCGTACTTAGACTCGGCTAATGAGCAGTCTATCGCCTTTAAATCATCGCCAAAAACACCCCGGACATTCGGTGACCAGCTCATGCACCTTGCTGAAGCAAATTATGGCTTGGCACAGGCCGCCTCTGGCAAAGCTACTGAGTTAGGATTTGGTAAAATGGAAGGCAAAGACGGATACAAGACCAAAGCGGAGGTTTCGCAAGCGGTGGCTGCCAGTTATGATTTTGTAATTGGCGCTTTAAAGGAAATGAATGACACACAGCTGAAAGACAGTTGTGAGGTATTCAAAATGAAA
>JAYVTC010000145.1:0-7842 GCA_043774745.1 Cyclobacteriaceae bacterium | reverse complement strand
GATCGGTATTCGGCCTGCGAAAGCAATTTTCCATCTTCGTAATAATTCTTCACGATGCCGTGGATCATATTAAACTTCCAGTTCTCTTCGGTTGATTTTGTTCCGTTGGCGTGATAGGTGGTTCGCATTCCATTGAGCTGTCCGTTCTGATAAATTTCTTTAACCGAAACGGTAGTTCCATCCTTAAAGTAATAAGACCATGTTCCATAGGGTTTGCCATCGCGGAAGATTTTTTCAGAAACCAATTTGCCATCATTCAGGTATTCGGTCACTTTGCTCTCAGCCCCGCCTAAAGAAATTTGTTCTTTTTCTTTTATCCTACCATTGGCATGGTAATCATAGTTAGTTCCAATTCGTCCACCTTCTTTGTATTGGTATTTATGTCGGATGGTGCCATCAGCATAATATCCGATATTATAGCCATGCAGTCGTGAGTTCATGAAATGTCCTTCGAGAAGTTTATGCCCCTCCCGATCGTAGTACATAAAGTTACCGATCTTTTCTCCTTCTTTAATCGCATACTCCATCTCCAATTGTGAGTTAGGATGATAGAGTTTATAAAAACCACTTACAAAACCATCTTTATAGTTGGCTTCGGTTTCTAATGATCCACTTTCATAATAGGTTTTCGAAATGCCATTGGGTTGCTGATTCCTGTAATTCAATTCCTTGTGAATTTTCCCGGAAGGATAATATTCTTTCACCAGCCCGTCTGGTTTGCCTTTTATAAAGCGACCTTCTTGTTTAATGATCCCAGTCGGAAAAAATGATTTGACGCTATCAACAAGTTTATTGTTTTGATAAAAGGCCTGTTGTATGGGTATGCCCTGCTCATTATAGACCTCAACGGTGCCATGACGCATGCCATTTTCATAGCTGATTTTGCGAATAAGCTTGCCATTTTCATGATATTCATAGAAGGTGCCCCAACGCACTCCATTTTTAAAATCTCCTTCAATAGCAAGGTTGCCATTAGGAAAGAACTTACGGTATTTTCCTTCCATGGTTTGACCATCTTGTGCAGACACAAAATAGTCCTCATGGATTCTCATCTTCATAGGGTCGTGATAGGTCTTAATTTCTTTTTGGGCATACGCAAATTGCCCAATCAATAAAGAGGTGATAAGAATAGCTCTGAACATCTTTTATGAAATGAAATTAGAAAACGAGCAGAATCAACTGATGTTGTGTTATATTTTTTCAATTACGATCGCGGAAGCGCCACCACCGCCATTGCAGATAGCGGCTACTCCAAGGGTTGCATTATTTTGTTTCAATACGTTAGCTAACGTGATCGTGATGCGTGCACCAGAAGCACCTAATGGATGTCCTAAGGCAACTGCACCTCCGTTCACATTTACTTTTTCGGGATCGAGATCTAATTTCATGTTGTTGGCAATCGCCACGGCTGAAAACGCTTCATTGATTTCGTAGTAGCCAATATCACTCTTATCCACGCCAGCTATTTTTAATGCTTTCGGAATAGCCAGGGATGGTGTAGTTGTAAACCACATCGGATCCTGTGCCGCATCAGCAAAGCCACGGATTTTTGCGATCGGAGTGATGCCCAGTTCGTTCGCTTTCTCCTTGCTCATTAAGATTACGGCAGCCCCTCCATCATTGATCGTAGAGGCATTAGCTGCCGTTACGGTTCCGTCTTTTGTGAAGACAGCTCGTAGTCCTGGAATCTTATCAAAGTTTACGTTTTTATATTCTTCGTCTTCCGCGAATAGCGTATTGTCTCCCTTGCGTCCTGCAATTTCAACGGGTATGATTTCATCCTTGAATTTTCCGGCAGCCCAAGCAGCAGAAGAACGTTTATAGGAGTTGATTGCGAATGTATCCTGATCCTGTCGCGATATGTTCATTTCTTTTGCCGTATTATCAGCACACACGCCCATGGCGCAATGGTTGTAAACATCAGTGAGTCCATCATAGGTTAAGCCATCCAGCAATTCACCGTTACCATACTTATAACCATAACGCGCTTTGCTTAGATAGTACGGGATGTTGGACATACTTTCGGCCCCGGCTGCAACCACAGCATCATTCATTCCGAGCATGATGGATTGGGCTCCCACCATGATGGCTTTCATCCCTGAAGCACAAACTTTATTGACTAATGTGCAGGGTATGTTATAACCCAAACCAGCGCCAACAGCAACTTGCGTAGCCGGAGCCTGTCCAAGTCCTGCAGAAATTACATTGCCAAAAAATACTTCCTGAATTAGTTTAGGATCGAGTCCAATTTTATTGATGGCACCTTTAACCGCGATAGCTCCTAATTGTGTTGCCGATAAACTCACTAAACTTCCACCAAAGCTTCCAATAGGAGTGCGCACGGCAGATACAATGTATACTTCTTTCATATTCATTCAATATTTAAAATCTGTTACCTGTATTAAATCACGTTTTAAAATTACGACTAATCTCAAACTTTGAATCAGGAACATTGAACTTGAAATGTTCAAGCATGTTTGATAGGATTACCAATCCGGTTTTCCTTTATCTTTTGGCTTGGTGGCTTTTCGTTTGTTCTGTTGCAGGTATTGTACTTCCTGGTTCTTCATCGCCTCTAAGATCATCTGCGCTTTCTCTTCGCTCATCTCCATTTGCTTGAGCTTGTCGGAAACGGAGGGAGGCATATCTTTCTTCTCCTGATTTTCTTTTTGCTCTTGTTCTTTTTGTTGCTGCTCTTTTTCTTTTTTCTCCTTGGATTCTTTGTCCTGCTTTTCTTTGTCTTTGTTCTCCTGATCCTGCTTGTCCTTCTGATCCTTCTTCTGCTGATCTTCTTTGTCTTTCTGATCTTGCTTGTCTTTGTTTTGATCTTCCTTCTGATCTTTATTTTCTTCCTTCTTCTGATCTTCGTTCTTATCTTTCTTGTTAGGATCCTGCTTTTTCTGCTCTTCTTCTTTTTTCTTTTGCTCTTCCAGTTTACGCTTCACCATTTCGTAATTGTATCGGGCATCTTCATTAGTAGGATCGGCTTTTAAAGATTGTTTGAAACTGGCCAAAGCTTCTTCAAACTTACCCTGCCTATTGGCAAGCACTCCCATTTGTTGATGAGCGACTGAGCGGATTTTTGAATTCGTACTCTGTGTAAGTGGTTGATAATTTTGAAAAGTATTTACGGTATCGCTCGTTTCGAAGTAGGCGTTGGCCAGGTTGAGCCGTACTTCGTCTTCGGTAACACTTAATGAATCTACGAGGTAGCGATATTTTTCAATGGCCTTTTTGAAGTCACCTTTTTTGAAGGCTTCTTTAGCTTCCGACTTTAGAGAATTGATTTTGCTGATCTTCCCGGGATCAACCGTGAAGGCTAGTAAAACAACAGCAATAACCAGTGACTTCATATGGTAATTGTTTTTACACTAATCAAAATATCCACCACCAATAAAACCAATGCTCCTAATAGAAAATAATAATACCGATTTGCTGACGCATCAATAACACGGGCATCGCGCATCTCGCCTTCAATCTTGCTGATGGTATTGATTAATTTATTCACATCATTATGAGATTCATTGATTTCAAAATACTCACCATCGGTTTTGCGCGCTAATGATTTAAGGGAACCTGGATTTAATTTTGAAACCACCGTATTTCCTTGTTTATCCGTCTTATAACCTCTGCCTGCCGTAATCTGACTGCCTCTTTCAGTACCAACGCCTAACGTGAATAGTTTGTATCCTTTATCTTCCACTTCTTTTGCAATTTCATTTGTCTCTTCACCGAAATCCTCTCCATCACTAATCAGAATGACTACTTTTGACTTTTGTTGAGTGCTCGGCCCCTCATTGCCCTCTAACTTGGATAACGCCATGCGAAGCGGTGGTGCAAAATCGGTACCGCTGGATGGCACCAGGCTGGTGTTCATCGTTTCAATAAAAAGATTTATGGCGTTTTGATCGTATGTGAGCGGACATTGCATAAACGCTTCCGAAGAAAAGATGATGATGCCAAGGCGATCTGAGTTAAAGGCACTGGCAATTTTCTTCATTTCAAATTTAACTTTCTCCAATCGACTGGGCTGCACATCAAAGGCATCCATGGACTTTGATAAGTCCACACAAATCATGATGTCTTTACCAACTGATTTGATTTCACGTTTACTGTCGCCAAAAGTTGGTCCTAGTAATGCAATAATCAGCAAGCTCATGAATAGTGAACGGACAAATAGTTTTATGAAAACAGTTTTGTAAGGAGTATGCAGTGCACGGCTGATTTTTATGATCCGCCAAAGATAAAGCCCGTAGCCTATCAAAAAGATCAAAATCACTATCCCCTCCGTCCAACCTAAATCGTGAAATAAACTCATAAGATAAAAATCCTCCCAAAGTTATAAAATCAAATGCTCTTCATTCAAATTTGCCGATGCGATCTGTCGTAAAATAAACCCTATCTTCGAAAGGTAATGAATCGGGCAATGAATGCAATTGGAATTGATTTAGGTGGCACTAATGTGAAGTCGGTCTGCATCACACAACAAGGAGAAGTATTGGCAAAAGAAATCGTGCCCATTCGTAACTCCGATTGGCGGGGCGCTGTGCACGAAGCCTTTACAAAAATAAAAGCGGTTTATGTGCCGATATCCTGTATCGGTTTAGCTGCCCCTGGGTTGCCGGATAATCAAAACCTTCTGATCAATTACATGCCAGGCCGGCTGGATGGGCTAGAAGGATTCAATTGGAGTGACTTTTTGAATTATGAAGTTCATGTGCTTAATGATGCCCATGCAGCGCTTTTGGCCGAAGTAAACTTTGGCATTGCGAAAGGCTTAAAGAATGTGGTGATGTTGACATTGGGCACTGGAGTGGGAGGGGCAATTCTCATTAATGGTCAATTATATCAGGGAGTGAATCAAAGAGCCGGCAGCATTGGCGATATGTCATTGAATTCAGAGAGTGAAGAAATAGGATTCTTGCAAGTGCCCGGCACATTAGAAGATGCGATTGGAAACGAATCAGCTCCAAGACGAAGTGATCATCGGTTTCAAACTACGCGTGAACTAGTGGAGGCTTATTCGCATGGTGATGAATTTGCCAAAGAAGTTTGGTTGAGGTCTGTTAAGAAACTAGCGGTAGCGTTGTGTTCATTGATTAATATTCTGGCACCTCAACAAATCATTCTGGGTGGAGGCATTGCGCAATCCAATGAGCAATTATTCAAACCTCTCGCTGAACTTATGAATCAATATGAATGGCGCCCTGATGGAAAGGCTACACCCATAGTGAAGGCACAATTTGATGATTTTGCCGGAGCAATTGGAGCGGCATGCTTTGCATTTGATCAGCATACTTAATAGAATTATTTTGGTAACTGACTCGCTGCAGCTTCATCCAGCATGACATAACCTTGCGGGATTAATTGTGAAATGCTCACCGGAATTTCTTCTGTTGGCGCCTGGGTTAATCCCTTTGCAATGATCGCTGCCTTCTTTTCTCCACTGGCCATGACGAGTGGTAATTTTGCCTCACGCAGATGACGAAGACCCAGCGTAATTCCCAACGAGAGGGAAGTGGGCTTACTAAAATATTTTTGCCCAACGTTTTTTGTTTCTTCTGCCAATGTGCTGATATGTGCATAAGAGTCAAACGAGGTTCCTGGTTCGTTCATTCCAATGTGACCATTGGTTCCAACACCCACCAGCATAATATCTAAACCTTCGTTTCGCTCAATAAAAGAATTGATCCGATCACATTCTTTTTCAAGATCAGGAAGGTTCACATTAAAGTATTCCGTTTGATGAGGCTGAAGGCAAAGAGGTTCAAAACAGTCTCTCTTTAACATGGTAAGGCAAGAGCCTGAATCATTCGGATCAATACCAACCCATTCATCGAGACTAAGAAATGTACAGCTGCTGAGATCCAGGTTATTTTCTTTTACTTCTTTCGATAATTCTTCGAAGACTCCGATAGGAGTATAGCCTGAGGCTAAGCAGATCAATGAATTTCTTTTTTCTTTGATTGCTCTAGCAATAAGAATTGTAGTAGCCTTGCTAAGGGCCTGATAATCTTTGAGTATCTGAGTCTTCATTAGACAAAATTACTTAACAATTCTTGAAACATTGGAGTTAGTTTTTTATACGGGTGACTGAATAAAATGTATACAGGGAAGCTCACAAAACAAAAAAATGCCTCACAAATTGTGAAGCCTTCATGTCGGAGTGAGTGATAGTATTTCGAACGAACTTTTAAGGGATTTGCGACTGCTTTATCAATTAAGGAATTCATCTGACAACCCGCCAAGAAAATAATAGGGCAGACATCGCATATCTCGTGAAAAATAAAAGATTTCATTTTTTAATGATGCCGTTATTTAATTTCATCCCCTTTCACATCAATCCAATAAGCCCTTCCGTTCACAACCACTGATCCTCTGTAGTCGCTCCAAATAGTTTTCCTTTCGGATTTACAAGGAAAAATTTCCTTACCCATACTGTTAACAAATCCATATTTGCCATCAAGCTTTACTGAGGCAATGGCCTCGCCCCTGGAGGGAAATTCGTCCATCTCGTCATAGAGTATGGGCACTATTACTTTACCGGTTTTGTCAATAGCGCCCCAATTGCCATTGAGCTTCACCAGCGCTAATCCCTGGTTGAACCAAGTTGACACCTCATCGTATTTTGGCGGCACTATTTCTTTACCCGTCATGTCAATATATCCCCACTTACCGCCCACAGGAGACTGGTTCAGTGTGGCTGTAGCACCCAGGTTTACTGCGCAAATACCCTCGTAAAAAACATTGGTAGCATTATACCTGGGAGCAATAACTTCATTCCCGGTTGTGTCAACAAAACCCACTAAGTTGTTGAGCACCACCCAGCACAGATCTCTTCCCTCAGCAAAGTAGGCTATCTTTTCATAGTTGCAGGGTGCGAGTTGTTTGCCTGTTGCTTCTTCAATAAGGCCCCATTTGTTGTTTACCATAATGGCCATGATGCCCCTTATCCCGCTAAACTGTGACGTTTGTACGGTTTCCATAAAATCCTGGCCGTTATAGTTAATGAGGTATTCCTTTGCCCTAAGCCGCACCTGTGCCAGGCCTCCGGAAAAATCTTTGGCTTCATCAAATTGGATTTCGATGACGGTTCTTCCATCTTCATCGATGTAACCCCACAAACCTCCCTTTCTCACGCGGGCCAGACCTTCGCTAAACGGATAAACACGATCATATTGGGCGGTAATTACCACTTCGCCCTTTTCATCCTTAAATCCACTCAGTGTATTTTCGTTTTGGAAGGGAGTTAGATTTTTTTTGTTACTCATCATACGTGTTGGGTTTGCTGCTGTATTATTCTCCGAAAACACGGTGCCTCCACCGGTGTTCACATCTGGGCGTTTATGGTACCGACTTTTAGTGAAGATTGTTTTTAAAGATTCGACAAATAAATAATTAAAACAAGCTCTTACAGATGAAACAACTCTTCTTCCATTCTGAATTATGTTAGATAATTCGGTTATTAAAGTCTTGCGTTTGACCTGAATAGAATTTATTACCGGATTGACTGAATAGAATGTATACCGAGAAGATCATAAAACAAAAAAGGTATCACAAATTGTGAAACCTTAATGTCGGGGTGGCCATCCTGCGTTTCGCGGGAGAACTGACGATCTTGGCGCTCAGGCGCCACGCGATACCGGTACTCCTAAGTCTGATAAAAATCGTGATGCACCCCTGGATTTGATTTTCTCTTCTAGTGCCATAGCTTCTGCTCGAGTAGGTAGTTCTTGTTTCCATACCATCCTCCAGGGGATACCCGCTTTGATCGACTTGGTTTCACCCGAATTGTGCTCGATGATTCGGTTATCAAAATCATGAGTTTGTCCGGTATAGAAT
>JAYVTC010000144.1:0-31232 GCA_043774745.1 Cyclobacteriaceae bacterium | reverse complement strand
CAAAAACAGTTAGCCATCCGGCCTCGCGATTGGAACTGTTTTTGCCCAACCCAATCTTTCTTAGAAAATCAAACGGATAGCTTGCACACAACGTTTGTGTATGTGTATTGATGATATATTCCTTGTATAAGAATAGGCTAAAAAAGGCCAAAAAACAAACAATTTGGTCGAAAATAGGTGATATATTTTTTGTGCATGTTTACTCATGGTCGCTGTCTTTGATTTGCTTTTTAGAGACAATCTGATCCAACGGGCTCTGTATTTTATCCAACGCAAACCGACTGACATGAGCATAAATCTCCGTAGTCTTGGGCGACTCGTGCCCCAGTAAAACCTGTATGTAACGCGTGGAAGTTCCTGATTCAAGCAAGTGTGTGGCAAATGAATGGCGCAGCATATGCAACCTAACAAATTTCTTAATGCCGGCTTTGGCGGTAGCCTGCTTAAGCACTTGCTGCAAACTGCTGGCGCTATAACGCTCTCCTTTCTGCCCTTCAAATAACCAAAAGCCTGGGTTATACTCTTTCAGATACAGCTGCAACATAGGAATAAGATTCTGCGACAACACACTCTGCCTGTCCTTATGTCCTTTGCCACCTCGTATAAATACAATGTTCCGGTCAAAATCCGCATCGCCAATGCGCAGGTTCAGCATCTCGCTTCGCCTGAGCCCCGCAGAATAAATGAGCATGAGCATAGTCTTGTGCTTGATATTATCCAATGCCTCAAAAATGCGCATCACCTCTTCCTGGCTCAATACTTCAGGCAATCTCTTGTCCTTCATCGGGCGCTCCAGATAATACACCTTTCTTTCTTGCATCAATACTTTTTCGTAAAAAAATTTCACGGAATTAATAGCCTGATTTTGCGTGCTCTTGCTCAGCTTTCGTTGTTCAATCAGGTAAAGAATAAAATTCCTGATCTCCGCTTCTGAAATATCGACCGGATGCGACTCATAGAAGAAGAGCAGGAATTCTTTAAAATGTTGCAGATAGGTGCGTTGCGTATTTTCACTATATCCGCGAAGTTTTAATTTCTGTTCCATCATGCGCAGAGCTTGCCGTTGATCTAACGTTAGCGCTCGCACAGGAGCAGCGATTGTATTTTCAACTGTTTTGCTTTTCACCTCAACTTTTTCCGGCACAACCATAACAACCGGCTTAACCGGATTAGACTCTTTATGGTTTATCAATTCGGCAAAATCAACCTGCACGGTTTCTTTCAGGCATGCAATGATGTTCTCAAGCGCATCGGGCTCATCAGGCACATACCAGCATTTATGGGTATTGCTGAACTTCACAGCGGGGATCTTCCTTACCTCTTTAATGATAGCAAAGTCCTTCACAAAGTAAATTCCCAGACGATGTGCGTCACGATGAAATAACTTTTTTATAACAACCGATTTCTCCTGATTCATTAATAAAGAGTAAAGCCTTACAATATAATTAAAATAACGGTAAGCTATAGCACGGGCCAGCGAGTATTAGCTATTAGAGTTTCCTCACGATCGCCCTGTTCACTCTTTTGTGCGCTCATGCGTATGAGGATATACGACAGGTGTGAGAACAGCTATGCAGATAACAGGAACGTATGACAAAGGTAACACATTAGCAGGCAACAGATTAGCATGTAACAGGCAACAGGAGAGCATGTGATTGGTATCAGGAGAGCATGTAACACGTATTAAGAGAGCATGTAATAGGTAACAGGAGAGCATGACATAGGCAACAGATTAGCATGTAACAGGCAACAGGAGAGTATGTAATAGGTGACAGGAGAGTATGTAACAGGTAACAGGAGAGCATGTAATAGGTACAGGAGAGCATGTAACAGGTAACGGATTAGCAAGTAAGAGTTCTCTCAGAACCTAAAAACCACCCTTTTAATAGCCAACATCCTGGTTAGATGACTAAACTGCCGTTAAATTTTTTCAGATGAGTAAACTATTCCTCACTTTCGCGTGTCTTAGTGACTTAAGGAAATAATGTCTAACAGATTTTAATATTAAATGAAAAAGAATTCGATGAAATGGCTTGGTGCGGTGGCGCTTTTTGGATCAACAGTAATGATGTTTTCAAGTTGCCTGAAAACGGTGGAGCCCATGTCTCCAGAAGATAATTTAAAACAAGAGTTGGCTAATGTGGATAAAACCCAACTGGAAGTTGATTTTAAACTAATCGATGATTCATTGACCAAATGGGGGCTCACACCAGTGATCCTGAAAGAGCCAAACGGTACCCGCTATGAGATGAAGATGCTGGGCAGTGGCGTAAAGCCTGCTTTGAGCAAAAAGATTAGAATTAAGTATTCTGGCAGACTTTTAAGTACCGGAAAGATATTCGATTCCAGCCCCAGCACCGATTTTTATTTATATCAATTAGTAACAGGATTTCAAACCACTATGCCGCTTATTCCAACGGGATCGGTCATCACACTCTATATTCCTTCCGGGTATGGCTATGGCCCAACTGATTTTAGAGACGGTTTGGGTAATATATTAATCCCTAAAAACTCAAATCTCATCTTTGATGTCGAACTTCTTGATGTGCTGTAAGTTAAAGAACATACAAGTTGTCAGGTAGAGCATAGCAAAAGCCAATGCCACAAAACCCTTTCCGATTTTTCGGTGAGGGTTTTTTATTTGACATTGTGTTCATAACCAGCCACCAATGGAAACACAACTCTCCTCGATTACCAAAAGACTGCAACATGTGGGAATCCCTGTTTCAAATATTACTGTTTCTGATGCCTTCTATAGTCGTCTTGGTTTTAAAAATGTTATGCAATCAGCCTTTGTGATAGATGGGGAAACCGGCACTTGCGTCATGATGAAAAATGAGGATGTAATTATTGAACTTTATCAAATGCCCGATCAGTTTCTCCATGAAATTAAAATACGGAATCATGGACATATCGATCATATTGCATTTGATGTGGAAGACATCGACAAAACCTTTGCGCTATTAAAAGAAGCATCATTCAATATACTGGAAGAGCAACCTGTACAGCTGCCTTCTTTTTGGAGCAATGGGTGTAAATATTTTAATATTCTCGGCCCGGATGGAGAGAAATTGGAGTTCAATCAAATTCTATAATCGATAAAAGAATCTTAAGAAGATGATAAAATATCAGGTGGCTGATGATGATGGTCGTTGAGAGATCAAGAATTCCAGAGGACATTGCCAACGCGCGGTAATAACAGCGTCTTACGATCATCCTCTCATGCCATTAAATGCGCCTGCTATATCCTATGAAATACATACTCGGTTCGCGCATCCGCGAATCCTCATAGCACGGCTGCGAGACTCCATATTATACGCTATTTGAATCATGTGAACGGGATAAGGAATTATCCACTAGTTTGACTTCTGAGATTTTAATAGGTCAACGATGATAAAATCTTATAAAATAACAACTTCGGATTTGTTCGAAAATCTGTTTCCCGGCTTATTATCATATACAGATAAATTCCATTCATGTGAAAACTTGTTATCAACCCGTATTTTTTTATATATATTCATGCAATGAAAAAAGTTTCATCGATAGTTATTCTTTGCGCACTTTTGAGTGCAGCTTGTTCCACTGAAAAAAAGCAAGACTATATGCAGGACAGTAATGCGAGTACCATTCCATCGCTAAGTGAAATGGTAGACACGCTCACCAACAAAAATGGAATGATGGCAACCATCACTCCTTATGGGGGAAAGATCATTTCGTTGATGGTGCCTGATAAAAATGGCAACTGGGGTGATGTGGTATTAGGCTATGATTCAGCGGAACAATACCCCAGCGGAAATCCTTATTTCGGAGCGCTGATAGGAAGATTTGGCAACCGCATAGCCAAAGGAAATTTTTCTTTGCAAGGAACTGAATATCAATTAAAAACAAATAACGGTGCGAATGCTTTGCATGGTGGTCCTGCAGGATTTCATAACGTAACCTGGAGACTGGAGAAAGCAGAGACTGGCAATAAAGCCGAACTATATTATACCAGTAAAGATGGTGAAGAAGGTTACCCGGGAAACCTAAAAGTGAAGGTCACCTACACACTCACAGATGACAATGAATTGATGATTGAGTATGAAGCCACTACCGACAAGACAACGGTAGTCAACCTGACTCATCATTCATTCTTTAATTTAGCGGGCGCGGGCAATGGCACAATACTCGATCACTCTTTATTTATTAATGCCGATAAATTTACACCGGTTGATGAAGGTCTTATCCCTTCAGGTGAATTAAAAAATGTTAAAGGAACTCCTTTTGATTTCACAAAGCCCGCTAAAATCGGGGAGCGAATAGACGTGGAGGATGCTCAATTGAAAAATGGTAAAGGCTACGATCATAACTGGGTGCTCATCCGCAAGGATGCAGGACTTTCATTGGCTGCAACTGTTTCTGAACCTACTTCCGGCAGAGTGATGGAAGTGTGGACGACCGAACCAGGACTGCAATTTTATTCTGGTAATTTTTTGAATGGCAATGACGTTGGAAAAGGAGGGAAGAAGTATGAGTTCCGGACTGCGTTTTGTCTGGAGACACAGCATTTTCCTGATTCACCTAATCAACCCGATTTTCCCAGCACCGTGTTGAAGCCTGGCGAGGTGTATAAACACAAGACGGTTTATAAATTTAAGATTCAGTAATAGTCCGGATGAAGTTAAAGTATCCTGTTAATTTCCATAAGGGAATGACAGCCCCGGTAGTGATTGGACTGATGTTTTACTTTCAGAATTTTTCTACTTCGGCTTGGGTGTATCTCGCTCTTCACGGCAGCTATGGAGTGCTATGGCTTTTAAAAGATCAGATCTTTCCGGATAAACAATGGGAGAATAAGATTTCTATTGCTTATGCAATTTTTGTTTTTCTGGTGTTGGGTCTTTATTGGATTGCCCCATTGATATTGATTAGCTCCGGCACGGTTACCCCTCCTTACATCATTGGAATATCCGTAGCTCTGTCTATGATAGGAGTAATGCTTCACTTTGGCAGTGACGCTCAAAAATATTTCACTCTCCAATGTAAGCCTGGTTTAATTACGGATGGTTTCTTCAGCCGATCGAGAAATATCAATTACCTCGGTGAGCTCATGATCTATGGTGGCTTTGCATTACTCACGATAAGTTGGTGGGGCTTTCTGGGTATTGCATTATTCTTTTTAGGAGCCTTTATACCCAACATGTTGAAAAAGGATAAGTCGCTGTCGCGATATCCTGAATTTGCCGCCTATAAAAAGAAATCAGGGTTCTTGTTTCCGTGTCTGTTTAAGAACCAATAGTCCATTCGTGCGAAATCATACTTAATAATAACAGGCCCGACAAAAGGACCACAATCATTTTATGAATCCACTCCTGTTTGTAATTCTTAATCGTGATAAACGTTAAGAAGCCGAACAATAAGAGTTGAAGCGGTTGTTCGAGAAGCGACAAGTTGCTGAGAAATAAATTATCTGTGATGGATAATCCTACCGAGATAATCGCCCAAACAAAGATCCTTCTGAAATTATGAAAATAGAATACTTTGAAGTCGGTATCCTGACTAACCGAACCGAACGGGAATAATATACGAGCCAGAATAAAAAGGTTGATCGGATAAAGAACCGTGAATAAAAAAGCGGGCAACCTCCAGGAGGAAAGATTTCTTAAATCATAAAGTGTCCACCAGTCCTGAATGTGTAGAAAGAAAATGAAGCCAATCCAAAGCATGTGTGGCCAGTAGAGTTTCACACGGTCCCATTGATGAACAATATCGGCAACGCCTGTTACTAGCTGCGAAATCCCTAATCCTAAGATTATGGAAATGAGGACACTTACATATTCAAAGGGAGTCATACCATCATTGAATAAGATGAGGTGTTTCAATTTAGATAATTTAAATTGATTCTAAATAGTTGTGTTTACTTTCTTTATCGAGTGGCACGTTGTCATTTTGTATATTTAAACAAGCGGATGAAGAAACCAGTAAAGGTTTTTGATCAGCCGTAAAATATTACCCTCCGACATTAAAATTAATTTGAAATAATGCATTCACAGTGTAGATTTGTGCGATTCCGTAAAAAAGCGGTAACCTAAACGCGTCACGATGAAGAAACAATTATCTGATTCCGTTAAATTCATAGCCCTCGCTCTGTTCTCCATTACTTTAACTTTCAATTCATTCGCTCAAGATCTTTCCAAAGACCCTGCTGTAATCAGTGCCGGTGAGGCCTTGTTTAATGGCAACTGTAAATCTTGCCACAGAGTGAAACAGAAGTTGGTTGGCCCGGCACTCGCTGGTGTAGAGACTCGGGTTCCGAGTATTGATTGGATTAAATCCTGGGTTCGCAACCCGGCAAAAATGATTGCCAGTGGAGATGCTTATGCTAATAAGATCTACGCAGAATATAATAAAAGCCAAATGACGGCTTTCAACAATTACACGGATGAACAGATCATCAGTATAATTTCCTACGTGAAGGCTGAAGCTGAAAAGCCAGATGCTCCGGCAGCAGGTACTACTGCCACAGCAGGTGGCGCTGGTGAAGGCGCTGGAATTCCAAGCTCTTATATGAATGTCATACTGGTTGGTATGATTGTGATCCTCCTTTTATTGTTGATCATCCTCGGTCTTATCATCAATGCATTAAAGAAATATCTCGATCAAAAAGATTTGAGTGAAGAGGATAAAGAGATTGTTAATTCACCGTATACCATAGGCACGATTTTCAGAAGCACTGGTTTTATATTCCTGGTCGTATTTATTGTCGCAGCAGTTTCTTTTAAAACTGTGATCGATGGATTGTATTCCATTGGTATTCAGCAAAATTATCAACCCAAACAGCCTATCGCATTCTCGCATAAGATTCACGCAGGTCAATACGAAATTGATTGCAAGTATTGCCACACCGGTGCCATAAAAGGAAAGCAGGCAAATATTCCTTCTCCTAATATCTGTATGAACTGTCATACTCAAATCCAGAAAGGAACAAACACGGGAGAAGGGGAGATCGCAAAAATTTATGCTGCTATTGGTTATGATGTAACAACAGGTTCCTACACCGGTAAGCAAAAGCCAATTGAGTGGGTTCGTATTCACAACCTTCCTGATCTGGCATATTTCAATCACTCACAGCACGTAAATGTTGCCGGTGTTGAATGTCAGACGTGTCACGGCCCCGTTCAGGAAATGGATGTGGTTAAACAATATTCTCTACTTACTATGGGATGGTGTATCGATTGCCATCGCAAGACCGATGTGAACACAAAAGGCAACGCATACTATGATAAGTTGCTGGAGTTACATAACGGCAAAAAAGCTATGAAGGTGGAAGACATCGGTGGACTTGAATGTTCTAAGTGCCACTATTAATATAATTATTTGACCTCGACTGGATTTTGAATCTATGAGCAATACAAAAAAGACGTACTGGAAAGGATTACCGCAACTAAAGAATGACCCCTCATTTGTAAAGCATGCAGATAAGGAGTTTGTGGATTTAGCCGTGCAGGAAGATCCCGGTCACTCGCGCAGAGACTTTTTAAAGATGATGGGTTTTAGCGTAGCAGCAGCTTCCCTGGCAGCTTGCGAAGCTCCTATCCGTAAGGCAATCCCTTATGTAAATAAGCCCATTGATGCCGACCCTGGAATTCCTAATTATTATGCATCTACCTATACCAATGGTGGCGACTATTGTAGCATAGTAGTAAAGGTGAGAGACGGTCGTCCAATAAAGGTGGATGGCAATAGTCTTTCTAAAGTTACCATGGGTGGAACCAATGCCCAGGTTGAAGCATCGGTTCTTTCCTTATATGATAACTATCGCTTACGCGGACCAAGAATCAAAGATCAGGCAAGTGATTGGGACACGGTTGATAAAGAAGTAATTGCAAAGCTGACAGATATCGCTGCTAAAGGCGGTCAAATCAGGTTAGTGAGCAACACGATTTTAAGCCCCAGCACGAAAGCTGCAATAGAAAAATTCAAAGCCAAGTATCCTACCACCAAAGTGGTTCAATACGATCAGGTTTCTACTTATGGAATGGTAAAGGCAAACCAGGAGTCATTTGGTGCAGCCATCATCCCTTCGTATGACTTCAGCAAAGCAAAAGTAATCGTCAGCATTGGAGCCGACTTTTTAGCTACCTGGGTTTCTCCTATTGAATTCACCAAACAATTTGCATTAAACCGCGAGATCAATGAAGACAAGCGTGACATGTCTCGCTTATATTCTTTTGAGTCGAACCTTTCACTGACGGGCGCTAATGCGGATTACCGCTCCATGATTAAGCCTTCGCAAATCGGTGCGGTTGTAACTCAATTATACAATTTATTATCGGGCACCGGAGGTAAGAGTGACATTGCACATCTTGCCAAAGCAGCCGAAGATTTGAAAGCGAGTCAGGGAGCTTCCCTGGTGGTGGCTGGATCAAATGACAAGAACGTTCAGATCGTGGTGAATGCCATCAATAATTTGTTGGGCAACTACGGTGCTACTATTCTACCAAATGCTCCTGTTAATTTCCGTCAGGGAAATGATGAGGAGATGAACGCGTTCATCGCAGAAGCAAAAGAAGGAAAGATAGACGGAGTGATTTTCTACAATTGCAATCCAGTTTATGATCATCCAAAAGGTGACGTATTAGGAGGAGCATTAAAAAATATTTCTCTCACGGTTTCTACATCAACAACTCCAGACGAGACAGCATCAGCTTCTGCTTACATGGCACCGGATCATCATTACCTGGAATCATGGAGTGATGCAGAACCTAAATTGAATTCATTCAGCCTTTCGCAACCTGCCATTACACCACTCTTCAAGACCCGTCAGGCGCCAGAGAGTTTCCTGGTGTGGGCAGGAGAGACGAATACAGAGTATTTCACTTTTGTAAAAGAATATTGGAGAAGCAGATTCTTTGCAGCACAAAACACGATTACTGATTTCCAGGCATTCTGGGATAAGTGCTTATATGATGGTGTTTACGAAGTAGCCAGCGAAACAAAGACATTTACGTTCGCAGGAAATGTAGACGCAGCACTTGCTGCTGTCTCATCCGTGAAAGCAGGTGGCGAATTTGAATTAGTAATTTTTGAAGGCTATGGAGTTGGTAACGGCTCACAAGCGAACAATCCTCTTCTTCAGGAACTACCAGATCCTATTACAAAGGCAACCTGGGATCACTATGTTACCATTTCGCTGAAAGATGCTACCGCAAAGGGTATTGATAATGATGCAGAAGGCAGGACCCAATTAGTAGATCTTACTGCCAATGGAAAAACCATTCGCGTTGCCGCGTTAGTTCAGCCAGGTCAGGCACCCGGCACATTGGGTGTTGCCGTTGGTTACGGAAGAACTAAAGTGGGTAAAGTAGGTGAGGGTATCGGAGCAAATGCTTACCCGTTGGTAAGTTCTTCAGGTGAAAGCTTATCCTTTATCGTATCCAGTGGAGTTACGTTAGCGAAAACAGAAGAAGCATTTCAGATCGCTCAGACACAGATTCATCAGACTTACATGGGTCGCCATAGTGTGATTCAGGAGTCTGTGTTAAGCGAGTTTAAAAAGGATGCAGCAGCCGGACGTGAAAACCCGATGGTGACAAACTGGGATAAGAAAGTTGATGCAGCTACATTAAGCATGTGGAAAGGCCACGAATATAATAATCACCATTGGGGAATGGCCATCGACCTGAACACATGTACAGGTTGTGGTGCCTGCGTGGTGGCTTGTAATGTGGAGAACAACGTTGCACTGGTTGGTAAACAAGAAGTGATCAACAGAAGAGAAATGCATTGGTTGCGCATCGACCGCTATTATAGCAGCGATGCAAATCCTGAGGATTATGAAGCATCAGAAATTGCTTCTGAAAACCCTGAGGTAGTATTCCAACCGATGATGTGCCAGCATTGCAATAATGCTCCTTGCGAAACGGTATGTCCGGTAGCAGCAACAACACATAGCACAGAAGGTCTTAATCAAATGACCTATAACCGTTGTATCGGTACACGCTATTGTGCCAACAACTGTCCTTATAAAGTAAGAAGATTCAACTGGTTCAAGTATCATGATAACCAGCAATTCTATCAGGTAAACCCGGCTATGAATACAGACTTGGGTAGAATGGTTCTTAACCCTGAAGTTACCGTTCGCTCACGCGGTGTAATGGAGAAGTGTTCATTCTGTGTTCAGCGCATTCAAACCGGAAAGCTGACTGCCAAGAGAGAACGCAGACCTGTACAAGATGGTGAAGTAACAACCGCTTGCCAGGCATCATGCGCTTCCGGAGCGATCTTGTTTGGAGATATAAATAACCCTGAAAGCAAAATCAGCAAGCTGTTGAAGATCGACCACTATATGGAGGTAGAGAAAGATGGTAAGACTGAGAAAGTATTTAATTATGGTATCGATAAGAAGATTGGTAATCCAAGAGCTTATCGTGTGTTGGAAGATATCGGTGTGAAGCCTAATATTTTCTATCTCACCAAGATTAGAAACAAGGATAAAGTAAAAGAGAACGCATAAAAGTTTTTTAATAGAATTTGATCCGCAACTAAAGTATGCAAGCAACTTCATCGATACGCGAAACGCTCATAACAGGAGGAAAGACTGTACGTGATGTATCCGAGGATATTAGCCGTCAGGTAGAAGGAAAACCTTCCCGATTGTGGTGGATAGCCTTTAGTATTTCACTGGTACTTTTAATGTTTGGTGTTTACTGTCTTGCCACCGTTTTGTGGGAAGGTATAGGCATGTGGGGATTGAACAAAACCGTTGGATGGGCCTGGGATATCACCAACTTCGTGTGGTGGGTCGGTATCGGTCACGCGGGCACATTGATTTCTGCAATCCTTTTGCTCTTCCGTCAAAAGTGGAGAATGTCTATCAACCGTGCCGCAGAAGCGATGACCATCTTTGCCGTAATTTGCGCGGCTACTTTCCCATTAGTACACATGGGCCGTTTGTGGCTTGGATTGTATTGGGTACTTCCATTGCCAAACACATGGGGATCACTTTGGGCTAACTTCAACTCACCGCTTCTTTGGGATGTGTTCGCGATCACCACATACTTCACCGTTTCACTGGTGTTCTGGTACATCGGTCTGATTCCTGATTTTGCAGTTATACGCGACCGTGCAACACGCATGGGCAATACCACCCGCGCTACTATTTATAATGCATTAAGTTTTGGCTGGGATGGCGCAGCGAAGACCTGGATGCGGTACGAGTCTGTAGCGTTGATCCTCGCGGGACTTTCCACACCACTTGTATTGTCAGTTCATACCATCGTATCGTTTGACTTTGCCACGTCCATTGTTCCAGGATGGCACACTACGATCTTCCCGCCATATTTCGTTGCAGGAGCTATCTTCTCAGGTTTTGCGATGGTGTTGACGCTCTTGATTGTTACACGTAAAGTGTTCAAACTGGAAGATTACATCACGATCTACCACATCGAGTTGATGAACATCGTCATCATCATCACAGGATCAATTGTAGGTATCGCTTACATTACTGAATTCTTTGTAGCCTGGTACGGACAAGTACCCGCTGAATATTACGCATTCTATAATCGTGCAACAGGTCCTTATTGGTGGGCATACTGGTCAATGATGACGTGTAACGTAATTTCTCCTCAGCTATTCTGGTCTAAGAAGTTGCGCACGAACATCGTGGCGACCTTCATATTGTCGATCATTGTGAACATTGGAATGTGGTTCGAACGATTTGTAATCATCGTGACTTCTATTCATCGCGATTATCTTCCTTCAAGCTGGTCGATGTTTTATCCTACCATGTATGATGTGGGTGAATACATCCTGACCTTTGGATTTTTCTTCACTGCCTTCTTCTTGTTTGCAAAATTCTTCCCTGTGATCAACATGGCAGAAGTGAAAAGTATTATTAAATCATCTTCAGAAAAGAAGCATTAAGAGATTATGAGTAACACAAGCGAAAAATTTTTAGTGGGCATTTTTGACGATGAAGATATTCTCCTTCATGGCGTAGAAGGTATCCGCGAAAAAGGAGTTAAGATCCACGAGGTCTACAGTCCTTTCCCAGTTCATGGACTTGATGAAGTATTAGGATATAAGCGTTCAAGATTGCCGATCGCAGCTTTCCTTTTTGGAATGTTGGGAACAATCCTGGCATTGACCATGCAGATATGGATGTTAGGATATGATTGGCCGATGATTATTGGGGGTAAGAACTTTGTGTCATTGCCTCCATTTATTCCGGTAACGTTTGAATTGACGGTTCTTCTATCGGCCTTGGGTATGGTAGGCACTTTCTTTATCGTAAGTGATATGAAGCCTTACAAAACGCCTCGTCAGTTTGATTTAAGAAGCACCGATGATAAGCATGTGATGGCGGTTGATCTTGGCTCTAACAAATTAAGCAAGGAAGAGATTAGCCGTATTCTAAAAGAGAACGGAGCATCGGAAGTAAACGAAAAGAACTTTTAATACCATGCAGCGTATGCGTTATATACTTTTACTAGTTGTAGGAATTTCAGCGGCCACATTCCTGGCAGGTTGTAAGGCAGGCGGTGATAATCAAGGTAAGGAGTATGCTCCTAATATGTATCACTCCGTAGCCTATGAACCACTATCTCAAATCACAGACAAAGATGCCGGTGCCTGGGTTAATTCATTAGATAATGGAAGAGGTGAGTACTATAACTCCAACGAATACAATCCATTTAAAATGAATATGCGCCTTCCTGCTCCTAACACGGTAAGAAGAAATGCTCATGGTTGGTTGCCTTATCGTGGCACAAATGACACAACCGGTTTGCGTTTAGCTAACAACCTGCTTAACCCTTTGGAAGCATCGCCTGCTATACTGGCTCAAGGCAAAACATTGTATGAAAGTAATTGCAAGCATTGTCACGGAGCAAAAGGTGCTGGTGATGGAAAAGTAGCTGACAAATATCCGGGCGTTGCAAACCTGACGGGTGATGCAATCAAAGGAGTTACGGAAGGCCACATATTCCATGTGATCACGTACGGTAAAGGCCTAATGGGAGCTCATGGTTCTCAGGTGAGCGAAGAAGATCGTTGGAAGATTGCCCGGTACGTAAAGGAGTTACAGAAATAATTTATACGCATTAGATACAATTCGAAATGGTAGCAGACGAACAATACGTTTTTAAAGCCGGGTCCAAGAAGAATTTAACAATTCTGTTTGTAGTGGGTTTGGTTCTTTTTGTGATCGGTGTCTTCATGGCTATGAATGCTGGTGATGGACACGGGGGTGGTCATGCCTCTGTGGAGGTGACTAAGAATTTAGTGGCAAGTACAGAGCCTGTATCGGCTGTTGCTGAAGGTGAAGCGGAGCATCATGGAAGCCCTCTTTGGTTGAAAAGAGTTTATACTTCCCTGTGGCATAACAACATTTTCTTTGCTGGCTTAGGTATCATAGGATTGTTCTTTGTGGCTATCCAGTATGCGGCTCAGGCTGGCTGGTCGGCCCCCATTAAGCGTATCCCATTAGCGATCGGACATTGGATTCCAATTGCAGGGATTCTTACACTGATAATTTGGTTTGTAGCCAACGGAGATCTGTTCCATTGGACACATCACGATTTGTACGACAAAGTGTCTCCTGATTATGATAAAATACTGGATGCCAAGAGTGGTTATTTCTTCTGGCTCAGTCATCCAGGTGGCTTTCCTACATTTTATATCCTGAGAATGGTATTATTCTTTGGCTTGTGGTATTGGTTCTTCACCATGATCAAAAAGAAAATGCTTGCCGAAGATATTGAAGGGGGAACTTCCAATTGGTACAGTGCAAGAAAGTTTGCAGCCATATTCCTGGTGTTCTTCGGTTACAGTTCTTCAGTAGCTGCTTGGGATTGGGTAATGAGCATTGATCCGCATTGGTTCAGTACCATGTTCGGATGGTATGTGTTTGCAAGCTGGTGGGTAGCTGGATTAGCGATGATCACATTAGTGGTAGCTAACTTAAAAGATGCAGGATATTTGAAAATGGTGAATGCCAATCACCTGCATGATCTTGGTAAGTTTATTTTTGCCTTCAGCATTTTCTGGACATACATCTGGTTTAGCCAGTTTATGTTGATCTATTACGCTAACATTCCAGAAGAAACCGTTTACTTTCTTCAAAGAATCAGGAACGCACCGTACTCCTGGATATTTTATACTAATCTAATTCTAAACTTCGTGCTCCCTTTTTTGTTATTAATGACAAGAGATGCTAAAAGACATATGTCGATGTTGAAGGTGGTTTGTCCGATCGTTATCGTTGGTCATTGGTTGGATTTCTATAACATGATTACACCAGGTGTAATGCAGTATAATGGAAGTCTTGGGTTATTAGAGATTGGGTTGGGATTAATATTCCTTGCAGGATTCCTTTTTGTAACGCTGAATGCGTTATCAAAAGTGCCATTGGTTGCTAAGAACCATCCTATGATGGCCGAGAGTTTAAATCATCACATTTAATTGAATCACGAATAAAGAATCTATTATGATGAGTTTGATAGTCAGTTTAGGAGTTGTTTTAGTTCTGGCCATTCTATACATGGTTTTCAGAATTGGCAATCTGGTTGGGTTGGTGAAAGGAAAGAAAGAGGAATCAGCTACTTCATGGAATGACATTAATGCATACCTGATGATGGTGTTCATGATCGGTGGACTTGTCTTGTTCTTCTGGTATTCATTTGTGCATTTTGACAGTTATGATTTGCCGGTAGCTTCGGAGCACGGTGTGATCACTGATAATTTATTCTGGATCACGATGCTGATCACCGTGATAGCCTTTGTAATCATAACCATCGTTATGTTTTGGTTCACGTTTGCATATCGTTATAAGGAAGGTAGAAAGGCAGAATTCTTTGCAGACCATCACAAGCTTGAAATAATATGGACCGTTGTACCTGCGATCGTATTGGCTTTGCTGATTTTTAGCGGATTAAAAGCCTGGAATGACATTACTGGTCCAGCATCAAAAGATGCCGTGGTCATTGAATTAATTGGTCAGCAATTTCTATGGACAGCCCGTTATCCTGGCGTGAAGGATAATCAGTTGGGAAATCATAATTATAAGATGATCGATGCGTCAAATGAATTCGGACTCGACCTTTCCGATATCAATTCTTCTGATGATTTTAAATCGCTTGAACTTCATTTGCCAAAGGGCAAAGAGATCCAATTGATGATCAGAGCCAAAGATGTCTTGCACTCTGTGTTTCTTCCTCATTTCCGTTTAAAGATGGATGCCGTACCGGGTATGCGCACGACATTTAAATTTATAGCTACTAAATCTACCGCTGACATGCGTGAGGAAACAGGCAATCCAAATTTTAATTATGAAATGGCTTGCACAGAGATTTGTGGTAAAGGACATTTTTCCATGAGGTTTCCTGTATTCGTTCACGACACGGTAGAAGATTATGAGAGATGGATGGCTTCTCAAGAATCATGGTTGAAGCAGAATCCCGAGTATTTACAGAGGGTTCCTGAAAAATTAAGAGAAGCAGCAATGTTAAAAGCGGGTATATCTCCGGACAGTAAAGAAGCGATAGCTGCATCTACAGTAACAGTAACGTTAAACTAAGAACTTAAGCAACATGGCAACAGTTGATCTGCATACTCACACCGAAACACATACTCATACTGAACACGAGCATGAGGAACATCATCATGGTAATTTCTGGACCAACTATGTGTTCAGCGAAGATCATAAAGTAATCGCAAAGCAATTCCTGATCACCGGTATGGCCTGGGCGCTTATCGGTGGAATCCTGTCTGTGATGTTCCGTCTTCAATTAGGATTTCCTGATTCTGACTTATCCTGGTTAAGACCTCTGATAGGAGGTTGGTTAACTCCGGAAGGAAAGATTGATCCTGAATTTTACCTGGCATTAGTAACTATGCATGGTACAATTATGGTGTTCTTTGTATTAACAGCAGGGTTGAGTGGTACCTTCAGTAATTTCCTCATTCCCTTGCAGATTGGAGCCCGTGACATGGCCAGTGGTTTCATGAATATGCTTTCATACTGGTTCTTTTTCTTGTCCAGTACAATCATGTTTACATCATTATTCATCTCTACTGGTCCTGCTTCTGGCGGATGGGTGATTTATCCTCCACTCAGTGCGTTGCCTCAGGCCATGCAAGGATCTGGGTTAGGCATGACATTATGGTTAGTGGCTATGGCGCTATTCATCGTGAGTTCATTGTTGGGAGGTATCAACTACATCACAACGGTGATTAACCTTCGCACAAAAGGAATGTCATTCACTAAGTTGCCGCTTACTATTTGGGCATTCTTCTTTACTGCCATTATCGGTGTTCTCTCATTCCCGGTTTTATTTGCAGCTGCACTGTTGTTGATTTTCGATCGTAGTTTCGGTACCAGTTTCTATCTATCTGACATTTATATAGGAGGCGAAGCTCTTCCAAATCAGGGAGGAAGCCCGATTTTATTCCAACACTTATTCTGGTTCCTTGGTCACCCTGAAGTGTATATTGTGTTATTACCAGCATTGGGTATAACATCAGAAATTATTGCCACAAATTCCAGAAAGCCAATCTTCGGTTATAAGGCGATGGTGGGATCCATGTTGTTCATTGCTATCCTTTCATTCGTAGTGTGGGCTCATCATATGTTTGTCACGGGTATGAATCCATTCCTTGGATCAATATTCACATTATTGACGTTGATTATTGCCGTACCTTCTGCTGTTAAGATCTTTAACTACGTAACTACACTATGGAAAGGTAACATCATCTTTACCCCAGCCATGTTGTTCTCCATCGGTCTGGTTTCGTTCTTCCTTACCGGTGGTATCACCGGTATATTCCTTGGTAACTCTGCGATCGACATTCAATTGCACGATACTTATTTCGTAGTAGCACACTTTCACCTGGTAATGGGAAGCGCATCCTTCTTTGGTATGGTGGCAGGTGTTTATCATTGGTTCCCTAAAATGTTTGGAAGAATGCTGGATGACCGCCTTGGCTACATTCACTTCTGGTTAACCATAGTAGGCGTGTACCTGGTATTCTTCCCTATGCACTATATTGGTATCGCAGGTTTCCCAAGACGATATTATAGCTGGACGAATTTTGAGACGTTCAACGGATTCGCAGACCTTAATATGCTTGTAAGTATTGCAGCTATCGTCACTTTGTTTGCGCAGTTGTTATTCGTGTTTAACTTTATCTATAGCATTTTCAGAGGTAAAGTTGCTTCGGCTAATCCATGGAACTCTAACACACTTGAGTGGACAACCCCACGCAGCCCTGGTCACGGCAACTGGCCTGGAGAAATACCAACGGTTTACCGCTGGCCTTATGATTACAGCAAACCAGGTTCAAAATATGATTTTATCCCTCAGCATATTCCGTATTCTGAAACTCCAGAATCCAACCTGCCACATGAGAATGAACTTGTGAAGCTTGAAATGGATAACGGTTCAGCAATTGTAGTAGAAGATAAAAAACATTAACAGAGACATTTCAACCGATACGTGAATTATTCAGCGACCAAAGGATACTATAAGCTATGCTTATCGACTTTGGTCGCTGTTTATTTTTTAATCATGGTAGGAGGAGTGGTACGAACGAGCGGAGCTGGAATGGGCTGTCCGGATTGGCCCAAGTGTTTTGGCCAGTGGGTTCCACCAACTTCAGTGAGTCAACTGCCCACCGATTACAAAGAGCAATACGCCTCCATCCGCGATAAGAAAAACCAAAAATTTGCTCGTTATCTATCAGCTATTGGTATGGATGTTACCGCTGTTAATATTTTGAATGATAAGTCTATTTTATTGGAGGCTGATTTCAATCCTCAAAAAACATGGATTGAATATGTAAACCGATTGGTAGGAGTGATTATTGGTTTTTTAATCATTGCTGTATTCATTCGGTCCACTCAACTCCTGAAGGTGAACCCTTTCTTTTTCTGGCTTTCGTTATCCACTTTGGTGGCAGTCATTATCCAGGGGTGGTTTGGATCTATTGTGGTTTCAACTAACCTGACTTCATGGACTATTACAATTCATATGCTTTTAGCTGTGGTCATCGTGGCGATGTTGATTTTGTTAATGCATAAATCGTCACAGAGTCAGAACATTATTGTTCCCGTGCAAGTTAAAAGGTTGCTGATTGTTTGCATGTTCTTACTATTAACACAGGTGGTATTGGGCACCGAAGTGAGGGCGGCCATTGACAGAGTTGCAGGACTGCAAGAGGGTAGAGCAAAATGGATTTCACTTATTTGGCCTGATTTTGTTTTCCATAGGTCATTTTCATGGATTGTATTGCTGGTGCATGTTATTTTTATTTTAAGACTTAAGAAAACTACCGGCAATAATGCTTTATCCCTAAGTCTTGTACTGTTAATTTTGCTCACCATAGTGACAGGGGCAGGAATGGGTTATTTTTCAGTGCCAGCGTTCCTCCAGCCGATTCATTTATTGGTGGCCACTGTTACATTCGGACTTCAGTTTTTATTGTTTTTGCGATTGAATACTAATAAGACGATTGTGTTAGAGAAATAAGCATGACACCAGAGATACAACAGATAAGTACCATTCAAATAATCGCTGTCAAGTCCAGGGCGTGCATCGAACTTTTAAAGATGAGGCTGTCTTTACTGGTAGCATTCTCTTGTGCTTTTGGTTATACATTGGCCACAAAAGCAAGTGTTAATTGGGAGGTGTTGCTTATGCTTACGTTTGGCGGATTCTTATTGTCTGGAGCATCCGTTAGTATCAATCAGATCATAGAAAAAGATTTGGACAAGGTGATGACACGCACAAAGAATCGTCCACTTCCAACAGAAAGAATCTCTGTATCTGAGGCTGTTGTTTTCATCGCATTTGTTTTAATAACCAGCATAATAATTCTGTGGATCTACACCAATCCTCTTACCGTAATGCTTTCAATAGTCTCGATGCTGCTTTACAGCTTCGTTTATACGCCACTGAAAAGAGTTGGCCCTATCGCAGTTTTTGTTGGCGCTATTCCAGGAGCTTTGCCTCCCCTGCTGGGTTGGGTTGCGGCAACAGGTTCTATAACTTATGAGGCGCTAATCATTTTTGGAATTCAATTCATTTGGCAATTTCCACACTTCTGGGCAATTGCCTGGGTGGCGGATGATGATTACAAAAAAGCAGGTTTTAAATTACTTCCTTCTGGTGGGGGTAAGGATCTCAACACAGCAATTCAAATCATGATCTACACATTGTTTCTGATTCCTTTGGGATTATTGCCTGCAAAATTCGGAATCACTGGATTGGACTCAGCTATCGTAGCAACAGTATGTGGAGTGGCATTTCTGGCACAGACATTTTCACTCATGAAAACAGGAAGCAGGCAATCGGCTCTGAGGATCATGTTTGGTTCATTTTTGTATTTACCGATTGTGCAGATCGCTTATTTAATGGATATAATTTAAATGTAGAAAGAATGGAGAAGTCGATTTCAAGTGAGTTTAAAATTGTAGAAGACCCAAAGAGTACGTTGGCCATGAATCCAAAGAAATTTGCGATGTGGCTATTTATTGGCAGTGTGGTCATGTTGTTTGCGTCACTTACATCTGCATACATTGTAAGGCAGGCAGAAGGTAATTGGTTATACTTTGAATTGCCCGGAATACTAACCGTATCAACAGTAGTGATTTTACTAAGTAGCGTAACGATGCAGTGGGCTTACTGGGCTGCTAAAAAAGACAGCTTGCAAATGGTAAGAACGCTGGTACTTACTACTTCGTTACTGGGAGTCTCCTTTTTGGTTCTTCAGTTTTACGGATGGAAGGATCTTGTTGCTAACCAGGTATTTTTGGTAGGTAATCCATCAGGATCTTTTCTTTATGTGATCACCGGTTTGCACGGACTGCATATCATCAGCGCCATCGTCTTTTTACTAATCGTCCTGATAGCTGCTTTTCGCTTCAAGGTCCACGCAAAAAAACTTCTTCAGATAGAAATGTGCACAACTTACTGGCATTTTTTGGGAGGTCTTTGGCTATATTTGTTTGTATTCCTATTATTGTATCGATAAAATCTTAATCCTAAACTATGTCACACAGTTCAGCCGCAACCGTATCTGAAAAAAGTGTTTGGGATGGCGGAGCATCACCCATGGGAGCCAGTTATGGCAAGCTCATGATGTGGTTCTTTCTGCTATCTGATGCATTTACCTTCTCAGGACTATTAATCACCTACGGACTTGTTCGCTCATCTCATCCAGTTTTTCTAGGGTTGCCAGCAGATTTTATATTCTCGACAGAATACTGGCCTATTCCAGAAAAGGTTTTTGAAGCCGTGCCTTTCCTTCACGGATATTCATTACCTCTTGTGTTTGTCGGCATTATGACCTTCATCCTGATCATGAGTAGCGTTACCATGGTGTTGGCTGTAGAAGCGGGGCACCGTATGGATCGCAAGGCAGTTGAAAAATGGATGCTTTGGACAATTATTGGAGGTCTTACTTTCCTAGGCTGTCAGGCATGGGAATGGACTCACTTCATTGTGGGAACAGAGGCACCAACGCTTGTGAAAGATTTCGTAAATGGACAGTGGATCACTAAAGAAGTAACCGGTGCTTCTTTAAAGATTAATCAATATGGGCCTCAGCCTTTTGCAGATTTCTTTTTCTTTATCACTGGTTTCCACGGCTTCCACGTATTCAGTGGGGTGATGTTCAACTTTCTTATTTACTACAACACAGTAACCGGAGTGTATGAACGCAGAGGTCATTATGAAATGATCGAGAAGGTTGGTTTGTATTGGCACTTTGTAGATTTAGTTTGGGTATTTGTATTCACATTCTTCTATCTCGTTTAATAAAGATATTCTATGGCACATCATCATTCAGAAGAACCTCAGGTAACTGTTCTGCCTCCTGACAAGGAAAAGATAAAGAAACTTTGGACTGTCGCTGCTTATTTAGGTGCAATCACAGCGTTCGAGTTTATCATCGCTTTCACCATGTCACATGGCCCGGCTAAAACAGCAATATTTGTATTACTTACTATTGTGAAAGCAGGATATATCGTGGGTGAGTTTATGCACCTTCGCTACGAGGTAAAGGTGTTATTCTGGGCGATATTGATTCCTACACTATTTATCATCTGGATGCTGGTTGCCTTTGTATATGAGGGCACGCAGATGCCTGTATTTTGATTCTTAGAACTTTTAAATCTGAAGAAGGCTAAGGTGATGAACTTTAGCCTTCTTTTTATGTTGATGGTGAGTGTATGAAGAAAGTCATTTTGATCATTGCCCTTTTGTTTCCGATTGGAGTATTTGTCTTTCTCCGTTTTTTTGGTAAAAATGAATTTACAATTCCCGTGTATTATGAAAAGGGAATTGAGACTATCCCCGAAGCGTGCGCTAAAAATTATCAAGCACCTTATCTGGTTTCCGATTCTTTGCTCATAAACTTTGGATGGAGTGGAAGGCCAGTATTAATTGTTACGGATACTTCTCAATCTGTTCAAAAAGGACTAATGCGATTGGATGAAGAGTTGAGTACTGAAATTCAAACGATCTTACTATCTGGTGAAAGAAACTACCTGGACCAGGTTTTCATGTGTGATCTTTTACTTCAAAAACCTTGGACAACGGTATTGCTGGATGATCAACGAAGGATTCGGGGCTATTACGATCCTAAGACCCGTGAGGAAGTAGATAGGCTTATCGTTGAGTTGAAGATTTTATTAAGGAAGTATTAAGATGAGCGAAAAGAAAGATCCATATCAAAGATTAATTATTGTTCTTTCCGTGGTTTTGCCATTGGCCGTAGCATCTCTTTTTGGCATCAAAATCCCAGGTTATGATTTTAGTTTCTTGCCTCCCATTTATGCAACGATTAACGGTATTACGGCTGTACTTCTGGTAACGGCAGTAATCGCTATAAAAAACAAAAAGAAGAGGTTGCACGAAACCCTGATGAAGATTTGCATTGCATGTTCCGCACTATTTTTGGTGATGTACGTAGCCTACCATATGACCAGCGATTCAACTCCTTATGGGGGCGAAGGTGTAATAAGAATGGTGTATTTCTTTATTTTGATCACTCATATCGTGTTATCCATAGCTGTAGTGCCTTTTGTTCTTTTTACGTTTTCAAGGGCACTTTCCGGTAATTTTGAAAGGCACAAAGCATTGGCTAAATTTACTTTTCCTATATGGCTTTATGTAGCCATAACAGGTGTGATCGTTTATTTGATGATTAGTCCATATTACTCTTAATAATCTCAGAATATGAAGAAGTGGGTTGTGACGTTTTTGTTTCTGGTTATTGTAGTTCTTGGTTTCTCTTTTGAGGGAAACGCCCAATGTGCCATGTGCCGTGCTACTCTTGAAAATAATGTAAGCAATGGCAACATCGGAATTGCAGCAGGTATCAATTTTGGAATCCTGTATCTGTTCGCTGCACCTTACACGGTAATTGCTCTGATTGCTTTTTTCTGGTACAAGACAAGTAAAAGAACCCCACAGAATGAAAGCAAGGGAAGTTTGGCAGGGTAAATGTCCTCGATGCGGTGAGGGTGATATTTTTGTTCATCCTCTTTCCAGTATCACAAAGTTTTCTGAAATGAATTCACATTGTTCACACTGTGGGGTTGCGTTTGAACCAGAACCGGGTTTTTACTATGGTTCTTTATTCGTTAGCTATGCATTCACAGTCGTCATCATGGTCATCGTATGGGTTCCTTTATATTTTATTATAAATCCACCGGATTGGGTTTATGGTGCTACCCTGGTAGGGTTCTCCATTTTGTCGATTCCATTTAGTTTTCGTTACTCAAGAATATTATTTCTTTATTGGTTTGGAGGCCTCGCCAGGAAATAGAATCCTAATTCTGGAAATTTCTATTTTTAAGTAACCGCCCAAGTATGCTTAGAAATCGATCTGTATTTTTTTTAAGCCTTTCCTTAATGTTTGCATTGGGCTGTGTATTTTTTAATTACAACGCTGAACATGCAGATGATAGAATAATTTCAATTGAAGACAATCTTCAAGCACTGGTTGAGGGCGTTAACAAAGAAGCTCACGTAATTCTTAGTAATCCTGATTTTGTAAGCTGGTCTTCTTTACATCATTCTTTTTTTCTGATCGACAATTCCGAAGTACTGGCATGGAGTAAGAACCAATTCTTCCCTGATTTAAGAAACATCAATAGCCATGCAGGGTTTCAACTACTGCAGAATAATTCTGGCGATTTTCTAATTAGGCAGTGGGCAATAAATGAAACCAGGATCCTGGTTTCACTAATTCCTTTGATACGGAAATACCCAATTTCAAACCGCTATTTATTTCCTGAATGGAATAGGGAAATTTTTAATGAAACACGCGGCTCAATCTTAAATAGCTCAAGTACACAGGGGATAGTAATTAATTTGAATGAACAGGAAGTATTTCGGGTTCAACCAGAAGATATGACCCAGGGAAGGGGACATTGGTCTTTTGCGCTAGCCAGCTTCTCTTTATGTTGTTTCATTGCGGGAATTTACTTTCTAATCAGTCGACTTTATAAGACCAGAAAATTTGAATTAGGATTCATCGTTCTGTTAGGCTCTTTTGTACTTCTCCGCATAATTATGGTGATCTCTGATTATCCAACCAGTTGGATAATTTCATCAGTTTTTGATCCACAGTATTTTGCGTCTGCCAGTTACAACTCTTCCATTGGTGATTTGTTTCTTAATTCATTGGGTGTCCTCATTCTTTGTGGATATATATTTATCACCTATCATCACTGGCGCATTGTAAAATATACGTTACGGTTATCAGGATGGGGCAAGTACGCGCTGGGGTGTTTTTTTATCATCCTCGCTTTCTTTTCATTCTTGTATCCCTATCTTTTTGTAGAAACAATCTTTCATAATTCAACTATTTCTCTGGATATCACAGAAGCTATTCAATTTGATTGGCTGCGTTCATTGTCCGTGTTATCCGTGCTAGCGGGCGCCATCAGTGCTTTCTTTTTTGTGCATGTGTGTATCAACCTGGCTAAATCAATTTTCTCAGATTTCCTTCCTTTCCTGGTTGCTTTGATTTTGGCTGGAGTGCTATTCACTGTCTATTTTTTGAGTGCTTCTCGTGATTATGCGATTACCTTACCAATAGCAGCAATTTTCTTTTTGATCTTATTTCTTACAAATCTCACTTCGTCATTGAGGAAACTTGAACCCATCACATTTATTTATTTTTTTGTTGCAATTGCCGCCCTTGGAATTCAGCATGGATTAAGTATTAAGCATTTTGTAGAGGAGAAAAGATCCGAGTCCCAGGCTAAGTTTGCCACCAATTATCTAATAGGACGCGATGTGTTAGGAGAGTATCTTTTAAATGAGGGCACAAAAAGAATTCGACAGGATGCTTTTATTCAAAGCAGATTTAATAATCCCTTCTTAACGAAATCGGCAATACGACAAAAGATAATGCAGGTTTATTTGAACTCTTATTTCGATCGGTATGAGGCGCAGATCTATCTTTATAATTCTGCTGGAGAGCCTTTAGATAATAATTCTCCCGAAACATTATCAGCATTCTCTAATCGATTTCAGAGTGCTTCCGCGTCAACAGATTACGAGGGCATTTATTTTATTCAACCTTCTGATATTAATTCAAACAAAAAGTACCTGTCCTTAATTCCAATTTCAAGAGCTAATCAAATTGTTGGATTTATCATTATTGATTTATCTCTTAAAAGAATAATTCCTCAAAATGTATACCCTGAGCTATTGGTCGATAGACGTTTTGCTGAATTTTTTGAAAACGTGGATCGCAGTTTTTCCTTCATCAAGGAGGGAAAGATTTTAAGTAGGTTTGGCACTTTCAATTACGAGAAGGAATTCGATTTCTCGATCCTGGATGACACTGATTTTTATAAATCAGGTATTAGACTAAATGGATATTTCCATTCTGGCGCAGAAGATGCTTCTGGCCAGGTTGCAGTAATCACTTCGGCAGCTTACCCAATGTTTTATGTGCTTACTAATTTCTCCTTATTTTTTGTATTGGGTGTTATTCTCCTGGTAATCGCGATGACTACATATGGTTTTATATCTGTCATCAAAGGCCATAAGATGAATTATGCAGCACGGATACAATTATATATTTACCTGGCCTTTTCACTACCCTTATTTGTTGCAACGATCACCACATTGAATCGTGTCAGTAAATCTGCTGAGAACGAGTTAAATCAGAACTTTGAAACGAATGCAAGAAATCTGGGCGAAGGCATACTATCTTCGGTATCCGACTATTTTAATGATCACATTTCCAAAGAAGACTTTGAAAATATTCTTGTCGATAGAGCTAAGGTCACTAATTCAGATATTACTTTTTATGATCGCTTAGGTAAGTATGTGGCATCGAGCCAACCCTTAATTGTCGAAAGTCAAATTATGACATCATTGATGGATCGGTCGGTATGGGAACAGATCAATAAGGAAGAGGCAAATTCTTTAATTGGGGATGAGAAAATAGGAGCATTGCGATTCAATAATTGTTATGTGACACTCAAGTCGCCTGAGTCAGGCGCACTTCTTGGAATACTTAGCGTTCCTTTTTTTAACTCTGCAACTTCGCTTGAGGGAACCCAGGTCAATGTGCTCTCTAATTTTCTTACTGTCTTTACAATTATTTTTATACTGTTTTCTGTTCTCTCTTTTTACGTAGTCAATTCGCTCACCTTCCCGTTGCGTTTTATAACGCGCATTTTATCCAGAACTACATTATCCGGTGGCAATAAACCACTGGAATGGAAATCTAATGATGAGATCGGGATGATGGTTTCGGAATATAATAAGATGGTGAACAACCTAGAACAAAGTAAAATAGAACTAGCCAGGAGCCAGAAGGAAAGTGCCTGGCGCGAAATTGCTAAGCAGGTTGCCCACGAGATCAAGAATCCACTTACACCTATGAAGTTAACACTTCAACAAATGGAGTATCTCCTCAAGAAGAATAAACTGGATGATGAAAAGGCCAGCACATCCATCAATACTTTACTTACGCAGGTTGATATACTAAATGAGATTGCATCTTCTTTTAGTGCATTTGCCCGAATGCCGGCACCAATACTCTCGCGTATTGATCTTAATGCTTTATTGAATAAGAGTGTCAATTTATATTCTGATTATGAGAATGGAGGGGTCGTATTTAAATCATCGATCAATGACTCATTTGTTATGGGTGATGAACAGTTGCTCAATCGGATTTTTTCAAATATTATTTTGAATGGATTGCAATCCGGACAGGGCGAAAAGGTATTGGTTCAGGTTTATTTGACCCCTGTTGAAAGTCACTACCTGATCAGTATTCGAGATAATGGAAAGGGGATAGAACCGGAAATGGTTAACAAACTATTTATTCCATATTTCAGTACGAAACAATCAGGCTCAGGATTAGGTCTTGCTATTTCTAAACAAGGCATTGAGCAAAGTGGCGGGGAGATATGGTTTGAGACAAAACCCAGTGAAGGCACAATCTTTTATATAAAGTTACCAGGTGTGCAGTGAACAAGTCTTGTCGCTTTCTGTTGGAGAAGTTAATTCTTAGAAAGTTCCGCTCTTCAAGTTCTTCATAACCTTATTGGTGAATACAAAATCATCGAGTTCCTTCATACCCGAATTCATGATTTCGTGATTGGTTCCTTCCCACATTTTCTCCCCCTTGTGCAGGAACATGATTTTTTCCCCTATACCCATTACAGAATTCATATCATGGGTAACTATCACTGTGGTGATGTCAAACTCGTGGGTGATCTCCATGATTAACTCATCAATAACAACGGATGTTTGTGGATCTAATCCTGAGTTAGGTTCATCGCAAAACAAATAGTTAGGGTTGTTCACGATAGCTCTTGCTATGCCTACTCTCTTTTTCATACCACCGCTAATCTCAGAAGGCATTTTTTTATTCACACCTTCAAGACCAACGCGTTTTAAGCAAAAATTTACACGGTCAATCTTTTCTAACTGGGGCATTTTGGTCAGAATATCCAACGGGAACATTACGTTCTCCTCTACATTCTTCGAATCAAACAGGGCGCCCCCCTGAAATAGCATTCCAATTTCTCTACGGATTTCTGACCTCATATCCTTATCGGCTTCCGTGAAATTCCGTAAATCATAAAATACATTACCTGTATCTGGTATAAGAAGGCCAACGATGCATTTGAGTAATACACTTTTTCCTGTTCCACTAGAGCCTATGATCAGGTTCGTTTTACCAATATCAAATTCTCCACTGATCCCACTGAGGATTGTCTTATCAGCAAATGATTTCGAAATATTTTTAATCTTGATCATAGTCCTTACAAAAGAAGATAGGCTAAGAAATAATCAGCTAATAATACTGCGATGATACTCGTAGTAACAGCCTGGGTACTTGAGATTCCAACCTCCAGTGCTCCACCTTGCGTGTAATAACCTCGGAATGATGAAATGGAACTGATCAGGAAAGCAAACACAAACGACTTGATCAATGCGAACGTGATAAAGTACTCATTGAAGGCATACCGGATTCCATAAATGTATTCCGTAGGAGTAAGGATTTCGGTGAGTGTGCCTGCCAGGTATCCGCCTACCATAGAGCATACGGCTGAAACAATCACCAAAAGAGGAAACATCATTAATGAGGCAACAATTTTTGGCAACACCAGATAAGAGGCGGAGTTGATACCCATTACTTCCAGGGCATCGATTTGTTCAGTAATTCTCATAGTCCCGAGTCCTCCCGACATGCTGGATCCAACTTTACCGGCATAAATAATAGCCATTATGGTGGGGGCCAACTCTAACACCGTCATCTCCCTAACCACTTGTGAAATCACAAATTTGGGTACGAAAGGGCTGACTAGGTTTGCCGCTGTCTGCAAAGTAGTTACAGCGCCCATAAATGTGGAGACGAGCATAAATAACAAAATCGACTTAATGCCGATTTGAATACACTCTTCAAGCGTTAAGTGATAGTAGGTTTTGAACGTTTCGCGTCTGACAACCAGCGATCCCAAAAAAATCATGTAACGTCCAAATCCCTTCATGTAGTTAACTTCAAATGCTATATTGCTCAAAGATAAAATAATTTCTCATGAACAAATTAGTGGTAGTAACCGGTGGATCGAAAGGCATAGGTCGGGCCATCATTGAACGATTTGCCGAAGAAGGATTTGATATTGCCACGTGCTCGCGAAAGCAATCAGATTTAAGTACTTTGAAAGAACAGATTGAACGTGAATATAAAGTTAACGTCTACACCTCGGTAGCCGATGTGACGGATAAGAAACAGGTTCAGGACTTTACGGATTTTGTTAATGAATTAAATCGTGCGGTAGATGTTCTGGTTAATAATGCAGGCTATTTTGAACCAGGACAAATCATGGAAGAACCTGATGGCCTTCTTGAAAGAATGATTCATAGCAATCTTTATAGTTCATATAACACAACCCGCGGACTTATTGGTGGGATGAAATCAAGGAAGTCGGGTCATGTGTTTACGATCTGTTCAATTGCAAGTATTAAGGCTTATCCCAACGGAGGCTCCTATGCCATATCAAAGTTTGCCTTGCTTGGATTTACCAAAATGCTGAGAGAAGAACTCAAAGAATTTGGAATTCGGGTAACGGCCGTTTTGCCTGGCGCTACCAAGACTAGCAGTTGGGATGGGACTGATCTTCCGGAGAGCCGTTTTATTAAGCCCGAAGACGTGGCAGAATCGGTATACGGTGCCTATTCGCTTTCGCAGAATACAGTGGTGGAAGAAATCCTGATCAGGCCCCAATTGGGTGACATTTAAGTTTTTAGGCACTTCGAACAAAAGCAGGTTCAAAGCGGTTATTTTTGCATAAAACTCAGCCTCGTGAATAGTCAGATTATTCGTCTCCATCAGTATTGTAACAGTCTCGTCAGTTATAGCCGAAGAAAGACCCGGGTCGTAAACATTGGAGGTGTGCCTATGGGGGGAGAAAACCCCATCAGAATACAATCGATGACCACTATTGACACGATGGACACCAAAGGTTCCGTAGACCAGGTTATTAGAATGGTGGACGCAGGATGCGAATATGTGCGTATTACCGCTCCCAGTATCAAAGAGGCCCAAAACCTGGATGAGATTAAAAAAGAACTGCGGTTAAGAGGCTATACCGTTCCCTTGATTGCCGATATCCATTTTACACCTAATGCAGCAGAACTTGCCGCCCGCATTGTTGAAAAAGTGAGGGTGAATCCTGGCAACTATGCCGACAAAAAGAGATTCGAAGAAATTGAATATACCGATGTTACCTACCAGGCAGAATTAGATCGCATACGACAGAAGTTCACACCGCTGGTTAAGATTTGCAAGGAGTATGGAACAGCCATGCGCATAGGTACCAATCATGGTTCCCTGTCAGATCGAATCATGAGTCGCTATGGTGATACGCCTCTTGGCATGGTGGAATCTGCCCTGGAGTTTCTTCGCATTTGTGAAGATTTGAACTACTATGATATCGTACTTTCGATGAAGGCCAGCAATCCACAAGTGATGGTTCAGGCCTATCGCTTATTGGTGCAGAAACTAGATGAAGAAGGCTTCCAACCTTATCCGTTGCATTTGGGTGTTACCGAAGCAGGAGATGGTGAAGATGGTCGGATTAAGTCATCCGTTGGAATTGGTACCTTGTTGGAAGATGGTTTGGGCGACACCATTCGAGTGTCACTTACAGAAGAACCTGAAGCTGAAGTGCCTGTAGCTAAAGAGTTGGCTAACAGATATGTAAATAGGACAACTTCAATCGCAATTCCAGAAATTAAAGCATATCCAATCAATGCCTTTTCATATACAAGAAGGAATACTCATGAGGTAGTTAACTTAGGGGGGCATCAGGTTCCAAGAGTGGTATCCGATTTTTCGGCCAAAGAGAAAGTAACACCTGCATCGTTGTTTGCTTTGGGATATCACTATTCAGTTCCGCTGGATAAATGGAATATCACAGACATGGCCTGCGACTATATTTTCCTTGGTGATAACACAATCGACTTTGCCATACCTGGCACCTTAGGTTTGATCTACAATCATAAAACCTGGCTTACCCAAAAAGAAAAAGAACGCAGCTATCCTTTTGTTACTCCAAAGGATTATCTGACAGGCGTAGAGTTGTCACCTAAGCTCAATTTCATTTATACTCAAATGAAAGATATAAATGATGAGTTCATAAACAGGGTTAAAAAGGATACAACGGCCGTATTGCTTATTGATACTTACAACACCCACGGACTGGCCGAGCAACGAAGATTGTTTGTGGATTTGATTGAGAAGGATTGCAGAGTTCCCGTAATTATTGGGCGCGCCTATGAAGGCCTGACTTCAGATCAGCTACAACTTTTTGCGGCCACTGATATGGGAGGATTGTTAATTGATGGTCTTGGCGATGGATTGTTTATTGCTGCCGAGCGCTGCGGCTCCGATAAAATGGTGAATGAGACAGCCTTTAATATTTTACAGGCAACAAGAACCCGCATCTCAAAAACGGAATACATTTCATGCCCTTCCTGCGGACGTACTCTCTTTGATCTACAGGAAACTACTGCGAAGATTCGATTCCGCACCAGTCACTTGAAAGGAATCAAAATCGGAATTATGGGTTGCATTGTAAACGGACCTGGCGAGATGGCAGATGCCGATTATGGTTATGTGGGTTCAGGGCCAGGCCGAATTACCTTGTATCGAGGCAAGGAAGTAGTTAAGAAAAATGTACCAGCACCGCAGGCAGTGGATGCCCTGATTGACTTAATCAGAGAAGATAGCAACTGGATAGAACCTCAACTAATAGCAAAGAATTAAACCTATGGAAAATCAAAGCGGAACAGGAGAGAAGAAGAAATTGTCGGTACGCGAGTTTCTTTCATTGGGAGAAGTGGGCGGTTATTTCTTTCGCAAAAAAGACCCGTCAAGACCCATGAACATTAACATCAGGATGATGCATGGCATTAATAAGATCTCCATTGCCGTGTTTCTGGTGGGAGTGTTATATTTGATTTTGAAGCGATTTATTTGAACATAGAATCATTTAGAAGTTTCTGCCTTTCTAAAAAAGGCGTCACGGAAGAATTTCCGTTTGATGAAAATACCCTCGTCTTTAAGGTGATGGGCAAAATGTTTGCCCTTACTGATCTTGAATCTTTCGAAAGTATTAATCTGAAATGTGATCCTGAAATTGTCGTTCAACTTCGGGAGAAGTATGCTTCCGTTTTGCCAGGTTATCATATGAATAAGAAGCATTG
>JAYVTC010000143.1:0-19099 GCA_043774745.1 Cyclobacteriaceae bacterium | reverse complement strand
AATAAATGTTCTGGTAGTAATCAATCCACCCTGTTGAGCAGGAGCAATGAGGCACATCTTCGGAACCGTCTTGTTTGATACATCTCCGAGATTCATCATAAGCCCGGCCGCTAACCGAATACTTTCTAGTTTCTTTTTCAAGGTAATGCTCGCTTCCAACTGCAATGGCGACTCGTATCCTGTGACACCAAAATCCGAAGCACGCATAACGACTTCCGGCATTCCGTTGTCGATGCAGGTTACTTCAATACCCTCAATAAGATCCTTTGCTCTGCCCGTGGGAAGCAATGCTCCACAACTTGAACCTGCAATATTCAGGTAATTACAAATCACCGGGGCTGAAGTTCCCGGCACTCCATCAATCTTTGTGTTACCTGCATAATTCACAATCCCATCAGGTGTCTCCACCGTAACTTCACACACACCACCCGTGTTGACCATGTTTATTCGAGCTGTGGTTCTTGGGCTTGTTGCTGCATATAGTCCGGACTCTATGGCAAAAGGAAGTACTGCTGCCAAAATGTTTCCGCAATTCTGAGATGAGGATACCTGGCCTTTGCCGATGACTACTTGTAGAAACAAATAATCTAAATCAGCGTTCTCATTTTTTGACGGACTAACAATCGCCACTTTGCTCGTGAGTGAAGTGGCACCACCAAGCCCATCGATTTGCCGCAAGTCACCTGCGCCAACACCTTCCATCGCCTGGAGGATAAGCTTGTCCCGCTCTTTGGTGTCAACAGGTAAATCAGTGGACTTAAGGAACAGAGCTTTAGATGATCCACCGCGAAATTGCATAAAGGGTATAGTGCGCTGTTTCACCTTTACTTTTCAATTAAATTTTGTAGGCTCTTCAATGTCGCACGCGACATCACAGGATCAACCCGATTGTCTTTCAACATCTCCACAACAGCTTCTAATTCATGGCTTCTCCTCAATGCATGCATTTTACTTCCTTCAATAAACCGATCAATCAGTGCATCATTACCATCAATCAGACTGGCGATTTGCTCACGCATATACTTTTCCAATCCCATTGCCTGACTAGCCGTTATAGCTTCACCGATCACTGCTGCGAAACCTTTATATACAATAGAACGAAGCAGCTTGTGCGTGGCGGCATCGCCAACCGTTTCATTCAATACGGTAGTGTCAGAATGATAGGGTTTCAATAGTTCTAAAAATTTGAGTGCACCCGGACCCGAAGTAAGAAACGGAGTCTTTAATCCTTTCGGAGGAACAGGAGCCATGATGGCAACATCGGCTACGAGAGCACCTGTGTGGGCAAGAATTTTTGCTACTCCTCTTTTCTGTTGAGGCGATGCGGTATTCATTTCGGCATACACCTGACCTTTATGTGCTACAGTCGAAACCTCTGCGGCTACTTCTTCTGCCACTGTAGCAACATTGACACTAAAAATCAAATCGGCATGGCGAGCAGCTTCTGCATTGCTGCGCATTAATTGAACCTTAGGATGAACGTAACGCTTTAATGCCGGATCAAATCCAAAAACAACTACGTCAAGGTTGATAAGGTCGTTGGCGAAATGACTGCCAGCTTCACCCAATCCTAAAATAGCAACACTCAATTTCTTGCTCATAGGTTAAGATTTGTTTTCAGGTTTATCCCAACCGTAGATCTGAATGGAAGTTTTTCCCTGCCGCAGCTGCTCACGAATATTTTCTTCACGCGCTTCACGTGCTTTCGCTTTCTCTATCGTCTCCATGATGCTGTCATTTGGCACCACTACTACACCATCACGATCACCCACAATATAGTCGCCCGGGTTGATGATAACACCACCAATGACGATTGGAGAATTTAAGGTTCCTCCTTCAATGCTGGTAGTGCCACGAATGCACAGGCCTCTGCTAAACACGGGGAAGCCCATCGCTTCGATATCGTCAGCATCACGAACACAGGCGTCAATTACCAGACCGGCTATGCCTTGCGTTTTGGCTCCCAGGCTCATCATATCACCCCAATAGCCAGCTTCATAATAATCAGAACAGTGTACAACAAGCACATCACCCTTCTTGGCAGAAGCGTAAGCACGATGAAGTATTTTATTATCACGCGGTATGGTTTGCACAGTGAATGCTGGTCCGAATACTTTCATCCCCTTCGCAATAGGCTTGATTACTGAAGGCAGATTTCCTTGTCTGCCCAGGGCTTCATGAATCGTAGCCGTAGAAAATTGACTTAGTTCCTGACTCATATAAAAATTAAAATAATGTTGATGTAATGCGGGGCACCTGACTTTGATGCGCCTCTGCAAATTGAATATTCTTTTGTCCCGAAATTCTCCGTGCATGGTTGGCACGTCTGCCTGCCAACTCAGCATAGTAATCTTTTAAATAGGTTTGTGCACCCATGCAAGCCATGGCAGCCTGTTTTTTTTCCATCACCGATGTAATGTCAATAAATGTATCCGGAACAAAACCACACAGTTCGGGTTGATGGGGTTCAAACGAATACCACACTGGTGGATCAATATTTTTAAATGCACTCGGCACACCAGCACCACAAGACAAAAGCCTGGCACGTTGCACGGCCTGATAGGTGAGGGGATGATCCGGATTAAATGGATCTTTCTCGCTGTGAGTTAAAATCACCGTAGGTTCGAAATCACCAATGAGATGCGTGAGTTGCTCCACACGTTCATCACTGATGAGCATCGGATAATCACCCCAATCGAGAAATTGAATAGGTGAGCCCAGAATATCCGCTGCGCGTTGTGCTTGATCCTGGCGTATTGTTTTAACACTCTCTATAGTTCTCTTAGGATCTTCTTTCCAAAGCTCACCCGATTCACCACGTTCACCATAGGAGAGGGCTACCACAAGCGTTGTTGCACCTTCCTCTACAGACTTAGCAATTGTTCCGGCAGCACGCCACACAAAATCTCCGGAGTGCGCACCGATCACAAGTAATTTCTTCTTCATAATCATATAATTGTTTCTGGCATTGGAGTACCGCGTGTATGAAATGTAGGAATCGTAGGCAAGCCCCATGCTTGACCTTTCTTTCTCTCTTCCAGAGTCCACACGATAGTTTTATAATCTGGGTCTGTGATCAGTCGGGCGGTTGTATTCGCGATCTCTACACGATTGCCTCCAGGTTCATATACGTAAAGAAAAAAAGTCTGTTGAATGGTATGCTTGTGTGGCCCGGTCTCAATCTGAATGCCGTTTTCTAGACAAATATCAGCAGCAATCAATACTTCTTCACGACTGTTAACTGCATACGTAACATGATGAAAACGTCCTTTCATTCCAAGTGCATCAGTCGTCACCGCCAAATCATACGACTTTGAATTAACCATAAACCACACCGCATGAGGATGCATTTCGTCAAGATTGTTGACGATGGTTTCGGTCATGATACCGCCCAGGTTTTTAAGATGAAAATCGCGAAAGGCTTGTACATCGCTGGCGAAAAGATTGAGATGATCGATCCGTCTTACATTGATGCCGCGCGCTGGAAATTTGCTGGCCGTATTTTTTAGTGCAGACTGATCAGCCGCAGAGCTCTTATACTTTTCTGTCTCAAAATACACTTCAATACGATGACCATCCGGTGAATGAAATTCGTATGCGGGTCCGTGTCCTAAATCACCTTCGTTCCATCCGATGCCCAAGCCGGTTGATTGAATCGCCTTGACTCTGCGTTGTAAAGCTTCAGCACTTCTCGTGCGCCATGCAAAATGCCGCATACCCGGTGTGGGGTTTGCGGTTAATTTAAGTGTGTGGTGTTCATAGTCATCATAAGCCCGAAGATAAATAGAATCTCCCTGTGTTGCAGTGACAGACATGCCCATGATGTCCGTAAAGAAACGACAACTTGCATCAAGCTTCGGGGTTAACATTTCTACATGCGCAAGATGGGCAATATCCCAGATGATTTCACTCATGATACCTCCTTCGATTTTATTGAAATTGTGGCGATGCCGCCTATGATTAATGGAAAAGCAAATACAATAAAGCTGGCTACCATCGTGAATCCGGCACCGATCAATACTCCACCAACCAGAGGTCCGGCAATTCCTCCGGCTCTGCCCATGCCAATGCCCCAACCCACACCGGTAGCTCGAATTTCAGTTGGATATAATCGTGCAGCAATCGCATACAGCCCAACAAATCCACCTTGAATTCCAAATCCAATAAGGGTGAAGAGAACAAGCAACCAGTCAGAACCCGTAGCTAATCCGAACACGAACATGATCACGCTGGTCAATATCAAAAAGGCGCAGATTGTTCTACGCAGGCCGAAGCGACCAGAGAGGTAACCTTGCGTGGCGATTCCGAAAAACGCGCCAAGATTAAAAAGTGTACCTGCGTAAATGGCCAGCTGAATCGAAAGGCCAGCATCAGCTGCAAGTTTTGGAATCCAACTCGTAAGAAAGTATAAGGTGGCAAAAGCCATAAACAAACCTGTCCAAAGTAACAGCGTAGATGCGCGCCTAATCGGATCGAAAAGTGCCTGCACCGATGCAGAATGTTTGATAACGCCCATTGGTGGTTCGAGAACTAGTAATGTTTTTTTTCCAAGACGCTGAAGAATTTTATTGGCACGATGTAGTGCATTGCCGGGTTGTACTTTTAAGATGAAGTCTAGTGATTCAAGTTGGAAGAACCAGATTAATGGTATCGTAGCGAGAGTAGTAAGTCCCGCAAATAAAAACACATGTTGCCAATCGTACTTCGCAATGATCTCTGCTGTTGCTAAACCAGAAAGCACTGCGCCTATTGGATAGCCACCCATCACCAAGCTCACCCAAAAATCTTTTCTGTTTTTAGGAGCATACTCCGATGCCAGCGTTGCCGTGCTTGCGAGCATACCACCAATACCCACACCGGTAATCAATCGCACAACTGAAAGCATCATTACATCGGTCACGAACATGGTGAGGATCATGCTCATGCCCATCAGCAAAGCACAAACGAGAATCAATGAACGTCTACCGATACGATCTGCAAGAGGAGAGAGGCCTATCCCACCGATGGCCATGCCGAGCAACCCTGCGCTGAAAACAATTCCCAAAGATGGAGCTGCTACATTCCAGGTAGCGCTGATGGTTGCTGAAGTATAGGAGATCACCATCACATTCATACCATCGAGCATGTTCATGAGGAAGCAAATCAATATCGTTGACAGCCGCATGCCTGTTAAGTGTTCTGCCTCAATCGGGGTTTGTGTTGAAACCATCCTGCAAAAAGGAAAATAAATGGTTTGAATCTGGAAACGAATCATGATTTTAAGGATACAAATGAAACATTTTAACGAATCGACTAAAGGTAATTCAGCAATGAATACCTTAGATTTGTCTTAAAATCGTTTGAAAAGGGTAGGGGATTTTATTCACACAAACTAGAGATAGATCATTTTAGAACATAATTTTGGAGTTATCCAATGAAAAAAGTAGAAAGAATAACGCAGTTCGATGGTCTTTATGGAGATGCTCAGGCGCAAACCAATGGAGAATATTTGTTTTCAGAGCTTCTTGAAACGAGAAGTAAAATTTTCGATTGGATCATCGAGCCACACATTCATACCAAACTGTTTCAATTGTTTTTTATTGAATCGGGGTCGTTTCAATTTCTGGAAGCAACGGGCAGGCGTTTGTGTGAAGGACCGTGTTTATTATTGATACCACCCGCTTCGCTGCATGGTTTTGTTTATGATAGTCACGTTACAGGGCGAATCCTTACCATATCCCAGGCATGGCTCGACAACCTATGTCAACATTTCCCTGGGGCTTCGGCCATGTTCGATAACATCATTTGCATCACGTCATTACAAGTCCCGAATACGCCCGATGCTATTCGTAGCTTGATCGAATCCATTGACGAAGAATTATTTGAAAATCGACCGCAGAAAAAACAGATGCTGGAAGTGTGTTTGCAGCGGTTGTTTCTGGTGCTGTATCGTTTATGGAAAGAAAGCAGAGAGGAGAGTCAAAGTGCTAACCATTTGTCTTTGCAGCATTACCGAAAGTTCACACAATGCATTCGTAAATCAGGTACCACGCTGAGTGTAGCCGACATGGCCCTACAACTGGGCATCACTACCGTGCACCTTAACCGCGTGTGTCAATCCATCGCGCAAAAGTCAGCAAGTCAATTGATCAACGATTATATTCTTGATGAAGCGCACAAGTACCTCACGCAAACCACGCATTCAATATCTGAAGTTGCCTACATATTGAACTTTGAGTATCCCAATTATTTCGCCCGTTTTTTTAAAAAGCAGACTGGCTTAACACCAAAAGAATTTCGGTCAAAGATCCAAAACTCTGCGACTCCTGATTTATAGACGGTTCGAGAATTCAGTCGACCTTGAGTCCAAACTTCAGTACGAAAACTAAAACGCCTAAACTAGCCAGCATGGCAAAGGGCAATAGTTATATAATGTTTATGCGTTATGTTAACATAGCTTTGGTATCCGGGCTAACCGAAATCTCAATAGAAAGTTTTTTGCGTGGGCTTTCAGTACTCAATCTTCATCATTTACAACGGGCTGGGGCAGCGACACTTATTGCGGGCTTTGGAAGTGGGTGGGATGCGCGGCTTGACAATGTGTGTTGATGCAGCGCAGGGAAATGCAATAGGGATAGTAGCGGAAAGCACGAAGTGGGTTAGCAGGAGCGAGGCCGGACTTGGAGCGATAGCCCGGGCCGCAGGCATTGCCCCAAAAAAAAGAGATGCCTTCCGACATCTCTCTTCTTCATATATCTATTTTAAAATCTTAAGCCATTTCTGGAACAAGTGTAAACGGACTAGTGATACTTGTTTTACCAAAGCGTTTCAAAAGTGCCGCTTCATCATCTTCATTGATCTTTTCCTTGCGCAACAATTCTTTTACGGCTGGCTGACTTAACCCAGGAATACGGCTCAAGAAGAATGGCCATAATTCATCTGAGCGATACGTTTTGTTAGTATCTGGAAAATCAATCATTGGCTGAATTTCAGTCTGACTTTTAAATTCATCTGAATACTTGAAAACCCACTCACCATCTTTAAAAGTAAGCGTGCCTATTTCCAATTCCTTATAGCCAAGCTCAAACTTCTCATGACTTTGCGCCTGTGTTTTCGTCTTCGCCATTCCTAATGGCTCTTTAAATAAACCTTTCAACACGGATAACATACTTAGTCCTTATTTAAATTACTTTTCTAATTTCTTCAATTCTACGTTCAAGACAACGATTTACCACATAAATTCTTTCAGGACTCAATAGACCATGAAACTCATCATGGATCAATTTTTCACATTTTTTAAGATTGTCGTCTGAAAATAAGTCATGAATGCTTTCTCTCTTAATCCCAAAATTATATTTGGCAATTTGCTCTACAAGGCGAATATGATTTATATCGACTTCGCTATCCCAGCCTATTTTAGGACAGGAACCAGTAATGTACTTCTTAATCTGAGCTTCAAGTTCTTTAGAATTCTTGCTCAAAGATACAATTTTTTGCTCTTGATAGTTCCAGAATAAACCACGGGCCGTGTCATAAACGGGTGAAAAATAAGGTGTTTGCCTTCCTTTAATGTCAGTGATCACACCCCAATTATAAAAGTGCCGATCATTATTACCTACCCATGCATCAAAAAGAAGCATTCTAACCAGGTCTTCTAAAATCTGATCAGCATGTATGGGAAAGAATTTCAAAATCGCCTTTTGAGTAATCTGAAGAGTCAATAGTTCCTTGGCCAGTTTGTTCTTCTCTATCTCCTCTACAAAATCCTGATCGTCACCAAAATACCCGGCATAAATCTGTGCACCATGCACCAAGGATTGATCTGGAGCCAAAAAGTATTTGCTCAAAAATCGTATTTGCGAACCACCGTAGGCCAACTTTGATGCGGCCATTCTAATGCCCAATGTTTCACCTAATCGATTCAAAAGATATTCGGTTATGGATTCAATCGGATACCATTTATGTCCGGTCTTGGCGATGAAGGCAGGCCACTTATTGGGGTGGCGTTTTGCGCCATCACCATATTCATAGTGCTTGATAAATTTTTTCGGGGCATCACCTGAAACCGCTTGGTCTGTCACATAGTACTGATGCTTTTTAAGAATCTCAATCTTACCTAAACCAGCACGAAAGCCCGAGTAATTTTCGATCTTGTCTGGCTGTAAATATTTTTTCATCAGTAACTAACTTCTACTTTTTAAAAAACACCCTCAAATAGGCGAATTTTTATTAATTTTCAACATCCCGGGTACGAGGCAGAATCCAAAAAGTAAATTTTATAAAGGCTTAAACCGTATTGATGTCAACCAAATTTTTTACCAACTCCAACGATAACACACTCTTTGAAAAGTTTAAAGGCGTATTTACCTATTCCAAGGTGGCTGCTTTCGATGCTTTGGTAGGATACTTCCGTTCATCAGGCTACTTCCGTATTCGCCAGTATTTGAAGGAGGTCCAGCAAATAAGAATCCTGGTAGGGATTAACGTTGACAACTTAATAGGTGATGCCGCTGTAAAAGGTCTTGAGTTTAAATTCAATGCCAACGAAACAAGAGATGAATTCTTCAAACGACTCAAGGCCGATATTCAAGGCGCTGATTACTCAAAGGATGTTGAAGAAGGTATTCTAGAATTCATCCATGATGTAAGCGCTGGCAAAATTCAGATTAAAGCTCATCCTGATAAAAACATCCACGCAAAAATTTACATATTTCGACCAGAGCCATTCAATTCACATAACAGTGGTTCAGTCATTACGGGCTCAAGCAATCTCACATTACCCGGCCTTGAAACGAACTTCGAATTCAACGTAGAACTTCGTGATTTTGATGATGTCGTGTTTGCAACCAGGACCTTTGATGAACTTTGGAGTGAAGCTATCGATATCAATCCGGAGGATGTAGAAGCAACAAAAGATGCTACCTATTTGAATGAAGACTTCACTCCGTTTGAAATCTACATCAAGTTTCTGATTGAATATTTTGGTAAGAGTATCGAGTATGATCCAGAATCTATCGAAGATCTCCCCAAAGGTTATACTAAACTGCGGTACCAGGTTGATGCGGTAAATGAGGGGTACCAAAAACTGATGAAGCACAATGGTTTCTTCCTTTCCGATGTTGTAGGTCTAGGAAAAACGATTGTTGCAGCTGTGATAGCAAAGAAGTTCTATTGGCGAAATGGCCCTAGAACAAAGACTTTAGTCATTCATACACCACCGCTTGAAAATGCTTGGCGAAAAGTCATTTATGACTTCGATGTACCGGGTGTTGAATTTATTACCAATGGTAGTTTGCACAAAGTTAAGCATCCTGATGACTATGATTTGATCATTGTTGATGAAGCACATAAATTCCGTAGTGATGAATCGGAGATGTTCAACCAGCTCCAGAAACTTTGTAAAACAGCAAGAAGACGCCCTGCTCTTGATGGTTCCACCGAAAAGAAAGTGGTTTTAATCACGGCCACTCCATTAAACAATCGGCCAGAGGATATAAGGAACCAGATTTATCTTTTTCAGGACTCAAAACAATCAACATTAGAGATTGGAAACTTGCAGCATTTCTTTCGCCCCTTAATTGAAGACTATCGAAAGATTCGATTTATTCAGGATAGAAAAAAGATTGCACAAGAAGTAAAACGCATCTATGATGAAATCAGGTTGAAAGTACTGCAACCTCTTATTGTGCGCAGAACAAGAACAGACTTAAGGGAAACAGAAGAATACAGAATTGATATTCAGGCGCAAGGAGTTTCGTTTCCTGACATAGTGCCCCCAAAGCAAGTACTATATCAACTTGATGCAGAACTGGATCGACTATACGAAGAATCCTTTACACTAATTAAAGGAGCGAATAATGGGTTAAAGTATTTTCGCTATCAGGCCATCAAATATTTAAAGGATGATGTAAAAGGCCTTTATAAACAAGCTGATATGATTTCAGAGCAATTGGCGATGCTCATGAAAACATTATTGGTGAAGCGGATTGACAGTAGTTTCCATGCTTTTAAGATGAGTTTGAGCCGATACCATCAGGCGAACAGCGCTATGGTAAAGATGTTCGAGAATAATCGAATCTATATTGCACCCAAACTAAATGTCAATGAATTTATAAATGACGATAATGAACAGGTGCTAATATCAACTTTGGAGGAAAGTACAGACCCCAACTTAATTCGTCAATTTACAAGAGATGATTTCAAACCTGGGTTCATTGAGGGTTTAATGCGCGATCAGGAAGTTCTTGATCATCTTGTTTTAATGTGGGATAAGGTTACTGCCGATCCGAAATTAGATGAACTGATAGCAAAACTGAAAGGAGAATTCTTTTCAAAAGCAATCAATGATAACTCTAGACTTGTACTTTTTTCTGAATCAAAAGAAACAACCCAATATCTATATGAAGAATTGAAAAAAAGAGGCTTTACTAAGCTATTGGCAGTTGATAGTAGTAACGTCAATGATCTGGTGGAAGTAATCACAGAAAACTTTGATGCCAACTACAACAAGATGCTTCAAAAGGATGACTACAATATTATCATTACTACAGAAGTATTGGCCGAGGGCGTTAACCTGCATCGTTCTAATGTGATTGTTAATTATGATATTCCGTGGAATGCCACCCGATTAATGCAACGTATAGGTCGTGTTAATAGGGTAGGTACAAAATCTGCGAGAATCTATATCTACAATTTTTTCCCAACTACGCAGACCGATAATGAAATTGACCTCAATAAAAAGGCATTTGTAAAACTTCAAGGTTTTCACTCTGCATTGGGGGAAGATAGTCAGATTTATACCGATGATGAAGAGTACAATAGCTTTGGATTGTTTGAACGGATCCCGGAAGAAGACCGCGATGAACGACTCATCTTTTTAAGTGAGCTACGCAAGTTTAAAGAACAAAACCCAGAGCAATTTCGGAAGATTGAAAACATGCCTAAGAGGGCAAGAGCAGGGCGTAAAGAAAAAACCAGAACCGAGTCTACGATAGCGTACCTAAAGAACAACCGTAGAGACAGTTTTTACTATTGCCAGGGTGAAAATACATCCAGTGAGCTAACCTTTATTGAGGCAGCAAGGATTTTTGAAGCTAAGGTTACTGAAAAAAGTATTCCTATTCACGACAAGCATTTTGAACACATTAATTATGCTCTCGAAATTTTCAAGACCGAAATGTTTATTAAATCGCTGGGCGACCGTGCTTCCGTTAAACTCGGGCCCAATGAAAAAAATGCTATTGCATTTATTGCCGCTAACATGGTAAATGATTTTGTTATGGATGATGAAAAGAAAATCATGGAGTTAACAAAATTGGCAATACGAAGAGGGCGATTCCAAAAGTTACCACGCGATATCAATAAGCTTATTAAAAAGGTTAATCAGGAGAAAACTAATACGGTCGACAAATTTCATTTGTTAATGAAAATAATAAAGGCATACCCAATTGTTGTTGACGAGCAAGAGGAAACTGAGAGCCATTCAGAACAAAAGCCAAAAGAAACGCAGTTACCTCAAATAATTATTTCGGAATCGTTTAGCGCATAACTATGGATAGTAAAGAGATACGCTCACTATTTCAATCAAAATATTCTACCAGGAATTGGAAGGAACTTCTTGGTCAAGTCTTTCCCGGGCAAGCTTTAAACTTAAAGCCCATTGAACGAAAGCAACCAGATCTCAAAAAGCATGAAGACGCAAAGTCGATTTTAGAGTTGGGTATTTTTGATTTGCCCTTTGATGGAAAAGGGAATAAAGCCCGGATTGCTGTTTATGAAGTTGAATTGAAGAAGGGTAAGTCAGTTACACGTAACCGTGTTGGATTACGAAATATCCTGCAACAGGAAGTTGTGCGGTGATGTAGATGCTGTGTTCGCTACATATTATAGTGAGGGCTCGCGCGATTGGCGATTAACACTTATATCCAAGTCAGTTGGCTGGGATCACGAGAATAATAAAATTGAATGGGAGACTCAGCCTAAGCGATATACCTATGTGCTTGGCGAAACGGAAACTGTAACCACAGCCGTTAAGCAATTTGAATGGCTATTTCAGCAAACCAAACTAAACGCTGGAAAGTGCTGGCTACTTGATATCATCAAGGCGTTTTCGGTGGAGAGGATTTCAGATGAATTCTTTAAGTATTATCGAAATCTGTTTGAAAAATTTGAAGAGTATCTGGTGGACCAGACTACGTATTTTAATTACTTCAAAAAATTCACTAAGGATGGAACAGAAAAAGAGAAGAAAGACGAAGCCGAACGGCTTATCCGGAATTTCATTAAAAAATTGTTTGGGCGGATCGTCTTCTTATACTTTCTGCAAAAGAAAGGATGGCTGGGTGTTGCCATCGATAAAAAGTGGGGCGAAGGTGAGCGCAATTTCATGCGCGACCTATTTGATAAATTTGGAAATGATCCTAAGTTTTATGAAAAGTGCTTAGCCGTATTATTCTTCAAAACATTAAATACCGAAAGAAAGGACCATGTTTTCCAGCTTACTAAAACCAAGGTTCCCTTCCTGAATGGTGGTTTGTTCGATAAGGATGACATTGAACCAATCGATGTAAAGTTTCCGCATACACATTTTCAGGAGTTATTTGATTTCTTCGATCAATACAATTTCACTATTGATGAGAATAGCCCCGAAGACCAGGACATCGGAATTGATCCGGAAATGCTGGGATTGATCTTTGAAAACTTACTGGAAGACAACCGCGAGAAGGGCACATTTTATACACCCAAGGAGGTAGTACACTTCATGTGTAAGGAGAGCCTGAGTGCTTACGTTAAACATGCGCTCAACGATAAAGCCACCGAAAAAGAGCTGAAAAACATTGATGCCTTTTTTAAGTTCAACGACATAGGCACACCGGCAGAGGTAAAAAAGTATGCAGCCGATATTGATCATGCCTTGCGTACTGTAAAAATTTGTGATCCAGCCATTGGTTCTGGTGCATTCCCTATGGGGATGGTCTATGAAATTCTTCGGGTGAAAAAGGAACTCTTTGGTTTCCTGAAGAAAAACAATTTCAATTACAGAGATGAAAAGCTCGCCATTATTAAACATTCCATTTATGGGGTTGATCTTGATAAAGGCGCTGTTGACATTGCACGGCTTCGATTCTGGCTTAGCCTGATTGTGGATGAAGAAATCCCCTCACCACTGCCTAATCTGGATTACCGTATTATGCAAGGCGACTCGCTCGTGGAGAGCTTTGAGGGCATACGTCTTGAGTATGTAGAAGAGTCTACGAATGCATTTAAAGTTACTATACACGATGCCCAGACAAATCTTTTTAACGGCAATCTAAAAAATGGTCAGACGCAAGTCGTGTACACAGGTGAACAGAAAGCTTCTCTTCAAAAATTAGTTGATGATTATTTTGAGCCACATGAATACAGCACTAAAAAGGATATTCACGATCAGATTGAAAAAATTATCCACGATAATATTGAATTGATTTTTAATCGCGCAGATGAAAGCTTAAAAGACAGGATATTAATTAAAGAAGAAACAAAGGCACAAATACGCTTTGACAAAATTGACCCAGCCGGCAAGCGAAAAAAGAAAGAAGAGGCTATTGAAAAACTTAGCCAGGAAATAAAAGCACTAAACGAAGAGCGTAAGGCACTAAAACAAAAACTAAAGAGGCTTGATGAGATTAGCAAAAAGGAAGAGAAGCCTTACTTCTTGTGGCATCTGTTCTTCCGCGAAATATTTGAAACTAAAGATAACAAGAGTGCCGGTTTTGATATCGTTATTGGTAACCCACCTTACGGAGTAGATGTAGATAAATCGCTTCAGTTACAGTATGATTTGGGCAAACGTGATAGCTATGGTGTTTTTATGAGCATGGCGCTAAAAAAGCTATTAAAACCCGGAGGTCATTTATGTTTTATTGTTTCCGATACATGGCTCACCATTTCCTCACACTTTCAGCTGCGACAGCAGATACTCGATCACCATCATTTGCAGAAGGTAATACGCCTGCATGCCGATTGCTTTAAAGCCACGGTAAACTCATGCATTGTTACAGTGCAGACTACAGCGGCTAATAAAAAGCACAACGCTGCCGAACTGAAAGTTCTTGCTGCCGACCTCACCAACCTATCCACTCGTAAAAATGTAGCTGAGTTCCGCGACAAACTTTTTCATTTGGAAGAATACACAGGAACTAGCACGCCTGAGTTTGCTGTATTTGAGTATGACCAAGATCTGCCCGAAATAAGTAGCAACCAGCCGGTGATTGTTGCAAGCCCGAAAATATTTGGGCTCATGGATGAATACGACTGTGAAAAAGAAAAGAGAATGATTGGTGAAGGTGAAAACCAAAAGGAGATTGAAGTTAGGAAATTGAAATTCAATCAAAGCATAATTGAATTGGTGCGCTTTGGCGATATCGCTGAAGTAAAACAAGGTTTAGCTACAGGCGATAATGATTATTACCTATACCAAAACCCGGAGGCAAGGGGAACCTATACAGACATCAATGAATACAGGAAATTTCTTCTTACAGAAACTGATTTAGATAAAATCCGCAATAATGATAAGCTCCGCAAGAAAGTAATTGGTAAAGGCTTACATCAAACAAAAAAGGAAAGTAACTTTGATGAAGAGCGATGGTTTGGTGGAAGATATATTGCGCCTTATGATAAGGGTGGAGAAAGTGATGCTGAATCTGGTTGGTTGCCAAACTACTATGTGCCAACAGAATATTTTATTGATTGGAGTTCTAGCGCTGTTAAAAGATTAAAGACTTATAAGATAGCTGATCGGATCAAGGACAGAGATGAAGTTAAAGCAATTACCAATAGCTATAAGGAAACAAATGCCGCTGTATTAAGAAATGTTAGCGATAGTTTTAAAGCGGCTATAACATCTTCAAGAGTCGGCATGTACAGCCCAACCTTCCGTAAATCTGGGGATTCACTGTTTGATAGCGGATGTAGCAACATATTTCCACTGGCTGATAGAGATTTTTATCTTGGAATAACATGTTCCAAGTTATTTAGATTTCTTTTCAAATCAACCGTAAACCACAGCGTAAATTCACAAGCGGAAGACATAAAACAAGTTGCTGTTTTAGTATCGCTGATCCCTAAAATCACAAGCATAGTGAAACAAATTTGTCAAAAGCAAACTGATAACTTAGAATACGATTACATGGGTAATGAACAAATAGATCTAGATAATTTAGTCTATCAATCTTATGGGTTAAATGAATCCGATATAAATGAAGTTGAAACTTGGTTCGCGCGGAAATATCCTAAACTAGCCAAGTATGCTTATATAAAGCCAAAAGAGGAGTTAGTTCAGGAAACCAAGAAAAAGGTTTCGGCACTAGAACGCATTAAGGAACTTATTGCACAAGGTGAAAGCAAGACACTGGAGTTTAAGAGTAGCCTGCGCTATGATATGGATAAGAAGGGGGTACCCTATAAATCAATTGAGCATTCCACATTCAAAAACATTGCTGCGTTTTTAAATTCTGAAGGAGGAACCTTACTGATTGGAATAAATGACGAAGGAGCCCTGGTAGGCCTTGAAGAAACCGACTTCACCACCTTTAGCGGAAAAAATAAAATAGACGAATTCCTCAAACATTTTGATAATCTCGTACAGGAATATTTCGGAAACGATTTTACACGCAAATTCAACATCAGTTTTATTGAGTTAGAGAGTAAAACCGTTGGCATCATTGAAATCAAAGAGCGGGCTTCTAAGCCTGTTATCTTGCATAACAAAGAAAAAAATAAAGAGGAGTTTTATGTAAGAAGATTTGCCAGCGCCAAGGACTTGACTTTGTTAGAGTCGTTGAACTATATAAAGGAACATTGGGGGTAAGTTATTACAATGGATAAAACCTATTCAAATTAAATAATGCTACCTAAGCCTACAGAGAACATAAAGCATATTAATTTATTTGAAGATCAAATTTCAAATTCCATTGATGCTCAATCTAAAGTTAAGGCGCTTGATGAGTTATTCGCCAGAAGCGCCAGATATAAAGCAGGTTCAGATTATTTAGAATTACTTCAATTCATTAATAAGTTTCCTGCGCTGTCTCCTTTCAATGCATTTTTAATACACATGCAGAATAAGGGAGTAAATGTTGTAATGTCTGCGGCTAAGTGGCAAACCTATAAACGAGTTCCAAAACATAATTCAAGACCATTGATTATACTGGTGCCATTTGGCCCGGTTGAATTTGTATATGACATAAGCGATACCGAAGGAGATGAAGTTCCAGCTTCATTATTAAATCCCTTTCATACAAAAGGCACAGTGCCAATTTCAATGCTAAAACAATTATTAGTCTCCATTACTAAGGATGGCCTTGGTTATGAGGAATATGTAATGCATAAAGGTGCGGCTGGATATGCTCAATCAAAAAGAAAAGACTTAAAGGTGAGTATTAATAGCACTTTAAATACAGAAGAAAAGTTCTCCACTATAATACATGAGCTTGCACATATTTATTGCGGACACCTGGGCATTAATGACACGAGTTGGTGGAATAATCGGAGCCATTTAAAAACCGATGTGATAGAAATTGAAGCTGAATCAATTGCCTACCTTGTATGTGGCAGATTTAATTTAGTCACAAGTTCTGATTCCTATCTGGCCGACTATATTAAAAAGCACACCGATGTAGACGGAATTAGTCTTGATACTATTTTAGTTGTTGCCGGTTATATTGAATCTATGTTAAAGCCGGGATTCAGATCAAAGTCAAAGAAGAATAAGTAATACATACAACTTCCACACTCAATAACATGAAGACATTAGATTTTAATTATGGAAGCAAAGACCTACAGGACCTGATCGCACTGTATGAAGACGGACGCTTGAACCTGGAGCCTGGATTCCAAAGACAATCCGTTTGGTCATTAAACGATAGAAAAAAGCTGATTCAATCTATACTTCAAAATTATCCAGTGCCTTCCATTTTCCTTTACAAATCCACTGATGAAAATGGTCGTTTGAAATATGATGTGCTTGATGGTAAGCAACGATTAGAGTCTTTTTTAATGTTCATTGGCGCCAGCTCCTTCAGGTCAGGCAAGTTTGATATTAAAGCAAAACTCTACGATAGAGATGAAGTACAGTTGTGGGATTGGAATAAACTAAAGCGAGCTAAATATGAAAATCTAATTACTGGATACAAGGTTCAAACCGTAGAAATATCAGGCGACCTTAGCGATATTATTGATCTTTTCGTACGAATCAATTCTACTGGCAAACGATTAACCAGTCAGGAAAAAAGGCACGCTAAGTTCTATCACAGCGACTTCTTGCGATCAGCCGGACAGCTTGGTAACAAGTATCAAAGATTCTTTCTTGAGAACCGTGTCATAACAAAAGGTCAGGCTTCGCGGATGAAGCATGTGGAGTTGATTTGCGAATTGATTGCCTCAATACATTCACAGCAACTCTTAAATAAGAAAACGGCTTTGGATAAAATCATCAGCGGTCAGGTAATTGACCAGAGAGGTTTAAAACGCTGCAAGGTGGACTTTATCAAATCCATTAATCTATTGAAAAAGGTATTTCCTAATCTTAAGTCCACTCGCTTTTCTAACTCTGCGGAGTTCTATTCGCTTTTCATGATGATCTGGCAATTGGATAAAGAGAAACTGATACTGACTGACAAGAAGAGAAACGAACAAGCTCAAAAGCTTCTGGAGTGGTTATCCAACGGAGTCGATGAACTTAGAACGCAAATTTCAAAAGGAATAGGAACAAAGCCAGAGCAGCAATTATTCTCGAACTACCTCTTTACAACTCGTGGTGATAGTGATAGTTCTACAACCAGGAAGAGAAGGGCAGATGTGCTTAGTCAACTTTTCTCAGGTTTATTTGAAAAGAAGGACGATAAAAGAGGATTCAATTCAGCGCAGCGTAGATTGATGTGGAACTCTGAAGAATCAAAGTCTTGCACTTCTTGTGGAGATAAGCTCACTTGGGATAACTTCACGATTGATCACATCAAACCGCACGCGCTTGGTGGAAAGAGTGAACTTGGAAATGCCGCACTGATGTGCAGAAGTTGTAACTCAAGCAAGGGGAAAAGACTCAAGGCGAAAAGAAGGAGACTTCGCAATGCTTAAAAAAAGAGCCCCCTAAAAAGGGAGCTCTGAAACAGAAACCTCAAGCCACAAGAACCTGAGGAAAACCTCTTTGATGCCAGAGGGAAACCATGCAACCAGGAATGGCCTAACGCCAAACCGAAAACCGAGCGACAGCCACCAGCCACCGATGCGGACACGAATGATATATTTAAACATAGCGCAACCCCACGGGATCGGATAGAAAGGTGCAAGGGCTGCCGTAAAAAAATACTACCCGAGGAATGTGGGTTGGCAGGAGGGGAGGGTGGAGATTTTTTTATGAGCAGGCGTAGCGAACCCTTGCGGCTTTCTATTCCGCATGCCCGTAACTTTGTGCTTTGTTTAAGTATTATCAACACTCAACCATCCGAGCCCTTAATCATTGGTCTGTATTATGTTAAGTAACTATGCGCGGTGGCCCGAGCCAAATGCGGGGTGGTGTGTTGGCATGTGCGTGGAAGCATATTTGGCTCTTGATTTTTTTCGTTCTTTTTGCATCAAGGCAAAAAGGACAAAAGAAAAATAAAGTGCGAACACCTTTGAAGTTCTGGTGAGCTATGGCGAACCTAATGAATTAATCTAGTGAGTTTTATCGCAACTCAATTGAATTGATTTTAGGGCGATGGATCAAGCATGTGTGATGCTGGCTTTGGTTTGCGCCAGGGATTTTGCGCGGCCTGCATTACTTATGCTTGGCGCGGCTGGTTGCACTCATGCGCGCGGGCAAAAAAACTTTCTTGCTCAATCTTCATCGTTTAATAGACACTCAAGGACGAGGTGTGCATGGCCCGGATGAGCGCGGCCTTGAGCGGCTATTTATACATAACGTCAAATTATATAACTGCGCGGCTGGCTTTGCGCGAAACATCCCGAACTTCAATACGAAGCCCAAAACCTCCAGACCAGCGTGGCAATGGCTTTGTGTAGATGGCACGCTGGGATGGTTAACATAATATAATTATATAATTGTGCGTCAGGGATTTAGCTCGGCAAGAGTTATATAATT
>JAYVTC010000142.1:0-21456 GCA_043774745.1 Cyclobacteriaceae bacterium | reverse complement strand
CTGCCATGCAAAAGATTTCGGGTCACAATAGGTTTGAGAGAGAATAGGAATAAAGATGAGGCATTTTAATTTTCCTTCCAGGCTTTTATCTACGTTGTGCGTTTCGAGCAGGCCATCATGTGGATTGGAATCAAAGTAAACGGAGATTGGTTCTTTAATGGTGGCCGCTAATTCTTCTTGCAAGGCTTTCACAAACTCCGTTACCCAACCGCTCCGGTTATCGTTGTGACGATAGGAGATGAATATGTCGTATTCAAAGCTTGATAGGATTGATGGCATTATTCAAAAGTAACAATTAAAATCCACCCCCGCTTCGAGGCTTTTACATTGTTCAACAAGGTCTTTACATTTTTATATATCTTGTTCCTAAAAGAAGGGGCCACTTACGGTGTTTACCAATGGACAAAAAATGCTCATCACATTTTTAGTTTGCCATTCGGCTAATTTGGTTAATTTTCATTCCTTATACTCTCCTTATGAAAAAATCAACCTTAGTAATCCTCCTCGTTGGCTTCATTTGTTATACAAGTTGGGCCCAGACTGATACTGATAAAGAAGACAAAAAACCGATCCCGGAAGGGGAAGTTTCCACCACCCAACAGTCGGTTAAGATCAATGGTGTCACTATTCCACTCACTGCCAAAGCCGGAACGATGCAACTACGCGATGAGAATAACAATCCCATTGCGTTGTTTGGGTTTACAAGCTATACCAAAGAGGTAGCAAAAGATGCTGCACCGGTAAATCGTCCCATCATCTTTTCATACAATGGTGGCCCGGGTTCATCCAGCTATTGGCTGCACATGGGTGTGATGGGGCCAAAGCGAATTGTTGTGAATGATCCGGTCAACACACCTGCTGCGCCTTACAAATTAGTAAACAATGATTTCTCATTGCTTGATATAGCAGACCTCGTGATGATGGATCCCATCGGTACAGGGTTGAGTGTTCCTATAGGTAAGTCGAAGTTTGAAGATTTTTGGGGCGTAGATCAGGACATTCGAAGCATCAGTCTGTTTATTAAGCAATACCTTATTGAAAACGGTCGAATGAATTCACCCAAATATTTGCTGGGTGAGAGTTATGGTACGTTCCGCAATGCGGGGGTAATGAATAAGTTATTGAGTGATGGCATCGCTTTAAATGGTGTAGTCATGGTATCGGCCGTGTTTGATCTTCGCACTCTAATGTTCCCACCCAATGACGATCTACCTTATGTAGTTCATTTTCCCACCTATGCGGCTACTGCCTGGTATCACAATAAAATAGCGAACAAGCCTGCTAATCTTGAATCGTTTTTAACGGAGGTCCGGAATTTTACTGAAAAGGAATATGTACCCGCACTTTTTAAAGGCAACAAAATTACCACTGAGGAGCACAATGCAATGGCCGCTAAGTTAGCAAGCTACTCGGGTTGCAGCACTGACTTTTGGAAGCGGGCTGACTTACGGGTGCAGGCCGGAGAATTTTTTGCCGAGCTGCTGCGCAACGAGGGCAATACTGTTGGAAGACTTGATTCAAGGTTTAAAGGAGGTAATCAGGATTTGCTATCTCAATTTGTAGATTACGATCCGCAGAGTGCTGCAATAAGTCCGGCTTATACGGCAGGCTTTTTAAATTATTTTTATAATGATCTTAAGGTAAATAAGAAACTCAATTATATGACCAGTGCCTATGAACGCGAAGGCTTTAAATGGGATTGGAAACACCGGGGCAATACGAGTTGGGGAACCTCGGTGGCAATCAACACCGGTGTGGACATGGCACAGGCAATGACTCAGGACCCCAATGTGAAAGTGCTGATCTTAAATGGCTACTATGATATTGCAACAGTTTTCTATGGTGTTGAGCACACCATTGATCATTTGGGCCTCACCAACGAATTGCGCAATAATATCATTATGAAATATTATGAAGCGGGGCACATGATGTACACACATCAACCTTCGTTGGAGAAATTCAAAAAAGATGTTTCTGAGTTTATTCTTTCAACTTCGAAACCGTAATTCACCGAAGGCATAACTCAAATGAGAGAAGAATATCAATTCTTTCCACCAGTGAGCCTATGACATGATAGATCTTATTTGACGAATCCATGCAAGTTTTATGTATAGTTAAAACTTATCATCAAACATATCACTATTTTAAGTATGCATTAAACCAGGCGTTTATCGCTGTCGCGACCGTAGATAACGATCATTCAAAAATATAATTAACGGCACCTTTCTTCAGACCAGCAGGCAATCCGGTCAAAGAACTGATTAACATAGTAATTACTTCTTCAATAAAGCTTCATTATTAGATTTGGCTGCTGCGCGCAGCATCACAATCGCGGTATAGATAATCACCGCGATCACCAGCCATCGCAGCATATCCATGGGCAACGACTTTACAAAAAATGCAGCGATCAACACGGCTACTACACCAGTAATCATAATGACGAATGACGCTCTGCGATTATAAAATCCTTCTTTGATAAATCTCAACGAGGCCATAGGCATCAGCACAGCGCAAGAACCCATCATGATCGGAAAAGCAACTGCCGGTGACATGCCTAATGCAAATACCAGCGCCATGCAAGGAGCATAAAGTCCGATGCCCGCTGTCATTAAGGCGCCCAGAATAAAGTTAACCACTACGGCTATGGCCAGTTTATATCCTTCAAGTCCGATGGCATTGCCACCACCTTCGATCAAATTGAATTTCGCTGCCGTCATAAACATGGCCGTAATAAAAAGCGCGATTCCCATAACAAGCCTGATTCTTCTTTCAGAAAATTTAGATACAATGCCTGCACCTAATACAGCGCCTGCACCTGACGCTGCCAGCATCAGCACTAATGTGAGCGGCTCAACTTCAACAATCTGAATAAATATAATAGCTTGAACTACGGTGGGGATGGCATTCGCTACATTGAGCGTTCCGGGAATCAATCTGTCCTCGGATTGTTTCATGAATTTGAATAGCGCTGTTTCTATAGCAAACGAACCGATGCCCAGCGTATCAAAAAAGTTGCCTACAAATCCAATGAAGCCGGTCTTCGTCCAACTATTATTTTCCAGGTTGTTGCGATGCTTTAAAAAATCACGCACCAGAACAATTCCAATCCAAAACGCCAGAATTACAAATACAACCCAAATAATTGTTACCATCATTGTGTTTCATTTTGTTCAGCTACAAAGAATGATATAAATTCAATACCTTTAATAGCCGTACGTACAGAAATAATAAAAATATTGGCAGTCCGTATCGATAGGCGTCTTTGTTTTCCTTTTATTGAATAGATTTTTCTTTATACAATTACACACATGGAAAGTTACCCAAGTATTTTCAACGATGTGATCGGCCCTGTAATGCGCGGCCCATCCAGTTCGCATTGTGCAGCCTCACTGCGCATCGGCAGGCTCTGCCGCGACCTGATGGATGGAAATATTCAGGAAGTACGCATTGAGTTTGACCCCAATGGTTCGCTGGCCACCACGCACAAAGGTCAGGGCTCAGACATGGGGCTGTTCTGTGGTTTTCTAGGTTGGGAAGCTTTTGACGAACGGCTCCCAAACTATTTGCAAGCTGTTGATGCTGCCGGCATTAAAATCAACATCGACATTCATCCCATTGGAGCCACACATCCAAACACGTACAAAATCACTTTAAAAAATAATACTGAAACACGTACACTCACGGCTCTTTCTACCGGTGGTGGCATGATTCAGGTGATTGAAATTGACGGAGCCAGCGTTTTTATGGCCGGTGATTTTTATGAAACGCTGATCTATGTGAAATCTCCCGAAGTGGTCGTTGATTTTTTGAAAGGTTCCATTGCCTATGACGAAATCAATGTGCATCATGGTCATTCCATCTATATCGAAGTGAAATCAAATCAGCTCATTTCATCCGGAATTACAGAAGAGCTGATGAATCTTGATGACGTTCTTAGTATTAAGAAATTATCTCCTGTTCTCCCCGTGTTATCACGAAAGGATCTTGCTGTTCCGTTCATCACTTGTGATGAAATGCTGACTTACAATGAAGGCAAAAATCTTTCTCTGTGGGAATTAGCCATTCATTACGAAAGTGCGCGGGGAAATATTTCGCATGAAGAAGTCTTTGAGAAGATGCGTGCCATCGTTCACATCATGCAAAACGCTATTGAAATCGGGTTGAAAGGCACCACGTATGCCGATCGTATTCTGGGACCACAGTCGGTCAACTTCCATCAGCAGATGAAAAATAAAACCTTGGTAGAAGGTGATGTGCTCAATCATATCATCATGTATACTTCTGCCATGATGGAAGTGAAAAGTTCGATGGGTGTGATTGTGGCTGCTCCCACCGCAGGTTCCTGTGGTGCGCTACCAGGGGCGGTGATTGGTACGGCTAACACATTAAAATTATCAGAAGATGAAATCGTGAAAGCGATGCTTGCTGCCGGGATGGTTGGTGTCTTCATTGCCGCTCATGCTACATTCGCAGCCGAAGTGGGAGGTTGCATGGCAGAATGTGGTTCGGGCTCAGGAATGGCGGCAGCCGGAATTGTTGTATTAAAAAATGGAACTCTCGAGCAATCGCTCGCGGCAGCTTCCATGACACTGCAAGCATCGCTGGGTATGATTTGTGATATGATTGCCGATCGTGTTGAAGCTCCCTGCCTCAATAGAAATGTCATGGCTGCATCTACGGCTTTGTCGTGCGCGAACATGGCGTTGGCGGATTACAATCATCTCATCCCATTAGATGAAGTGATTGAGACGATGAAAAAAGTAGGCGATGCCATACCGAACACCTTACGCTGTACTGGACTCGGTGGACTAGCCATTACCAAAACCGCCAAGAAGATTGAAGCAATGCTGGCCGGGAATGAAGAAGTTCAAAACAAAACTTTCTTTAAAGTGTGTTGATTTCTTCAACAGATTACAATGAAGTTCCAGCCTTAGTTTAGAGCGTTGATTAATTATACATAATCTACTTATTATGAAATATATTTTTGTGCTGATCGCAATAATCATTGCATCATGCACATCAAATCGAGTAAAAAAAACAGAGTTCGTCTTTCCGTCTGGCCTTATCAACTTTTCTGCCTATCCAAAAAACCCTGTGTTTACTGGCACCGGCAATAAAACCTGGGATGAACATATTCGGGAGCGGGGATACATTCTGCGCGAAGATTCAACCTATCATCTTTGGTATACGGGGTTCCGTGACACCGTGGAGACAACATTGTATCTGGGCTATGCCACATCTAAAGATGGAATCACATTTAACCGATATGAAGGAAATCCAATCTTTGCCGAAAGTTGGGTGGAAGATATGATGGTGGTGAAATCCGACAGCTTATATTATATGTTTGCCGAAGGTAAAAATGATGTCGCGCATTTAATGACATCAGCAGATCGGATTCACTGGTCTGATCATGGAGCATTGGATATCCGAACCGTTAATGGAGAAAAACTAAGCGCTGGTCCGTACGGTACTCCTACCGCCTGGCACGAAAATAATCTATGGTATCTATTCTATGAGAGAAATGATGAAGGTATTTGGCTGGCTACTTCTACTGATTTAAAAACCTGGGTGAACGTTCAGGATGAGCCGGTTCTTAACAAAGGCCCGGAAGAATACGATAAATTCGGAGTTGCTTTGAATCAGATTATAAAGCACGAAGGAATATACTATGGTTATTATCATGGCACTGCTTTCGAAGACTGGCATGAATGGAGTACCAACGTAGCGGCTTCAACGGATTTGATACACTGGACAAAATATGCATCAAACCCGATCATGAAAGAAAACAAATCAAGTGGCATATTGGTGCATGATGGAATTCAATATCGTCTCTACACAATGCACCCGGAAGTGGCCGTTCATTTTCCGGATAAGACTCACTAAGTTTTTGACAAAAGTTTTATTACTGACTTCATAAAAATGAAATTCAAAAGCAACACTTATCCCTGATGGACTTTCCTCGTCAACAAATGAATGATGATCCATGCTATCAGGTAGGTTGATCCGCATAAAGTAAAGAGTACGTTATAACCTCCCACCAAATTCCCTGCAGCTTTATAGGTATCCAATAAATATCCGACCAACATTGGAAAAAGAATGCCACCCACGGCACCAGCCATTCCTCCAATGCCAACCACCGAACTTACTGCTTCTTTTGGAAACATATCAGACGCAGTTGTAAAAACATTCGTAGCCCAAGCCTGATGCACAGCAACAGCAAGACTAATCAGTGCAACAGCCACCCAAACATCCGATACAAACTGTGCAGCAATGATCGACAACTCTAAAACAGCAAAAATCAGCATAGCCGTTTTGCGGGCCTTCAACGTTGGCAAACCCCACTTGATGAACCAGGATGAAATATGCCCACCGGCAATACTGCCAATGGTGGTTGATGCATAAATGATCATCAATGGAAGACTAGGCTTGCGCATATCCAAACTAAAGATGGATGAGAAATACGAAGGCAACCAAAAAAGAAAAAACCAAAAGATGGGATCAATCAAAAATTTTCCAGTGATGTAAGCCCATGTCTGGGGAAGTGAAAATAATTTATACCACTTGATAGTATAGCCACTAATCGCGTCCGGATGTATTTGCTGTCCTTGAGCGATGTATTCCCGTTCCTGAATTGTTAAATATTTTTGCTTTGACGGAATCTCATAGAGCCACCACCAAAAGATCAACCAAACAAAACCCACCGCACCGGTAATCCAAAAGACGGATTGCCAACCATAGTTTACTAATATCCACGGTGCAACTAACAGCGCAACCACTACGCCTACGCTCGTGCCGGCATTAAATATTCCCGTGGCGAGGCCGCGTTCTTTTTTTGGAAACCATTCTGCTACGGCTTTCATCGCAGCCGGGTAATTACCCGCCTCGCCAATTCCTAAACCTAATCGAGCAATACTAAAACCAGTTACACTTTTCGCAACAGCATGAAGCATGCCTGCCACACTCCACACAACCACTGAAATGGAATAACCAATCTTAGTTCCTACTTTATCTATAAACCATCCGGTAACTAAAAGCCCAATGGCATAGGCAGCAGAGAATGCCATTACAATGTGCGCAAAATCCGTTTCTGTCCATTCAAATTCATTTTCCAAAATAGGCTTGAGCAAACCTATGATTTGCCGGTCGAGGTAATTGATGGTTGTTCCAAAGAACAAGAGAGATACAATAATCCAGCGATAATTTTTTATGGTTGTTGCAGACATGGTTCCCTTAACAAAACTTATAGCAGGGATACTACATTTCCTGTGCGCACCGACTCATCACAAGCAAAGGCAATTCGCAAACTATTAACTGCATCCTGCATATGATCGGTGAGATCGATGTTCTCCTGAATGGATTTTAGGAAATAGCGTTGTTCGCGATTACACAACTCCTGATGATTGGGTTCGTCCTTCAGATTGATCCACGTATCCTCTTTTACAAACTGGTTATCTTTGTTAAGCTCCGCATGATGAAACCGTAGCGACTCTGTTTTGGTATGCGCGTCAATGGAATCTGACTTTCCGCTTCCACCAGCATCTTTGGCAACAATCGATACGCAACCTTTGGGACCGATTACATCTTTCACAAAAAAAGCAGTTTCGCTAATCATTGGTCCCCAGCCTGCTTCATACCATCCTACGGAGCCATCTTCAAAGCGAATTTGCAGTTGACCATAGTTGTAATTACCTGCCGGAATTTCTTCGGTGAGCCGCGCACCGATGGCACTTACTTGAATTGGCTTGCTGCGTGTCATCTGGCACATTACATCAATATAATGCACGCCACAATCTACAATCGGACTTAAACTCTTCATTAAACTGCGATGAACATCCCACATATATCCGTGACTCTGCTGATTGAGGTTCATGCGCATCACTAACGGTTTACCTAATTGATGCGACAATTCTATAAATTTTTCCCACGATGGATGATGACGTAAAATGTATCCAACTACTAATTTCTTATTGGCTTTTATCGCTGCTGCCATCACACGCTCCGCTCCTGCTACAGTATCTGCCACGGGTTTTTCAATAAACACATGACATCCTTTTTCAAATGCCTTGATCGCAAAACTTTCGTGCGTATCCGGATACGTAGAAATGCAAACGGCATCGGGATTAGTTTTCTCTAGAGCCGCTTCATAACTGCTATACAAGTCATAGCCTCCACCGAGTTTTGCATTCAATACTTCTTTGCTTTTTCCGGTAGATACGATGCCACAAATCTGGAATTCATCCATGTTATGAAAAGCTGTTGCATGAGAGGCACCCATGTTTCCACAACCTACTACTAATACACGTATTTTAATTGCCATACTATATCATTGTTTTAATTCGCTGCCACAAACTTTAAACACACCGGCTTGCCTACAGAAATTCTTTTTCCCGTATCCGTGAGTAATCCTGTTTTCTTATCTCTTTTAAAGATGACGATCTCGTCACTATTTTGATTACCAACCAACAGAAAATTACCAGTCGGATCGATCTCAAAATTGCGAGGGATTTTTCCAAGCGTTGATTGTCTGCCAGCGAAAGTCAGCTTACCATCTTTAGCAATCGAATAAATTCCTAATTCATTTATGTTAGCCCGCATAGAACCATATAGAAATTTTCCATCAGGTGAAATATGAATATCAGCAGCATGAATATCTCCGGCATAACCAGAGACAGCCATAGAGACTTTTTGCTTCTCCTTTAGTTTTCCAGTAGCATAATCAAATACTGTTACCTCTCCTGTATTTTCGTGGATGACGTAGGCATATTTTCCATTGGGATGAAAAACGAAATGGCGTGGACCACCGCCAACAGCAATGCTGGCAAATGCAGGATTTGCCGGAGCCAATGGTTTTGCTTTGGTAATATCAACGCTGTAGATGTTTACTTTATCCGTACCTAAATCAGGAACAAATAAAAACTTATTGTCCTTTGATAATACAGCAGCGTGCACATGAGGCATCTCCTGATTGGGTTTAACACTCTTTCCTTCATGTTGGATGTTTTGGATATCCGAACTTAGCGATCCATCGGCCTTGATCGGAATAGCCGTTACACTTCCACCTGAATAATTTCCTGCAAACACAAATTTGTTTTTATCATCCACAGAAACATAACAAGGGCCCGTGCCACCAGAAGGTGCGTTATTTAAAAAAGTTAGCTTCCCTGTTACGGGATTAAAAGAAAACGCACTAATGGTACCTTGATCGCCTTCACTTACCGAATACACATGTTTTCGGTCTTGTGCGATGGCGAGGTAGGATGGATTTTTAATTCCAATTGCTTCTGCCTTGTAGGTGAATTCACCTGTTTCCGTGTTGAACGAGTACACATAAATTCCCTGGCTCTTATCAGATGAAGTATAGGTGCCCACTAACAAGTTATAAACTGGGCTAGTCTGCGCTTGTGCTTTTACCGCAGAGATAAAACAGATAGACAATAATAGAATCGATTTCACAATCATGATTATTTAAATTTTATGGATATAGATAAACGGATAATACTCACACATAATTTTATTTCGAAGTAGTCTTTCTAACATTGGTTACTTGAAACTCGCTGACAGGATTAGGTTTCTTTGCAAACCTCGCTCTGATGTACGTTAAAATGGAAGCAATAGCATGATCATCCAGATGGGTGTTCTTGGGCATAATGCCGTTATACAGTTTACCATTCACATTAATTTCTCCCTGATAACCATTTAGCACGATATTGATTAATCGTTCCTCATCACCGGCTACCCATTCGGAATCGACCAGCGGAGGAAAACGATTGTTGTCACCTTTGCCATCGCGCTGATGACAGCTTGCGCAATAGGTGTCATATAATATGCTACCCTCTAATCGATCGCCCATGTGTAAATTATCGAGTACCTCATCTGGTGATTTGATATAAGATCTTGATTTACGCTTTTCCATTGGTGCTAATTCTGTTTCGCCAAACTTATCTTTATCACCTTTATACATTACGCGCCAGATTTTTCCTCTATTCGATTCACTGATATATAACGAACCGTCAGGTCCGGTGGCAAGACCCATAGGTCGGTAATGTGCATCGCTTGTACTTACTACGGTATCTACTCCAGTGAACCCATCGGCAAAGACTTCCCACATCCCAGTTGCTTTCCCATTCTCAAAGGGGATGAAACAAACGATGTATCCGGCTTGTGGATAAGGTGAACGATCTGTTGATCCATGAAATGCTATAAATGCTCCCTGCTTATAACGTTCTGGAAATTGATTTCCCTGATAGAATAAAATATCCATGGGTGCCCAGTGTCCTGGAAAGCCCATCACTGGTATATCGAATTCAGCTGCCCTTTCAATTATTTTTCCATCGCCACCGTATCCGGGTTGTAAAACATTTTTTTCCTGCATTTGATCGTAGTAAGCATATGGCCATCCAAAGTTTGATCCATCCGTTGCTTTCACCAGCAACTCGGCAGGCAACATGGCTGCTTGCCATGAAGAATATAGGCTCGGATACATCGTATGAAAATTGTCTATGCCATTGACAACCGCATACAAACTTTCATCTTCAGGATTCCATTGCATGCCTACAATACTCCTGAGACCCGTAGCATATTTATAACCATCCTTTTGTGCGAGTCCGATTTTGCTCGCATCAAATCTCCAGATGCCTGCATGAGTTTCGAGATCGGGACATGGATCCAATCCTTTACCATTGGGAATTCCTGCGGGACCGAATTGTTTCATATCCTGACAAGCGTCATCAGGAGAACCAAACGGAACATACATGTTGCCTTTATTATCAAAGGCAAGCGGCTTCGTGGTGTGCCAGTTTCTAGCTACGTTTTCATCTTCATCTGTAAGCACAACTTCGGTTTGGCTTTCTGGAACCAATTTTCCAGGAGTTAATTTATTTCGCAGCACTTGTCGCACTGAGCTGGTGTATAGATAACCGTCATGAATAGTTACACCAACGGCAAGACCACCCACATCTTTATATTCACCGAAATAGGCGATGGTATCTGCTTTGCCATCCTGATTAGTGTCGCGAAGTCCTACGGTGCCACCAGCTCCATGCATGGCATCATTAAATGTCAGCTTCACATAGATATCACCATTCTCATTTACGGCAATATGTCTTGCCCGCCCAATACTATCAACCACCACCAATGCCTCGAAGTTGCCTGGAAGAATCAGGCCACCATTACCTGGATCACTTGCTGGCAACTCCATGGACTGTTTGCAACTTTGAAGTCCGATGCAAGTCAACCCGAGAAAGAGTGATTTTAGTAAAAAGGATTTGTGCATTTGATTGACGTGATGAGTTTAGTGATTTATTAAATGTAATAAATGTGCATCGGCAAGGCAACATAATTTATATGGAGCCAGGCCAGATAGGTGAAAATGATATCTCTAATTTGTTCATGGTCCTCGATCCGTAGCAAGTTTCAAATAAGCTGTCATCAATTCTCTTATCAAATAAATGAAGTTCCCGAGTTGAGTAGACTCCTGAGCTTATTCAAGTTTACAAATTTGGATATCCACCTCGACAGGATTGACTTGCCTAGGTCGACCGTTTGTGAAACCATTATTAATCAGTATTTTCGGCAACCCCAATACCTAAATTTTATCGTCATGATCAAAAGGCTTCATTCCATTAAATCATTGCTTTTTGTTTTAATGGTTGGCTTAATAGTGATAAGCTGTGGAAAAGATCAGCCAGCAAAAACTGTTGAATCACTCTCTATCAACCAACAATTTCCTCATCCACTCAATCCATTGGATACGACTGAAATTAAATTGGTGAAAGAAATTTTGTTGAAGGAAGGTAAGATTGATACATCGTATCGGTTCTACCTGATCAATCTTAAAGAGCCAGCCAAAGCCGTGATGAAGGCCTATCAGCCCGGACAAGATTTTGGACGCGAAGCTTTTGCATCGGTGTATGATCGTGCTAGCAATAAAACTTATGAAGCGTTAATTGATCTCCGATCGGGCAAAGTACTTTCTTTTGATCATGTGCCGGATGTTACACCCGGCATGCTCCTGGGTGATTCCATAGCTGAAACCTATTTAAAAAAAGACAAACAATGGCTGGATGGTCTGGCCCTCCGTAGCATCCATCCCGATTCGGTGAAGTCAGTTAACTATGTGTATGCGGGGGAAATGGGTATTGGGCCAGCGGCTCACCGCGAAGTCATCTGTGTTCCGATTTACAAGAGCAAACATTTAGAAAACTTTCCCATCGATGGTCTTGTTGCCTATGTTGATATTACCGAAGGCAAGGTGTTGAAGGTGTTGGATGATGGAGGTAAGGGATTTTTCAAACCCGAGTCTATCGGATACTTTAATTCCGATTCAGGTAAAGTTTACCTGCCCGAAACAAAGCCGTTAAAAATTACACAACCAGCAGGAACCTCCTATAAGGTAGAAGGTTATCAGATAACCAGTCCGTTATGGTCATTCCGTGTAGGTCTTCATAACCGTGAGGGATTAGTATTATATGGTGTTAACTATAATGATCGTGGAGAACAGCGGCCCATTGTATATCGTGCGTCTATGGCGGAGATGTATGTTCCCTATGGTTCAACGGATCTTGGCCTTGCCTCATGGAACTACTTTGATGGAGGAGCGTATCGTATGGGGCAAACGCTTCCCAAAGGTATTGGCAAATTGAAACTGGGCGCTGATGTACCTGAAAATTCTACCTTCATGCCAGCGGTGTTTCACAATGAAAAAGGAAAGCCAATTAAGATTGATAGCATCATCGCAGTTTACGAAGAATATGGCGGACCGGTAACGCGTCATGGAACGTTTTCACATGAGGCAAGAAATCTGGTGGTTAAGTATTATACCAAAATCGGTAACTACGATTATGGATTCAAATGGATCTTCCATGAAGAGGGAACGATCGATTTGAAAGTTGAACTCACCGGCATTGTAGGTATCAAAGCTGTGAACCGCACCAGTGATTTGCCAGGAACGCAAGATGAATCATATAACGGAATCTACTACGGCACACTCGTAGCTCCTCATGTGGAGGCCGTTAACCATCAGCACTTCTTTTCTTTCCGTCTTGACATGGATGTAGATGGCTCTGAAAACCTGGTAGAAGAAATGAATACGGTTGCATTGCCACGCGGAAAAGGAAATCCATGGAACAACGCATTCATCAAACAAATGTCATTGATAAAAAATGAATCAGAAGCACAACGTAATCTTAATCCACTTTCAAATCGACATTGGATGGTGGCTGATTCAAAATCGGTGAATGGTCTTGGTCAGCAGAAAAGTTATGTGTTGATGCCTGGGCATAACGCGTTGCCATTGGTGGCATCTGGTTCTGCCGCACGCAAAATGGCGGACTTCCTGGAGAATCAAGTGTGGGTGACCGCCTATAATGAGAAAGAATTTTTTCCTGCCGGTAACTATCCTAATTCTCGCGATATAAAAGCTGGTTTACCAAGCTGGAACAATAGTGAAGACCTGCAAGGAAAAGATGTGGTGCTGTGGTATAACATGGGCATAACACATATTGTAAGACCTGAGGACTGGCCGATCATGAATGTGCATCAGATTGGATTTTCACTGACACCTTTTGGTTTCTTTGATCATAACCCTGCCGCAGGAATGGTTGATCGGCCAAAGAGAGAAACCATTAAAGCACTCATCCCTCCAGATGTTACTTTATGCGTTCCATTGCCGAAGCAGTAAGCGATACCATTAAATGTTTGGATGTTGATTGTACCAGCCTGTGGCTCGCTCATAGGCGTAGCCAATCCTGCAAATCTTTGCTTCCGTTAATGGTGCTCCCATCAATTGAAAGCCCGGAGGTGGAAACCCATTCTCAGCTTTACCACAGGGTAAGGTGAGTGAAGGGGTTCCCGCTAAGTTTGCCGGATTACCAAACTGAAGATCCAATACATCAAAATACTTTGTGATAACATCTTCAGATGATTTAGAGCGCCACATAGTGTCATTCACTCCCTTAGCCATTCCTCCGGCAGGAGCCATCAAGGCATCCACTTCAGAAAGAAGATTTCGAAACTCTGATTTAAATGCTTCGTGAAATTGTCGCGCATGTTTGTATTGATCTGCGGTTACGTTCATACCAAATTCAAGAAATTCAGCAAAACCTAACGCATATTCATCCTTCCTTGAAGGGTAAGTATCTTTGTTGGCTTCGTAGGCTTCCCTGCTGCAAATAATCCACCACATATCATCCCGCTCTTTCGCATTGTCCGGCATCGTGAATGGAACAATGGTGGCTCCGAGTTCTTCCAATTTTTTAGCAGCTGCCTCAATGGATGCAACCAAAGCAGGGTCAACATCAGCGCTCACATAGTCGTGATCGATGCCAATGCGCAATCCTTTTATTCCATCTTTGATCGATGATGAGATATCGATTTTACTTTCCTGTAATGAATGAGGATCATGAGCATCATATCCTGCAATCGCCTCCAGCATAACAGCAGCATCTAAGGTGGATCGAGTCATGGGTCCAATATGATCGAGCGATTGTGAAAGTGGAAATACACCATATGTGCTAACTAATCCATACGTAGGTTTGAGACCAACAATGCCATTGGCAACGGATGGAAATCTGATGGAACCACCGGTATCAGATCCAATAGATCCAAAACAAAGTCCTGCTGCGGTGGCAACACCTGAACCGCTGGATGATACACCCGTCCATAAATCTGCGCCCCATGGATTTTTAGGAATTTTCGAGCTTGCGTTATAATTGCCCATAGCTCCTTCGGTAAGGTTCAATTTACCGAGAATGACAGCTCCTGCATTATTTAGTTTGTCGACCACAGTAGCATTATAACTAGCGATGAAGTTCGCGTTGAATGAATGGCTCGCGGTAGTTGGAGCATTGGTGGTATATAACAAATCTTTCACGCCAATAGGCACGCCATGAAGTGGGCCTCGGTATTTTCCCTCGGCCAACTCTTTATCACGTGAACGGGCGGTTGTCAGTGCGTCCTCACGCATAATGGTGATGTAACTATTTAATTTTCCATCTAAGGCAGCAATCCGATCAAGCATCAATTGAGTTAGCTCCTCTGAGGAGATTCTTTTTGATTTGATCAACTCAGCAACTTCCGTCAAGGTTAGATAATGAATGGACTGCTTCTCCAGATCTGATAGCTTTGCATTTTCACTAGTGCAAGCAAATGGAAATTGAGTAGCCAATACTCCAATACCTAAAAGGCTAACTACTCTTCGTCTTGAAATGACGGGTGAATAAGAGGGATTTTGTGGTGAATAGGTTTTCATATCTTTTGATTTAGTTAGAAGTATTCCCGCTTTCGTTAAGGGATGTTGTCTTATCATTTGAAAAGCAAAATCCACCAGGTGAAGTATATTTTAATTTTTTATTTCTGATTATCATTCAGGCCATTAAATAAGTTAGGTAAGTTAAGTCAAACTAAAATACGAAACGTTACTCGGTTTAATATTATTACTGCCACAAAAAGTGTTTAATTTGTTTGAGACACAAGAGGAACTTGAAAAAGACTATTGTCCTTATTCCTTTCTTACTCATCATCGGAAACGTGTTTAGTCAGAAATATGTAGACGTTGCAAAGTTCTATTATGGCAATTCGTCACAAAACAAATTTGAAAATAGCGACTCAAGCACACGCATCAAGGAGCTTGGTTTAGAACTTACTATTCCTATTGTGGTTAATCAGTCTGATGCCATTCTTACGGGCCTGATCTATGAGCGAATACAAGCGAAGTTATTTGAAGCTGATCCTGAAACAACCGTTTCAGTTTTAGGATTGCGGGCAGGCATATCAAAAAAACATTCCGATAAATGGTCTGGTACCTACGTACTTATTCCAAAACTCGCATCTGATTTTGATCACATTGGGAGTAAAGATTTTCAACTGGGTGTACTTGCTTTACTGAAATATGCGAAGCGTGCCAACAAGAGTTATAAAATTGGTATTTATTATAACTCTGAATTATTCGGTCCATTTATCGTACCGTTGTTGGGAGTTTACTACCTGAGCCTTGATGGGAAATTTGAAACGAATTTAACCTTACCTTTCCTTGCAGACATTAACTATAAACTTCATCAACGATTGAATGTGGGTTTGAACTTTAATGGACAAGTAAGATCCTATCATCTAACTAAAGTCTCCACTACAAACCAACCAGGCTATGTAGTGAAGGCAACGAATGAATTGTTTAGTTACCTGAAATTCAATCTTACTGAAAGCCTCAGCATCCAAACGAGGCTTGGATATTCGATTGGAAGAAGTTTAAGGGTCTATGATGAAAATGACAACATCTCTTTTGGCTCAATACTGATAAAAGTGGGTGATGACCGGCATCAACTAAATACAGATTTCTCCGATGGTTTCATCTATCAGGTAAATCTGTTGTATAGAATGATAACTGAATTAATGAAAAATTGATTAATATCAATAAATTAAAAGTCCGTGACTATGCAATTGACATTGAACAATCATAAAACCGTGCATGCCTGGTGCATGTATGATTGGGCCAACTCCGTATATAACCTGGTTATAACAACCACGTTCTTCCCCATTTACTTTCTGGGAGTAACTAAATCTGCATTTGGTGAAGATAAAGTTCCTTTTTTAGGAATGACGTTTAAGAATTCCGCCTTGTATGATTTTACACTGGTCTTTGCTTATCTGTCCATCGCGTTGTTGCTTCCAATTCTTTCTTCCATTGCGGATAGTCGTGGAAACAAGAAAAAATTCATGCAATTCTTTTGCTACCTAGGTAGCTTCGCCTGCATGGGTCTTTTTTGGTTTGAAGGATCAAACTTGATCTGGGGATTAACCTGTTTCATATTGGCGGTGGTTGGATTCTCTGGAAGTCTGGTTTTTTATAATTCATACCTGCCCGAAATCGCAGCATTGGAAGATCGTGATAAAGTGAGTGCCAGAGGATTCATGATGGGATATATCGGCTCTGTAATCTTACAATTGATTGGCTTTGGGTTAGTGCTCTATTTTCAAGCCCATGACAATAATACGTCAGGCCCTTTGATTACTTTTCTGTTGGTTGGAATTTGGTGGATGGGTTTTGCACAAATACCATTTGCCTATTTGCCAGAGGGCATTGCAAACACACAAAAATCAGGGTCAAATTTTTTAACTACAGGATTCTTAGAACTATCAAAAGTTTTGAAGCAGGTGCTTCAACGAGGAGTTCTCAACTGGTTTTTGCTTTCATTTTTCTTATATAGCATGGGTGTGCAAACGGTTATGCTGGTGGCTTCTATGTTTGGCAGCAAACTATTAGGGCTGCCACCCACCAAACTGATCATCACACTGGTTTTGATTCAATTGGTTGCCATAGCAGGTGCAACGTTAATTGCAAAAATGTCGAGCTACTTTGGCAATCTAAATGTATTGATGGCTATCGTTCTATTATGGATTGGCGTGTGCCTAGCTGCTCATGAAATTGCTACACTCAAAGAAACAGGAGTGGATGTAGAATTTCATTTTTATGGAATTGCTATCGCAGTTGGATTAGTGATGGGGGGCATACAATCATTAAGCCGAAGTACCTATAGTAAATTGATACCCGAATCAAATGACAACGCTTCTTTCTTCAGTTTTTATGACATGACCGAAAAAATCGCCATCGTAGTGGGCATTTTTACTTTTGGCTTTATTGATGAATACTTAGGAATGAAAAATTCAGTGCTCGCGCTCATTGTATTTTTTGTGTTGGGATTTATAGCGTTGGCTATCACGCGAAACAAACATCAAAAAATGACTGCTTAAAGGAATTCCGATTGTATTAAACTTCGCCAGAAGGTGAATAAAGCAATTCTCCTTATTTTGAATACAAGATCGGGTTGAGTGGACTATCAATCACATCACCCACTTTTGCTCCCGGGCACCAGGTTTCCCAATCTGCAATCTGATTTTCATTGATGGGCTCCTTCAATTTCATGTCTTTGTCCATGTAGATAACCGTCATCACTCTGCGCATGGCATCTGTTTTGTTAGGACCCGCACGATGAAAAATCCAACCCGAATGAAAACTCACCTCGCCTACATCAAAGGGTTCTACTACCTGTTCAAAATCTCGTAATGTTAATTTCCGTTGGATCTCTTTTTCACTTTCATCACTGATCTTCAGATTTCTTCCTTCGGTTAATTGATGACTACCTGCACTAAATTCCAGGGGACCTAATTCAAGATCCGTCTTCTGCAATGGAATCCACACCGTTACTGTTTTGTCAGAACTCAATGGCCAATAATATTGATCAGCATGCCACGGAGTGTGACCGCCACCGGGTTCTTTAAATAAAGCCTGATCGTGATACATTCTTACGCCATCAACACCCATTAAATCGGAAGCCATTTTTGCAAGACGCTTGTTGAACACAATTTCCTTTACCGTATCTGATTTAGTCCAAAGATTAAAGATCTGCAGAAAAGCTTTACCATACGTATCACGCTGCTCCATGGGCAGATGTTGCGTATTGAGTCGCTTCACCTCTGCTGATATGGTTTCGTTCATGTATTGAACTACTTCAGGAGGCAATACATTTTTGATTTTTATAAACGCATTTTTTCTAAAGAAGCTGATTTGTTCCGTGGTAATGTTAAATGGCTCGTTTAAAATATCGAGTATGTTCTTTGTAAGCATGCTAGTATGATTATACCTCGAAAGATAGTTTGACTTTTTATCCCATGCAATAGATTTTCATTTAGCGGTCTCAGGCACAGCTTCCATCAATAATGCATAGGCTTTGTCGAGTGCTTCACCACCCGCATTGGATCCTTTGTAATGTCCTAGCCGAACAATGACCATATTATGGGAGGGTATGATGGTAGTAGACTGCCCACCAGCACCCAACATCATGTACGCATCTTTTGGAATCGGGCGCGCACCGTCTCCATTGATCCAGAATAATCCACCATAGATGGGTCGTCCGTCTGCTATCCAAGCCGGAGCGAGCGTACTTACAAACTTAGTAAAGCCTTCAGGTAAAATCCGTTCTCCATTCCACACGCCATCCTGCAAATATAAATTTCCTAATCGCGCCCAATCCCTGCCTGAGGCAAACTCATAACCCTGTGTCAAAAAATTTCCATAGGGATCTGTTTCCATGATCATACTGCGAACACCAATTTTATCAAAGAGTGCGCGTTGCGGATAAGTGTGATACACGTCTCCCCTGCTTTCCACACCTAGACGCACGAGGTAATTCGTTAAAACAGGATCTACATTTCTGTAACGACCTACAGTATTCGGTAACCACTGCTGTGGTAACGAAGCTGCGTATTCGAACGAGTTTACTCCACCAGTATACAGGTACAAATGATCGGGGTAACCCAATGATGGATCATAATCCGGATCTTGTGGCGCACGGCAACGAATTCCACTCGACATATGAAGGATGTCCATGATTCTGATCTTCTTCCGCTCATCACCTTCACCCTGCCATTGCGCAATGGGGGCTGGTTGATCCAAGGTATATACACCATCCTTAATGAGTGTACCTAATAAAGTTGCCGAAACACTTTTACCCATCGACCAGCTTTCTAATGGAGTGTCCTTTGTAATGCCCTCTGCGTAGCGTTCAGCGATAATTTTTCCTTTGTAGGTAACCACAAATACCGCTGTCAATACTTCGGCTGGTTCAAAGGCAACATTAACAGCTTGCTTTATTTTTTCCATATCCACTTCGGATGGAGCAGGGTCGTTGCTCAACACATCACCCATCGGCCAAGGAGTTGTATTCGCATCAGGAAGATTGCGAACTACTTTTATTGGTTTGTAGTATAACGAGTCTACGCCTTCCGATAAACATACACAACCCTGATCGCCTACATAGATAGCCGTTCGTGTAACGCCATTCGGTAGTGTGATGCTTACTGATTTCTTTTCGTAATCAACCACCGGCTTACCTACTTTAGCACGCTCTGCATAGGGACTTGTAAAATAGCCTACATTCTCGGCAGCAAAATCAGGTTGCAGCCCCGTAATAAAAACTGCTGAACACATAATTTTTGCAAATCCTGCTGTGTTATGCGAGAGTGCATCGCCAGGAGGACCTTTATATTCAGTATTAAGTTCTAACTCATTGGCACGCGCAATCATTTTGGCGCGAACTTCATCCTTACTTTCTTCTTTATTGCCGTTCTGGCAACTCAACAGAAAAAAGGTGAGATAAAAGATAATGAGAAACGAAGAATGAATATAATATTGAGTGCTCTTCATAGGTAAAGGTTTAATGAAAAGTTAGCAAAAATAATTTCGCATGTGATAACCTGGCCTGGGTTATTTTATAAGATCACTTAATTTATACTTGGTTGGTATGAAACTCAAAGATTCTCTGCACGTGGCACATCCTTCAGGCGGTAATACACTTTCAATCCTCTCTCCTTTGCGATTCTTACATCTTCATCCGCACCTTTCGATGCTCCTTCAAGTCGCAGTACAGCATCACACTTCATTAATAGCCGGTGTGCAACCGGATACTGAATTTCTTCGAAGGCAGCATCACCCGGTTTTTTAGAACCCGCAAGCTGAAGCAACGGCAATGCAACCCACTCACCAATCATAGGAATATGGCCCAGGCGAAAGAGTGGCAATGCAACCGATTCAAGTCGGTTCATGTTCTGTTGAATTAAAATCGGATCATCATTGGTTCCACTGCGATACGGACCGGCAATTAGTATAAGCATAGTTGTTTCTTTTTTTACAAAGGAAGACGCTACTGATCAAAGAAAAGTTAATGTATCTTAAGAAATCAGGTTTTATTTTTATTCGCGCGCAACGCACTCAGAAATTCCGGAGTCACACCAAGGTAAGAGGCAATTTGCTTTTGGGTAACCTGCCTTGCTATCTGTGGATATTTGGAAAGGAAGTTATGATAACGCTCTTCAGCAGAAAGGGATAAGTTCTGTATGATTCTTAATTGCTCGCGGATGTAAGCATTCTGCATCATGATCCTGAAAAACTTTTCAAACTTTGGAACCTCAATATAGAGCTTTTCTAAATCATCCTTTTTCAAATTAAAGATGTGGCTTCCCTCAACGGCCTGAATTGTGAGCATGGCCGGCTTTTGATGGACGTAACAATACATGTCGGTAATCCACCAATCCGAAACAGCAAACATGATGGTGGATTCTTTATCTTCTTTGTCCACATAATACGCTCGTAATAAACCGCTATTGACAAAACTGATGTACTGACAAACCTGACCTTCTTTTAGAATAAAGTCTTTTTTCGCAACATGCTTCTCTTTTAATAGCGAGGTGAAAAAAGTTATCTCCTTTTCATTGAGATGTATATGTTTTCCCACATTATTCAGGATTAAGTCATGCGTCATACGGCCCGCATTATTTATGAATCGCTAGACGCCAACTGAATAGCGTAAGTAAAAGTGTTAATGGCGTAAAAAAGAATTTCTCACGACTATTGATTGAAAGACTATTGCCAATGGTATTAAGCAAGAAGAGCCCAGCCATACACCACAG
>JAYVTC010000141.1:0-2262 GCA_043774745.1 Cyclobacteriaceae bacterium | reverse complement strand
CTGCCATGCAAAAGATTTCGGGTCACAATAGGTTTGAGAGAGAATAGGAATAAAGATGAGGCATTTTAATTTTCCTTCCAGGCTTTTATCTACGTTGTGGGTTTCGAGTAGGCCATCGTGAGGATTGACATCGAAGTAAACTGAAACCGGTTCTTTGATGGTAGCAGCAAGTTCTTCTTGCAACGCTTTTACAAACTCTGTTACCCAGCCGCTCCTATTGTCATTATGACGGTAGGAAATAAAAATATCATACTCAAAGCCAGGTAACATAGCCATATCACGAACTTACTAAATTGTTGTCTGCCGTAGCCTTAGCGAAGGCAGATGGCGATAGGAGATGAAGATGTCGTATTCGAAGCCGTCTATTAACAAACTCATATTAAACACCGATAGTCAACGTGCGATACTATTTTAATTTTGAGGCCAGTCATAATCAATCAATGTCATTATTTTTTTCCGCATTTGGACATAGCCGGGGTCATTTTGCGGAAACATTTTGGCGTTGAAACGAAGGAGCAACAGCACAAGGCGTGGATCTTTCTCTTCAAAGGCTTTTTCAAACCATTTGTACGCTTCATGGTATTCACCGGCACTCGTGTATGACAACCCCAGGCTTACTGGCGATACGTACTCCCCGGCTTCATTTTTTTCCTTTATTCTATCCTTGATTTCTTTGATCAGCCAATCGTTTTTACCCTCTTTGTAATACCGTACCAACGCCTTATTGTTGGCAAGCTCTGCTGCGGAAATTGCCTCATCCCGCTTGCCCTCATACCAGTAATATCGGGCCAACCGGTAATAAGTTTCCTTTTGTAATTCCGGAGAATTGGAGGCTGATTCAAGTTCCTGCCTGATTGCCTGAATACCTTTTTCAAAATTCATCGATACCAGCAGTCTATTATAAAATGCTCTTGTGTCTGAATTGTTGAGAGCTCTAGGGCTAATTTCAAAATACTTTTTATAGACGCTCAACGATTCTTCATATTGACCTGTCATATCAAGCATGTTCGCCAGCCAACCGTATGCATTATCCTGGCTAGGGTTTATTTCAATTGCCCTTCTTAACATTTTTTCAGATTCTCTGAAATTGAAAGTATTCCGGTACCAGCCTCCAAGGGATGCATATGCCTCACTCGTAACAGAACCAAATTGCATTCCCTTGTCAATAAATTTTCTAGCTTGGGGCAAAACAATTATTGGATCCTCATAACCGAGACCCGATTCATTCAAGTAGCAATCGGCCAGTGAAAAGTAGGCCTTTGCGAATGTTGAATCGATTTGGACGGCTTGTTCAAAAAACTTTCTGGCTTCCCGAAGTGATGATCTGTCTTTACTATCCACCAATTCAAAATATCCCCTCAAGTAAAGGTTGTACGCTTGCAGGTCAGTAGTAACGGTTTGATTTAATTGATTGGATTCGCCTACAGAAAGTGTGGCTTTTAATATTGTTGCAATAGCGGTGGCCACTTCGCGCTGAATGGTGAATATGTCCTTCAAAGGTCTGTCGTATGATTCGGCCCATAAATGTTCATCCGTATCGGCTTTAATTAATTGAGCCGTAATTCGAACCTGATCACCCGATCGCTGCACACTTCCTTCCAGAATTACCGCAACCCCGAGTTCATCACCAATCTCTTTTAATGATTTAGTATTTTTCTTGTACTGCATTACCGAAGTGCGGGAGATAACTTTTATCGATCTGATTTTAGCTAGCTGAGTAATAATATCTTCGGTCAGTCCATCACTGAAATATTCCTGGTCGTGGTCGCTACTCATGTTTGCAAACGGAAGCACCGCAATAGATTTTTCAATACCCTTTTCTTGCCTTGGTGATGATAAAACTTTTGGATAGAGGAAGTAGCCAGCAATAATCAATAGAAGAACAATCGCGCCAGCAAGAATGAATTTGGTTCTTGATTTGGGAGTAGACGTTGTTGGTTGTTCGTTATTGACTGTTCGAGGAGATTGAGAAATAGGGTTCTTGAGTGCGCTGATTATTTCCTTGATCGCATGAGCAACCTTGTTGACTTGATCGCGGTAAAGGATTTTGTCGGGTGTTCTTACTTCATCGTCTTTTGAATTCAATGGACGATTAACACCTATTGATTTGTGAATGAAATCAATCGCCCTTATCATACCACCAATTTCATTCTCAATGATTGCTTTATCTTCGGCATCCAGATCATGGATTTTAATAGGAAGAATGCGGCTGGCCACGTTGCCGTTGCTGAGTTTGATATCTCTTCCAAACTGATCTTCCTT
>JAYVTC010000140.1:0-16443 GCA_043774745.1 Cyclobacteriaceae bacterium | reverse complement strand
TCGCCTTGCTGCAATTTCTTTTTTAAAAATCCGTGAGCAACAATGTTGATGGATTCCGTGGTTCCCTTTGTGAAGGCTATGGATTTGGGATTGGTGGAGCCAATCAACCTCGCCACTTTCGTGCGTACTTCTTCAAAATGTTTTGTTGCGTTAGCAGAAAGATCATAAAGCCCGCGGTGGATGTTTGCATTTTCTTTTTCGTAAAAATCAGTTATGGTTTGAATAACCGATGCGGGCTTCTGCGTGGTGGCTGCATTATCAAGGTAAACCAATCCGGGCCGATGTTTGAAAATCGGAAAATGAGATTGGATTGATGGAAGTGATAAAGACATTCCTGATCTGAATTTTTTTTGCTAAGGTGGACTTTATAACATGAACCGTTTCGAAAGATAGCCTCTGTTCAAACAAGATTTACTTTTTTCTGGTTTAAACTATTGTATTTTTATCGAACTTAGTGAACCCATGACTACCGGAACACTGTTTGATAACCATGGACGGCCCATTAATTATTTGAGATTGGCCGTTACTGACCGTTGCAATCTCCACTACTTTTATTGCATGGCCTGAGGAAGGCATCAACTATATTCCCGGGAAAATATTATTAACGTAGGCTCAGGGACAATTCAGACGGCCTTGGACAAATTTTGCCGCCAGCTAAATAAACTATCTTTTTGTCGGTCTGGCAACTGTGAAGAACACCAACATTGGCAATTCTACGACTCCTCACTATAATAAATCTTATAATACTTCCTGCCATCTTTCTCTGTCCCCTTTTCAATCAACTCCTTATCACCATGGATGTAGATGTGGAAGTTTTTATCGAGTTTGAGTACGCTTTTGAAAATGCGTGATTGTTTCTTTACGGCCTGGTCGGAGATGTCAAATTCTTCTAATTCACTCAACGAATTTTCGCTGCGGTATTCTTTGTCAAATTTGCGGAAGGAGTTGATCACGCCTTTGTCTTGCAGCACTTCGTTTTCAAATTCTTTTTTATCGAAGCTGTCGTGCTCTTTGAAGTAGGTGATGGAGCGGTTTAATAAATCGATCTGATCGGTCTTGGTCACATCAAATTCATCAGGCATTTTGGTGGTCACGAAATCTTTGGTGACGGACAAAAACGTTTTCGTGTGGTTGAAATCATCGGAGGCCGGCTTCAGTTTCAGAAAGTAATCTTTCCAGTATTGGGCATCGAGGTTTTTCTTCGTGTCGACAATGAATACTTTGTAGCCTTCTTCTTTTTCTACATTCAGGATGAGGCAGCCTTTTTCTAGTTTTTCTGCACTCACACCATTATCATACGATACGGTGAAACGATCATTCTTATTCTGAAATTTCAAAAACACTTCTTTGTTCTCGCTTTTGAAAATGCCCAGGGCGGTTGTCTTTTTGTTATCGTAATTCACGTCAGAGAATAAACACACGCACAGTTCGCCTCCGGCTATTTTGGGGTGGGTGGAGTGTTCATATAGATGCTTGGCGATCTCTACAGAAAAATCTACAAAGGAAGCTTTATCGCGGAATATCCTTTTGCTGTAAGCATAGAGTTCGTTGAGGTTAATATCCGTAGGATGATCAAACTGGTAGGTCTCGCTGCTCTTGAACGGACTTAAAAAGTATTTTAACAGATGCTCTTTAGTATCCTCTTCCCAGTCAACGAGTTCGGGGTAGGTTTTATATTTCTCATCGCGTAGTTTGTTGCCTACCCAATGTACGGCCAGTTCGTTTAGTTCGGTTGAGGTGAAGTCTATCATGAAATAAAATTGGAAACATTTAACTTGTGTAGTGGGTCGCACTGTTTAGTAGGCTTGTATTAAAACATCAGTTGGGATGTTTAACTTTTCGTGAAGTTGTCTAATCATCTCCAACGATAGCTTTCTCTTTTTGCTTAGTATTTCGCTTGCTCTACTCTTAAGTCCAACGACTTTCGCCAAATCGGTCTGAGTATAACCAAGTTGTTCCATTCTGAATTTTATGGCTTCAATCGGGTCAGGCAGGTCAATGGGGAAATGTTCGATTTCGTATTGGTCAATTAATATGCCTAAGATCTCCAGTTCGTCTTCTTCTTTAGTCCCTTTTTTAGCATCAAAAATTAATTCAAGTCTGTCCAATGCTTGTTGATAGTCCTTTTTAGTCTTTATTGGTTTTAAATTCATAGTTGTTAAATTTTATTCACCTCAATCCGGTCGTATTCCTTATGAGTCCCAATAAATCGTATCCATATCATTTGATAGTGGAAATTAATTTTGACGATTAGTCTGTAGTTGTTCCCCTTTATGATGAAAATAACTCTACAGCCAGTACGTTTTAGTTCGGCTGAAGAAAAGTCTATCATGGCTTAGTCTTGTCATTAATAGAAATTAATTTACCATATCGGAAGTGTCTTATTGGTTTTTTAAGTTTTATCTTAGATAAAAATAATTTCCGGTATAGTAACCGATTAGTTATAATTTAAAAGTCAGAGGAGAACCAGTTGTAACCGACTTACTTATCATGCTTAATAATGAACTAGCGGAAGCGGAATTTAATCCATTTGTCATTCTAGTGTCAAAATTAAGACTTTGCAAACTACTAATAACATTCGATGATGGATGTTTTGCATCACCATAACCGACTGACGCAATAACTGGTGTTCCTGTGGCATACACCAAATTTTTCCAAAATTTGGTGTAGTAATTATGCTCAGCTCCATGATGGGGGATTTGAGCAAGCGATAACTTTCGTTTTTTGTATGAATGAATATTTTTCGATAGTTCTCTTTTAAAAACGGAGTATTCAACATCACTTGTAAGAAGGAAATACTTTTCGGTACTATAAATCATTATCAGTGTAGATAAGTAATTTGCACTATTGTAGCTTCTGGAGTAAATCCTTGGATCTTTGCTAAATAGATCATGATTGACTTTCCTAAGTTCTTGATACGTTGGAGCGAAGAAAACCATAGACCATTCGTTATTCAATGTGTATGGTAAATTTATGCTTATTGTACCGACATCATGAATAGTACCAGAAGTCGATATTCTATCTATTAACTGCCACAGCCTCGCAAGCTCTTTTAAATCAGTAGGTCCCTTTACGGATGCTTGTAGATACTCAGGAATAGAAGGAGACGTGTGTAGAAATCTTTTTATTACTATTTGATTTGATTCACAGTGCTCAACCAGTTCTCGCATTCCAGAAAAATGATCAGCATGGGGATGGGTTAAAAGTATGTAATCAATCTCCTTAACATTGTTGGTAATAATAAAATCTAACGTTGGATTTTCATCTTGATATTTATTACAATCGATAATACCTATTTTTTGATTTTTACCATCTTCCCAAAGCATAAGGATGGAATCACCACGACCAACAAAATTGAAAATTACCGTCACTAAAAGTGAATTTTTTTTGTCAATCTATGGCTTGATTTCTTTAATGATTCAAAGATTATATCTGCCTCGGTTACCTGAAAATAATCTTTCTTCACGAGATCCTTACCTTCAGAAAATGTGAATTTTATTTCTCCTGGTTTATAAAATATCTTAATTAAAATGGGTGTACCGACATCAATCGAAACCTTCCCCTTAATTAAGTGAGTTTCAAATTGTCTCTTGTCATATTGTCTTAACTCAAAATTTGTAAGACAATCAAGGGTTACATATTCATCATTTGATGTTATAATCATTGATGGAATATTTTCAATTTTAGTCCATGACTCAGAAAGAACTCCGTCACTTGTAATAGTTATCTCTGATACTTGTGATTCCTCCTCTTCAGAAGTAAATGGTATAGGGTTCGATTTTATTAGAGTAAATAGCTTCTCTTCCTCATTCAAAATAAGTAATGAAGACTCTGAACTATATTGAAAATTTCTTTTAGGCACACCGATATTAACTTCATCTTTTGCCGGGATTTCTTGCGTTATCATATTAAAAATTGGTACTAACAGTTTCTAAAATAGAAGAATACATTTTCTTTAAAACTTGAAGGCTTGGTTCATTTTTTCTTTTAACAAAGACAGAATGAATTAATAATCCTTTTTGATCATCCTTTATCAACTCATCAGGACTTAGACCAAAGCTTTTAATGTCGGACACTTTGAAAGGGCCGAATTGTAACTTAAAAACATCATTATTTTTACTTTTAGCTTCATAAACTATTGCAATATCGTCCAAATCAAATTCACTAATTTTTGGCGTCTTTTTTAACCATTTTTCAGTAACTGAATTCGCTGTGAATGATTCTTTTTTTTCTATATGCCAAGTAGCAAGAAGAAAGTCATTTAATGTCCCGTAAGAATTTAGACTTTTGAGTTTATCATAGATTTCAAAAAAATACATTATTGGTGAGGTCGCATCAAATGCAGTTTTCTCGTTAGTATTTAGGATATAGATCAATCTGTCCCATCTCGCATCAATTCTGATGTTTGGCTCGTCCTTAAAAGTTAAAATACAAGATTCTTCAGGTGCTCCAAAATTCTGGATGCTGAAATTTGCTAATTTCAGATATGGTGAAAGTATTGTTTTGTACGCGCTTGAAAAATCTAGAATAGGGGTGAATCGAATTTCAATCTGTAATTTGAGGGCTTGCATTTATAGAATTATTATGAAGGATTTATCTAAAAACCAATTACTTAGCCAAACGAAGAATTAAAAGTAGTCAACTATTTTGAAATAAATAAACTTCCTTTGGAGCACTTTTGGTCAATACTACATACCTAATTAGTCTACTCCCTCACCCTAAACCCCTTCCCCTCAATCTCCTTCTTGGTCATCTTAATCACATTCACATCCAGCATGATTTTATGTAGCGGTTCATCAATCGAATCCTTGGGCACAGATACGATGGCGTCTATCACGTCCATGCCTTGAAACACGTGGCCGTAGATGGTGTATTTGTTGTTGAGGCGGGCGAGGCCGTTTTTGTTTTGCACGATGTAGAACTGGCATCCGGCTGAGAGCATCTTGGGGTTATCATCGCGGCCAGCAGCAAAGGACCCGTACACATGCTTGATGGTGTCGTTGAACTCAGGCTCTAACAAGTAAGGAGAATCCGCAAAGCCTGCGGGTGTGTCGGGGCATCCGCCCTGAGCGACAAAGTCTTTGATCACTCGGTTGAAGGAGAGGGTATCCCAATAGCCGGCATTGGCCAGCTTGATGAAGCTTTCTTTGTGGCGCGGAGTTTCATCGTAAAGCCAGATCAGCACTTCGCCTTTTTCAGTTTTGATTTGCCCGATGTCGTAGAGGGCCTCTTGTTTTGCACAGGCCATCGCAGCTAAAAAGAGGAGAAGTAAATATTTCGAATTCATCAAGGGTTGGCGTAAAGTTTTTGAAATTATTTTGGTGCTGTAAGATAAGCACAAGATCCAAATTTTTGATTACGATCGTTTTGATTTTTAGCGAGTTAAGATTATTCACCGCGAGTTTAACATTAAAAAAAATTTTGCTTTCGCAAGACTGAAATTGTCGGTAGTTTTCCCGATTCGAAACTGTCAATTTGAAAGCACCTTTAACCATTCGCGACCTCGTAAACCTGCTCTACCAGAGTAAGGAGATTGTGGAGATGCTCTTTGGAAACAAAGACTCCATCAACAAAAGCGAGTTGCTGGCGCGCGATGACATGACCGATGAGCGGTTGGAAAAACTGGCTCAGTATGAGATCATCCACGAGAACAACAACATCATCGGGCTGGACGATCGCATCGTTACCTTCATCGAAGAGTTTCTGGAGATCGGGGAGGTGACCACCAGCTTCATCAACGACAATATTCAGTCGCTGAACGAAAACCTGAAGTACTATCGCATTGATAACAACCCGAAGTTTTTGCGCAACATCAAGCGGTCGCTCAAGCGGATTAACTCCACGACCTCACGCGAAGTGATGAAGCTGCACAAGAACATTGACGATACGTACAAGAACCAGGACAACTACCTGATCAAGTTGCAGGAGTTGGATAAGTATAAAGCCAAACGAGACGACATCATCAACCTGATCAAAGAATCGGAGCAGATCATTTCAGATGCACAAGGGTTTTTCAATACGATCATCGATGCCGAGTTGAATTCCATCGTGCTGGACTTGCGCTACATTTTAGTGCGCAACCGCGATTACCTCAACGAAATTCAATCGCAGATTATCGACTACATCAACCACATTCAATATCAAGATGCGATTTATAAAAAAGTGCAGCGCCTGAAGGAGTTGAAAGACTACGAAGAGCTCAAATACAAAACTAACTTTGTGGATGTGGTGATATGCACGAAGGCGATTATGTATCAGAGGCGTAGTCTGTTGAAGTCGCGGCTCTCGTTGGATGAATTGCGTTCCGATCGGGGTTATGCCATCGCCCGCAAGGTGGCGACTAAACTGGATCTGTTAAGAAATACTGAGCGCAAACCAGCCGGTAAGATGGCCGAAGGCTTTGACAACAGTAATCAGGAAGAGTCGAGCAGCTTAAATGTGGCCGGCTTGGTGGAGAAGTTTCTGGTGAGCGAAACCGACCTATTTCAGTTTGTGATGCACTATAAGTTCCCGAAGAAAGTAGGGGAGTTGAGTCTGGAGAAACGCATCTCGCTGTATGTGGGCATCTCCATCGACTATGACAACAAGCTGATGATTTCGGGCAAGCTGGGCGAGATGGATTATGTGAACGAGAAAAAACAGAAACTGAAACTGGGCTATGCCATCATTAAACCAAACCGTAAAAAAGTAACGGCATGAACAATCTACCCAAACAAACGGCTGACATCTTCAGCATCCTGAGCCGGGGAAACTTCATCAGCTCCAACGGCAGCAAGGGCAAGTTGTTTGACATCATTACCTATGAAGAAAACTATGCGTTGCTGCGTGAGTATTTCAGTCACTCGGGCTACACGTTAGAGAAAGGACACAATTACTATTACTTCAGCCAGCCCGAAGAGGCGAACCTGGTGATGGAAAAAAAACTGGAGCAGTTTGCCTATTACATCGATGTGATGGATTTTTTCTCATCCATGGATTTGAAGCCTACCGTAGGCACGCGCTACCGCATCACTCAAATAGCCGAAGAATGTTTTTCAAATGAGCGCTTGAAGCAAAAGATTTTCGCGTTGTCGCGTAGAGAAAAGATTGTTGATAAAGTGGCCGAGGTGGCGAATGATTTAACATTGGGAGGATTTTTTGAACAAGAAGATGAAGATACCTACAAGGTGATGGATGCCATTCATTACCTGGAACAGGTGATTTCACTCATAACCATAGAAGAAGATGGAGAACAAAAGAATCCTTAACCGGATTATTTTTATCAATATTGCCAACACCGATTATGCGGATGTAGAGATTGCGGGTAACACGTGCTTTGTGGGCACCAATAACATGGGCAAGACCACGCTGCAACGCGCCATTCTGTTTTTCTATAATGCCAACACACGATGGCTGGGCATTTCACAATCGCAGAAGACCTTTGAAGATTACTATTTTCAATACCCTAATTCGTACATCATTTATGAAGTAGCTACCGAAGATGGCTTGTTTCACGTGATGGTCTATCGCAACACCAAAATCTTTTATCGCTTTGTAGAAGGTGCCTTTGATCAATCGTATTACATCAACGACAAAGAAGCACTGGTGCCGAAAGGAGTTCTTGCTAAGCTGAATGAACAGAAAATCAACTACAGTGATCAGGTAGAAACCTTTGAGCGTTACCGGAATATTATTTATGGAGCAGATCCGGATAAGAAGTTCAAGAAGTTCGCGTTGATGAAAGGCAATGCGAACTATCATAACATTCCGTTGGCCATTACTTCAATTTTCCTTAGTTCGGAGTCGGTGATCAAAGCCGAGTTTGTGAAAGAATGTATTGCCAACGCTATCGGCTCGAAGCACACCACCATAGAATTAAAAACCATTGAGCGACAGCTCAGACAATTCACAGAGCGCTATCACGACATTGAAACCTTCTTCCGCAAGGAGAATACACAGCGCATTGAATTGATTCGCGACAACTTCACCTACATTCAACAACTGAAAGTAAAGCAACGTACGCTGGCCGCGGAGATGGGCGGAGCTTTAAAGAATGCGGAGCTACAGAAAGAAACTATCAGCGTGCAGGTGGCGGACAAAAGAGAAATTCTGACGAAGCTGGAAGTAGAATTCAAAGAGAAGGACGATCAGCACAAAGAGAAGAACAAAGAAGTAAACCAGGAGATTGGCGCATTGAAGTCGAAGTTGAAAGAAGCCGACAAGAAAGCGAATGAGTACGAAGAAAAAGGAATCGTAGATCTGCTACGCGAAGCCGAAGAGAAACCACAATTTCAAATTGAGCTGCAAGCTCGTGAACATGAATACGGCACATTAACCGCAAGCTTCAAAGACGTAGAGCAACAATTTAAAACATTAGTTGACTCGTTAGAAAACGAGAAGAAGGAATTTGAGAACGTATTAAGTTCCCAAGGCCTGCAACTTGATAAGAAACATCACGAAGACAGAAATGCGTTGCGCGAAAACTTCCGACACGAAGAAGCGAGTGTGAAAGAAAAACATCGCGGAGAAGCAGATCGGCTAAAACAGATGAAGACTCAGCATGAGTTCAGCATCAAAGACGCAGAGTTCAAAGAAAAAGAGATTCGCAAGCAACGTTACTTTGCGCAGGAGATTACGCAACTGAAAACCAATATTGAAGACCTTGGCCGAAGAAAGGTAGAGCGCAATTCAGCGTTAGCCGTGAAGCAAAACAACATGGACTCGCTGAAGAAAGAAGGCGATCACATCCGCGAGCGCAACCGAAGCACTACCGAGCAATACATCGAAAAGAATAAGCAGGAAGTCACCGGTCTGGAAGAGAAGATCAAAGCCATTGATGAAAAACTTTCGGTGCATCAGCATGCCTTCTTCGGCTACCTGCAGGAACATTATCCCAATTGGTATGAGACTATCGGCAAAGTGTGTAATGAAGAAATTCTATTCAACAAAGAGCTGAATCCAAAGCTACTGAAGAAGAGCCTGGATTCATTGTATGGCATACAACTCGATTTGTCGAACGTGAAAGTATATTCCAAAACACTGGAGGAATATGAACAAGAGCGGAGCATGCTGCGCGATCAGATTGCTACTTTGAATCATACATTCCTGGAATTCAGGGAGGAGCAGGCACGTGATGAACAAAGTAAGCTTGCTTCCATCGGCAAGAAATCAGCGCACCTGAAAAATGAAATCATGCAGCTTGAATATGAAGCCACGCAGGATACCCAAAAAGCAAAACAATATGACCTCGACTTGTACGAGTGGACCCACAAAGGAGAAGCCCAGCTTGAGAAAGATTTGATTGATGTGTACACCCTTCAAGAAGGTTTGAAGAAAGAGATTGCATCCCTAGCTAAAACGATGGCTGAGATTGAAGCGTTGATGAAAACGGAAATCACAACACTGCAACAAACCTTCAATGATAGATTAGCGAAGCTGGATAAAACCTTTGCCAAAGAAGCGGAAAAGATACGAAGCCAGAAAGAAGACAAGCTCGAAGAGTTTGAACAGCGCAAAGGCAAACTTCAGAAAGAGAAATCAGGCATGCTGAAGAAGAAAGGCATTGACGACACGCGCATCAAAAAACTGAAGAAAGAAATTGATGACATCCGCGCAGCACTCAAGAACCTGGAAGACAATGCCGAACTGATCAATGACTACCGCAAAGACAAGCGCGAGTTGTTTGATCATGTGGATGAATTTAAAAATGAAAAGGAAAAACTCGAAGGGCGCATTAAACAATCGGAAAAAGAGTTTGCGCAGCAAAAAGATATTTTTGCCAAGACCAGAAAACAGTTGGAAGATGAGTGCAGAGGGTTAGCCGATTCGTTGAAGAAATTTGTGGATGGACTGAATCACTTTGAACAACACTTCAAAGGCAAGACCCTCTATGATCGCCTGCGCCATTTGATTGACCCTGCACCTGCTACTTTTACCGAGGCCGACATCATTGGCATTTGCTCGCAACTGCAGGCCAACGACAATGAATTCCATAATCAGTTTGATAAGTTCAGAGGCAACATCAGCGAGTTTGCCGGAAGGTTCAGACCTGATAACCACCTTAACTTTAAGATCAACACGGCAGTAGGAGAGGCCGAGTATGAACGCTTCGCCTCGTATCTCGATGAGTTTTATGCGGAGAATAAAATTCAGATTTCCATTGCCGAAGTGGCGAAGAGTCATGGCATGCTCATCGATGCGATCTCGAGCAAGATGAAAGCGCTGACCGAATACAAGGGCCGCGTGAACAAGATGATCAGCAAGATGGAAGCCGACTTCAGCAAAGCTTCGTTTGAGAGTTCGAAGTTGATTGAGTACGTGAAGCTGAAATCTGAAGACAGCGAAAACAAAGTGCTGCGCAAACTTCAAAAGATCACCGACTTTAGAGAGCAGAATCCTTTTTTGTATGGCGAAGCAAACTTGTTCAACACGAACCATTCCGCCAAGAGCGAAATCGATAAACGCTCGGTAGAGTTATTGAATGAGTTGCAGAAGACCATCAGCGAAGAACACTATGATGAGATCAACGTGCAAGATCTGTTCGAACTGCGATTCAGAATAAAAGAAGGCATGAACGATACCGGATGGATTGAGAAAATCGACAAGGTCGGTTCAACGGGAACCGACATGTTGGTGAAAGCCGTAATCTATATTACGCTGCTCAACGTGTTCATCAAAGAATCTACTGAGAAAACAACGCGCAACTTTAAAGTGCATTGTATTATTGATGAAGTAGGACAGATCTCCGCGCCTTACCTAAAAGAGCTGATCAACTTTGCAGAAGAGCGCAACATCTGTTTGATTAATGGCTTGCCAAACGAAAGCAAGCTGGAGACGCATTATAACTACACGTACAAGTTCCGCAAGGACTCAAATGGGTATGTGAAAGTTATTCCGCTATTAACCATGACAGTGGAACCTTAGCAAGATGAAACTTACCTTGGCGTTCGCACGATTGCTTCAGCAATTGACAGAAGTACAATCCGTAAACTATGGTTCCTTTCAAGGAGGAAGCAGAAATGCGTTGGAGCAATTTGTAAATGATGGAGTTCTTGATGTTGAATTCGTGGGGACACAACAAAAGAAAGTCAGTTGTACAAACGCTCAGAATCTTGTAAGTTATCTACATCATAAATTCGAAATTCCTGATCTCGGTGTATACATTTCTTTTCTTGAACAGGAAGACACCGAACGAAGTGATGCGGTCAAAGCGGCTTCAAATTCAAAGCACAGGAGTATAAAAGTATTTAGTGGTTTTCTGGTTAATGCGTATGGAGTAGTAGCCTGTACGCTTCATGATGAATCGTTTACGGTTGAGCCCAGACAAGGAACCTTTACATTCATTTACGATCATGAAAACTTTCGGATACCCGCTGATATTACCGTAGTAGGGGTAGAGGGACATGAAAATTTTCGGGAGATTGAGCGCCAATCATATTTATTTAAAAACATCCGACCCTTGTTTGTTTGGAGGTATCAGAATAGTAATGCCATAACCGATTGGCTTAAGTTGATTCCCAATCCCTATCTTCACTTTGGTGATTTTGATCCAAAAGGAATTCACATCTATGGGAGTGAGTTTCGCAATAAAATTGGTAAGGACCGATGTCGTTTTTTAATTCCTGAAAATCTTGAATCGCTGATATCCACCCATGGAGAGAAGGAGCTTTTTGAAAAGCAAATCGACTACCTGCATCAGATTGATAGTGATCACTATGCTGAGGTAGTCGAAGTTGTTAACCTGTTAAAAAAGTTCAGGAAAGGATTGGCTCAAGAAATTCTAATACACTAGTAAGAGAAGAAGGGACTAATCCCTTCCTCTTTTTTGTCCACCAGATTTATTACCACTGCCACTTGATCCTGATCGTTGTGCACCACCCTGGCCTGATGATTCACTTCTTCCCGTATTGACGGCAGATCGCTGTGCTCCATGGGATTCATAGGTTGAATTACTTTCTCTTTGGCGGGAGCCCCCGTTTGTGTTGCCAAAGCCGTGACTTCGATCCGTGTTCTGTCTTTGATTGCCGCTGTCATTCTGCCTGCGATTTTGGTCCGTTGCAGAACGATTTCCGAACGATGATTCATTTCGCTGACGGGTTTCTGTATTGGAATATACTGATCTTCTCTCACCATCCTGTCTTTGATTGCCACTTGAATTACGATTCCATCCATTTGCTGTCCGGCCTTCCTCAGTAGTAGAGCGATTTCTATTCGAGTATGAATCGTTGCGTGTTGATTGCGATCTTCCACGATTGTTATTATCGCCTGATTGAATCAAGCCATTGCTTGTTGATCGTGATTGTCCACGGTTTCGATCATTGACTTGATAGCTACTACCGCGCTGATGGTCGCTATCCCGGCCACGGCTCATATCTGAATACTGACGTGTTGATCGGTAGTTCGTGATCTGATTATGATGTCGGTTATAAACAATCACTGACGTATTCCTATAAGGTCTGTACAGTTGTTGCGCATAATGTACGCGGTGTGTGTAGCATACAGAATAATAAGGACGGTATGATTCCCATCTTGGATAGTAGTAGGAATAAGCAATTGGTCTCCATGGACTCCACCAGATCGGTCTATAACTCCAGTCCCAGGGGGAGCTCCATCCATAATAATAAGGGCTATACACATATTGCACCGATGGCCAGGCCCATACATTGACATAAACGCGTGCTGTGCTGGTTCCTGCATTAACCTTTACTTCTTCCGTAGGTTCAATGATCGTTTCAATACCATATATGTCGGCATCGCCTGTGATTTGTAATACCGCCTTGCCATTGGATAACTTTTCCAATTCAATCACCGCCACATCCTGACTTTCGTTATTCGAGATAACGGCTTGTAAAATGAATGCATGCACGTTGCCCTCGTTGCGATCGATTACTTTGATGTAGTCGATATCACCATCGCCATTCAAGTCGAGGTTGTTTACCTCTGACTTGGGTGAGTTTAGCAGCTGTTCAAATTCTTCCGGAGAGGCTGACTTCTTGAATAGTTCCAAGGCACCTTCCAGGCTGAAATGATCACCAGGCACTTCCTCACGATTATCCTGAGCATTCACGGCTGTCCATCCCGACATCAGGAAAGACACCATCACAATCCTGACTACCCCTTGCGTTTTCATAAGCATCTTTTTTTGTTGGTTATACGATTAAGGTAGCAAAGAGGACGCCACGGAAGGGAGGATGGCATAACTACCAATGCTGCTATGGTTAATTGAGCTGAATTGGATGGTTATCTATATGAAGAAGATGAAGTTGACCTGGTCTTAACTTCGAAAGTAATAATAAAAGTTTTAATCGGAGAAGATCATCATCGGTTGGTCTTATCAGTCAGTGTTATTCGTGAACTCATCTAGTGAACTGATCAGCAGATGTCTGGAACAGGTCGTAAATAGTTTACCAGTAATCGATATTTTCATACAATGTCTCATGGTCTTCATTATCTTTAATTTTCATTACACTTCATTAATAATATCCTTAATCAAAATAACCAGACCACATGAATCGCATCAAAGTCACTATCTTCTTACTGTTAGTTTCAGTTGGGTTATTCGGGCAATCCACCTCATTGCCGCGCAGCACTCCTGAAGCAGAAGGTGTTTCGTCTCAGAACATTATCAATTTTCTGGATGCCGCAGCCAAGAGCAATCATGAATTTCACAGTATCATGATGATACGCCATGGAAAAGTAATTGCCGAAGGCTGGTGGAATCCATATGCACCTGATTTAAAGCATACCATGTATTCGGTGAGTAAAAGCTTTACTGCTACCGCCATTGGTTTTGCTGTTGCGGAAAAAAAACTTTCTGTAGAAGATAAAGTGATTTCGTTTTTTCCTGAGCTAACTCCTTCCACCATTTCTCCCAACCTCGAGGCACTGCGCATCAAGCATTTATTGAGCATGAGTGTGGGCATGCAAACGGAGCCTTCCGGGATAGTCACCACTGAAAATTGGGTCCGATCTTTTCTGGCTGTTCCCATTGTGCATGAACCGGGCTCTAAATTTCTCTATAACTCTGCTGCCACGTATATGCTCAGTGCCATCATTACAAAAGTTACCGGTCAGAAAGTAATTGATTATCTGAAACCAAGATTATTTAATCCGCTTGGCATTGAAGGTATTGATTGGGAAGTGGACGGAATAGGCAACAACGTGGGTGGTTGGGGTCTGCGGGTGAAAACAGAAGACATGGCCAAGTTCGGTCAGTTGTTTCTTCAAAAAGGGATGTGGAATGGCAAACAAATTCTTCCTTCCTCATGGGTAGAAGAAGCATCTACGATGAAGATCATGCAAAACCCCAGTGCAACACAGGCGGCAAAAGATTCCAGTGATTGGCTGCAAGGCTACGGCTATCAGATGTGGCGCAGCCGCCACCACTCCTATCGTGGCGATGGAGCCTTCGGACAATACATTCTTGTGCTGCCCGATTTAGATGCAGTGATCGCCATCACGGCTGAGACTTCCGACATGCAGAAAGAAGTTAATCTTGTTTGGAAATATCTCTTACCAGCTTTTCAGGATAAAAAGTTATCGGCCAATGCGAAAACATATAAACAGTTGAAGGCACGATTGACGGCACTCGCATTGCCGGTGCCTGCGAATCAAGCCACAGCACTATTCGAAACGAACATCTCTGGTAAAACATTCGCCATCGTATCAAATGACAGGAGACTGGAAAGTTTTAAACTCGATTTTATAAATGGTATTGCCCATTTAACCTTACACACCGATTCGCTGAACCATCAGATTGATTTTGGATCAGGCATGTGGGCGAGGGGAGCGACAACGAAGTATGGCCCTTACCTTGTGGCAAGAGCACGTGCTAATCGCACCGGCCTGGCACCTTTCAAAACAGCGGCAAGCTATCGGTGGATAGATAAGCATACTGTGGAGATGACGTTGCGATATATTGAAAGTCCCCATACAGAAATAATCCGATTTACTTTTGATGATCCATACACTACTGTTGCATTTAAAAACTCTTTTAATCCATCAGCAAGCCTTGAGTTTAAAGCAATACAGAAAGTAGAGCGTGTAAACGCTCCAAGATTAATTGTGCGTGGTGATGATATGGGTTTCTCACATTCTGCCGATCAGGCTTTGATTAAATCTTACCGACAAGGAATTGAAACATCCATCGAAGTGATTGCGCCCTCACCCTGGTTTCCGGAAACAGTGAAGATGCTGGAGCAAAATCCAAGAGTGGATGTGGGATTACACTTTGCCATCACCAGCGAGTGGGATAATGTGAAGTGGAGACCACTGACCGATTGTAAAAGTCTGAAAAATGAAGATGGATATTTCTATCCTATGATTTTCAAAAACAAAAACTACCCGAACCAGGCTATTACCGATCACACTTATAAAGTGGAAGATATCGAAAAAGAGCTGAGGGCTCAGATTGAATTGGCTATTAAATATATTCCACGATTAAGTCATGTGTCGGGGCACATGGGCAGTACTGCGTTTGCCCCTGAAGTGAAATCCATGGCGCAACGAATTGCGAAGGAATATAATCTTCCCATGGTGGATGTTGATCGTGCTGGCAATTCAATTAGTTATACTGGATTTGATTTCAATGGTAAAACGACCGAAGAACGGATAACGGGGTTCATTGCTATGCTCGATAAACTGGAGGATGGTAAGACCTATGTGTATGTGGAACATCCTGGACTTGATAATGATGAACTCAAAGCGATCTACCACATTGGTTATGAAGACGTGGCCCAGGGCCGACAGGATGTAACCAATATCTTCACGAGTGAAAAAGTGAAGGAAGCGTTGATCACTAAGGGAATTAAGTTGGTGAGTTATAAGGATGTGTTGCAGGTGAATCCCAAAGCACAGAAGTGATTTGATTCAATTGGAAATCTTGAATCCATTCTTTGATCTCGTTTTGGTAAGATTTTACTGAAAGACTCGCCCATTATTTTTGTTTTGAACTCTGCCAATGCCAAAGTGGTCGCCTACTTTCATAGCCATCGTTCCGCTCATGTGAATTCCGCAATCTTTTCGCTCATCACGGGATTACCTTTTTCATCTTTCGATGTGGTAATTAACTTCCTGTTTTTTTGGAGTTTTTATGACGACTCACTGGTGACCAGCCTGCTATGGTCATTATCACTATTCCCAAAAGGATTGGGATGGAGGTTCTAGATTTTAAATTCATACCAATAAAGTTAAAACTTATTTTGTGTATTGATTCTGATCGAAGTAGACCGTGGTCTCAGCGGCATGACAATATGATGTTGCTTCAGATTTTTTCTACCTGGCAATAATAGGTAGAAACATCAGCTTAGATCCCGTTGAGTGACAACCTTGTCCCTTTATTTAATCATATCTGAAAAGTAAACGCAAGTAAAAATAATTTGATATTATCAATTTTGTTTTTACATTGAGTTATCTTATTTCAACATTTGCCAATTTGTCGGGTTGATGTTTCCATTTGTTTTTGTT
>JAYVTC010000139.1:0-18402 GCA_043774745.1 Cyclobacteriaceae bacterium | reverse complement strand
CTCTTCAGCACAGTGAAAACTATTTTGCCATAGCGTTACTGTGTAAACCTGACCCTGACAGTAGGAGTGGCAACACCACCCACTACTGCAAGGGCGGGTTAATTTGCACAGAAATTCTTTGACCAATCGCTTCCTTAATTTCAATTCAGATCATCCATAAACGTAGTTATCTGAACTATCAGGGGTTGTTGTTTTTTACCTTGATTGTACTTTTTCCTTTTTTACGTTGATCAGTTTTAAGATCAATGAAATAGTTAAGTGATAAAACCAACTCACGACTTCTTACTTTGAGTTCATCCTGATAATATAAAATTCCTGGCAATCCGAACTCACCTTTACCATATCGGCTCATGAAACTTTGACCAAAGGAATAGCGCAGATTAACCATAATTTTGTGGTTACCCATCGGTTCAAAAATTAATCCTGCAGAAGCATTTAATCCAAGTTGTATTCGATTGGGTTCTCTCACATTCATCTCATTACGGGCAACAGATGCAGCGTCTTTTTTGAAAACAATTTTGTATGACAAATTATAATTGGGAGGATTGATCATATTCTCATTTAAATCACCATGAATAAGAACACCCTTTCCACCAAGCCAGTAACTAATTGTAGGGCCAACTCCGAAGTACCATTTATATACTTTTTCTTTTCCAAGTTTAGCTTTAAACTCTGCCGTGTATAGAATGGGTACATCGATATATCTGAACTTCGTATCGTTTCTAGTGCCCGAGTTATCCTTTGATTCAAGTAGTTTGCCCTTTTGCGAATACAAGAATGAGGTTTGCAGGAAGAAACGTTTTTGAGCTCGAAAAGCTAAACTTGCGCCTGCATGGAAATTTAGAATAGGTTTAAATTTATACAGATCTTTGTTATCCTTATCATCAAACACCATCCAATTTATTTGACCTCCCACTACCGGACCGACTAGAATCTGACCGTTTGCTTTCGCATTTAAGACAAAGAACAGAATCAAAAAAAGAGAGATTTCTTTAGATACATTACAATGGTGGGGTAGTTTCATGTTTTGTAAAGAACTATATCATTTGGATTAATCAAAAGTAACTACTCACCGATTTTAAATCCTGAATTTATAAAATCTTTTTTTTATTGAACCTATGCTAGTTACCAAGGGCCTGTTAACTTGATATATCTTTGCGATTATATTTTTCTATAGTTGATAGGGCTTATGAATATTTCTTTACACGCTAATAATACAAGGGTCAGCTTTTTATTTTCATTATTAGTGTTCCTGATTACGACAACGTCAGCGTTAAGTCAAGCTATAGAAATCTGTAATAACGGCTTGGACGATGATTTTGATGGCTTTATTGATTGCTATGATGGAAGTTGTGCCAACAGCCCTGTCTGTGATGGAATCTTTTTAGGTAATGATGCCAACTGTAGTGTTCCGCCTCCGCAGTTTCCAAAATTTACAATGACCCTGGATTTTGCATCTCCAAATGAAACCACTAATCACCTGGCACGAATGGCAATAGGTGATTTAGATCGGGATGGTATGCCGGAAATTGTTTCAATGAACAGATATACTAAGAAACTATTTATATTAAATGGAAATAACGGTTCTATTAAAAGTCAGACTACGGTAACCTGGGAGCCTTATTGGGAAATTGCTATAGCTAATCTTAGCAATGATAATTGTGGTGAGATTTTTTTTATGGGGCAGCAGGGCGGTAAGATTTACCTTTTTGCTTATGATTGCCAATTGAATTTTCTTTGGCAAACGGCCAACCCTCTTCCGAATGATCCGATCAATTTTGGACTTGCCGATTTTGATAGTGACGGGTTAGTTGAATTATATGCTAAAGATGAAATCTATGATGCTCTTACAGGTACTCGCATTGTTAAGACAACTGCTCCAATTTATGGAAGGATCAATGGGGGTCCGGTAGCAGTAGATATGCTTGGAGATAACAAGCTGGAGCTCGTTCTTGGCCTTAGCATCTACCAGGTTAACCTTGGAGCAAGAACTGCGGATGCTGGTTCTTTAACTCTTCTTAAAAACCGCTCAGAATATTTTATCCGTAATGAGTATAATGCAACTAGTGTAGCCGATTTCAACCTGGATGGATTTCTGGACGTAATCGCTTCTGGTTCTGAGACTGCGTTTAATAAAACAACGACCATTTATTATTGGGATGTAAAGAACGATGTCGTGAAAACCTACCGGGATTTAGCAAGTAGCTATGGACCTAATGGATGGGGAAACGGAACAGGTCGGGTTAATATTGCCGATTTAGATGGAGATGGAAAGTTAAATGCATCCTATGTATCGGGTAAATATCTATACGCATTAAAGGAGGATCTTACCTTACTATGGCGAATTGTTATTAATGAAGAGACATCCGGATACACGGGCTGTACGCTCTTCGATTTTAATGGTGATGGAAAATCAGAAATCGTGTATCGCGATGAACAATTTTTATATATCATTGATGGAACGGATGGCTCTGTTTATAATCAGAAAGCTTGTATCTCAAGAACCAATCGGGAATATCCGATTGTGGCCGATGTAGATGCGGATGGATCCACGGAACTATGTGTTACATGTGGCTTTGATGATGCATTGGCCAAAGCTAATTTCAATAATCTTAGTTATTCACAATACGCCCATATTAGGGTATTTAAGTCAGCTGCTGAACCTTGGGTGCCGGCACGAAGGGTTTGGAACCAACATGGTTATTTTGTAGTAAATGTTAATGATGACCTTACTATACCCAAAGTTCTGCAAAAACACCAACTTGTATTTTCAACAGGAAGTTGTACTCAAGGCCCTAACCGTCCACTCAATAAATTCCTTAATCAATCACCATTTTTAAATTCAGATGGATGTCCTACATATGCATCACCTGACCTGGCTTTTTCCATTGCACCAACTGTTGAACCACCAACGTGTCCTGATTTAAATTTTACCGTTTCTTTTCAGATCACAAACCTCGGTGATGTAGGATTAAGTGGAAACATTCCCATCACATTTTATACTACAAATCCTTTGCGTCCAGGATCAACAAAGCTTAATACGATTACAATTGCACTTGCAGATTTTAAACCCAACGACTTATTCGATGTGGTCAGCGCCAATGTAACTGGAGTCGGTGCTGATTCGCTTTACGTAGTTCTCAATGACGCGGGCACCACAGTACCTACTCCAATATCATTACCCAATACCACTTTTTTTGAATGTAACTACGATAATATTTTAGGAGTAAAGGTAAAACCAAAGCCTGTCAGGATAACGGCCATTGCAGTTTCTCCAAATGAAAAGTGTGCTCCACCTGATAACGGATCGGCACGGGCATTTATCCCGATCAGTGGAGGAGGTGAAAACACAACGGATTATAATTTCTATTGGTCAAATGGTGTGATAGCAAAACCAATTTTAAGTGCAGATTTTGTTGGTCCTATATATACAGGACTTGCAGAAGGTACATACACCGTTTACGCAATTCATAAAACTGCCAATTGTAGTAGTGATACCATTCAGGTTGTTATTAATGCAATTCAAACTATTGTTCCCAATGTTATCATTAATGTATTATCTCATCAAACTCAATGCAATCCTCCAAACGGCAAGCTGGAGGCATTGGTTGAAGGTGGAAATGCAGGCTATACTTTTGAATGGATTGATGTTGCGAAACCACTAGGGATAACAACGTCAATTGCCACTGGGTTAATAGGTGGTAATTATACCGTGTTTGTAAGTCGCAATGGATGCACCAAAGCTGCAAGTGCGATAGTTAATGATGATGCTCCCGATCCGGAGGTTGCAGCAACATCAACACCCGTGGTAAATTGTCAGAGCCCCAATAGTGGAGCCGTAACAGCAACCGTTACCATTGGCGGGTCGCCTCAGTCTACAGCAAACTTTGCATTCGATTGGTATTTTTATGACAATGCAACTTCCACGCAAGGAAGTCAATTGCCATCGATTAATGGCACGGGCGCATCTCGCTCCGGCCTTGTTGCTGGTTTTTATCAAGTGGTGGCTACAGGCAACGGTTCACAATGTCCTTCCAAAGCATTTGTTGTTGAGGTGAAAAATCAGATTATCATTCCTGTTGTTACCATAAATCAATTGTCCGCTCAAACATCATGTGATCCTGCTAATCCGAACGGACGATTACAAGCAACAGTAACCATTGGCGGTGTAATGCAAAATGCTTCGGATTTTATATTTGAATGGTTTGTCGGTCAGAACACCCTGCCTGCTAATCTTCATACAACCGTCTCCGGTACTCATGGAAGCATTGCGGAAAAAGTTAAGGGTGGTGGTCAGTCATACACGGTTAAAGCTACATCAGCCTCTCAATGTTTTTCAACAGATGATAGTGCGGTGAGTGAGGCTTTAAATAATCCCGTTGTCATTCTTTCTCCAAATCCTAATAACATTTGCGATCCAACTTTGGTTAGTGGCCCTGCTACTTTTCAAGGAAGCGTTAATGCGACTGTAACTTTTGCTGGTAATCCAGTGGTTGATTTTACAGACTATGTTTTTGAATGGTATGATGGCACGCAGGCAATAGGTGCAAAGAGACCTGAAACGTCTTCTATCCTTTCATCTTTGAAAGGCGGATTTTATACACTGGTTGCAAAGCGAACAGATATTTCATGTTCATCGACACCTAAAACAGCCGAAGTTATTAATTCAACAGTTCTTCCACTTATTACTACCAGTGCCATTGGTTCAACAAATTGCATTCCTGCTTTGGCTAATGGTCAGGCACGTGTAACGGATGTAGATGGCGCAGGCATTACTCCACCTTATGCTTTTAAATGGCACAGTGGTTCAGGCACATCAACTCCCATTGTTGGTACTTCCGCTACACTGACCAACCTTCAGGGTGGCGCTGGTGCATTCTTTACAGTACTGGTAACTAACCAATCCAATGGATGTCAAAATACAGAGACCGTTGAAGTTCCTGATAACCGTGTTATACTCAATTTGAGTATAGTCCAAACTCCAAATTCAATTTGTGATGCTTCTCTTACTAATCCGTTAATAAGTTTTAATGGCACAGCAAAGGCAAGCGTTACTAATCTCGTTGGAAGCATAAGTGCCTATTCGTTCACATGGCATAATGGTAAGCTCGTAACGGATCCAATAAATAACTCGTCTGCAAATCAAAATTTAGTTAACCTGAAAGGAGGATATTATACAACGGTTGCTACAGAAACAGCCACGGGATGCGTTTCAGCTCCGGTTTCAGTTCAGGTTCTTAATAATGCTACAACTCCAACGCTCACCACGAATGCAATAGGCTCAACAAATTGCGTTCCTGCATTAGCTAATGGTCAGGCGCTTGTTACTGATGTGGATGGCGTGGGAATAGCTTCCCCCTATGCATTCAAATGGCACAGTGGCTTGAATACTTCAACTCCGGTTGTTAGTACATCGGCCACATTAATTAACCGACAAGGTGGGATAGGTATATTCTTTACCGTACTGGTTACCAATCAATCTACCGGATGTCAGAGTACGGCTATTGTTCAGATACCCGATAATCAATCTAAACCCCTATCGACATTAACCGCCAGCGATAATAAAAATTGTAGCGCACCATTTGATGGAACAGCTTCTGTGAATACAATTACTTATAAAGGAGTTCCCGAAGCATTAGCTGGATATTCATTTACCTGGACTCACGGTGCAACGACTTCAACGGCTATTGGATTAAATGCGGGTACTTATGAATTGCGAGCCACACGGGTTGATGTAGGATGTATTTCTGACCCGGTGCAGGTGGATGTAGATAATAACATTTATACACCTGCGATCCATGTAGCAATTTCGAATCAAACATCTTGCGATGCTTTAAATCCTAATGGAATACTTAATGCTTCAGTAGATGAAACGAGCATAGGAGGGGCTGTGGCCGAAACCGTTGGGTACACCTATCTTTGGACTAGTGATGGCAATCCATTAACACCGGGTGGTCCTACTATAGGAAATACTGCTCTAGTCAATAAACTCTCTGGAAATCTTTTTTACACTCTTAAGGTTGAACGCACGACTACCCGCTGTACCAATATGCAAAGTGTTTTTCTTCCTGAGCGAATTAATTTACCAAGGCTTGAGTTAGTTGCCACTGACATTGTTGATTGTAATACTCATGGTTTTGTTACTGCTAAAGTATTTCTTGACAAGAATAACGATGGTGATTCTAATGACCCGGGAGATGAGCTTACCTCAACTGAGATAAATTCAGATTATTCCCTTGCTTGGTTTCGGGGAAGCAATACATTAGGAACGCTTCTCTCTGAAACAGATCGCGTATTAAATGAATTAAGTCCTGGTGTTCCATTGCCTGAAGGAAACTATACGGCCATTGCTACTAACAACGTAACGAGTTGTAAAACATCAGACTTTACTGATGTAATTAATGGTCCTGGCCCATTATTTAATTTGGGTTTTGAAATAAATAACAGACCAGCTTCTTGTGCAGATTCGGATGGCGTAGTTACCGCCTTTGTTGATAGCGGAGGAGGTGTTCCAGCGCCATTTAATAATTTCACATTCCAATGGTTTCAAGGTAATCCTACTAATGGATTAAGTATACCATCACCAAGTTTTTATACTGATCCTGTAGTTAAATTTATTCAACCTGCCCTTGATGTAGATCCGAGTGCTCTCTTTGGAAATGCATACCCAGGTTCTCCAGCGCCACAAGTACCAACCAGTGCTAAAACAGGTCCTACTTTATTCGGAAGAAAATCAGGAACATATTCGGTTGTTGTGGAACGTAAATCTGACGGATGTAAAGAATTTCAAACTGTTTTCCTCCCATTTCTACAAGAGCCTGTGATCATTTTAGCGCGAATCAAGCCAGATGAGTGCGCAGGTGATGTAGGTGAAATAGAGGTAGAACTAACTGCACCATTTCCACCTAATCAATATTTATTGCAGATATATTCTTCACCAAATCCTCTTTTAGGAACTGATGCTCCCTTAGATGAGTTTTCTGCGGCTGCAACGGGTAATATATTTAGTAGCCTCGCCTCGGGAGTTTATACTATTGTTGCCAGAGAAAATCCGCTCATCATTCCTACGGCTTGTTATTCATCTCCTGTTTTGGTTCAGCTTATTGAAGCATTGCCTCCTGTCGTGGATATCCTTGGATCATTTGCTAACTCAACGTGTGTTGGGGCTCCTCTTGTTGGAGATGGATCATTACAAATTAAAGTATCAACTAATGCCAATGATCCTTTCAGCGCGTCCTATCCATTGCCACCACCACCTACCATACTGCAAAAAGGAGTTGCTCCATTTGTTACGTATTCAATAAATGTGACGGATGCCGGTAATGCTGCCGTTCCTGGTTATCCTACTGCCTCTGGTTTTGTAGATGGAGATATCGAAATCATTAATGGTCTTCGGGGAGAGCATTATACGATAACGGTAACTTCATCTAAAGGATGCACGACTACTAAAACATTTAATATTCCCAACTCGCCACGTGTTGCCGATTTGAGTGGTAATGTTAACGTGTTTCCCGCATTGGCATGTGATCCTGCACGTGAAGCCAATGCACTCATCGAAATCAAAAATTTATCTATTGCAGGTGTGATTGCAAGTGATAATTTGTCTGATTATAAATTTGATTGGTTTACGAATGCTACACTGGGTACCAATATTTTATCTGCAAACGGTGATAATAGTCCAGCTGTAAAAGGGGGTGAGATATTGTCGAACGCAGGTGCGCCCCTGCCAGCAACACCAGTTACTGCCGGATCATATTGGGTTAGAGCAACTAAGGTGGCTGCAGGAGGCACGGGAGGATTGGGTTGCTTAACTGCTCCACTTAAAGTAGATATAGATGATCAAAGTCTAAGACCTATCGCAACGCTAGCGCCAGTTGCCAACACAGCGTGCGATTTAAATTTTGAGGGTTCTGTTGTAGCCAGGGTCACAAACCCTGGATCTATGCCAGCGACTCTTAATTACAATTATGTATGGATATCGCCAATTGTATCGCCAATAGTTAATGCATCTTCAAATGGTGATGGTATTGGGGCAGATGATGTATTCATTGGAAAAAGTGATGGTACCTATTCTTTATCAATAAAAAATAATTCCTCGGGATGTATCGGATTTATTGAAACAACGATAGCAAAGTTAGCTACTCCCATTGTAGTTGCTAACGCCACCGCTGTTGATCAACTTATTTGCAATCCCGATGGAAGTGTAACGGTAGGGGCCAATGATATATCGGTTAGCGGAGTTGTGGATAGTGATCATACTCATTTCGACTTCACCTGGTCACGTGGTGATGCAGCAACCATTGTAGTAGGACCAATTCAAAGTAATGATGTTTTGAATAGTACCGATATTCCAACCATCGCTGCTGATTCGTATTTTGTTAACGTGAAGAAACGTTCCGGTCTCAATCCAGGATCCGGTTGTGAATCAGCTCCATTTCGCGTTGAAATTCGTGACAAAAGCATTGATCCAACAGTAACACTTTCTTCTTTATCCAATACTTCGTGTGATACAAATTTTGAAGGCTCCATTAAGGTTACAGTTGCAAATCCAGGATCAATTCCCTCAGCCAGCTATGATTACACCTGGACGAATACCCCGCCCGCCTCGCCAATAACCATGGGTACTTCAAATGGTGACGGACTTCTTGCCGATGATAATTTCCCAAACTTAAGTGATGGATCATATTCGATTTCTGTTAGAAACAATGCTTCTGGGTGTTTGACTACTGCTCTGACGACTATCTCAAAACAAGCTACTCCGATCATTCTGCTGAACGCAACAGCTGTTGATCAATTAATTTGTAATCCTGATGGAAGTGTTTCAGTTGGCCCTAACGATATTTTGGTTGGAGGTATTGTGGATAGTAACCATTCTCATTTTGACTTTACCTGGATGCGTAGTGACATCACCACCATCGCAGTAGGACCAACGCAAAGTGCTGACATTATTAATATCACCAACTTACCAACCATTGGTACTGATTCTTACTTTGTAAAAGTGAAGAAACGTTCTGGATTGAACCCTGGATCGGGTTGTGAGTCGGCTCCATTTAAAGTAGAAATATTAGATAAAAGTAAAAGTCCTGACATCGCTTTAACTTCTATTGTTCTAAATTCGAGTTGCACACCCTCAAGTCCTAACGGATTTTTGCAGGTAACCGCGTCAGAACGCGTGGCACCCATAGGAACATATAGTTTTATATGGACATTTAATGGTGGATCCTTATCGCCTATAACTACTATAGGTGGCATTTCTCCTGTGAGCGAACTTACAAATGCAGGCCCGGGTACCTATGTAGTTGAAGTAACCAATATCAATACTGGCTGCAAGTTCAACCAGGTGCAGGTATTGGAAACGAATCAGACGCTGAGTCTTCCGAATATTATTGATATAGATCAAATCAATCCAACCAATTGTTTACCTCAAGGCGATGTTCAGGTTGTATCCGTCACTATTGGAGGCACAAACATGTTGACTAATCCTCCTGATGATTTGGATGCAGATTATGATTATGAATGGTACAAGAACTCTTTTCCTGCGGGTTTAATTGCGGGTCAACAAAACAGCTTGCTTCCTAACCAATTGCCAGGTAAATATTTTGTGCGAGTTAAGAACATCATTACAGAATGTATATCTGCTGCTGTTGAAACAGCCATTGATTCAGCCAATATTGTATATCCTGTGGTTAGCATACAACAAACGGCACCTCAGGTGATGTGCACTATAAATTTAGGTTCTGGTGCGCTCAGGGCTTTAGCTGACGGTCAAAGTGATACAAACCCCACATACGAGTTTAATTGGTTTTCAAATCTTAATTTTAGTGGAGCCTCGTTTGATACAAGAAGTTCAGTGAATAACTTAATCGCTGGAGACTACTCTTTGCGAGTACACAATCTTACCACCAATTGCATCGCTTCAGCTATTTTTATTCTTCCAGAGGATAACTTAGAATTTAAACCGGTATTAGCGCTTTCGAGCAACCCATTAACCGAGTGTGATGTTGTTGATGGTTCAGTGTTTGCCAGAGGCGTACCATTCCCAAAGGGCCTTGATCCTTCTAAGAACTATCCTTTTACCTTGTATGATTATACGGCTGATTTGTATATAGGAAATCCACCGGCAGATCTAAATAATCCTGAGTTCCCTGATATGCAGAATGATCCTGATAATCCATTGCTAACAGAAAATTATTTAAAAGAAAATTTGGCAAACGGGATTTACACGGTGCGGTTAACCGATAAAAATACAGGTTGTATTACAATTGATACTGTTACCGTTGAGGATTTGCGCAAGTTTCCGAAACCAGTTATAACAGCCATTTCTCCTGTTACGAATTGTGATCCAGCTAATCCAAATGGAGTTGCCCGAGTTAACGTTGATGGAGCCTTTGTCGGATTTGAATTCAATTGGTTTGAAGGAAATACAGTTGCAGGTATTCCAGTTTATACCGGAGCAGAGTTTGGAGAATTAAAGGTAATCCCTCAGACATATACCGTAGAGGCAAGAAATTTGGTTACAGGCTGCATTGGAAACGTGCAAACAAGTATTACGAATGGTACTGTACCAATACCATCACCACAAATTGAAATTCTCTCTCATGTTGCCAGTTGTATTTTCAACAATGGTGCCTTAGCAGCTTCTGTTGACGGAATTACCAAAGACTATATTTTTAATTGGTATGATGGAACAACGGAAGCTCCACCTCCTGATTTTGTAGGTGAAATCTATGATAGTCTTGCAGCAGGCGCCTATTCAGTAACAGCAACAAGTCGAATAACCGGATGTAAATCGCCATTAGTAAATAAAGATATTACTGAAAAGAAGGAATATCCAGATTTCGATTTTCAGATTAAGAATGCTTCGTGTGATCAACCTAACGGATTTGCCACGGTGTCCTTCATATCCACAATTGGTATTAGTAATATTGAATGGACCAGTGCAAATCAGATCGTTGCTGTTGGGCCCAACCTTGTTGAAGTATTCTCAGGAGCTTATACTGTGAGGATAACAACGGAACTTGGTTGCCAGGCAACAAAGGAACTCCAAATTCTAGCCGATATAAGACCACGTAATGGTATCTCCCGAAATGGAGATTCTCAAAATGACTATTTTCATATCGATTGTATTGATCAATTTGAAAATAATAATGTGAAGGTTTTCAATCGTGCAGGAACATTAGTGTATGAAGCTAACGGTTATGATAACGCAAGCACATTCTTTGACGGCATTTCAAATCGGGGTTTTAGCGTGATAGGAACCAACGTGCCTGATGGAACATATTTTTATATTGTAGACAAGCGTGATGGATCTAAACCAATGGCCGGATATCTGGAAATTGTAAAATAATTGACAATGATTAGTAAATTCATATCGTCACTGGTTATTGCCGTATTCGTAATTTTAGGTACACCAGATCGTGTTTTAGCACAGCAGTATCCTGTATTTTCTCAATATTATTTTAACGAACTGGTTATCAATCCAGCGTATGCAGGAAATCACGTTCAGTTAAGTTTAACTTCCATGTACCGCAATCAGTGGGTAAATTTCCCGGGTGCACCTCGTACTTTTTCATTCAGTGGTCACACTTCTTTGTATGATGGAAAAGTAGGTGTGGGGCTCCTTGTTAATCATGATGAAATTGGAAGTTATGGCAATCAAAATGTATATGGATATTACTCCTATAAAATTGCTTTTAGAAAAGCCACGCTTTCCATGGGCTTGCAGGCCGGCTTCAACTTTTTAGGTGTTGATTTTTCAAAGTTGGATTTGTTAAACCCAGGTGATGCTTCATTTACTTCATTAAATACATATAAACCAAACTTTGGAACGGGTCTATATTTGAATTTCAAGAATTCCTTTATCGGTCTTTCTGTTCCATTTATTCTTAATAGTACGCTGGTTTCGAGTGTATCTGCTTTAGGAGCAGAGTTAAAAGAGGCGCGTTATTACTTTCTACGGGGAGGAACGATACAGAAATTGAATCCTAAAGGCACGCTAAAGATTAACCCCTCCCTTTTAGTAAGAGCTCAGGAAGGGCAACCATTGAGTATGGATTTAAATCTGGGTTTAATTATTCATGATATTGTCAGCACAGGCGCATCGTGGCGTAGTGGTGACGCATTGATTGGATTTATCGATTTAAAAATTAGTGAAAGTTTTCACTTCGCCTACTCATTTGATATGACAGGGTCAAGCCTTAATAAATTCTCAAATGGTTCGCATGAGTTTCTGTTAAATTACAGAACTCGAATACGGTCAATACATAAAAATGTTGAGTGTCCTGACTATTATGGGTACGGGATAAACGGCAGACCCAGATATAAAAAATAGAACAGGAGGTGGTCACCTCATCAATTTCCGATTAATACAAAAGGTGCCCAATAATATGGGGCCTTAAAGTTTTGGCTGTTGATTAACTTCAACTTGGATTGACGTAATGCCTTCGCAAAGTTTTCATCCTTGTTTTGCAGCAGTGTTTTATAGAATTCTGTCATTAGTTCAGAGGTTGATTCATCGGCTACACTCCAAAAAGAAACTACGATACTTTTCGCTCCTGCATAGGTTAGAGCCCGAGATAAACCGATTACGCCTTCACCTTTCGAAAGTTTTCCTAAGCCTGTCTGGCAAGCCGAGAGAACGGCAAGTTCTGCCTTCAGTTGAAGATTAAATATTTCACCGGAAAACAAATTACCGTCATCCTGACTGCCGGCATTTAGAAATATCCGTGAAAGTTCAGGTTCAGTTTCGTCTACAATGCCATGCGTGGCAAAGTGCAAATAATCATAGTCAGAAAGCTTTGCGGTCTTAATAGTAGTTTCATTAGCTTCCTGAAATTTGGCAATATGTGAAGACGTTCCAAAAAGTGAAGCAATGGTAGTCACTTCCTGCTCTGTGCCTGGTAGTTCGCTGAGATTGTCTTTTTGTGGAAATTGAATAGGGGCGCATAGATATATAGAAGCCGCATTTTGACGCACCGGGTTCTTAGTTTTTTGAAGCATTAAGGAAGTTGAAAATTCGTAACTAATGGAATATTTTTCGACTAAAAAATCAGCATTGCTGAAATCCGTAGCAGCCTTCACATTCAGTGGCAGAGCTTCGAATGGCACTGTACCCAATCGACCCGAAGGAACAATCACAATTTGTTTTACCGAGGCAGGTAAATGAGGAATCAATACGCGACTAAGCGAAGTGGAAGATTTGTGATAGGTAGCAAAATCAGAGTAAAACAAACTATTATTAAAACCACGAATTATGCGATCAAAATCCACAGGCAAAGTAAGATTAGTGATCTTGAATTGTTTTTTTGTAATTAGGAATTGATAGATCCGCTTACTTTTTTCTGCAACAAAAAAACTGATAATGGCGGTTTCACTATTTAGTGAATTCTGCAAGGTCACCACGGTAGGAGCAGACTGATTAAATTTTAAATTGAAGTAATTGGGATACTCTTTTTCCAGACGTTTGATAAATGCATCATACTCAAGATTCAATGAAAACAGACTCTCCCGTAATTTTTTCTCTTCATCGGCAGCAGGCTTTAGTGATATCTTCTGGCTTAATAGTGTAATGGCAGATTTCAGGTTTTTCTCCTGCTCAAGCAACTCATTAGGGATTCCTGAAAATGATTTTGCCTGGGCCTCTGCAATTGACTCCTGTAATACCGCTGATTTACTTTTTTCAGCGAAGAGGAACGCTTCTTCTTTATATTTTCTTGAATCAAAAATAAGTTCGCTCACAGCTTGAGCAATCCTGACACCGTCTTCATATACTTCGTTAGCAATTTCGCCCAGGGCAAATTTATCAGTTTCATCTGAGCTATGGTGACGTATATCATCAATCAACGAATCGCATGAGTGCAGGCAAGATAATGCCAGACGCAACTCATCTAACTTTAGGGTAGCACCATAGTACAGTGACTCCAGACTTTGTGCTTTCCATCGCAATGAATATAAAAGGATAAATTCATTATAGTTCTCTTTAACCGATGGGTTTTTATTAATGTCAGGATTATTGAATGAGGGTGAATTGGCGATGATTGCCTGTTGAAAATAATTAATGGCTTCGCTATAATTATTATCTCCTAATTTGAGAATGCCCAAATCATTATAGGTGCTGGCAATATCAGAGTGCTTTTCTCCATATGATTTTTTATACAGTTCCAGTGCTTTTTCAAAGTAACCAAAAGCGGCTTTGCTATCATTCATTTGGCGATAGGTTTGGCCCAGGTAGGAGTGGACAAGAGCTTGATTGGGATGACCATTAGGATAGATCTTTTCCCAAATCCCCTTGGCGTTTTCGAAATTAACAATTGCATCTCCGAAAAGCTCAAGTTTACGGTAGGCAAAACCGATGTTAGTGCTGGATATCGCGATTTTAGGATGATTCTGTCCATGAACTTTTTGATACGAAGCCTGCGCTTTTTCAAAATATTCTAACGATTTATCAGGATCAGTCTCCAGGTAGATTAAGCCCAAATCATTGTATGATGCCGCTACTTCCTCGCTCTCGGCTCCAAATAATCTTTCTCGTATTTGCATGGCAATAAGATGATTCTCTTCCGCTTGTTTATATTTTCGTGTGCTTCCATAAACTAACCCTAATGTTGACAAACATTTAGCGCCTTCTTTTGAGTTTTGATTTCCTGATATTTGAAATTTAGTTAGCGCAGATTGAAGATTTTCAAGAGCCAAATCAAAGCGCCCTTTATTCAAATACAAAAAACCATTGTTGGTGAGGGTAATGGCTTTACCAAATTCAGAGTTATTCTCTGTAATACTTTTTAATTTAGCTCCGGCTTCATCCAACTTTCCTTGCATCATTAAAATCTCGGCAACCTTGTTAGCGATAAGTACTTTGGTTAGCGGATCTGCTGACTGATTTTGATTTAATATGATCAGTGCCTGATCATATTCGGCAACAGATATTAAAGAATCTGTTTTGTTAAGAATCCTATTCTGTTGGCCAAATACTTGCCCTAGAATAATTAATTGAAAAAATAGAATAAGAATAGCCTTCATCAGAACCGATAATTATAGGTAATTGAACTTACGCTATGGCGTGTAAGACCATCCGGGTTTTTATCTCGTTGCATAAATTTACGACCCACTAAAAGTTTAATTCCAGAGCGCACATTAAAATTATACCCGCCAGTAATTATCCCAGACAAAGCCAGACCACGGGCGCCATCCGGCTTAATTTCCACGCCTTGTTGGTTAGTTATGCGGTCATTAGTGATCCGGTAAATCGGAAGCAACCCTGTACTGAAGTTAAAACGTGAGAACCTAAAATTTCTTTCTACCCGTAACATCACATCAATGCCTCTTTTCAAGAGATTTGACTGACTGTATGTTTTAATGTAATCAGGATTTGGATAGTCAGGAAAATCAGTCCAATCAAATGTGTTCTGATTAATATGCTTAAAAGGAATCTGTATGCCAGTGGCGAACAACCATTTTCGATTGATTAATGAAAGGCCGGTGATAAAATCGTATGTTCCTAAGCTGGTTTGGTAATACATAGGCAGAGGCTCGCCTGGAAATTTATCTGAAGTTTTATCCGATCTATTGGTTGGTATCTTTCCTCCCACAGAAAAGTTAACATCGAAACGATCTGAGCGTAGTAAGGACCGAGTATAGCAAAGAGAAAGGTCACTTACTCCTTCTGTTTTACCCAGGTTGCCACTTCGGACAAATGTATAGGGAACCTTCACTTGAAAGGAGGACTTCGCGTTGAGGCTGAAATTAAAATCAGCTGTAGCTACGTAAATAATCGGAGTAGTAGTAGTCACACCTCTATAAAAACTCAATTCCATAGAGCGCAGCTTTAATTGGATTTTCTTATTATAGGGTTGGTCGGGTTTCATGGCGCCCATGGTACAAAACCCGGCATCGCTGCAGCCCTGTGCAAAAGCATTCACTGATGCAATTGAAATACAGGCAAAGAGAAGTAATATTTTCATAACTATAGTTAGGGCTAAGTTAATCATGACTTACTCAAAGATCAACTCTTAGTAAACAAAAAGTCCGGGCCTGGTACCGAACTTTTTGTTTTATCTTGTATTTTAAGAGGCTTACATTCCCAAAGATTGGTTTTCTATGGATGCCAGTTCAATAATTTTTTCGTATTCAGCAGGATTGAGGTCATTGAAGAAATAATGAACGGGGTTGGCATGAATTCCATTCACAAAAACTTCATAGTGAAGGTGAGGAGCTGTAGAGAGGCCTGTATTGCCGACATAGCCAATCAAGTCTCCGCGCTTTACTTTCTGTCCCTGGCGCACGGCAAAGCCATGCATATGAGCGTATCGGCTACGATAACCAAATCCATGGTCAATTTCAATCACCTTACCATAGCCGCTAAAACTAATATCAACTTTGTCAATCGTACCATCGGCTGTAGCGTAAACAGGTGTTCCAATCGCGGCAGCAAAATCAATACCGGTATGCATTTTTTTTACTTTGTAAATCGGGTGAATGCGCCAACCAAATCCTGAAGCAAGAGCAATGAGTTGCTTATTGGCAACGGGTTGAATGGCAGGAATAGCTGCAAATAGTTTTTCTTTATTTTCGGCCAACTCAACAACTTCATCTTGTGATTTTGATTCAATGTAAATTTTTCGTCTAAGGTTATCTACATGTTCGCTCAGCTTAACGATAATGTCTTCATGAATAACGTTTTTTTCCTTAACATCTTCATATCGGTCGATACCACCAATGCCTGCCTCACGAATACTTTTATCTATGGGCTCTGCCCCAAGTACTACGCGATAAATATTATCATCACGATACTCCATGTTCACAAGTTGCTTTTGGAGTTTATCAACCTCTTGCCGAAGGTTATCGTAATAGAACTCCATTTCTTTCACTTCGTTTTTTAGAATCAATTCTTTAGGAGATTCAAAGTATGAACTGGAAATAAGCAATATACCGGCAGCCATGGCAAGGGTAAGGGAAAAAATACCCAGGGCATTTAAGATAATGTCACCGGTGGTAGTTTTGATCCTTTCGTATTTACACGTTTCTGTATCGTAGTAGTATTTTATTCTTGCCATAAATCACATTGCGATTAATAGTTTACTACCCTGTAACCGGCCGGAAAGCCCTGATAACTTCCGGGTTACATTCCATTCTCGGCCCTTCCAACAATTCAATGCAATACGGTATTGCTGGGAACACAGCATCTAAACACTGCCGGATTGATTTTGGTTTACCGGGCAAGTTTACAATCAGCGTTCTATTTCTGATGCCAGCTGTTTGTCGGGATAAAATTGCTGTCGGTACATATTTCAGGCTTTCCATCCGCATGAGCTCACCAAAGCCAGGCATCATCTTATCACAAATTGCTTCAGTGGCTTCCGGTGTTACATCTCTTTTAGCTGGTCCCGTTCCACCACAGGTGACAATAAGGCAACAACCTTTTTGATCTGCCATTTCTTTCATCGTATTCTCAATCAATACTTGTTCATCTGGAATTATGGCATATTCTTTTTCCCATGGTGAAAGTAAATATTCATTTAATGTTTGTACAATGGCCTTACCTGGTAAATCTTCATAGATACCTTTGCTTGCACGGTCTGAAACATTAATGATTCCAATTCGAATCATGCGTTTTGTATTGGTTTAAATACGATGTTTTCGGAACGACCTTTTTTGAAAACTTGTCTTCCTTTGTTGATTCCTTTTCTGATTTCCTTTTGTTTCTCCACCGGCATGGCCATGATTTCAGCACATTCGGATGAGCAGCATCCTGCGTACTTGCTGGCGCACTCTTCACATTGGATAAACAACAAGTGACATCCGTCATTTTTGCAATTGGTATGGGTGTCGCAAGGATTACCGCATTGATGACACACGCTTATAATATCATTTGAAATTCGCTCGCCAAGACGCTCGTCAAATACAAAGTTTTTACCTACGAACTTATTTTCAAGCTTCTGTTCTTTCACTTCCTGAGCGTACTTAATGATTCCTCCATTTAGCTGAAATACATTTTTAAAACCAATATGTTTAAACCAGGCGCTGGCTTTCTCACATCGAATGCCTCCTGTGCAGTACATCAGCAGGTTTTTATCTTTCTGTTCGGCCAATAAGTCCTCAACAATTTTTAACTCTTCCCTAAAGGTATCAACATCCGGACAGATTGCATTTTTAAAATGGCCCACCTCACTTTCGTAATGGTTGCGCATATCTACAATGACAGTATTTGGATTTTCTGCCAGTTGATTGAATTGTTTTGCATCCACATGCACTCCGCAATGGGTTACGTCAAAAGTCTCATCATTCAACCCATCAGCAACGATCTTCTTTCTTACTAAAATTTTTAATTTGAAGAAGGATTTTCCATCGTCATCTACCGCGAGATTTAACCTTACTCCATATAAAAAATCGATACTGAATAATTGT
>JAYVTC010000138.1:0-2465 GCA_043774745.1 Cyclobacteriaceae bacterium | reverse complement strand
ATGACCTATTTTGCTGCAATCATTTTTGCATTAGGAATTACTTATTTCTGGCCTAATATGATTGGATTTGTGGCCAGTAAAATTCCAAAGAGCGGTGCTCTTGGTATGTCCGTTATAGGTGCAATTGGCATGTTTATGACTGGCAATATGCAGCCTATTTTTGGAGGTTGGATAGATAGTGCAAAGGAAAAAGCAACCTCAATGGGACTTTCCGGAGATGCGATGGAACTTGCAGTAGGTCAGGCTACACTTCTGAAAATGATTACATTTCCCGCCATACTTATTGTACTCTTTACCATTTTGCTAGTCTGGGTAAGAAAGACAAAGAAGGCAGCGGCACATTAAGCAACAACCAGAAACCGCAGAACAACTCCAAACAGGTGTATGGCATTAAATAATTTTGTATTTTTGGGCGATTCTAAAGATTACCCAACCTAAATATCTGTAGCTATGGCTAATAAAAACCCTGTTGCAAAATTCTTTGAAAACCTAACGGAGTACATAATTTTTGCTTCGCGTTGGATTCAGGCGCCCATGTACTTAGGGCTCGTTTTTGGTTCCGGACTTTACCTGTTCAAATTCTTTGAAGAGTTAATGCACCTGATGGATAATTTTGCCACCACTACTGAGGTTAAGATGATGTTAGGCATGCTTAGCCTAATTGATGCCTCCATGGTGTTAAACTTGCTTATTATCGTAATTGTTGGTGGATATTCTATTTTCACCAGTAAAATTGATTTTTCAGAACAAGAAGATCGCCCCCAATGGCTTGACCATTTGGATGCGGGCCGGTTAAAAATCAAATTGGCTACTTCACTGGCATCTATCTCTGGTGTTCACTTACTGAAGACTTTTATAGACATTCATCAAGAGTCTTCTAGCAAAGGGGGACGCGAAGACCTAATGTATGAAATTGTAATCCACTTGGTGTTCATTATTTCAGCCCTTATGCTGGCTTGGGTAGAACAGATTCTGGCTATCACAGAAAGAACAACATCGCAGATTGTGAAGCATCATGGAATCATCACCGGTGATGAGGCTAATCCTGGTGCATTTGTTGGTGGGGCTGCTGTTGGCTCAATTGTCACTAAGTTGACTGATCATTAATTGATCTTATTTTCTAATAAAGGCCGCCACCTAAAAAGGGCGGTTTTTTTATGTCTCTGCTGAAATAGCTTGCCCTGTCTTAACAAAGTTGCGGCACTCCTCCTATTTTACGATTAGCAAGGCGATGAAAAACGTTGTTCCTATGCCCTCTTTAGATTCGCACCAGATTCGCCCCCCCGCCTGCTCAATACCTTGTTTTGCAATGGCAAGGCCAAGGCCCGAACCTGTTTCCTTAGTGCTAAAGTATGGAATGAAGACTCGTGCAGCTACATCAGCAGGCATGCCCGGACCACTATCAGAAAATTCAACAATGGCTTCCGTGCTTAAGATTTTAACCTGAATGCGCACCACTACAGAATTTTCACCACCAGCCTGAAAAGCATTCAAAATGATATTCCCGAAAATTCTAGCAAAGAGCTTAGTGTCTGCCATCACCCAAACGGGCTCACCCGTTGAACTCCACTCAATAACGTGGGGCTTTGTATTGCGATATAGACTGACAGTTTCATCAATCAAGAGCCGTACATCCGTGCGTTCCAGTTTAAGTTCAGGCATCTGTGCGAAAGCTGAAAAAGAGGAAGCAATTTCATTCAAAATATCTACCTGATTTAAAACAGTTTTTACTGATTGAATATTTTTTTCTGGATGGGAAGTACCCTCGCGAATGGATTTCTCCATTTGTTGTAGAATCAGTTTTATGGGTGTAAGTGGGTTCTTGATCTCATGCGCTACCTGTCGGGCCATTTCACGCCACGCGGCCTCACGTTGCTTGCGTGCGAGTTCAGCCTTGCTGGTCTCCAGATTATCAACCAATTTATTGTACTCGCTTACCATGGCTCCAATCTCATCGTTCGAGGTCCAGCTTAGCTTCCGGTTAGAACCCGACAGCGTAGTGCGCCTAAGGGTTGTGGCAATAACTTGCAATGGCTTGGTAAGCCAGTTGAGCGCTACAAATGATAGCAAATAGAAGAACAAGAAAACGAGGGCAAACACGCTCCATATGTTGGAAGCCAGTCGCAACTGATTGCGCTCGCCCGCTTGCTGCGATTCAAAATAAGGAACACTGAGGATGGCCAACACTTTACCCGTAGTGGGCGAACGCATGGCCGCATAGGTATTTTGGAATTTCAGCCTACCTACCCGATCATCCAAAGTGAACAGATAATTACCCTTCCGAATTTCCTTGAGCGCTTTGGGATGAATCAATCGGCTTATCAATTGACTACTATAAATCTCGGGTTGACTAGTGGCCAGCAACTCCCCCGCAGCTGAAAAGATGGTAGCATCAATGCCTGCAGCTCGTGCTTGTGTAAACACTTCATCTTGCAGATTATCAACAGTTTGCATCAATGTGGGTG
>JAYVTC010000137.1:0-32630 GCA_043774745.1 Cyclobacteriaceae bacterium | reverse complement strand
GGACGAGATACCGGGTCGCGCCAGGCTACGGATGATTTTCTGTGATAGGTGTAGATTATTTTTTTATTCACCTTCTATCAAGCTTGCCCGGTATGACAGCGTACATATAGAAACGCTTGGTGTAAGAGGGACGAGATACCGGGTCGCGCGAGACCACGGTTGACTTTTATTGCATGGGGGGAAATACGAATCCTGAAATACTTTCTATCAAGCTTGCCTGGTATGACAGCGTTGAAGCGAGAAGGAAACAACTTTGCGGCCTTCGCGCCTGCCTTGCCGGTAGGCAGGTGCCACCAAAAATGGTCAGGAAAGCTCAATGATCACATTACCTTCTTCTTTGTTGCTTTTTCTTCACCCACATCAACCGGCCCTCATCGGTAAACAGATCGATAGGTAAGTAATACTCGAGCTTAATATTCAGGAGCATGTAGGAGTCATCCTGCTTAGGATTACCGCGTACGCCTTTTCCGGGAGGAACGGGGTAATCAGGATCGCGCTCTCTTCTGCGATCAGATAGAGCACGGGATAGATCACTTTTGAGTATGGCAGGGTCGGGGTACCCTCTTCCGCTGGCATCATCCATGTAATCGGTGAAGGTCTTTCTCCACCCGCCTTCGATGGCGATGTTATACAATACTCCTTTACGGAATTTAATGCCGAACCCATAAGGGATAACAAATTGAAAGCGACTGTATTTCACGCCTTCGGTTTGAAGGGGTTGTAAAGCTATTTTATCTCCCTGATATTGTGCTTTCGGGTTCATGAACATTAACCCGATGCCGGTCATACCATACATATTAAATACAAAACGTTTGTAGAATTTCTTGTCTTGCTTGAATACATGGAAAAGGCCAACCGTATTTAATTCCCAGTTGTTGGAAAAGAACGAGAGATTCCTTTCTACCCGGTCATCATCGGCAGTAGCATCCGTTCCCTGTAATCTAAAATAAGTAAATTCTGCTCTTGCGCTGAGGCGATTTTCCAGGAAATTAGGTGCCACAAATACCTGAGCACCTACGTTGAAGCTGGGCTTAAAGTCAATGTTATCACCCGGATTCTGGAACTCACCCAAGTAGGTGGAGGTGCCTGTTCCAAAGGAAACAATCAGGTCGTGGTCTCTTCTTACTGCATAAAAAGCCTGGGCCATGCTTTCTGTTACCAGGAACAGGACAAAGAGAGAAGTGAACAGGCTTTTCTTACTCATGCAGTTTATGCTTCAATGTGCTAAAATAACGAAAAGGAGGCAAAAGGAAAATTAGATCAGGCCAATACCTCACTAACTTTTTTCGCAGCATCTTTCAGGAGGATGGCTGAATATACTTTCAGACCAGATTCCTGAATGATTTTAGAGCCTTCTTCAGCATTGGTGCCCTGCAAACGAACAATAATAGGGACAGGAATATTGCCTACTTTCTTGTAAGCCTCTACCACACCACTGGCTACGCGGTCGCAACGAACAATACCTCCGAAGATGTTAATTAAGATAGCCTTTACGTTAGGGTCTTTTAAGATGATCCTAAAGCCGGCTTCCACCGTTTCTGCGTTGGCACTACCACCCACATCCAGGAAGTTGGCGGGCTCACCACCAGAGAGTTTAATGATGTCCATGGTAGCCATGGCAAGACCGGCACCGTTCACCATACAGCCTACGTTGCCATCCAGTTTCACATAGTTCAAACCCGATTTACCGGCTTCCACTTCCAATGGATCTTCTTCGGAAAGGTCACGGAGTTCTTCCAGATCTTTATGACGATATAACGCATTGTCATCGAGGTTCACTTTGCCATCCACAGCTATAATTTTATTATCCGAAGTCTTCAATACGGGATTTATTTCAAACATCGAAGCATCAAGGCCTATGTAAGCTGAATATAAGGAGTTTACAAACTTCACCATCTCCTTAAAAGCGTTTCCTTCGAGGCCTAAGGAGAAGGCAATTTTGCGTGCCTGAAAAGGCTGCAATCCGATGGTAGGATCAACCCATTCCTTTACAATTTTTTCGGGATGTGTGGCCGCTACTTCTTCAATGTTCATACCCCCTTCGGTGGAGGCCATGATCACCGGCATGCTGGTAGCACGATCCAATAAGATACTCATGTAGTATTCCTTGGGCTCGTTCTCACCCGGGTAGTATACATCTTCTGCTACCAATACTTTATTTACTTTTTTTCCGGCAGGACCGGTTTGTATCGTTACCAACGTTCCGCCTAAAATAGCTTTTGCTTTTTCGAATACTTCATCGGCACTCTTAGCGATGACAACGCCTCTGGATCCCGTCTCTGTAACAGTACCTTTTCCACGACCACCGGCATGAATCTGTGATTTCACCACGAACCATTTAGAACCTGTTTCGGCATGTAACTGCTTGGCGGCAGCTACCGCTTTATCGGGAGTGTCGGCAACAATACCGCGCTGAACGGCAACACCGAATTTTTTTAGAATGTCTTTTGCCTGATATTCGTGGATGTTCATAGAAATTAGTTTTGGAGGCAAGCTAGTTTTTTTAAACCTTTAATTCAAGAATTTAATACATACACATGCTCAAGGCGGAAGGTTTAAAAAAGTCATACGGATCATTGCAAGTATTGAAGGGCGTGGACATTGAAATACATAAGGGCGAGGTGGTATCCATCGTGGGCGCCTCGGGTGCAGGCAAGAGTACGCTGCTGCACATATTAGGGACGCTGGATAAACCCGATGCAGGAAAAGTAGAGATGGATGGCAAGAGTGTATTCGGTCAATCTTCCAGGGCGTTGTCGGAATTCAGAAACAAGAACCTCGGGTTTGTATTTCAGTTTCATAACTTATTGCCTGAGTTTTCGGCCATTGAAAATGTGATGATCCCCGGCCTCATTGCTCACCGCGATGAGAAGGAAGTGAAGAAACGAGGAAACGAACTGCTTGAAATCTTAGGACTCAAAGAACGGGCTGACCACAAGCCCTCCGAACTTTCTGGTGGTGAACAGCAGCGCGTAGCAGTAGCCAGGGCCCTCATCAATAACCCCGTGATTGTATTTGCGGATGAACCCAGCGGCAACCTGGATTCTAATAATGCCCGCGATCTGCATGAGTTATTTTTTAAACTGCGAAATGAATTTGGTCAGACGTTCGTGATCGTCACCCACAACCAGGAGCTGGCGGCCATGACGGATCGGAAGATTGAGATTAAGGATGGGAGGATTGGGGGTGGGGAATAGTAGGCAAAGAATTAATTGACAATGTGCAATTGACAATAAAGGTTGCCGGTTACCGGTTTCAGGTTGGCTGGTCCTCCTAGCCCTTGTTGGTTTTCTTCACCAACAAGCAGACTAAATTAGGATAACAGACATTTGTGATTATCGGAGTAGGAGAGTTAAATTGATTATCGTTAGCGGTGCTGAAATAAGATGGGGTTGATTGTTGGTGAAGAACACCAACTTTTACTTTGCGTTCTTTACGCCTTTGCGTGCAAAAAAAATAAGGCTAATGATTCACTACTTCTTGTTCAACATCCTCCACCTCCACGTGCCCTTTTTCATTAATAGAAGTAAGCACTACGTTCTTTAATTCATTGATCAGAAGAGGATCATACTTCGCGGCTATGCGGATGTAGTTTTCGGTGAAGCCGTGCATCATGCCATCTTCAATATCATTTTCGAAAAGGACGGTATGTGTTTTATTTAGATGTTGTTCGTAGAAAAATCGTCTCTTCTTATCGGACAAGCTATGCAGCATGCGTGAACGCTCGTTCCTGTCTTTTTTGGAAACGACATCAGCCATTGTAGATGCGAGGGTATTCTCCCGTTCCGAATAGGTGAATACGTGCAGGTAGGAGATATCCAGTTCGTTCAGGAATTGGTAGGTCTCTAAAAAGTCTTCGTGTGTTTCACCGGGAAAGCCGATAATGACATCGACACCAATACAACAGTGTGGCATCAATGATTTGATTTTCTCTACGCGACTCGTGTATAACTCACGCTGATAACGTCTGCGCATGAGTTTAAGAATCTTATTCGACCCGGATTGTAACGGAATATGAAAGTGTGGTACGAATCGTTTTGATGAAGCGACAAACTCAATCACATCATCCGAAAGCAGATTAGGTTCGATGGAAGAGATGCGAAAGCGATCAATACCTTCAACCTGATCGAGTGCTTTGGCTAAATCGATAAAGTGTTCTTGTCGTTGCCCGTCTTGTAAGCCAAAATCACCGGTGTTCACCCCGGTAATCACAATCTCTTTTACTTCTGTTTTAGTTATTTCCTCAGCGGTCTTGATGATGTTTGATATACTATCACTGCGACTGGAGCCGCGGGCTAAGGGTATCGTACAAAAGGAACAGGAGTAATCACAACCGTCCTGCACTTTCAGAAAGGTGCGGGTGCGATCGTGCATGGAGTATGAGGTGTTGAAGGTATTGACATGCTCAATATCAGAAGCAAACACAGTTGGTTTTTCAGGTCTGACAAAACCATCCAGCAATTCCACTAACCTGAATTTTTCAGCTGCTCCCAACACAGCATCTACGCCTGGTATTTCTGAAATCTCTTTGGGTTTCAACTGCGCATAACAACCGATGATGGCCACATAGGCATTGGGAGAAATGCTGCGGGCTTCGCGCACAATTTTATGGCATTTCTTATCGGCATTTTCCGTAACGGAGCAGGTGTTGATGATGAAAATATCAGGCTGCTCGGTGAAGTCGACCTTCTGATAGCCTTTTTCCTCAAACTTCCGGGAGATTGTAGAGGTCTCCGAATAGTTGAGTTTGCAGCCCAGGGTATAAAAAGCGACTTTCTTCATAAGGAAGTGCAAAGATAAAAGATTGCACGCAAAGGCGCTAAGGACGCAAAGGGAATGCAGGTAAGTTCTAACTCAATTTATCCACCTGTTGAAATCAATGGTTTGTTTAATGCAGAAGTTTTGAAGTATAAGGTTAATTCGGGTATATTCATTATGTATTTTCTTAGCGACCTTGGCGTGCAAAAAAATGACTGAAAACGAACTCTCAAAAATAATCGTCAATGCTTGTTATCAGATTCACAATGAATTGGGACCAGGCCTCTTTGAGTCGGTTTATGAAGAATGTTTATACTTTGAGCTTATACAACAAGGTCTCATGGTAGAAAGACAAAAAGAGTTGCCTGTTATTTATAAATCCATAAAAATGGAAATCGGATTCAGGTCTGATTTAATCGTAGAACAAAAGGTCATCGTTGAAATTAAATCCCAGGAAGGGATTGCACCTGTTCATCAAAAACAAGTAATAACTTATTTGAGGCTAACAGGTTTAAAACTAGGTCTTCTGATAAATTTCAACGAGGCCTTGATTAAGGATGGGATTCAGAGAATAGTGAATAAACTATAAAAAGTTAATTGTTCACATACAGGCTGCCTTTATCTTTGCGGCCTTCGCGTCTTTGCGTGCAATATTTCAACGCACCAACTCTACTTCAATAGACTTCATTTTTGAATCCAGCACCTTGCTTACTTTCTTAAACTCAGCCTTTTTTGTTGCACCTGCCTACCGGCAAGGCAGACGCAAAGGCACAAAGAACGCTAAGGAATGCATATTGAATAAAAAGGAATTCGCTGCCTTTATCTTTGCGGCCTTCGCGTCTTTGCGTGCAATATTTCAACGCACCAACTCTACTTCAATGGCCTTGATTTTTGAATCCAGCATCTCACTGACCTTCTTAAACTCTGCTTTTGAATTCAGCTTTGCGTTTACGCTGATGTAGAATTTGATTTTCGGTTCTGTGCCCGAAGGGCGAACGGATATTTTACTTCCATCTTCTAAATAGAACTGCAACACATCGGATTTGGGTAAGGTGATCGGTGTGGTTGTGTTAGTGATAAAATTCTTTTCCAGTTGGGTCTTATAATCCAACACCCGCACTACCTTGCTTCCAATAAATTCTTTCGGTGGATTGTTTCTGAAGGTCTCCATCATGGCCTTGATCTGCTGTTCACCTTCAGCACCTTTGCGCACAAGGTTGATCAACCCTTCTTTGTAATAACCAAAGTCGATATACATTTGAATCAGCCAATCATAAAGTGAATGACCTTCATCTTTAGCGGAAGCAGCTAACGCAGCAAAAAATGCGCAGGCGGATACAGCATCTTTGTCGCGGACAAAATCACCCACCATGTAGCCGTAGCTTTCTTCACCGGCAGCGATGAATTTCCTTTTGCCTTCCATATCGCCCATCAGCTCAGCGATGTACTTGAATCCCGTGAGGGTATTGTAACAATCGATGCCCAGTTTTTCGGCAATGGTGTCTACGAGTTCACTGGTAACAATGGTCTTGGCGATATAACCATTTTTGCGATCATACTCACTTAGATTTTTCATGATGAACCACATCATTAAACTGAAAGCCTGGTTGCCATTTAACAGAAAGAAATTTCCATCATAGTCTTTAATACCAATGCCAACACGGTCTGTATCCGGATCAGTAGCCATCACCAATTCCGCGTTTTCTTCTTTTGCTTTTTTCAATGCCAACGCCATGGCGGATTGTTCTTCGGGATTAGGAGATTGAACCGTTGGGAAGTTACCATCGGGCACCCGTTGTTCTTCCACGACTTTCAGATTGGTAAACCCTAAGCGTTTCAAACATTCGGGCACCATCGTGATGCCGGCACCATGAATGCTGGAATACACCAAAGGAATACTGGCCTGGCGGGCGATGCTTTCTTTTTTAGGGATCAGTTTATTCACTTCATCATAGTAGGCATCCTCCACCTCCTTACCGATTAGTTTTATTTTAGAAGGATCAGTCTGAAACTTAATATTCTCAAAACCTCCAATCGTGTTTACTTCTGTGATCACATTCTTGTCATGCGGTGGCACCAACTGTGCGCCATCGGACCAGTATGCTTTGTAACCATTATATTCTTTCGGATTATGAGAAGCCGTGATCACTACACCCGAATGACATTTCAAATGACGGATAGCAAACGACAAGAGTGGAGTAGGACGTAATTCCGGAAACAGGAAAACGGTGATTCCATTAGCTGAAAAAACATCGGCTGTAATCTGAGCAAACGATTTACTGTTGTTACGACTGTCATAGGCGATCGCCACCTTGATCTCACCGGTAATTGTTTTCTTCAGGTAGTTAGCCAGGCCTTGTGTAGCTGCACCTAAAGTATATTTATTCATACAGTTGGAGCCAACACCCATCACGCCTCGTAGTCCGCCAGTACCAAACTCCAGCTCTTTGTAAAATTTATCAATCAGCAGTTTGGAATCGGAATGATCTAAAAGTCGTTGAATGCTATTCTTTGACTCAGCATCAATGACAGAACTAATCATCCATTGCTGTGCGCGCTGTTGTGACTGCGTTAATAAATTCATGAGTACGTTGATTTAAACTGCTATTATAACTGTCGATTGGTTACAGATTTCCTCTCAATCCTTGTTCTAATTCGATGGCTTCAAAGAGTGCTTTGAAATTTCCTTTGCCAAACGATTTTGCTCCGTTGCGTTCAATGATTTCAAAAAACAAGGTGGGCCGATCTTGTACAGGTTTTGTAAATATCTGCAGTAAGTATCCTTCTTCATCGCGGTCGATGAGGATGTTTAGTTTCCTCAATTCTTGTAAGTCTTCGTTGATATGACCTACGCGATCTAATACATCGTTGTAATATGCATCGGGAACTTTTAAGAATTCCACTCCACGCTTACGCAATTCGCCTACCGTGAAAATGATATCATCGGTTGCGATGGCAATGTGTTGCACACCGGCACTATAATAGAAATCAAGATACTCTTCAATCTGTGACTTCTTTTTTCCTTTAGCGGGCTCGTTGATTGGAAACTTGATATACCCATTGCCATTGGAAACTACCTTGGACATCAACGCGCTGTATTCGGTGGATATGTCTTTGTCATCAAATGTAATGAGCAACTTGAAGCCCATCACGTTTTCATAAAAGTCTACCCATCGGTTCATTTGGCCTAACTCCACATTACCAACGCAATGGTCAACATATTTCAATCCAATCGGATTAACCTGAAGCGAACTCTTAACCGGTTTATAGCCCGGCATGAAAGGGCCTTTATAATTTTTACGTTCTACAAACGTATGCCAGGTTTCGCCATAGGTTTTAATGGATGCCGTAACTAATTCACCAAACTCATCGCGCATTGTTTCTGGTTCGCGCGCGGATTCTGCCCCACGAAGAGTCGTTGCCATATAGGACTTCATAGCATCCTCCACCCATAAAGCCAATACTTTCACACCATCCCCATGTTTTCGTACATGCTCAGCGATTTCAGAGTCAGGTTGCAGGCTGGTGGTGAACACGAACCGGATTTTGTCTTGTTGCAGCACATAGGAGGCGCGGTCGCGGATGCCGGTCTCGGGCCCTGCATAGGCAATTAAATCAAAGCCCATGCAATGCTGATAGAACAACGAAGCTTGCTTGGCATTGCCCACATAGAACTCGATATAATCAGTTCCATTGATGGGGAGGAAGTCGGTAGTCATCTCCTTATCATTTTAAGATGCCAAATTAATCATTCCAGTCGTTTTTATTTCGGCTGTATTTCTACAATCTTTACAAAAATTTAGACTATGGACGTAAAAGCATTGGATCAGGCACTTCAGCAAATTGCTTTAAGAAGAAATGAGTTAAAAAAACTTGATTATAACAATCCTAAATACGATGACCTGGAAGAAGAACTTCATGATATGGAGGATTCACTGCATGTGAAGTACGGTGATTATCTGGAGGAGATTCTTCAAAATGTGCATGACAAGTATTGTCCGGACACGGATGTATTGTTCCCAATTGCTTATCTGGCAAAGTCTTACACCGTGAAAGGACAAGATGAGTTTTCGGTTTCCAATAATGAAGGCGTTTTTGTGGAGGTAGATAGTATCCCTGGCAAGGACACAAGATTAGTAATAGTGCCTAATCCGATTCGTGTGATTTTAAATGTGGGCAAAGATCAGCAGCAAGTGGTTTGGACTGCGAAGTAAAACGGAGCCTAGTTTATTGGCAAGCAAAGGCGCTGAGGACGCAAAGGAATGCAGGAGTTATTAGCCTCTGATGAATGCAATTTATTCGTTAAGTGTCAAGTGACATGACTTTCGTGGTTAATCTAATGGAGCCTAAGCTTTATTGGCACGCAAAGGCGCTAAGGACGCAAAGGAAATACAAAGTGTTATTGCCATTTCCTATATCCGACTGATCTGTGCCTTTAACTTTGCGTTCTTTGCGTGCCAACTTCAGAAACCTAATTTTACCCTCACCTTCTGTAATAAAGCGCGTGCTATAACGCGGGCTTTTTCTTCACTATGTTCCAATTGCTTTTCCAGATCCTCGAGGTTGTTCATATAATGATTAAATGCTTCACGCTCCCTGGCATACTTCTGAATGATCAGCTCATAGAGTTCCTGCTTGGCGTGACCGTAACCAAAATTACCGGCCAGGTACTTTTGTCTAAGGGCTTCTGTTTGTTCTGCGGTTGCTACTATTTTATAAATCGCAAACACGTTATCCTTATCGGGATTTTTTGGAGCCTCCATGGGGGTGCTGTCTGTTATGATCGACATGATTTGCTTTCGCAGTTCCTTATCGGGAAGGAAGATGTCGATGATGTTACCATACGATTTACTCATCTTCTGTCCGTCCGTTCCGGGAATGGTCATCACCTCTTCGGCAATCCTTGCCTCGGGCAATACAAAAGTATCGCCATATAAATTATTGAATGCGCTGGCAATATCGCGAGCCATCTCTAGATGTTGGCGCTGATCTTTTCCTACGGGCACATAGTTAGCATCATACAAAATGATGTCGGCTGTCATGAGCACCGGGTAGATGAATAAGCCTGCGTTCACATCGGCCAACCGATCCGCTTTATCTTTAAAAGAATGAGCATTCGCCAGCATAGGGAAAGGCGTGATGCAGTTGAGATACCAGGTGAGCTCACATACTTCTGGTATCCTGCTTTGACGATATAGAAGGTTTCTCTCTACATCAAATCCAAAGGCTAACCAGGCAGCGGCCACCGCGTTCACATTGGCCACACGCTGAGCTGCATCTTTAATGCTTGTTAACGAATGAAGGTCGGCAATAAAAAAGAATGATTCGTTGCCGGGTTGTTGGGATAATTTGATAGCCGGAATGATGGCTCCCAATAAGTTGCCCAGGTGAGGTCTTCCGCTGCTTTGTATTCCAGTTAAAATTCTTGCCATAGGGGTGCAAAGAAAGAAAGTTCGGGTCAATGTTGGAACAAAATCCTGAATAAGAATCATTATCTTTGATGATAAATTCTGGCTTATGGATAACATCACAATTAGAAAGGAGATTCATCAATATATAGATGAAGCGGACGAGCGGTTTTTGAATCTGATTTATGGAATGATTAAAGCGGATCAGGAGGAAGTTTATCTGGATGAAATTTCTTCTGAGGAAATTCAATTGATTGAGGAGCGGTTAGCTGAATATTATAAAAACCCAAACAATGGATCCAGTTGGGAGGATGTTGAAAAAAGGATAAAGGGGTGAAGAACCTAATCGTTTCGCCTCATGCTGAAATTGACGTGAAAGATGCTTATCAATGGTATGAATTGAATAAACCTGGTTTGGGAGATCAATTCTTAAAAGCGGTTAAAGATAAATTACTAAGGATAAAACTAAACCCACGTCAATTTCCAAAGAGGCATAAGAATACAAGGGTTGCAATTATGGTTAACTTTCCCTTCATCGTTCATTTTTTAGAACGAGAAGATTCCCTGGTTGTATTTTCAGTATATCACTCAAAACGCAATCCAAAAAATTTAATTAAAAGAGCTGGTAAGTAATTGTTATGAAAAAGTATTTGTTTGTTATTCAGATTATCTTCTTAGCCAATACAGTTCTATTCGGACAACTTAACGAGCCACTCTTTTTCAAAGAAAAGACGCACGACTTCGGTGAAATCCTTGAGCTGCAAGGTAATGCCGACTATGAATTTGTCTTTGCCAACAACAGTGGCAGGCCGGTGCGAATTATTTCAGTGCAGGCTTCCTGTGGCTGCACCACACCGGATTGGTCCAAGGATGCGGTAGCCCCAGGCAAAACCGGTTTTATCAAAGCCAGTTATGATCCCAGGGGCCGTCCCGGCTACTTCAACAAATCATTAACAGTCACCACCGATTTATCAGGTAATCCTGTGGTGCTTCAAATAAAGGGAACGGTGGTGGATAAAATTACTGTGAAAGATGAAACACTATCGGCAACCAACGGAAATCTAAAGCTGAAAAACAGTTCTTTTAGTCTCGGAAAAGTATTTATCAACAAGGAGATCTCCACAACAGAATTTGTCATAGTGAATGATGGAAAGGAGAAAATTGATTTTACCCAGGTAGTAGCTCCTTCTTATATTCAGGTAATGACACCTCCATCATTGCAACCGGGTGAGCGCAGTGTGATCAAGTTAACGTATGATGCAAAAGCAAAAAATCTATACGGATTTCAATCGGACAACATTGAGTTGAAGACCACCGATATTCTAGCTCCTAATAAGTCATTCTCTGTGTACGCCACCATCGAAGAGTATTTTTCACCGATGAAGCCAGAAGAGTTGGCCAAGGCTCCCGTGCTCACATTTGAAAAGTATGAAATCAATTTTCTTAGGGCGAAGAAAGATCAGCCTGTAGAAAATACCATATCGCTCCAGAATAAAGGAAAGAAAAATCTTGAGTTGCGATTCATTCAAACCAACTGTTCTTGTGTGGTAGCAAGTTCGGACAAGCAAGTACTTAAACCCGGTGAGGTGGCAACCCTTACTGTTAAGTTCATGACCCAAGGCAGATCGGGAACACAGAACAAGTCGATCACCGTTTACTCTAATGATCCACGAAATCCTGTTCAGAGACTAACCATTACCGGTTACATCGAAGAATAACCATTAGCGAAGATGGCCAACAATGGTGGCAGCGGCATGACCATCGCCATATAATCCTTCTCTTACTTTAACGGGTCTTTGGTAATTCGATTTAACGTGTGCAATAATGTTCTCTTTGTTTGCACCGGCAAGCACATTCGCACCGACTTGTACTAATTCAACCCATTCTGTTTGATCGCGTAGGGTGATGCAGAACTTTTCAAAGAAGTAAGCTTCCTTTTGTAATCCGCCACTGTCGGTCAGTACCAACTGACAGTTTTTTAATAATGCTAACATATCGAAGTAGCCCACCGGTTCAATGATATGGGCGTGAAGCGGAATATGCTGACTTTCAAGAAAGGCTTTGGTGCGAGGATGAAGCGGCAATACGATTTTTACTTCCTGGTTAATTTCATTGAAGGCTTCACAGATCGCTCTTAATCGTTCAGGATCATTGGTGTTTTCTGCGCGATGAAGCGTGGCGAGAATAAAAGGATTACCTGCTAGATGTTGTGTTTTGATTACGGTTGAATGTGTATCAATTTTTGGTTGATAATATTTGACAGCATCAAACATGACATCACCCGCCAGCACGACCTTGCAATCAAAATACTGAAACCCCTCTTGATTTAGATTATCGATGGCCGTTTGAGTAGGGCAGAAGAGGATGTTGCTGATGCGGTCGGTGAGAATACGATTCACTTCTTCCGGCATCTTCATTTCGAAGCTGCGCAATCCTGCTTCGATATGGGCTACCGGTATATGCAGCTTCACTGCCGCCAATGCTCCGGCCAATGTTGAGTTGGTATCGCCATAGACCAACACATAATCTGGTTTTTCTTTTAACAATACATCTTCAATTTTCTCCAGCATGCGGCCCGTCATGGCTCCATGATTGAGTCCACTGATCTCCAGGTTATACTGAGGGTGGGGAATTTCCATCTCATCAAAAAATACCTGGCTCATGTTATGGTCAAAGTGCTGACCAGTATGAACCAATAATTCCTGAATGCCTGCTTTCTTAAGCTCGCGCGAAACTGTAGCAGCCTTCACAAACTGAGGGCGAGCTCCTATGATGGTAACTACCTTCATTAAAAGAATGCCGGTATGCCTGTGATCTGATTTCCTAAGATCAACAAGTGTATATCATGTGTTCCTTCATAGGTCACCACCGATTCCAGGTTCATCATATGGCGCATGATCGGATATTCTCCTGTGATGCCCATGCCGCCATGGATCTGTCTGGCTTCACGGGCGATTTCCAAAGCAACGTGTACATTGTTTCTTTTCGCCAATGAAATTTGGGGAGTAGTTGCTTTGCCTTCATTCATCAATACACCGAGTCTCCAGTTTAGCAATTGAGCTTTGGTGATTTCAGATAACATTTCCGCTAGTTTTTTCTGCACCAATTGAAATGACCCGATTGGCTTACCAAACTGAATGCGTTCCATGGCATAGCGCCTGGCAGAATCGTAACAATCCATGGCTGCACCAATGGCACCCCAGGCAATTCCGTAACGCGCTGAGTCGAGGCACATCATCGGTGCACCAAGTCCATTCTTACCGGGCAATAGATTTTCTTTCGGAACTTTCACGTTATCAAAAACCAATTCACCTGTTGCGCTTGCGCGGAGTGACCACTTTCCATGAGTTTCAGGAGTGGAGAAACCAGGCATGCCGCGTTCCACAATCAATCCATGAATTCTTCCTGCCTCATTCTTTGCCCACACCACAGCAACATCAGCACGGGGTGAGTTAGAAATCCACATCTTTGCGCCATTGAGCACGTAATGATCACCAGCATCTTTAAAGTTAGTGACCATACCGCTGGGGTTCGATCCATGATCAGGTTCCGTCAATCCAAAGCATCCCAACCACTCGCCACTGGCCAGTTTGGGTAAATATTTTTTGCGCTGTTCTTCGCTTCCAAACTTATAGATGGGATACATCACCAGCGATCCCTGAACCGATGCAGTCGAGCGCATACCGGAGTCACCGCGTTCAATCTCCTGCATGAGAATTCCATAGGAGATATAATCCATTCCGCCACCGCCATACTGGGCCGGGATTGTTGGGCCGAAAGCTCCAATCTCACCAAACTTTTTCACCATCTCATAAGGAAAGTGAGCATGCTGAGCCCAGTCTTCTACATAGGGAGAAATCTCACGCTTTACGAAGTCGCGGATGGAACTGCGAATGAGCTTATGCTCTTCCGTCAGCAAATCATCAATCGCATAGAAATCAGGTTGCTCGTAACGGTCTTGTTTCAGTGATTTTTTGGCTTTGAACTCAGCCGAGGATGAAGATGACATACAAATTTTGGTTATTCTTTATGAATGGGTCAAATTTACGTAAGATTAACAATTCTATGGACAAATCTTCTCTTGATCCTGCACTGATTGAACAGTTGAAAAAGCTACAACAAAAGTATGCAGTCATGGGGCAGGACCTTTCTTCTTATTTGGATGGTTTGCTCCATGCGGATTACCTGACTTATTGGGATTACATCCATCTGGATACCTTGTTGAGTTTGCAAAATCCGAAGACTCAATTTCCGGATGAAAAAGTGTTTATCGTATATCATCAGATTACGGAGCTTTATTTCAATCTGATCCTTTGGGAGATCGAGCAAATTGCTGCTAAAGAGGCAATCGAGGAGAAGTTTTTTGTTGAGCGCCTCACCCGCATCGTCCGGTATTTTCAAATGCTGGAAAACTCGTTCAGTGTGATGGTCGATGGTATGGAGAAAGAGCAGTTCCTGAAATTCAGGATGTCATTATTGCCGGCTTCGGGCTTTCAATCGGCTCAATATCGTCTTATTGAAATTTGCAGTACTGATATTATCAATCTGGTGCATGTTGATTTTCGTGAGGCGATGATCGAATACAGTGATATCGGGCAGCAGGTGGAACATTTGTATTGGCGCAGTGGCGCTACTGAATTGGCCTCTGGTAAAAAGACGTTAACACTTCAACAGTTTGAAGAAAAATATAAGAAGAGTTTCAAGGAAACGGGCATGAAATACCGTGATCGCAATCTTCGCAAGATCTATCTTCAGCATTTCCCTGATTCTCAAGCTATAAAAGATTGTCTGCGCCAGTTTGATGAACTGGCCAATGTGTTGTGGCCACTGGCCCACATGAGATCGGCCGGTCGTTACTTACAACGCGATCCGGAAAACATAAAGGCTACAGGTGGCACCAACTGGCAGAAGTATTTGCCTCCGCGTTTTCAGAAAATCATGTTCTTTCCGGAGTTGTGGAGCGAACAGGAAAAAGAAGAGTGGGGCAAAGCAGGCGTGTTGAGAGCCTTTCAATAGCGATATCTTTTTCAAGGATTTGCTAACTTTACAGACCAGTATTGTGATATGAAATATTTTATCGTGGGTTTGTTCATTGTTGCTCCGTGCGCGCTTTTTGGCCAGGGCCTCACCCGCTATAGCTATCACGATCCGGAGAAGAAGCATCTCAAAGAAATCTCTCAGGTTAAAGACACGATCAGCAACCAACTTCAAGGTCGGTATATATCCTATTTTCTAAGTGGAAGCATAGAATCAAAAGGTCAGTTTGTGAATAATGAAACCACGGGCGTCTGGGAGTTTTATTACGAAACAGGCAACCTGAAAATGAGAGGTGTGTTGCGTCAGAACTCAAACTATGGGCTATGGGAATATTTCTATGAAAGCGGCCAGAAGAGCATGGAAGGGACGATCGATAACAAGAAGCGAGAAGGCATTTGGAAAGTATATTATGAAAGCGGTGAGTTAAAAGAGATTGGCGAATATGTGAACAACAAACGCTCAGGTCTTTGGGAGACCTATTTTGAAGATGGGGCCAAGCGCGGAGATATTGAATATACCGAAGATCACGGTCGCTACATCGAATATTATCATTCTGGAAAGGTGTATGGTGAAGGTCCAAAGTCAGGCGCCAGAAACGTAGGTCATTGGCGTTATTATGATGAAGATGGGGTAATACAAAGTGAAGGCGATTATGTGAACGGGAAGAAGCAAGGGGAATGGAAGAGTTATTATGCCAGCGGCACAGGTTCATCGCTTGGCAATTATGAAAATGATGTTGCCACAGGAGACTGGACTTATTTTTTTGAAGAGGGTACAATCAGTTCATCGGGGAAATTTGCAGGCGGAAAAAAGAATGGATATTGGAGTGCCTACAATCCTGCGGGGAAACTAAAAAGTGAAATCACCTATAACGGAGGCACTGGCGAATACAGAGAGTACTATGCCAGTGGGAAACTAAAATCCAAAGGCTTGATCAGCGATGGAAAAAATCAGGGGCTTTGGAAATATTACTTTGAGGATGGCAAGCTGGAAGGTGAATGCGAATTTGATAATGGAAAGGGTAACTATAAAGGATTTTTTCCTTCCGGATCGCTTCAAACTAAAGGCGCAATTGAAAATGATTTACGTATTGGCACATGGGAGTTGTATGAAGAGGATGGAAAGCTTTCCGGATATTATAAGCCGGTTTATGACGGCAATAAGAATCTTGCCAATGAAATCAACACCATTGCAAAAGCGCAGGCCAAGGTTTCTAATTCCGCCCGTAAAGGATTCTATTATTTTGATTCACGTTATCGTGAATATAGAGGAGTCATCGTTCAGGGTAACCCATTCTTTACTTTCGCTGGTTATTTACCCATGGGCATTGAATTTTATAATGAAGAAAGACTGGGCCATGAGTTTGAATTTGAGGCCATCCGGGATCCGTTTTATACGTCCGATGCGAATGTGGCTAAAGATCAGGTTTTCAAACGTGGTTATGCCATTGCCATAAAGCAGAAGTTTTATAATCCCATGAAAATGGGTTTGTGGTTTTTTGCGCACGAGGTAAGGTTCACTAACCTAAGTCATTTTGCCAATATTGATTTTCCCCAGGCTCCAGGAAATATGCTGACCGCTACAGCATCAGAGCAACGGGCTGAATATGGTGTTTTGTTGGGTATTCGTCTCATGCAAAATAACGGTGGCAATGGGTTTACTATTGACGCCCATATAGGATACGACATTGGCTACCGCAGTTTTTACACGGAGCCCATCTTTACGGAAACATTTGAAACGGTTAATCAAAATAATTTTTCTCAAACATTCCGGTTTGGGTTGAATTTCGGATACTCACTTTCTTTTGATGGAAAGCGATAAAACCAGCGGCAGATAGTATCGTTTTTTCCTTTACTTTTGTTATCAAATTGAAAGGATAAATACCTTTCCCATGCATAAGATTATTGAAGTACAGCTCAGTCCCCAGGAGGCTTTTGATGAAAGTCAATTCAAGCACGCTTTATCAAGTAAACTGCACATTCCTGACGATGGCAGTCTGCTCATTAATCCACTAAAAAGATCCGTTGATGCACGCGGTAAAAACGTGTTGGTCAAAGTACTTGTGGAAGTGGTTCCTGCAGAAGAAGCTCAACCGACCATCGCCTATCAAAAAAACTATCCGGATGTCAGTAAAGCTGATCCTGTAATTATAGTTGGCTCCGGCCCGGCCGGATTATTCGCAGCCATACGATTAATCGAATTGGGAATTAAACCCATTGTGCTTGAGCGAGGCAAAGATGTGCAAAGCCGCAGGCGCGATATCGCAGCGATCAATAAAGATCATATGGTAAACGCAGAATCCAACTACTGTTTTGGCGAAGGAGGGGCGGGCACTTATTCAGATGGAAAGTTGTACACGCGCTCCAAGAAAAGAGGAGACATCAGACGTGTATTGGAGATACTGGTGGCGCATGGAGCACATGAAGATATTTTGTTTGATGCACATCCACATATTGGCACAAACAAGTTGCCAAAATTGGTGGCAGAACTACGGGAGAGTATCAAACAAGCTGGCGGTGAGGTTCATTTTGATACGAAGGTCATCGACTTTATCATTCAGGATGGCGAAATACAGGGTGTGAAAACGCTCGATGGCTCATCATGGAAAGCTGCTTCCGTTATTCTGGCAACGGGTCACTCAGCGCGCGATATTTTTCAATTACTTCATCAACGCACTATTAAGATAGAAGCAAAGCCTTTTGCGTTGGGTGTGCGTGTTGAACATACGCAGCAATTAATAGATCAGATTCAATATCATTGCCCGATAGATCGCGGGCCATACTTGCCGGCATCGTCATACTCGTTGGTGCACCAGGCTAAAATTCACGGGCAGGAGCGAGGCGTGTTTTCTTTTTGCATGTGCCCCGGTGGTTTTATTGTACCTGCAGCTACTGCTCCTGATGAAGTGGTAGTGAATGGCATGAGTCCCTCTCGCAGAGATTCAAAGTATGCCAATTCAGGAATTGTGATGTCAGTAGAAGAATCTGATTTTGCCCCGTATACAAAACACGGTCCTTTGGCCGGGATGTATTTTCAAGCTGCCGTGGAGCAGTTGGCGTGTAAGTCGGCAGGTGGCAATCAAACGGCACCCGCTCAGCGGTTGATGGATTTTGTTGAAAAGAAGAATTCATCTTCTTTGTTGGACACATCGTATCAGCCTGGTTTGGCAGCGATTAACATGCACGAAATTTTGCCTGGCTTTATTGCAGAAGGATTGCGACAAGGTTTTAAAAATTTTGGAAGCAAGATGAAAGGTTATCTCACCAACGATGCGCAAATTGTAGGTGTGGAGAGTCGCACCTCTTCTCCCGTTAGGATTCCCCGTGACAAGACAACGCTGGAGCATATTGAAGTGCAACGATTGTTCCCTTGTGGTGAAGGCGCTGGTTATGCCGGAGGAATAGTTTCTGCAGCGATGGATGGAGAGCGTTGTGCCGAAGCGGTAGTAATGAAGTACCTGAAGAAATGATTGTACAAATGGGAATTAATAAAACTAAGAGGACGGTAATCATTGGGGCAACGACCAATCCTTCGCGCTATGCCTATGTAGCTGCGGGCATGCTTACCGAGTATAAACATGAAATCATTCCAATAGGAATTAAGAAAGGTGAAGTGAATGGCACATCTATTTTAGATATCTGCCAAAGACCTCCTGTTTCTGATGTAGACACAATAACTCTTTACATTGGGCCACAGCATCAGCCAGAACATTATGATTACCTATTGAGACTGAAACCCAAGCGCGTTATTTTTAACCCAGGCACGGAAAATCCTGAGTTTGAAAAAATGGTTGAGGAATCAGGCGCAGAAGCATTGGAAGCGTGTACGCTGGTGCTGCTTCGGTCTGGTCAATATTGACTATTCTTTTGGATAGTAAGCAATAACGCCAACACAAATCACCCTCCATTTGCCATCCTTTTTTTCGAGAACGCGTATTTGTGAGGTTTCATCATGAGCAATATTATCATTTACCTTTTGGGTATAATGCACATAGGCGCCATTGCCATAAACCCGTATGTCATGCCATTTACGGTCTATCGTAATTTTGGCTGACTGATGTGCCACATCGATCGGTCGGCTGGATACCTGGGTTTTGAAATACTCATCAAATGATTTTGTAATGTTATTCCAACCTTCAATAAAACTGGTGCCTGTGGAATCTGAATAAGACCAGTATGCATAAGGAACTTTCATCCAGGTGTCTTCCCAATCTTTACGATTCACATTGAAGAACGATTGAGTTTCCTTTTCAAGAACGGCTTTAATGGCGGCAACTTCTTTGGGGTCTTGTGCCGATGCGGTTATTGCCGCCAGCATGCACATACTTGCGATGAAGAAATATTTGTAAGTTTTCATATTGTTTTTGTTAAAGAGGTTTCCAATTCAATAGGGCACGTTCACCACTTCCAAAACCTAATGAGGGTACTTTGCTATAGCCCCCATGCATACTAACTTCCATTTTCCGTCTTTCTTTTCAAGTACTCGTATTTGCGAAGTTTCATCATGATCAATTTCATCGTATACCTTCTGAATAAAGTGAACGTAGGCACCATTTTCAAAGACTCTTATTTCAATCCATTCATTGGTGATCTCTGCCTTGGAGGGTTTTGCATTCTTAAAGTAACCGGCATAGGTCGTATTTAGATTATCCCAACCTTCAACATAGCTTGTGCCGGTAGAGTCAGAATAGGACCAATAGGCATATGGTACCTTCTGCCAAAGAGAGGACCATGTTTTGTAATCCAGGTTTATGAAAGATGCTGTCTCTTGTTCAATAACAGCTCTGATGGCTTCTTTTTCCTTGTCAGCTTGAGCTTCCACAGACATACACAGAAGCATCAGAGAGGAGCTTACCAGAATGGCAGTGGAGAATTTCTTCATGGTTAATAATGACCTTATCAAGGTCTAACAATATAAAAAAAAACTTTAAGAAGTGTGGTGTAAGCGCGATTAATAATCTTTTAAAAAGTGATTTAAATCATAGTTAGGGTTCCTCACAATTGATTAGCTTGAAGCAACAAAACCATACCGTTATGCTCACTGATGAAAAAATTATTCAACTTAAAGATCTCACCGTAAAGCCAGGTAAGAAGATTAAGCTAAAAGATTTCTCAACCAAATATGCAGGCAAGACCTTAACCAAAGCAGACTCTGAACTGATGTTGGAAAAAGGAAGAGAACACCTGGCAGAAGTGCAGGATGAATTGTATGCGCACAATCGTTTTAGCGTGTTAATCATTTTTCAGGCAATGGATGCAGCCGGCAAAGATGGCGCGGTTAAACACATCATGTCTGGGTTCAACCCCCTCGGTGTTAAAGTTTATAGTTTTAAAGCGCCTAATTCTCAAGAACTTGATCACGATTATTTCTGGAGACATGAGATGGCACTACCGGCCCGAGGAGAGATTGCGATTCATAACCGTTCTCATTATGAAAACGTGTTGGTAACAAAAGTTCACCCCGAATGGATATTAAATGAGCATCTTCCGGGAGTGGAAACCGTGAAGAAAATAGATAATAAGTTTTGGGAAAGTCGCTATAAGCAGATCAGGCGGTTTGAGAAGAACCTTACCGATAATGGAACAATCATCCTGAAATTCTTTTTACATGTATCGAAGAAGGAACAGAAGAAGCGCTTTTTGGAAAGGATTGAAGACCCTAGTAAAAACTGGAAATTTTCTCTTGGTGACTTGAAGGAACGTGCATTTTGGGATGATTACCAGAAAGCTTACGAAGATGCCATGAGTGCGACTTCAACGGAAACGGCTCCATGGTTTGTAATTCCTGCCGATGATAAGTGGTTTGCTCGCCTGGCTATTGCCGCAGTAATTGCACGTCAGTTTGCAAAGCTGGAGATCAATTATCCGATAGTAACCCAGGCCCAAAAGGAAGAACTCCAAAAAGCCAAATTGCAGTTGATGAGTGAGAAGGATGAAAATGGTAATAGGAAGAAAAAGGGCAAGAAGAAAGATAAAGCCAAATCAAAGCAACCTAAAGCGGCTACAAAGGCTTAGTCCGAATGGACGACTACTTCTTTCTTACGAAGCTTTTCAGTAAACATGGATAGCCTTTCTTTGGATTGGCTATCCCATGGATTGTTCATTATCACCAACAATTTGAGATGATCCAGACCAGCAACCTCTTCGGGGAGTTCGGTGATCTTATTACTTGAAATATCAATATTTTCAAGGCTATTTAACTTAAGTAAATTTTTATCAATCTGGGTTAGGTAGTTATTATTGATTCGGAGCACCCTCAAATCCTTAAGCTTGCTCATGCTTTTGGGTAGATCACTCAGGCGATTATTGGAGAGGTATAACTCCTTTAAGTTTGGCATCGAACCAATCGCTTCCGGTAAGCTGATGAGCCTATTGTTGGAGAGGAATAATACCTCAAGGGACTTAAGATGTCCGAGCCGATCATCGATCCGTTCAATCTGGTTAAAGTAAAGGTCAATTTCTTTTAAGCCACGAAGGTTGTAGACCCCATCAGGAAGTGAGGTTAGCTTATTATTATAAAATGAAATCTGTTCCAGTTTTGTTAAGGTTGAAATCTCGTCTGCTACTTTTTCAATGGCATTGAAGTTCAGCGTTAATTTCTTCAGATTAGGAAAACCACCGATCGATGCAGGTATCGTCTTTATTTTGTTCTTCTGTAATTCGAGTTTCTGGAGTGAAGCAGACTCTTCCATATGTCCATCATCGAGAGTCAGGTTGTTGCTGCTCAATAGAATTTCTTTCAATAGCTTATTATCTCGTATCCCGTGGGGAAATTGGGTTAGCTTGTTGTCTGCTAAATCGAGTTTCTCCAGACTGCTTAGCTTCTTGAATGATTTTGGAAGGTTGGTAGGATTTTCACCTCTCATTCCAAAGGTATTCATGCTTTTCGCTTTGCTTAATTTAAGAGGTTTTAACTGTTTGTTATTCAGCACATAAACACTCTTCAAGTTGGGAAGCTTTTTAAGCCTGGATACGTTTCTGATTGGGGTGTTGACCAATTCAAGGAACTCAAGATTTTTGCATTTCAATACCCCTCCAGGGAGACGTTTTATTTTAACATTTGATATGCTAAGCCTAATAATCTGATTAGGGTTATTGAACAATGCCAGGCTATCGAATGGAAAGAAATTTTGTGAGGCTTGATATATCTTCCTTCTTCCGATTATACCTCGTTCTGTTAAAGTTCGCAATTCATTGAGCACGCTATCTGCGGAAAGATGTTTTATCTGACCTGCTACGATTTTTTGAAATATTGCCTGCGTATTGGTATAGGCGACAGAGTCATCGACAGACTTGAAGATTGGTATTTCCGTTACTAAAAATTGATGTTGTGCCAGCGATGAGATATGAATAACCATGAAGGTTATCGGCAACAGAAAACTTTTCATCATGAGGAGGTTAAGTTCTTAAAACTAATTATTTAGTTAATCATCTTCAAGAGTTGGTTTGGCAAACCGTTGAAGAGAAAAAAATACTTGAGTTTTTTAACTTAGAAATACCTTAAACGCCTATAAAAACCGTATTTTTGAAGGTTATAAAAAACCACAATGAGCGAACAAAACACAAGGAACGAAAGTAATTATTCGGCAAGTAATATTCAGGTACTGGAAGGGCTGGAGGCAGTGCGTAAAAGACCGGCCATGTACATCGGTGATATTGGTATAAAAGGGCTTCACCACCTGGTTTGGGAGGTTGTTGACAACTCCATCGATGAAGCAATGGGCGGATATTGCGATGACATTCATGTTACCATCAACGAAGACAACTCGGTTACTGTTGAAGATAATGGTCGGGGCATACCTACAGACATACACGAAAAGGAAAAACGTTCGGCACTGGAAGTAGTAATGACCGTGCTTCATGCGGGTGGTAAGTTTGATAAAGACACGTATAAAGTCTCTGGTGGATTACATGGTGTGGGTGTTTCATGTGTGAACGCGCTATCCTCTGTTTTACATGTTACTGTATATCGTGAAGGCAAAATATTCGAGCAGGAATATCATCGCGGAGTTCCTCAATATCCGGTGCGCGTGATTGGCGATTCTGAGCGCAGAGGTACCACCGTTCATTTCAAACCTGACTCAGAGGTGTTCACACTCACCACAGAATATAACTATGAAACGGTGGCTTCGCGCATGCGTGAACTTTCCTTTTTAAATATAGGGATCAAACTTAATCTCAAGGATCTTCGGGATAAAGATGAAAGCGGTGAGCCGAAAACAACTTCATTCTTATCAGTAGGTGGCTTACGTGAATTTGTTGAATATCTGGACTCTACCAGAGAGAAACTGATTCCTACGCCCATCTTTATTGAAAACGACAGAGGTGAATTTCCGGTGCAGGTGGCTATGGGGTATAATACGTCCTATAGTGAGAATCTTGTTTCTTATGTCAACAACATAAATACCCACGAAGGTGGCACGCACGTAGCCGGTTTCAGAAGGGCACTTACGCGTACGCTGAAGAGCTATGCCGATAAGTCAGGATTGTTGGAAAAAGCAAAGGTCGAGATCAATGGTGACGACTTTAGAGAAGGCTTAACTGCGGTGATTTCCGTAAAGGTAGCCGAGCCACAATTTGAAGGGCAGACCAAAACCAAATTGGGTAACTCTGAAGTAATGGGAGCTGTGGACATTGCGGTTGGCGAAATGCTTAATAACTACTTAGAAGAAAACCCAAGAGAAGCTAAGCTCATCGTCAGCAAGGTCATTTTAGCTGCACAGGCACGTATAGCCGCGCGTAAGGCACGTGAAATGGTGCAGCGTAAGAATGTACTATCAGGAACAGGTTTACCTGGTAAGCTTGCTGACTGTGCAAGTTCAGACCCGGCTATTTGTGAATTGTATCTGGTGGAAGGTGATTCAGCAGGAGGATCTGCCAAGCAGGGACGCGATCGGCATTTTCAGGCGATATTACCTTTACGTGGTAAGATCCTGAATGTGGAGAAAGCTCAGGAACACAAGATTTATGAGAATGAGGAGATCAAGAACATGATCACCGCACTGGGTGTAAGCTTTGGAACAGTCGAAGATAATAAGGCACTCAATCTTACTAAATTGAGATACCATAAAGTGATTATCATGACCGATGCTGATGTAGACGGAAGTCACATTCGTACTTTGATTTTAACATTCTTCTTCCGCTACATGCGCGACTTGATTGAACAAGGTTATGTGTACATCGCTTTGCCCCCGCTTTACCTTCTTAAAAAAGGAAGAGAAGAGCGCTATTGCTGGAATGAGGAAGAACGTGATGTCATCGTTAAAGAACTGAGCAAAGGTGGAAACGAGGACAGCGTAGGCATACAGCGCTACAAAGGTTTGGGAGAAATGAATCCTGAGCAACTTTGGTCAACTACGATGGATCCGATCAGACGTACGTTAAAGCAAGTGAATGTAGAGTCTGCTGCCGAAGCCGATCACTTATTCTCTATGTTGATGGGGGATGAGGTGGCACCACGCAGGGAATTTATTGAGAAGAACGCCAAGTACGCACGAATTGATATATGATCGGAGAGCACTCCAATGTTGAACAACACCTGGCAGACAAGCCTCAGGATCTGATTCATAAGCAGATCCTGGATAGCAATTATATAAGTCGTGATCTAAGCTGGCTTAAGTTTAATTATCGTGTGCTCGACCAGGCCAAGCATATTGATCGCAGCATCTTTGAGCGTTTGAAGTTTCTGGCGATCACCGCCTCTAATCTCGATGAATTCTGTACCATTCGTTTAGGTAGTTTATACAACTACATTGATTACGGAAAAGAGCGATATGATTATAGCGGTCTGAGGGAAAACCCATTTCGTCAATACATGATGAATGAGGTTCATCGTTTTGTTCATGATCAGAACGAGTATTACATCAAGAAGCTCAAGCCACTCTTTAATATTAATAATTTTCGTATTGCCGATTACGACTCTTTGACGATGGATCAGGTGGAGCAGGTAAATCAGTACTTTCAACAGACGATTTACCCGATGCTCACGCCCATGATGTTTGATAGTTATCATACATTCCCGGTGTTAAAATATAATCGGTTGTTATTTGGGGTAATTACCAAGGCGCCACAGGATGTAAACAATCAACAACGGGTTTCATTTATCCAGGTGCCCAGTAACTTACCTCGTTTTTATGAAATCATCAATGAAGATCATTTCGTTTCGTTTGTTCCATTGGAAGAAATCGTGCGATATAACATTCATCATCTGTTCAGGAATATTGAAATCGAGGCAGTCAACCTGTTTCGCATCAATCGCAATGGAGATTTTACCCTGGAAGAAAGCGAAGACATCGAATCCAATTTTCTTCTCGAATTAAAGAGGAAACTTCAGACCCGAAGAACAGGTAGGGTAGTTCGTTTGGACATGGAGGAGAATCCGGATCCATGGCTGGTGCGCCTTTTAAAAATTCAGTGGGATATTGATGAGCTTAATATCTTTCATATCCCCAAGGAGGGGATGATTGATTTTACAGGCATCAATCAAATCATTAATCATAAAGAGTTTAAAGACAAGCGTGCGCCTTTACATCCTCCGCGCCTGCCCGTGGCCTTTCCGGAATTTGGTACCCTTGATATTTTTGATGTGCTCAAGGAACGTGATGTGCTTTTACATCATCCTTATGATTCCATGGATCCAGTCCTTGAGCTTATAGAGAAAGCCGCTGAAGATCCATTAGTACTATCCATTAAAATTACGATCTATCGTGTTGCTAAAGATTCACGAATAACGGCTGCCTTGTTACGCGCTGCGGAAAACGGTAAACATGTAGCGGTGTTGTTTGAAGTAAAAGCACGTTTTGATGAGGAAAATAATCTCCGTGAAGCGCAGCGATTGCAGAAAGCAGGTTGCTTTGTGATTTATGGTGTGAGCAGTTTAAAAACACACACTAAGCTTTTGTTGATTGTTCGCAACGAGCCTGATCGTGTGTATCGCTATGTTCATTTGTCTAGTGGAAATTATAATGAAGTCACTGCCCGGTTTTATACTGATCTTGGGTTACTAACAACTAATGAAATGTTTGCCAATGATGTGTCAGAGTTTTTCAATGTAATCACAGGGCATTCACAACCTTCGGCTTACCGAAATCTGATTACCTCGCCCCGCGATATGCGCATCCAGCTTTGCAATTTGATAAAGCGGGAAGCAGAAAATGCAAGACAGGGATTGCCCTCTGGTATCGTGATAAAACTAAACTCCCTTCAGGATAAGGAATTCATTGATTCATTATATGAAGCTTCCCAGGCCGGAGTAACCATTAAGTTAATCATTCGAGGCATGTGTTGCCTGCGGCCAGGGCGGGCTGGGCTAAGCGAAAATATTGAAGTGATCTCCATAGTAGGAGAGTATCTCGAGCATTCGCGGATTTACTATTTCCATAATGCGGATAATCCTAAAGTATACATTGGCAGTGCCGATGCAATGGTAAGAAGTTTTGATCGCAGGATAGAATCTTTATTCTCCTTAGAACAAGACCTGCTTATGAAGCAAGCTATGAATATTCTCAAGTTCAACTTGAAGGATAATGTCAATGCTTATACCATGAAGGAAGATGGAAACTATGTGATCAAAGAACAGTATGGTGAGCCTCCGTTCAATATTCACAAGAAGTTCTTCGAAGTAACACAGGACACCATCAAAGACGTAAGTTTGTTCTAGAAGCGTCCAATTTTGAATTCTATTTTTTTCTGAGATACATTCTTTTCAAAAAGATGTAACAGGATACCATCTTTCAAGCCGACATCAGGAACGAGTATGCTTCTGGAACGTGCCCATTCCATCACTTGCAGATAGATTCCCGTAGCAGGAATAATAACATCAGCCCGGTCTGGGTTCATTTGCAAATCATAGATGCGCTGATCCATGGTATGACTTTCAATCATATTTCGAATCTCCTTAACCTTTTTGATGGCTAAGGCTTGTCCAGGTTTCTTCTTGGCCAATTCAAAAATCTTACTGATGTTTCCTCCGGTTCCTACGGCAGTTACTTTGCCGTATTCTTTCTTCACATTATCCTTGACCCATTTCTCCATGTCGTTCCACATCACCGGAGAGTCATGATGTTCGAGCACGCGCACTGAACCTACCTTGAAGGAGCGTGTTTTGATTTTTATGCCTTTAACAAAAAGATTAAGCTCGGTGCTACCACCACCGACATCAATATGCAAATAAGTCTCCGTGCCCAGGTAAGAAGCAATGGCGCGGTTGATGAATTCGGCTTCTAAAAGACCGTCAATGATATTGATGGTTACGCCAATTTCGTTCTTCACTTCTTCCACCAACTCAAGTCCGTTTTCGGATTCGCGCATAGCCGATGTGGCACAAAACATATAGTCGTCTACTTCATAAAGCTCAAGCAACAACTTATAGGCCTTCATGAGTTTCTTAAACTTCAACTTGCTGGAATCGCTGATGCTATTGTTGTTGAATACATCATGACCGAGTCGCAAAGGAAAACGAACGTATTCTAATTTTTTAAACAGAAGCTTAGGGCCTTGATCGTAGATGGTCGAGATTTGAAGGCGAATGGCATTCGAACCAATGTCTATTGCAGCGAGTTTCAATGTGAGAGGTTAGTGACTATTAGCGCTGCAAAATAAGCACATCGAATCTTTATTTTTACCATCTTAATGCTTTTCTTTGCACTGCTTATCCAGAAAGACCGAGGGAAAGGGCCCGTTGACGTCTTAGCAACCTTGCTCATAACTTGGTGCTAACTCCCTTCTGCAAAGAACAATCGTATGCAGAGAAGATAGGCGGCCCCTCGTCAGGCTCTTTCTGGAAAGAAACTTAAATCAGAGAGAGTGAACAACATCGCAGAAATTTTAAAGGAGAGAATCTTAGTACTGGATGGTGCTATGGGTACAATGATCCAACGACACACGTTGGAAGAATCGGATTTCCAAGGAGATCGTTTCAAGGATCATCAATCTCCGCTCAAGGGTAACAATGATTTGTTATCCATTACCCAACCTGACATTATTAAAGATATTCACAGACAGTATTTGTTGGCAGGTGCCGATATTATTGAAACGAATACATTTAGCAGTACTTCCATTGCTCAAGCCGATTATCATCTTGAGCATATTGTTTATGAACTGAATTTCCAATCAGCCAAAATTGCGAAGGAAGTTGCAGCTGAAATAACAAACTCAAACCCAAACAAACCTCGCTTTGTTGCAGGAGCACTTGGGCCAACCAATCGAACTGCTTCGTTATCACCCGATGTAAATAATCCTGGTTATCGAGCTGTTTCATTTGATGATTTACGCATTGCTTACAAGGAACAAGTAAAAGGATTGCTAGATGGTGGTGCAGATGTGCTGCTTGTTGAAACCGTTTTTGATACGCTCAATGCTAAAGCTGCGTTGTTTGCTATTCAGGAATATTTCGAAGAAACAGAACAACAAGTTCCTATTATGGTATCTGGTACAATTACGGATGCCAGTGGTCGGACGTTATCCGGACAAACAACGGACGCATTCCTGATCTCATTATCACACGTGCCCTTGTTAAGTATTGGTTTGAACTGTGCATTAGGTGCAGCGCAATTGCGTCCATACCTGCAAGTGTTGAATGAAAACGCACCCTTCTTTGTCAGCGCTTATCCGAATGCCGGTCTACCCAATGAGTTTGGTCATTACGATCAATCACCAAAAGAGATGGGAGAACAGATGGAAGAGTTTTTAAAAGAAGGACTTGTCAATATTGTGGGTGGCTGTTGTGGCACCACTCCAGATCATATTCGCGTGATTGCTGAGATCGCAAAAAAATATAAACCTCGGATAGTCCATGGTCAACAGTCAATAGTCCATAGTTAATAATTTATAAGTTATGGCTTTTAAGTTTGAGAATTTGAAAGTCTGGCAAAGCTCGGTTGAACTTTCCGGACAGATTTCTGAATTAACTGAAAAATTTCCTAAAAAGGAATTATTCATTTTAACATCACAGATACAAAGAGCTTCCGATTCAATATCATTAAATATTGCGGAGGGTTCTACCGGTCAGACTAACCCGGAATTCAAACGTTTTTTAGGTATGGCAATACGTTCATCCATTGAAGTAGTAAGTTGCTTTTATCTCGCCAAGAGGAGAAATCTTGTTACTGATCAGGAATTTGATCATTTCTATAATTATTTATCTCAGCTTGTTAAGGGTATACAGGCATTACGTAATTCAATTCACTAATGAGCCATCGACCATCGACCATTGACCATCGACCCCTTAAGCTGAGTGGACTTGAGGCGGTAGTCATTACTCCCGGTTCCAATTTCGTCAACATTGGTGAGCGCACGAATGTGACTGGTTCTGCTAAATTCCTTAAACTCATTAAGGATGATCAGTTTGATGAAGCACTCAGTGTGGCGCTAGACCAGGTGCGTGGTGGAGCCCAGGTGATTGACGTAAACATGGACGAGGGTATGCTTGACTCTAAGTCAGCCATGGTTCGGTTCCTTAATCTGATGGCATCGGAACCGGAGATTTCTCGTATCCCAGTAATGATTGATTCATCAAAGTGGGAAGTGATTGAGGCAGGTTTAAAATGTTTACAGGGCAAAGGAATTGTAAACTCCATTAGTCTAAAAGCGGGTGAGGAAGAATTCATAAGACAAGCAAAACTGGTAAGACGATATGGAGCCGCTACGGTGGTCATGGCGTTTGATGAACAAGGTCAGGCCGACACCTATCAGCGCAGAATTGATATTTGTAAAAGGGCTTATGATATCTTGGTCAACCAGATTCATTTTCCTCCTGAAGACATCATCTTTGATCCGAATATTTTCCCTGTTGCAACAGGAATTGATGAGCATAGAAATTATGCACTGGATTTTTTCAGGGCTGCTCAATGGATCCGAAAAAATCTTTCTGACGCGCACGTAAGTGGTGGTGTGAGTAATGTTTCCTTCAGCTTCCGAGGAAATCAGAAGGTGAGAGAAGCCATGCACTCTTCATTTTTATATCACGCCATTCAACATGGTATGGATATGGGAATAGTAAATCCCACGATGCTGGAAGTGTATGATGAAATCCCAAAAGATTTATTAGAACGTGTAGAAGATGTATTACTGAATCGAAGAGAAGATTCAACGGAGCGCCTTCTTGAATTTGCAGAGACTGTGAAAGGATCCGCAAAGAAGAAAGAGTTGGATGATGAATGGAGAAAGGGAACCGTTGAAGAACGGATCAATCACTCACTGGTAAAAGGTATTATTGATTTTATCGATGCCGATACAGAAGAAGCACTTCATAAATATGGTAAGCCTTTGAATGTGATTGAGGGGCCGCTTATGGTGGGAATGAACGTAGTTGGTGATTTATTCGGAGCGGGAAAAATGTTTTTACCTCAGGTGGTAAAAAGTGCCCGCGTTATGAAAAAGTCAGTGGCCTGGTTGACACCTTTCCTCGAAGAAGAGAAACGAAGAAGTGGAAATGAAGGACAAGCAGCAGCTAAGATTTTGCTAGCAACCGTGAAAGGTGATGTACATGACATCGGTAAAAATATCGTAGGTGTGGTATTAGCCTGTAACAATTATAATGTGATTGATTTAGGGGTAATGGTGCCGGCTGAAAAAATTCTGGAAGCAGCTAAGCGCGAAAAAGTAGATGTGATTGGCTTGAGTGGGTTGATTACACCTTCCTTGGATGAGATGGTTCATTTCGCTAAAGAGATGGAACGTGAAAAGATGGATTTGCCATTGTTGATTGGTGGCGCCACCACTTCGCGTATTCATACCGCTGTAAAAATAGACCCAGTTTATTCGGGGGTAGTAGTCCATGTGTTGGATGCTTCCCGTTCCGTGCCCGTTGCCAGTGAATTAATTAATCCAAACACACGCGGGGCATTTAAAGCGAGAATCAAACAGGAATATGTTGGTCTTCGCAAGGATCACGAAGGAAGACAGCAATTGAAGAATTATATTCCATTGGATCAGGCGAGAAAAAATCGCACAAAAATTGACTGGTCTCAGGTTCAGTTTAGTAAACCAACGTTTTCCGGAAGAAAGGAATTTGTAAACTATCCGTTGGAAGAGATCAAGAAGTACATCGATTGGACTCCGTTCTTTCAAACCTGGATGCTGGCGGGAAGATATCCGGGTATTCTAAAAGATTCCGTGGTGGGTGTAGAGGCAACAAAATTGTTTGAAGAAGCGAATAAGATGCTGGATGAAATTGTATCAAACAAGAGTCTGCAAGCGAATGGTGTGGTTGCATTTTATTCGGCTGTAAACAGGGGAGATGATGTTGAACTGTTAACGGATGAAGGTCAATCCAAAGCAACGTTTCATTTCCTGCGTCAGCAAAATAAGAAAGCACAAAACCTTCCTAACTTTTGCTTAGCTGATTTCATATCGCCTAAAGAAGGTCAGGATTATTTTGGCATGTTCGCTGTTACTGCGGGGATTGGTTTAGAGTTATTAGTTGAAAAGCATAAGGCCAATCACGATGACTATTCTGAGATTATGGCAAAGGCCCTTGCCGATCGTTTGGCAGAAGCGTTTGCTGAATGTTTGCACGAAAAAGTTCGTAAAGAACTATGGGGTTACACAAGTGACGAGCAGCTAACTACAGTTCAATTAATTTCAGAAGAATATAATGGCATTCGTCCTGCACCTGGTTATCCTGCTTGTCCTGATCATACAGAAAAGAAATTATTATTCGAACTACTTGATGCAAATAGAGTAGGTATAACGCTTACGGAATCTTATGCGATGTATCCTGGTGCCGCGGTGAGTGGTTTCTATTTCTCAAATCCGAATTCAAAATATTTCGGTCTTGGAAAAATTGAAAAAGATCAGGTGGAAGATTATGCCAGAAGAAAGGGGATGAGCGTGCATGAAGTAGAGAAGTGGCTCGCACCGAATTTATCCTACGATAGTTAAGAATAGAAAATATAGTTATGAAAGTTGTAGATCATATTAAAAACGCGAAAGGTAAAACAGTATTCACGATTGAGATATTGCCACCGTTAAAAGGTGAGAATATTAAGAACCTGTTTGATAACATGGATCCCTTGATGGAATTCAAACCTCCGTTTATTGATGTAACGTATCATCGGGAAGAATATGTGTATAGGAAGAAGGATGGAGGATTATTGGAAAAGATATCTACGCGTAAGCGACCGGGCACAGTAGGGATTTGTGCAGCCATTCAAAACCATTATAAGGTTGACACGGTTCCGCATATCATTTGCGGAGGGTTTAGTATGGAAGAAACTGAAAATGCTTTGATCGATTTACATTTCTTAGGTGTTGATAATGTGCTTGTTCTTCAGGGCGATGCCATTAAGAGTGAAAGCCGTTTCGTTGCCGAGCCGGATGGACATAAATATGCTTCCGACTTACTGGATCAGGTGGTAAGGATGAATAAGGGAATTTATCTGGATGAAGAATTGGAGAGCGCAGCGCCTACGAATTTTTGCATTGGTGT
>JAYVTC010000136.1:0-24879 GCA_043774745.1 Cyclobacteriaceae bacterium | reverse complement strand
AATTTAACCACTAGATAGCGCAATGAGACAATTAAAGATCAGCAAGCAGATTACCAACCGCGAAAGCCAATCGCTGGATAAGTATCTTCAGGAGATCGGTAAGGTGGATCTGCTTACACCAGATGAAGAAGTCGAACTCGCAAAGAGAATTAAAGATGGTGATCAAATATCCTTAGAGAAATTGACAAAAGCCAATTTGCGCTTTGTGGTTTCTGTAGCAAAACAATACCAGAACCAGGGACTTTCCCTCGGTGACTTGATCAATGAAGGAAACCTCGGATTAATTAAAGCGGCTCAACGCTTTGATGAAACCCGGGGTTTCAAATTTATATCCTATGCAGTATGGTGGATTCGTCAATCTATCCTTCAGGCGCTGGCAGAACAATCACGTATCGTTCGCTTGCCGTTGAACAGGGTTGGTTCATTGAATAAAATATCCAAGACTTTTTCAGAGTTAGAGCAGAAATATGAACGCGAACCTTCACCAGAAGAATTAGCGGAAGTACTTGAAGTTACTACCGCTGAGGTAGTGGATACCATGAAGATCTCCGGTCGTCATGTTTCTATGGATGCTCCCTTTGTGCAAGGTGAAGAGAATAGTTTATTGGATGTATTGGAGAACGAAAGCGAAGAAACCCCAGACTCAGGCTTAATGACTGATTCTTTGAGGAGAGAAGTTCAGCGCGCCTTATCTACATTGACCCAACGTGAGTCCGATGTAATCACCTTATACTTTGGCCTTAATGGTGAGCATGCCATGACACTCGAAGAGATCGGTGAGAAGTTCAATTTGACCCGTGAACGTGTGCGCCAAATCAAAGAGAAAGCCATTCGCAGACTTCGTCATACTTCAAGAAGCAAAGCATTAAAGCCTTATTTAGGTTAATAGTATGCCACCTTAGTATAAAATCAAGGGTCTCATCATGTGAGACCCTTTTTATTAATCATTTTAAAAAAGAAAGATTATGGAAGGGAATAAAGTAAAAGTGTTGATCATCGGTTCAGGCCCGGCCGGATATACAGCGGCCATCTATGCTGCACGGGCTGGACTAACTCCGATTCTTTATACAGGCGGCCAACCAGGAGGACAACTTACCACCACCAATGATGTAGAGAACTTCCCCGGTTACCCGGAAGGAATAAACGGACCTCAGATGATGATGGATCTGCAAAAGCAAGCTGAGCGTTTCGGCACGAAAGTGAATTATGGATTGGTTACGTCCGTTGATTTTTCTACCTACCCATTAAAGGTTGTCGTTGATGAAAAAGATAAGATCATGGCTGAGACCCTAATCATTGCAACAGGCGCTACCGCTAAATACTTAGGCATACCCTCCGAAGAGACTTATGCAAATCGCGGGGTGTCCGCCTGCGCAGTCTGTGACGGCTATTTTTACAGAGGCAAAGAAGTGGCTGTGGTAGGCGCAGGAGACTCGGCAGCCGAGGAAGCAACTTATCTTTCGAAACTTTGTACGAAGGTTCATTTGATTGTACGAAGAGATGAGATGCGAGCCTCTAAGATTATGCAGCAGAGGGTGTTAAGTACCGTCAATATCGAAATCCATTGGAACACAGAAACGGATGAAATACTCGGTGACGATAGCGGTGTGAATGGCGTTCGCTTATCCAATACGAAAACCGGAGAGAAGAAAGATATTGCAGTTCAGGGTTTCTTTTTAGCCATCGGTCATAAGCCAAACACAGACATCTTTAAAGGCCAATTGGATATGGATGAGTCTGGATACTTAAAAGTGCAACCCGGATCAACACTCACCAATGTGGAAGGAGTATTTGCTGTAGGAGACGTGGCAGACCGTGTTTACAGACAAGCTATTACAGCAGCTGGTAGCGGTTGCATGGGGGCACTGGATGCAGAGAAGTTTTTGGCTGCGAAGGAAATGGAAACGGTTCATTGACAAACTGAATGGATATAAAACTGGACATATTGGTTTTAGCAGCTCATCCTGATGATGCTGAATTAGGATGTGGTGGAACCATTGCCAAGCATGTGGCCCTCGGTCATCGTGTGGGAGTAATTGATTTTACCAGAGGCGAATTAGGTACGCGCGGCACCGTACAAACACGAGATGCCGAAGCTGCGCAATCAGCTAAAATACTAGGACTTTCCGCTCGTGAGAATTTGAACTTTCGTGACGGCTTTTTTCAAAATGACGAACAGCATAAACTCGAAGTAGCCAAAGTTATTCGCAAGTATCAACCGGAAATTATTCTGGCCAACGCGATCTATGATCGCCATCCTGATCACGGAAAAGGAGCGGGCCTTTCATTTGATGCTTGCTTCATCGCAGGCCTGGTAAAAATTGAGACTACACTCGATGGAAAGAAACAACTTCCGTGGAGACCGAAGGCTTTGTACCATTATATTCAAAGCCAATATATTCAACCTGATTTTATCTTAGATATTTCAGATCACTGGAACATTAAGATGGAATCTATCCGCGCTTTTAAAACTCAGTTTTACGATCCTACTAGTCATGAACCTGAGACCTACATATCTAATCCTTCCTTCATGAAAATGTTGGAATCACGTGCACAGGAATACGGTCACGCTATCGGTGTTAAATTTGGAGAAGGCTTTACGGTAAGAAGAAGTATTGGCGTTGATAATTTATTTTCGATTCGATAAAGTATGCCACAGATTCACAGACTGAATCTGTCAATCAGTGGCTGAAAATTAAGGCGCCAATCGCCTGATTTTCCAGCCCTCTTTCTCTTCAGTTTTGTAAAAGACAATCCGATCGTGCAAACGACTTGGTCTTCCCTGCCAGAATTCAATCTCAAACGGATCTATCGCATAACCTCCCCATTGATGCGGCTTAGGTATTAACTTCTGATCTTGATATTTTTTCTCCAGTTCTTTAACCCGATCTTCCAATAGTGAACGATCACTGATCACACTACTTTGTGGTGATGCCCATGCGCCTATCTGACTTCCCCTTGGTCGACTCTGAAAATACTTTTCAGAAGTAGCTGCATCTACACGATGACTGATTCCTTCAACGCGCACTTGTCTTTCCAACTCAGGCCAAAAGAAAGTAAGCGCACAAGCGGGATTATTCTCCAGTTCTTTTCCTTTCTGACTATGATAATTGGTATAGAATAAAAACTTACCGTGCTCAATTCCCTTCAGTAAAACAATTCTTGCTGATGGTCTTCCTTCCTCTGTCACTGTAGATAATGTCATTGCGTTGGCCTCTAATACTTCCGCTCGCAAGGCTTCATCAAACCACTTCTCAAAGTGGTATATGGGATCTTTACCAATCGAGCTAGCTTCGAGTGTTTCTTTCGCGTATTCTTTTCGAATTTCTGAGAGGGAAATCATAATCGCTTTATATTTTGTCAAAAATTAGTAAATCCAAAGTTTGCATCTCACAAAAACCTTGTCTTTCTTAAGATTAAATTCGACAGAAACGGTAATAGCCTGCAATGCTTTCATTAAACCGAAAACGAAATGGAGTTTTTTGAATATCGAAATAAGATTGATCTGCAAAAGGGAAGGCTATTATTGTCGGAACCTTATTTGGCAGATCCTAACTTTGAGCGCACCGTAATTTTACTTACCGAACATAATGAAGAAGGTTCCGTGGGTTTCATCTTAAACAAACCTTCTGAATCGCACGTAAGCGAAGTGATGCAAGATTTAAAAGGACTGGAGGCTCAAATTTTCATTGGCGGCCCTGTGCAGCAGGATACACTACATTTTATTCACCGATGTGCAGATTTGCAAGATGCCATTGAATTGGAAAACGGAATATACTGGGGGGGTAATTTTGAGCAACTGGTATCTATGGTTGAAACCGGTAAGTTTTTAGTATCGGATATAAAATTCTTTTTAGGCTATAGTGGATGGTCGCCCGACCAATTGCAGGAAGAGCTAAAGCTCAATTCTTGGATTGTAAGCGATCGGGTTTCTCATGAGTTGATCTTTGAGACTATGCCCGACCAAATGTGGAAAAAGGCGATGCATGAGTTAGGAGGCCGTTTTTCAGTTTATTCGAATTACCCGGCCGATCCCCGGATGAATTAAAGGATTTTACTATTTTTACCGTCCCTTTAAAGGGTTTAATCATGGAAAACGAAAAAGAGGTGAACCAAGAGAATGAATTGGTTGTAAGGGAGGAAGGTTCAGGTTCTGCGTTTACAATAGCAGAAGAAAAGTCTACTGATAAAGAAGCTTCGATGGTGGTTGATACGACCATTGAAGCTGAAGAACATGTGCTTCCTGATTATTCACATCTCTCGAAAAAAGAGCTGGTGGAAATAGTGAAAGAATTAGCCAAGAGTGAGGACTTCAAAAAGTCTGATTCTGTTCTTAAGGAAATAAAGCCTTTCGTTGATGAAATCAGAGCACATGAAAAATCGGAAGCGCTGATCAAATTTAAAGATCAAGGCGGTGTAGAAGGTGATTTTGAATATCGTCTCGATGAACTGGATCACGCTTTCGATGCGACATTAAAACTTCTGCGCGACAGGCGAAATCAATTCTATAAGAGCCAGGAGGAAAGAAAAACAGAAAACCTGCGCAAGAAGAATGAAATACTGGAACAACTTCGTGTGTTAATCGATGGCGAAGACAACCCGAACTCATTTCATGTATTCAAAGATCTGCAGGAGAAATGGAAACAAGTTGGACCTGTGCCGATGTCAAATATGAAGACATTATGGGCCAATTATAATGCGCTAATCGATCGGTTTTATGATCACCGCTCCATATACTTCGAACTAAAAGAATTAGATCGTAAAAGAAACCTGGAAGCCAAACTTGATATTTGCGTTAAAGCAGAACGATTAAGTGAAGTGACTCTTATCAAAGATGCTGTGCAGGAATTGAATGAACTGCACAACGAGTTCAAGCATCTTGGGCCTGTACCCAAAGAAGATCAGGAGGCCGTATGGCAGCGCTTTAAGAAAGCTTCTGATGATGTTTATGAAAGAAGAGATGCTTTCGTAGCCAAACTTCAGGTTGAGCTGTATAAGAATCTGGAGACCAAGGGGGAGCTGCTCACAGAAATAGACACTTTCTCTTCGTTTGCAACAGATCGCATCAAAGACTGGAATCAGAAGACCCAACAGATTTTAGAGCTTCAAAAGAAATGGGATGCAGTGGGAGCAGTGCCCCGTGCGAAAGCAAAAGACCTGAATAAAAAATTCTGGTCCGCATTTAAGACATTCTTTCATAACAAAGGCATCTTCTTTAAAAAGCTTGATGAGGAGCGCGGTAACAACCTAAAAGCCAAGCAGGAATTAGTGAAGCGTGCACTTGAATTGAAGGTGAGTGAAGACTGGTCAAAGACCTCTCAGGAGATGATTGAACTTCAGAAGATGTGGAAGGAAATCGGCCCGGTGCCTGAGAAACAAAGAGAAAAAATTTATAAAGAGTTTAAAGAGGCGTGTGATTTCTTCTTCGAACAACGAAGGGGCACGCAAGAAAAGGCCGATCTTGAACAGGAAGAAAATCTAAAGAATAAGGAAGCCATTATTGACCAGTTGATGCAGGCTTTGAAAGAAGGAACAGGATCACGTGAAGCACTATCAGAATTGCAAGCGCAATTCAATGCGGTTGGTTTTGTGCCCAAGAATGCAATGGCCTCCACAAGAAGTCGTTTCAACGATTCGGTATCAAAGTATATTGCATCCATTGGTGGAATCAATGCGGATGAAAAAGAACGTATCTCGTTAGAGTCTGAGCTTTCCAGTTTGCGCAACGACCCACAGGCCGAACGCAAAATCTATCAGAAAGAACAGACGTTGAGAAAGCAAATCACAAAGGCTGAAAACGATCTGGCAGTATTGCGCAACAACCTGGAGTTTTTTGGACGCTCAAAAAATGCCGAAAAACTCAAAGAAGAATTCAATGGTAAGATTGAAGAAGCCAATCAGCATTTAATAGAGTTAAAAAAACAATTGAAACTGCTGAAAACAGTATAAAGAGGCCTTGCAAAACCAAAGTCTTCCCTTATTTTTACACCTCGTTTTAGCCTTCTAAAGGTTAAAAAGAAAAGTGATAGTAAGCCTCATTAGCTCATCCGCCCTCTGGCGGAAATTGACTTGTACAGTAGCTTAACAGAGACTTAAATAACCAGGGTAAAAGCCTCCTTAGCTCAGCTGGTAGAGCAACTGACTTGTAATCAGTAGGTCGCTGGTTCGATTCCGGCAGGGGGCTCTCAATATCAGGCAGTTACGTGAAGTGACTGCCTTTTTCATTTTCGGGCAAATCAATAGAGAAGGTCATTATTTTGCCGACTATTAAGACTATCTTTTATTTATTGATTTGATGAAATTAACCAATCTGAAGTTTTCTTTTTATTGAATCCTCGTATCCACAGATGATTATGGTTTATTATCTCAAATCATCAACCAGGATATTCTACTATACGATAACCCTCTCATTTGTATTCGTCACAACAGCGCTGGCTGATGTTACGCTCTGTACGTGGAACCTTAAAGATTTTGGCAGTTCAAAAAATGATGAAGAGATCAGATTTATTGCTAATACGATAAAACACTATGACATAATAGCTATCCAGGAAGTTGTAGCAGGAGATGGAGGAACCCAGGCCGTGGCCAGGTTGAGTGATCAATTAAATCTTATGGGAACAACAAAATGGGACTATGTGGTCAGCGATCCCACTTCGGGTAACAGCTATAAAAGAGAACGCTATGCGTTTGTGTGGAAAACTAATCAAGTTAAGAAAATGGGCCATGCCTGGCTAGAACAAAAATATGAAGCTGAAATCGATCGTGAACCTTTCTTCATCACCATAAAAGTGGAAGGGAAAATCATTACCCTCAGTAATTTTCATGCGATCACGAAGTCAATGCAACCCGAAACTGAAATAAAGTATTTCAAGTTTTTGCCGGAGCAGTACTCAGGTCAGAATATTATTTTCTGTGGGGACTTTAATTTACCACAATCTCATACTGTATTTAACCCCTTGAAAAAACTTGATTATAAGCCGGTGATCGAACACCAAAAGACTTCGCTAAAACAAGAATGCATCAATAATGATTGTCTGGCTTCTGAATTTGATAATATTTTCTATCAGAGTAAGAAGATTAAATTCTCGGAAGCAAAGGTTATTCATTTTTATAAAGAATTCTCTTCGTTAAGTGAAGCATTGAAAATATCCGATCACGTTCCACTAGTATTTCGGTTTTCTATTCACTAAGTCTTCAAAGTTGACACAAAAGGGTATAAGCGTATAATATTGTATTAATTTTATACCTAATCAGGTATAATTTTAATTTTTACCCTGTTTTTTATACTCTATAGAGTATATTTTATGGAAATTAGTTTGTGAAAAGCAAATGCGCTGCATCAGACTTACTCAACCAGAATTAGCGTAGTAGATACGTCACCTGAATTGCCTTATACTGAAGTGATCAGAAGCCAGCCTAACGTTTAGGGGATACAATCTAAGCTCTCTTTGGATCTTGCTGCCCCAAAAAGATGAATCGAGCTCTTTACGATTGTTGGTTCGTGGGGAGGTTTATATCAAAACCGCAACAGAGATTTCATCCCACACACCAGAAGTGGAAGTTTTAACGATGCACCTGGTAAAAACCAAAGTGGTGACGTATAATCTGATACGGTTAAAGTCTGGTGATTGATAGGTTTATCAAGGTGTCATAGGTATATAGAAGACCTCAGAATCTCAGTATTATAAGGAAAAGTTAGTCAGCACTGTATTCTGTCCTATAAACCGATTCCATTTCTAAAGAGATACTCAATTAATTCTGAGGTATTTTTGACTTCCGCCTTTTTTATCAAATCATAACGGTATGTCTCTACTGTGCGTAGGCTTAAATTCAGTTCTTTTCCAATTTCCTTACTGGTCTTTCCCTTTGATATTTTGACTAGTATACCATGTTCCAGGGGTGTGAATTTTATTTTAGGTACCTTTTCGGTGGTTCTATTTTCCATCCATTCAGTTATTTCTTGCTCATGGATCGAACTAAAATAGTAGTCCCCACTTGCCACCGTGCGAACTCCATCACAGATATCTCCACTAGGGCATCCCTTCCAGATAAAACCCTTCCCCCCAATTTTTAGAAAATTAAGTGCAATAGGCTTGGTATCGTACATGGTTAATAAAATGATTTTTATACTCTTATCTATTCTAAGTAAATGATTTGCTGCATCATAGCCGTTCATCTCTGGCATATTATAGTCCATCAATATAACGGTAGGTTTATACCGGTTATATTGAAAAATAGCCTCTTTCCCATTATTAGCTTCTATAATTTCAGTATTGGAGCAGGAAGCCTTCAATAGGAGTTCAATCCCTTTTCGGGTCATTGCGTGGTCATCGGCAATTAGAATATTTTTTACAGACATAAGTTCTGTCTATGTATGGTTTGATCCTTTTTTTAAAATTATGGAAATAATTTCTAAGATATCAAAATTTTTTAAAAGCTCAATACCGTGTAAACACGGTAAGTCTTGAATATGCTTATTTCTAAAATTTAGAAGAAAAAAATATTAAATCATATTATATTTTTGATTTAACCAAAACACAACACCAATTATGAGAAGATTTATATTTCTCAATTTGCGGATCTTTTTCAACCCTGCCAGATTTTTTGCTGGAATCATCCTAACTCTAGGGATATTGGCTCCTAGTTTTAATTGGGCTCAACAGGTTCCAAAAATGGAAGACTTGGTAAAGGTTCCGACCTCTCCAGAAGCCCAAGCTTTTACTAAATATGGAAATACACCTGTCAATTTATTTACTGGTTCTCCAGATATTAACATCCCCATTGTTTCCTTAAAAGGAAGGGAAATAGAAGTTCCTGTTTCACTCACTTATGATGCTTCTGGTATTAAGGTAGAACAGATCGCTACCTGGATTGGGTTAGGTTGGAACCTCAATGCTGGAGGAATGGTTATCCGGCAAACGAACGGAGCACCGGATGATTATTTAGCCACACCTATTACACACCCTGCCTACTTTCCCTTCTACTCTCCAACGGTTAAGAATGATTATGAGTTTGTGAAAAACTTTACTGCTGCTGAGAACTCAACTTATCCACCAGGTGAATTAACCCGGTATTTTAATTTCATGAAGAATGTGGTTAACAGCACCCCAAAAATTGAAATTCAACCTGATACTTATTCTTTTCATGCTCTTGGGATTTCAGGGACTTTGATCATTGATTACACAACGTATACCGCATGGTGTATTGAACATCCTGAAATAAAGGCTGTACCTATGTTTCAGGAGCATGGTACTATTCCCATAAAAAATATCATAGGCTGGACAATCACGGATGCCTCAGGAAATATATTTTACTTTCAGTTAACGGAAGAAACATACACGTATGATAACAATTCGAATGATGATGAGAAATGGTACAATTCCGGATGGTTGTTAACTAAAATTGAATCCAAGAACAAAAGAGATGTAATCGAATTTAACTATGGTGTAAAAACCCAGTGGGAGCAGCCGCAGCTTGCTGGCCGGGGAGATATGAGGATAGATTATTTAAATACTAATTCTGGGATTGACTCAGATATACCCATAGCTGCAGCAGTTTATAAAATATCACAATCTGAATTGGCATCCATTTATATCAATGGGAAAAAGTCTGCTCAGTTTATTCCAGGCACTCAAAGCAGAATGGATCTGGCTGGAAGGAAACCATTGGTCGAAATTCAAACCTTTGATCAAAATGAATCCATGATTAGTCGGTATAAATTTATTCAAACCTATTTTGGCAATGCCGGTGAGACTGACGAAAAGAAACTGCGACTGAAGCTAGATAAAGTTGAAATTCACGGGGGTACTATTTCTGACAATCCTCAGAAGTATCAATTTTCTTATTTAAGTGAGGGCCTTCCATCGCGTGAGTCATATGCACAAGATTTTTGGGGATATTATAATGGTGCCATCTATAATACAAACCTAATACCTTATAACTATGATTACGATAAAGTGAACACGGGCTTTGCTGGTGCAAATCGAAAACCTAATGTCAATTATTGTGCAATAGGCACATTGACATCAATTACTTATCCTGCGGGTGGATTAACAGAATTGAACTATGCTTTACATCGGTCTAATGAGGTTTCCTTTAGTTACAAGGAGGATATTTATGAAGGTGGAGCAAGCCTTATCAATAATGGAATCGGCCTCACTACCCGCTGTGAACCAGATAATGTATTTCAGCCTAAGATAGTAGTAGTACCTCTTACTATTCAAATTACTGGAAGCCATGTGATTTCGATTTCTGCCCTAGGCACAACAGATGCCAGCACCAGTTCCCATCAAAGATTTATTGTCATTTATAACACGCGGTATAGGTCTGGTGGCCTGGTGAATATAACCCCGTGCGATTTTATGAATAATTCTATCGATCACTTAAGCAATACTGATCTTGAGATTGCATACCTGGCAAGACCCGATGTGGGGTTTACTGAAAATATACAGTATTCATTTTCTACTGGATCCTATAAAATTGTAATAATAAATTCGGATAACCATGTAACCATAAATGCTGAAGTTATGGCAGTGAAAGAGACAGCTGATTATAATGTGGGAGGACTTAGGACCATGATGACATTAGATAGGGATGAAAATGAAACCACCGCCTCTAAAAAATACTTTTATTATAATGACTTAAGTACAGTACCTATTACCAACATTACTGAGAGCTATTTATTAGATAATTCACAAAGTACCTCAGGCCTTCTTCAAATGGCTGTGAACTATGAGGAGGATAAATCCTCTCAATATTATAGAACCGATCCTGCACCTGAACTAATTACTACCGGTTCCCTTCATAGGTATTCAAACAATAGAACTCAGGCGGCTAACCAAATTACATATTCTGTCGTAACTGAAATTCAATTTGATAATAATGGTTCTCATCAATTTAACGGATTCATAGTAAATGAATTCGTAAATCAATTAGATAACTATATAAGTGGATATTCAAAGTCTGCAGCACTTAATGGTAGGGCACTTTCAAAGAAGATCTATAATAGTGTTGGATCATTACTAAACTCAGAAGAGAATTACTACACGAAGAGATCCTACGGAAGCGGGAGTGTCATGGGATTTTATTTTGCCAATATTACGCAATGGGCAAAAGATGTATATGTGAGATCTCTAATTTCCAATCCAAGTGCGGAATCTTTTCGGTATCAAGATCCTACTTTTACAGGTGGTTCAGAAAATTGGACGGAACAACATTGCTCGGATGAAGGAGTTGTATGCTCAATCTTTAGTGACACCAATCCTGATTTTCATAGTATTTTATTTACTAATCATCACAGCGGATCCGATTGTTCAGACTGGCTTCCTATAACATTTAATGCTGACCATCCTGCTATCGTTTATCGGAATTCATTAACTGCATCTGGAGTTACAGGCGTTACTTGGGAGCATTTTGTCAGTAGCAGGAATATTCAGGTTTGCCGTCCAATGTATAATAATATTAGTTGCTACAATTTTGGGACTCAATATCAGAAAGCACAATATATCCTACCTCGATATTGGACTACTATAGACAGTACGCGAATAATTCAATACTTGCCTACCGGGCCAATTGAAACGATCACAAAAAATCTTTATGAAAATACCAGCCACTACCAGGTTACGCAGGTGGAGCAAAAAGATAGCAAGGGTGTAAAGAAATATTCTAAAATATACTATCCACATGAAATGCAAGCTTCATATCCTTTTGATCCTATATGGTCTAGCCTTATTTACAGTAATCGCATTGCAGAATCAATAAAGAAGGAGAGTTACCTAAACGCAATTTTACCTGCCCAACGCCTTTCAATCGAAAATACTATATATAAATCAGTGGGGCTGATGTTAGTTCCTGATATTCTTCAGTTCGCTACTGGCACTAACCCACTTGAGAGCAGGATCCAATTCCATCAATATGATGTAACCGGAAATCCAACAGAGGTTTCAAGAATCAACGATGTAAAGACCTCGGTCTTATATGGATACAACTCTACACTTGCAATAGCCCAAATACATAATGCTTCTATCAATCAGGTTTTTCACACCAGCTTTGAGGCAGGTGAGGAGGGAGGAAATTCAGCAGTTAACGATAGCCGCACTGGGCAGGCGAGTCGAATGGCTGGTTATTCGAAAGTCCTGAGCGGGCTAACTGCCAATACAAATTATGTCCTTTCTTACTGGCAGAAAGTAAATAGTGTTTGGATTATTCAAAGTCAGGTAGTTTCACTGAATAGTGCGACAACAACATATACCATTAGCCTTACTGGGCAGCTTGATGAAGTAAGGTTCTATCCGCAAAATGCTCAAATGGGCAGCTTCACTTACGATACGGGCATGGGATTAACATCCGTCACCGATCCAAACAATCGTTCTACCTTTTACCAGTATGACGAATTAGGTCGCTTGAAGCTCATTAAAGACGATCAAGGGAAGATTTTGAAAACGTATCAATACAACTATAAACAATAAATCACTTTATGATCCAATATCCTGAGGAGAATTTAAATCTCAGTCGGTCTTCTTTCTTGTTTATCAAATTCAGGATGCGATTCCTGTTAGCGATAAATCTGATTGTATGGTTTAGCATTACTGGTTTCTCACAGGACATCGCTCAAACGCCATTGACCTGGAAAGTCAATTACCTGAATGATGAAGCCTCACAGCAAAGTCTTCCATACAGCTGTTCATTTAAAACCAATGGATTACAAAATATAATATGGAAGCAGAGGAATGGTCAGTTTACTTCAACACTGAGTGTAACCGGATTAACTGGCTCATGGACAACTATTGATGCGGTTGGCACAGTTAGTTATTCAATCACCTCTGATACAGAAAGTGGCAGCATTGTCTTTGAACGTACTACAGAAGGCATCTTCGTGTATTTAACACTTTCCCAAAGCACAGCGCAATCACTTATCTACAAGTTTTCTGTATCAGAGGTCACGCCAACAAATTAATCTAGCATAAACAATCGTAACGCTATGGTTCAAAATTCTATGCTTTCAAAATTGCTTCCGGTCTTCATTGGTATTATGCTCATGTTACCTTTGAAATCGTTTGCCCAGGGAACGGTAAGCGGGAAATTAACACCAACTGCTGGAACAATCGCGACATATAGTCTTATCGATGATGTTATTTATGCTAACGCGAATTGGTCCGCTGATAACGCAACAGTAATTTCTAGCACCATATCAGGTTTAACTTATTCAGCCGACATCAAATTTTTAGGGCCTTCAGGATCATCAACGGTTTACTTTAAAAACGGCAGTACTATTATTTCTACTTTGGAGGTAACAGTATCTTGCCCCGCATTAGCGGTTCCTAATGCTACCTTTAGTTATCTCAATAATTGTGGCAATACGGTAATTACATATTCTGGAACACCTCGATCAACCGCAAATTGGTTCTGGCAAACTAATTCAACAGGGATAAGTACGGACGAGTCGGCCACCACATATACGGTCACATCATCGGCTATTTATTACCTTACGGCTCGCAGCATAAGTGCTCCAAATTGCTGGAGTACAGGCCAGGCAACAAGTTTTGTGACCGTTCTTCAGCCTATTATTGCCAATGCAGGTCCCGATCAAATTGGTTCTTCTACCTGCGGAAACACCTCGGTAACGTTGGCTGGTAATTCACCAATATCAGGAACAGGAAACTGGAGCATCATTAGCGGAACTGGTGGTTCTTTTGGCGATGCTTCTAGTGCTATCTCCACCTTTAATGGTATTGAAGGCTCCTCTTACGTGCTTCGGTGGACCATCATAAATGGGCTGTGTTCAACGTCAACAGATGATGTGGTGATTACATTAAACGGAAACCCGACAGTTGCAAATGCAGGTGCTGATCAAACAGGTTCAGCAACCTGCGGATTAACATCGGTAACGTTGGCCGCAAATACTCCTTCCATTGGAACTGGAAGTTGGAATGTGGTGAGTGGAATAGGAGGGACATTTGGAAATGCTTCCAGCGCCACATCTAGTTTTAGTGGTGTTGCAGGTTTGACCTATGTATTGCGATGGTTCATATCCAATAAACCTTGTGTGATCTCATCAGATGATGTAACGATAACATTTAACCAAAACCCGACAATTGCCTATGCTGGATTAGATCAAACTGGTTCGGCAACTTGCGGATTAACATCGGTAACGCTGGGAGGAAATAATCCCTCCGTTGGAACTGGAGGCTGGACGGTTGTGAGTGGTGCAGGAGGGACATTTGGAAATGCTGCCAGTTCGACATCTAGTTTTAGTGGCAATTCAGGATCGACCTATGTATTGAGGTGGACAATCAGTAACAGTCCCTGTGCGTCATCCACTGATGATGTGACCATCACGTTTAATCGAACTCCCACTGCTTCAAGTGCTGGTCCTGATCAAAGTAGTTGTGGATTAACTTCGGTGACGCTGGCAGGAAATACCCCATCTATCGAAACCGGAATCTGGAACGTGGTGAGTGGCGCAGGAGGAACATTCGTAAATGCTTTGAGTGCGACTTCGGGTTTTAGTGGAACGGCAGGAGCCAGCTATGTATTAAGGTGGACGATCAGTAACAGCCCCTGCCTGGCATCTATAGACGATGTAACCATTACATTTAATCAAACTCCAACCACTTCAAATGCTGGTCTTGACCAAACGGGTGCATCTACCTGTGGATTAACATCCGTAACGCTAGCAGGAAATACCCCAACTATTGGCACGGGTAACTGGAGTATCATCAGTGGCACAGGAGGTGCAATAGGAAACACTTCGAGTGCGACTTCCAGCTTTAGTGGAACTGCAGGTTCAACGTATACCTTAAGATGGACCATAAGCAACGGTTCCTGTACTCCCTCCATAGACGATGTGATTATAACATTTAACCGTGCTCCAACGGTTTCAAATGCTGGTCCGGATCAAACTAGTTCGATTACCTGCGGATTAACATCAATAACGCTGGCAGCAAATACTCCCACTGTTGGCATGGGTAACTGGAGTATCATTAATGGATCCGGGGGTTCGTTTGCAAATACTTCGAGTGCGACCTCCAGCTTTAGCGGCACGGCAGGTTCAACCTATGTATTGCGATGGTCCATAACCAGTAGCCCCTGTGCAGCTTCAACAGATGATGTTACAATCACATTTAACCGAAACCCAACATCTGCCAATGCAGGTCTTGATCAAACCGGTTCAACCACCTGTGGATTAACATCTGTTGCGCTGGCAGGAAATATTCCTATCATAGGTACAGGAAGCTGGATTGTGGTAAGTGGCACGGGAGGTACATTTGGAAATGCTTCAAGCGCGACTTCCAGCTTTAGCGGATCGGTAGGATCAACCTATACATTAAGATGGACTATAAGCAATGCTCCATGCGTGGCATCCACAGATGATGTGACTATAATATTTAACTGGGCTCCGACAATTTCAAATGCTGGTCCCGATCGAAATGTTTGCGGGGTGACGACTGTAACACTGGGCGGAAACTTACCCACCGTTGGTTCTGGAATCTGGACTAAAGTCAGTGGAACCGGGGGTTCATTCAGCAACATCTATAACCCAACCTCTACCTTCACCGGTACTCTTGGAAATGCCTATCAGTTAAGATGGTCCATTACTAACATCCCTTGCTTATCTTCGACAGATGATGTTAATATTGCTTTCGGATTAAGTCCCACTATTGCCAATGCGGGCCCAGATCAAACGGGTTCATCTACCTGTGGATTGCTTGCCGTTACACTGGCCGGTAACATTCCAACAACAGGAACAGGATCCTGGAGTATATTATCCGGTGCAGGAGGATCATTTGGAAATGTCGCAAGCGCTACCTCAACATTTAGCGGAACTGCGGGAACGGCCTATTCACTTATGTGGACGATCAGCAGTGGTTCATGTACACCATCAAGTGATAATTTGAACATTACATTCAATCGTGCACCTGCTTCAAATCCTACGGTAACCGGTAACAATCTCTTTGGACCTGGAATGCTGACCATGACAGCAGCCGGTGCAGCGGTTGGAGAAAACTATGCCTGGTATAACTCAACCAACAACCTCCTGCAAAGTGGAGCTATTTTCACAACTCCTGTAATTAATAGTTCGATCACTTCGTATTGCTATGTGGTGATTACGAATAGTTCCTGTCAAAGTACAAAGGTATGGGTGGACGTGCTCATAGCGCCCATTCCAGTGATCACATCAAATGGAAATCGGGTTGTTCTTGGATCATCGATCACCTTAGATGCCGGTGCTGGATATGCCTCTTACCTGTGGACAAATTCAAACAATGCTCAGGTTGGTGATGTACAGAATCTTTCAACTACTACTCCCGGCATCTATAAAGTTACCGTAACAAAAACGGGCTTTACAGGAAATGCAACTTCAAACCCCTTTAACGTTACCGGACAATTGGATGGGCTTAATATGAATTATGTTATCAGCAATACGATTCAGGATAATAATGTGACCGATCCTACTATCGTCAATTCACTTTCTGCAGATAAAATCAGTCAGGTCATTCAATATTTTGATGGACTAGGAAGGCCTGTTCAAACGGTATCGACACAAGGATCGCCCAATAAATTTGATTTGGTTCAACCTGTTTACTATGATGAATATGGGCGCGAAAGTCGAAAATATTTGCCAGTAGTTCCAACGCTTACTGACGGATGGTTTAAACCTGGAATCATTGATAGTAGTGGAAACTTTTCAGGTGTTGTTTCTAATTTCTATAGCAATACCTTTGATAAAATTGCCGATGACATCGTTCCCTATAGTGAAACAATCTTTGAATCATCTCCCATCAATCGTGTCATAGAGCAGGCAGCACCTGGTGCAGCATGGAAGCCTGATGGGATAAATAGCTATACCTCAACAGACAGAACAGTCAAGATGAGTTACGAAACTAACGGTTCAGCAGAAGTGCTGTTATGGACTTTTACTTATCCTACCGAAGAGTATACCACAACGGCTCTCAATGCTTTCGGAAAAATTGAGGCTGGCACAGCTGCTGCGCCAACTTATTATAATGCCAATCAACTTTATAAAAACAAAACAAAAGACGAAGAGCGCAACGAAGTAATTGAGTATGTCAATAAAGAGGGGAGAACCATACTCAAGCGAGTTCAGGTGACTGCCGGCACACCAGCCATCAATGATGCAAACTATGCCAGCACCTACTATATCTATGATGATTTTGGAAACCTGGTGGTTGTAATACCTCCCGAAGCGGTGAAACGAATTACACAAACATCACCGGTTTCCGAATACTATGGTAAGACCGATATACAGAAGAATGACTTCTTAAAAAACTGGGCATTCCGTTATCGTTACGATGCTCGCATGCGTATGACGATGAAGCAAGTTCCAGGGGCAGAACCGGTTTATATGGTGTATGACAATCGTGATCGTTTAATCCTTACTCAAGATGGAAATCAACGTGCCGGTGCCACGAACGCCATTAAATATTGGACATTCACCAAATACGATGAACTCAACCGTCCAATCATAACGGGCATAAAAGATACCACCACCACGGTGCAGCTTACACAGTTATCCATGCAGACTGTGGTGAATAACCATTTTGCAAAAGCCTCTTCCAGATGGGGTGAAACCTATGTGGGCGCTGCAACAGGCAACGTGCACGGCTATACGAACAAAGCATACCCTGTGCGCACGGGATCAACGAGCGCAGAAATTGATGTGAACAAATATCTTACTGTTACCTTTTATGACGACTATTCTTTCCGGTCATTATGGTCTGGAACCTATACTTATCTGAATGAAGGCTTGAGCGAAACTTATAATGGGATAGTGTACTCGCAACCTGCTGTAGAGAATATACGACTGGTTGGTCTAGTTACAGGCAGCAAAATAAAAGTATTGGATGGAGGAGTAACGGGTGGGTATACCTGGTTGAAGTCCATCTCATACTATGACGACAAGTATCGGGTGGCACAAGTTCTTTCCGACAACTATAAAGGTGGAATAGATATGATCACTAACATTGTCGATTTCACAGGAAAGGTCTTAAAATCTAAACTGACCCATACAGAAGCTGATGTTACCTGGAAAGATTTGGTCAGTGTTCAGCAGGTTGGTAATCAATTAAAGAGTACTTCTACAACATCGGGAGCTGCTTCTCTTCAGCAACTCGCAGCAGGACAGAATGGATGGATGGAAGCAATTTATTCTGAAGGAAATACTACTCGCTACATCGGACTGAATGATGCAAACCCAGACGCAGCGTCAGCGAATATTAATTACGCCTTTCAGTTTACGTCTGCCAATACGGTGAAGGTCTATGAAAATGGTACCGTAAAAGCCACCATCACAGGAATAAATGCGGGTGACGTATTCAGAATTGGCCGGACTGGAACAGCGGTTACGTATACAAGAAATGGTAATGCCATAACACTTTCACCAGCATCTACCGCCTCCTCAACACTGCTGATGGTTGACGCATCCTTCGGAACGAGTGGTGCTTCATTGACCAACGTTCGATCCTCCTTCAGCACGAGTACGCAAACAACCATACGAAGATTTGAATATGATCATGTTGGTCGCTTGTTGAAAACATGGCATAATCTGAATAGTGCAGGTGAAATATTATTGTCCTTGAATGAATATAACGAACTCGGCCAGCTCGTGGATAAAAAACTACACAGTACAGTAACAACAGGAGCTAATGCCAAACAAAGTGTCGACTACCGATATAACATTCGTGGGTGGCTTACTTCGATGAACGATGCATCGCTAACCAATACAGGAATTAACAATGATGATACAAATGACTTGTTTGGCATGAACCTGGTCTACAATGAAACTACTCTTGGTGTTGGTAATGTTGGTCTGTTCAATGGCAACATCAGTGGCATGACATGGAGTAACAACCTAGCCTTAGGTACAACAAAACAAAATGGATACATCTACACCTATGATCCGATGAACCGGATAAAAACATCCACCTTCAAAGAAAAAGCAGCTGGTTGGACAGCCCCGACAAACAGTGCGCTTGCTGAAACAGGTTTTACCTATGATCTTAACGGAAACATAGTGACACTGCAGCGCAATGATAGACGCGCCACAGGACTCATGGACAACTTGCAATACAGTTATGGAACGGGAAGCAATAAACTACTTCGTGTAACGGACAGCGGAGACGACTATGCAGGATTCATTGACGGCAACCCTGCCGCTACCGATGATTATTCTTATGATGTCAATGGCAATATGACCCGTGACATCAACAAAGGTATTGGCACTTCACTGACTGATGTCACAAATTTAATTACATACAATTATCTGAACTTACCCGAAACAGTAACGAAGGGAAATAACTCCGCGCGCTATATCTATGATGCCGGTGGCCGCAAGCTTTCACAGGTTACTACTTTTGGTGGTCAGCAAAAACAAGTTGACTATGCCGGGGAGTTTCAATATGAAAATGATGTATTGCAGTTTATCAGCCACGAAGAAGGAAGGATTGTTCTCACGGGTAATAAATCGATGTATGTGCACAGTGGAGATGTGCTCACAGGTATTACGGCAGCTACTTCGACCCTGGCATTAATTACACAAAACGGATCTACGTATGTTCGTGCAAATGCCAGTTCTACGGCAACCAAACAGGGCATGTTCCCGATAGGAGGCACCCTGGCTGTGCAACCCGGTGAACGATATCTGATACGGGCAAAGGGCTATCGCGCTGGAGCCAACAGCGTGCATCTGTATATACGCACGAACAGCACCGACCTGAATTGGCCTGGTGCTCAATTGCCATATCTTGCGATAGCGGAAGCATCGGCCGAGCAAGTGATAACCATCCCGGCAGGGCACACCACGTTGCAAGCCGGTGTGGTATGGAACACGGTTACGAAGAACCAGCAGTTCTTTCTTAATGACTTTGAGATCACCAAACTCACCACAACTACTCCCGAATATCAATACCATCTAAAAGATCATCTGGGCAATGTCCGGTTGACCTTCACCAGCAAAGACGAAGCAGAAGCCAACACCGCTACAATGGAAACTGCCAATGCCAACACGGAGCAAAGCCAGTTCATCAACTACACCGAAGCCATAAAAGTAAACACCACCATCTTTGATCATACCAATGCCGGCAGCACCTATTATTCCACCCGCCTCACCGGTGGCACTACCAACGCCATACAAGGACTAGCTAAATCACTGAGCGTTATGCCAGGAGATAAAATCGATATCGAAGTATTTGCCAAATACCTGGATCCCAACAGTGCCAACTGGACCGCAGCGATGACCAGCTTTATGGCCGCCATTGCCGGAGGCACAGCCCCCGCAGGCACAGTAGTGGACGGTGGATTAGCCGGCAGTTTGGGAAACGGAACCTTCCCATTCCCCAGTGTGCTTGTGAGAAACAACGACAATGGCACTGGCCCCAAAGGTTATCTGAACTACTTAGTGTTTGACAGAAACTATGTATACAAAGACGGAGGCTTCCGCAGATTAAGCACCACCGCCCGCGAAACGGGCACCGACACCCCCCACGAGCGCCTTGCCTTTGATGGTGCAAGTCAGATTTTGATAAAAGAGCCCGGCTATGTGTATATTTGGTTAAGCAACGAAAACGAAACTGCCGTGGAAGTTTACTTTGATGATTTTAAAGTGACTCATACAAAATCTCCGGTGATACAGGAGGATGATTATTATGCGTTTGGGTTGACGTTTAATTCTTACTCGCGTGAGAACAGCATCCATAGTAGTTATTTATATAATGAAAAGGAATTGCAAGATGAGCTTGATCTTGGGTGGTTGGATTATGGTGCAAGGATGTATAATAGTGCATTGGGTAGATGGTTTAATATTGACCCTTTGACTGATAAATTTCCAGGGATAACCTTTTATGCTTACTGTGCTAATAATCCAATTAACTTAATAGATCCAGATGGAAGGGCATGGAAACCTACAACTGATCAAAATAGTGGTAAGCAGACGGGTTATGAGTGGATATCAGAAGATCAATCTTATGATGAAGATGGAGCACTAAAGATAGGGTTATATGGCCAAGCTATTTTCTTTTCTCACAATCGTACGTTTGACCTGGAGTCTGATTATAATATAGGATCTTCAACAGCCTACGTTTATAAATCTGATGGTACAACTCAAACATTTAATGCTAATACCTATCCTTCAGATCAGGACGATTATGCTACAGTACCAGAAGGGCGATATGAAGCTAAAGTTGGAATGCATAAAGAAAGTTATAAAGCGTTAAGAATGGCTGATTTAGAGGCTACTGACTTTAGTGATAATAGGATTGAACTTGGTAAGAAAAATCCCGCTTATGACGATGATAGAACATATGCATCTGGAATTAATATACACAAAGCTGGAGTAAATAATAAAACAGGCATGACAACGACTGGCTCACCTATTTCTGCTGGATGTAGTTTAATTGATAGAGAGAATTGGAATAGTTTTATAGGGATTTTTAATACGGATGCCCAAAAGAATAATAAAGTCAGTGTTACAATATCGAGGACATATTCAGTGCCAACTAATCAAAATGTACCTTTTCTAATTCGACAATTTATTATAACATCTGATGCGACAAGAGTTGTTTTACCTAGAACAGAATTAAGGAATTAAATTATTCAAGATGAAACATAAATTAAAGTTAATTTACCTCATATGGTTTTTTGTTTATTTGTCTTCGTGCCAGGCCCAAACGAATAGTAATTCAAATTTAGCAAATTGTACAGATTGTAATTTAAAGAATGCCCAAGGTAAAAAATATGGATTATGGATTGAAGCCAAAGGGAATACCGAAATATATTATAAAAATAATCTGCGGGACGGCTTATACAAAATGTATAACCGTAAAAATGGTAAGGTGTTGTGTTTGGGAGAATTCAAAGAAGGAAATAAGTCAGGTAAATGGTTTTTTTTTAACGAATCAAGCCACCTTCTCTTTACGGAAGAAAACATCAAGGAGAATAAGGAGTACACAAAGACTGGAGATGATGGAGTGAAAGTTACTCCTAAGTTTACATCTTATGTAAAAAATTACTATCTAAATGGTATGATAAAGGAAGAAGGTCAGGTGCTATATGATGAAGATATCGAAATAGATTTTTATAAAACTGGCATCTGGAGATATTACGATAATGAAGGAAATTTAAAGGAGACAAAAGATGAGGGTTGAATTTAACTATGCACTTTAAGTAATAATGATAATATTCAATCATAAAAGAATAATGGATAAATGTAATTTATCATTGGCTCTTTTATTAATGATTTTTATTTACTTCTCTTGCTCTACCAAAACACATAGAAAGATTTCTATTGATTTGAATGAAAATGGCTCTCAAAGTCAAGTAAATTATTCCAACCTTCCTTCGACTGAAAGAATGTATTAGTCGAAAATTTATAAATCAAAAGCTGGATTACATTCATGCTAATCCGTGTCGGGGTGTATGGAACTTAGCTGAAGGGGCTGTTGATTATAAGCATAGTTCGGCCAGGTTTTATTTAACCGATGAGCAAGGAGTTTATTCTGTTACCCATTGTGGAGAATTAGAAGATATTGACTTGACAAAAGGGATGATGAAATGAGAGTTTCATGGCGCGGAGTCCCCGAGGCGGGAGACTCCACTTGGAAGGGACAGTTTGATTATTCAAAATGAAAACAAAAGTAGGGTGAAACTTTATAAGAGATAGATGATTGATAGTTTTTCCTATTCTTAACGGAGTTCCGAGACGAAGTATCACGCGGAGTCCCCGAAACGGGAGACTCCACTTGGAAAGAGATTATGAAATGTGAGTTTCATGGCGCGGAGTCCCCGAGGCGGGAGACTCCACTTGGAAGGAGGCTGGAGACTCCACTTGGAACGAAACGGGAGACACCACTTGGAAGGACTTGGCAATGAAGCGTAAAGCATTAGTACAATACTATTGACATGGAATGAAAGAAGAATCAAAATCACAGTGAAGTATAAATTAATCCTGCTATTCCTTTTACTCTCCAACCTAGCCATTGCCCAGCAGTGGGATAGCCTGAATTTAGTTTTGCTATCAGATACGCTTCTGCAAAAGTCAATTCATAAAGTGGATTCGATCACATTGTCATTTCAAAGTAAAGCCGATAGTTTGAATGCGCTCTACCAAAAGCAGGTTTCGAAAATTGATTCTATTCGAAATCAAATACAATCTAACATTGAAAACCTAAACCACCTCAAGCTTCCAACGGATAAGCTGACCAAGAAAATGGATAGCCTCAATCAGGTGGTGAATGAGAAAGTTTCTTCGCTGACTAAGAAATTGGATGATCTGAAATCAAAAGCCACCAAAGGCCTAAAGGAAATTCAACTCCCACCGCAGTTGCAGGAGCCGATGCAAAAACTGCAATCTTCTATTGATGGTTATTCACTTCCATCACTCAACACCTCTGCGTTGAGTATGCCATCACTAAATTTGCCTGATTATGGAAATACCCAATTGAATACACTCACTAAACAACTTAACCTGGATACCAACTTCGGCAATATCACGGACGAATTGGGAAACATTAAGGAAATCGCAGGTAATGCAAAAGACTACACACAGGATGCACAGAACCTCGTGAAAGGAAATCTTAATAAAGTAAAGAACATCGACAAAACACTGGAAGCTGAATTAATGGATGTAGGGGAGATGGACCAGTTGAAAGAAGGATCTGCCTTGGTAGCATCCAAACCTATGGATTCAGCTGCGTTGGCTAGTAAAGCGAAAGAGATTGTAAAAGAGCAAGTATTGAATGCCGCGCAAGATCATTTTGCTGGCAAACAGGAATTACTTCAACAGGCGATGGATAAGATGACTAAACTAAAAAATAAATATTCAGAAGTAAAAAGTATGGCGGAGCTACCTAAGAGATTACCCAATCCACTTAAAGGCAAATCATTGATAGAACGTTTAGTGCCTGCATTAACCTTTCAAATCCAGAAATCAGGTAACTTTTTATTGGATATAAATCCGATGCTGATGTACCGTATTGGCCCACGCATCTCTGCCGGGGCCGGATGGAATCAACGCTTTGCTTTTGATGACTTTATCATTAGGAAAGAGGAAAGTATATATGGTCCGCGGGCAGCCTTTGAGTTTAAATGGACTAAGGGAATAAACTTCCGCTTACTGCCAGAGATCATGAACGCCACCATTCCATCACGCATAGCTCAAAGCAAAGGAGTTGACCCCGCATACCGTGAGTGGATTGGTAGTTTATTTTTTGGAATCAAGAAGGACTTCACGGTATACAAACAAATTAAAGGAAACACGGAGATCCTCTATAACTTATACGACCCGGATGGCATGAGTCCGTATGGAGATAAACTTTCCGTTCGTTTTGGGTTTGAGTTTGGGATGAAGAAGAAGCAACCATAAAGTTAAATGTGGGATTGTTTTTATTTGTTTTATAACCTAGGGTTGATACCATAGGCTACTACATTTATCAGCCAGCAGAAGGATGATGCGGGTTAAATCGGCAACTAGAAAATGTTATAGCATCAGCATTTGGTTTTCCGCGCCAAGGGGTGTGGGGCTCGATTTAAAATTCACCTGTGGCGCGGGAAATATTTTTCCATTAACTAACCCCGCCCCGACATGTCGGGGCCGGGGCTACAAACAGAGAACCCCGCTGGGGTTCGGGTGTATAAAAGGGTCATCCATTTCTTTGGTGTCATGATTTTGTTTTTGGTGTTCAGGTCTTACGACCTGACACGCTTCCAATTTGCTTCGATGTACCGTTCTAACATGATCATTTGGTCTTCCGCGCCAATTGGCGTGTTGCTCGATTTGAAATTCTCCTTTGGCGCGGGAATGTTTTTTGTTTCATTTAACCCCGGCCCCGACATGTCGGGGCCGGGGCTACAAACAGAGAACCCCGC
>JAYVTC010000135.1:0-95342 GCA_043774745.1 Cyclobacteriaceae bacterium | reverse complement strand
TGTGCATTCTCAATTACCTTAGCCGCTTCGGCCACTTTGATACTGGAAGCCTTGTGTGTTCCTGCCTTAATTATTTTTTTGTAAAGCTGATCTACCCTTTCTGCAATTTCAGGATTACTTCCGCTTGTTACTTTTTTAATGTTAGGCAACCGATGTTGCTTATCACCTGGATTAATTCGTTCGGGAGAGTAGCCACAGAAAAAATCGATATTGTATTTTAATCCGCTAAATTTTTCCAACACAGGAACGCAATCTTCTTCTGTGCAACCAGGATACACGGTAGACTCATAGATAACAACGTCTCCACGCTTCAAAACCTTACCAACTGTTTCACTTGCCTTACGCAGCGGAGTAAGGTCTGGGGTTTTATAATCATCCACAGGTGTAGGGACTGTAACAATATAATGATTGACTTTTCTTAAATCCTCTAAATTAAATGAATACGTTAATTTTGCTGCCGAGGCCAACTCTTCCTTGTCTGTCTCGAGAGTTCGGTCAATCCCATTCTTCAATTCTTCAATTCTTGCCTGATTAATATCAAAGCCAACCACTTCCAAAATTTTTCCAAACTCAACTGCCAGAGGCAATCCTACATATCCGAGTCCGATAATTCCAATTTTTTCCATTTATTTACTACCGTTAATATTATAATAACTTACATACCAATTAACAAATCGTTCAATGCCTACTTCAATGGATGTAGACGGTTTAAATCCAACATCATTCATTAAATCCTGTACATCCGCAGATGTTTCAGGCACATCACCTTCCTGAAGAGGTAGGAAATTCTTCACTGCTTTTTTGCCCAGATTAGCTTCCAGAACTTCTATATAATGTAAAAGCTCGACCGGTTTATTATTTCCAATATTATAAATCTTATAGGGAGCAAAGCTTGTTGCCGGGTCTGGATTTTCACCATTCCAGTTTGGATTTGCTTGCGGCACATTTGATAGCAACCGTACGATACCTTCAACAATATCATCCACATAGGTAAAATCACGCCTCATTTTTCCGTGATTAAAAACATCAATGGGTTTGCCTTCAAGAATTGCCTTCGTAAATAAAAACAACGCCATGTCAGGCCGGCCATAAGGACCATATACTGTAAAAAACCGTAATCCCGTGGTGGGTATATTATAGAGATTAGAGTAAGCATGAGCCATTAACTCATTACTCTTTTTAGTTACCGCGTACAGCGCTAAAGGATGATCAACGTTATCATGCACAGAGAATGGCATTTTACGATTGGCCCCGTAAACAGAGCTTGATGAAGCATACACGAGGTGTTTCACCGGATGGTGCCGGCATGCTTCAAGAATATTTAAAAATCCGGTAATATTACTTTCTATATAGGCATACGGATTGGTAATAGAGTATCTAACACCTGCCTGCGCTGCCAGGTTAACTACATAATCAAACTTGTGTGACGAAAATAAATTATCAATGGAAGCTTTATCCTGAAGATCGATTTTATGAAAAGTGAAATTTGGAAGCGGTTTCAAAATTTCAAGTCTTGAGTGCTTCAGTCCCACATCATAATAATCGTTAATGTTATCCAAACCGATAACCTCAACACCCATGTCACAAAGCCTTTTGGAAAGATGGAAACCAATAAACCCTGCCGTACCGGTAACCAGAACACGTCCTAAACTCATAAAATCATATTTTGGCGCAAAAGTACGGCAATTCTCGTTAGATTTGCAGAATTATTACAACCATTAATCAATGACTGAGAATCAAAAGCAAGTCCCCAACTCCGATGAGATCGACCTGGGTGTCCTGTTTTCCAAAATAGGAGATTTCTTTAAAAACATGGGTTTGGGGTTTCTCAGGTTCTTGGCCTTACTTAGAAGAATACCCCTCGAAAACAAACCATCGTTTATCATTTTAATTGCTGCATCTATCATTGTTGGAATTTCGTACTCCACTTTCTTGAAAAAGAAGTTTTATTCAACCACGATGATTCTAAGCTCTGAATATCTTAACAAGAGAATTGTAGACAATACCATCGAAAAACTAAATCTGCTGACAGATGAAGATGATAAAAAAGGCTTAGCCAGTGTGTTGCAAATTTCAAATGAACTCGCAAAAAATATTCATGACTTTGAAGCTAAACCATTTGTTGCAGAATCAGAACTGATTGAACTAGAAGTATTGAAAGAACAATTAAAGAATTTTCAATCTGATAATAAAAACGAAAAGGTAATTCAACAAGTCATTGAACGGATTGAAATAGAAAATCGTCATGCTTTTGAAATAACAGTACGCGTGTATAATCCTACCGTAGTGCGTGAACTTGAAACGGCATTAGTGAGTTATTTAAGAAATAATGATTACCTGAAAAAGCGTGTAGAGATCACCAAATCCAATTTGCTGGCACGCAAACAAAAATTAGTGGGTGAATCTCAAAAATTGGATAGCTTAAAAGCAGTAATTTATGCAAACTACCAAAACATGGCCGCTCAAAGCCGTCAGGGATCCAACAATGTGATACTCAGCGATAAGGCTGTCACCAACCCGATTGAAATATTCAAGGAGGATATTGATCTATACAACGAAATTCAATCGATCGATCGTTTTCTATATTTACAAGATGACTTCGAAGTAGTGGATGGTTTTACAGAATTTAGTAAGCCTACAAGCCCTGGGCCGATAAGAACTTTCGGTTATGCCATTTTAATCGCTATAGGCTTGGGCTACCTCTTAGTTGCGCTCTTCAGTTTCAATAAATATCTCTCCAAACTCGCCTAGTGATTCTGACTTTACTGAAAAAGGAATTTACCCTTGAACTCAGACGCAAATCTGTCATTTCGGGATTGGGTCTTTATCTGTTCAGTACGGCTTTCATTTGCTATCTCACGTTTAGTCTGAAGCAAAATCAAATCACTCCACTGGTATGGAGCGCACTCTTTTGGATCACCATTCTATTTACAGTAATCAATACAATAGCCAAAAGCTTCATTGGAGAGAAAAAAGGGCGTGACATTTATTATTACTCGATCGCAAATCCTGAGATGATTATTCTATCTAAAATCATCTATAATTTTTTTCTGACCCTGCTTCTGTCATTTGTTGGATTTATATTATTCATAACATTACTGAAAAATCCTTTAGCGGATACCGGATTATTTGCCATGTTATTGGTACTTGGTTCCATGGGCTTTGCTGCTTCACTTACGTTGCTTTCAGGAATTGCCGCCAAAGCAAATAATAGTAATATTCTCATGGCGGTACTCAGCTTCCCCATCGTAATATCTATTTTGTTGGTAGCCATTAAGGTCACCAAAAATTGTATTGATGGGCTCGATCGTTCCGTGAGCTATAACGATATGTTAACGCTGCTGGCAATAAATTGCCTGATTGCCGCTACCTCATACATACTCTTCCCTTATATTTGGCGAAATTAATTTATCGAACAACACCGTGAAACCCTGGTTAAAAATAACAACCGTCATTCTTCTGGCTTATACCATTGTTGCCGGGCTTCTTTTTGATGTTCCCCGTCTCAATATTGTAAATGAAACCATACGTGCCCTTTATTTTCATGTGCCCATGTGGTTTGGAATGGTGGTCCTTTTTTGTGTTTCAACGGTTTATGCTATTCAATATCTAAGAAATCCATCCATTCAAAAAGACATAAACTCAGTTGAATTTGCCAACACGGGTCTTATGCTCGGCATGTTGGGTATATTTACGGGCATGGTTTGGGCAAATTATACATGGGGCTCGCCCTGGCATGGAGACCCTAAGCAAAACGGAGCCGCCATTTCCTTGCTTGTATACCTGGCCTATTTTGTTTTACGTGGATCTGTTGAAAATGAAGAACAACGAGCCCGACTCAGTGCTGTGTACAACATATTTGCTTTCGCGGCTATGATTCCGCTTATCTTCATTATTCCACGCATGACTAGCTCTATGCATCCGGGCAGTGGCGGCAATCCCGGGTTTAATATGTATGATCTGGATAGCAAAATGAGAATGGTTTTTTATCCCGCTGTAGCGGGATGGATTTTACTTGGCATCTGGATCGCCACCTTGCGTATTCGCGTTCGTAATATCGATGAAAAATTAATTGACCTGGAAAATGAATAAGCTCACCTTCATAGTAGCATTCTTTGGTTCTTTTTTTCTTAGCACCCTTGCTATGGCTCAAGCCGAAATGGCTGATACCATGCGCTCCGAAGGGAAAATTTATGTTGTTGTGGCCATTCTGCTCATCATTTTTGTTGGCCTGATTGGCTATTTAGTAATGTTAGAGAGAAAAGTAACCCGGATTGAAAAAAAACTAACCGAGAAGAAAGGTTAATCAACTGTTAAAAAAAATTCTTTTTTTCTCCTATTGGTACTTTTGGGCTTACCTTTGAATATTCAAAAGTACGCCCATGAAAAAATCATACATCATTGCCATTCTTTTCATTGCCGCAGCCATCGCCATTATCGTCAGCACCGCAGGCGATGCCAGCACCTATGTTTCTTTTGACCAGGCCTTCCAGATGGCTTCCAGTGGAAACAAGAATCAAATCCATGTCGTGGGGGAATTGAAAAAGGATGAGGCAGGAAATATTATAGGCATTGAAAAAAGTGCCGATAAATTATCCTTTTCATTCATCATGATTGACGAAAATAAAAAGGAGCAAAAGGTATACTATAATGAACCCATGCCTCCTGATTTTGCCCGCTCTGAAAAGGTGGTTGTGATCGGCAATTATTACGACAATACATTCGTGGCAAACAAAATACTATTGAAATGTCCTTCCAAATACCAGGAAGAAAAAATCAATGCTAGTATTTAATGCGTCTTTCAAATTACATTGATGTTTTACCTCCACCCTTGTTTTCTATAATTCTTTTATAATGCATTATTTCATTGGCAACCTGGGCCATCTTTTTGTAATCATATCATTTGTTACTTCGCTGGTAAGTGTCTTCGCGTACTTTAAAAGCCAATTAACTTCAGAGGAAGAAAAAGAGCAATGGCTAAAAAATGCACGCATTTCATTCTACGCTCACGGCATAGCGGTATTAGGTGTTGCGGCCAGTTTATTCATCATCATTTACAATCACTATTTCGAATATCATTACGCTTACAGCCATTCCGATAGTCGTTTGCCACTTCATTACCTGATCTCTACGTTTTGGAACGGACAGGAAGGAAGTTTCCTATTATGGATATTCTGGCAAGCCTTTCTAGGTGTTATTTTAATCAATACCCAACGCGAGTGGGAGGCCCCTGTAATGGTAGTTTTTGGATTAGTTCAGGCGTTTTTGGCCTCCATGATTTTGGGTGTGGTGATTCCCTTTATAGAAATAAAACTTGGCAGTTCACCATTCATTTTATTGCGCGATGCTATCGATGATCCCATCTTCAAACTTCAACCTGATTTTATTCCTAAAGATGGAAGCGGACTAAATCCCCTTTTGCAGAACTACTGGATGGTGATCCATCCTCCAACTTTGTTTTTAGGTTTTGCTTTAACACTCGTTCCGTTTTCTTTTTGTATTGCCGGCTTATGGTTAAAAAAATATACGGAGTGGATCAAGCCTGCTCTGCCCTGGGCTCTTTTAAATGGAGGCGTTTTAGGTCTTGGTATTTTAATGGGCGGCTACTGGGCTTATGAAACACTCAACTTCGGTGGTTACTGGAACTGGGATCCTGTCGAAAATGCGGTGTATGTTCCCTGGCTTGTATTGATTGCGTCCATTCACACCATGATCACATACAAAAACAGTAAGGCTGCCTTGAAAAGCTCTATCATTCTTAACATTACTGTGTTTGTTCTAATCCTATATTCAACATTCCTTACGCGAAGTGGAATTTTGGGAGATGCTTCTGTTCACTCCTTCACCGACTTGGGCCTTTCGGGTCAACTACTGATCTATCTTTTATTCTTTACAGTCGCGGCCATTATTCTTTCCATTATCCGATGGAGGGATATTCCTACTTCTGAAAAAGAATCTTCTGTTTACTCTCGTGAGTTTTGGATTTTCCTTGGAGCAGCCACGCTTTGTCTTTCAGGATTTCAGGTAATTATTCCAACATCCTTTCCGGTTATTAACGAAGTGGCGAGTTGGTTTGGTGCCGACCTAAGATTAGCAGTACCTGGTGAACAAGTACAATACTATTCCAAATTCCAACTTTGGTTTGCTGCAGCTATTGCGCTTATCTCAGGCACCGGACAATTCTTCTGGTGGAAAAGAATGGAGAAAGAGAAGGTCAAAAAGGAGATCGTACCTCCGATTCTTATTTCTCTGGTAGTCTTCGCTTTAATAATCGTAATCGCTAAGGTCTATACACCAGCTTATCTTGTGTTAACCCTTGCCGGAGTCTTCATCATTGTTTCCAACATTAAAGTTCTTGCATCAGTATTTAAAGTTAATCCATCTTTATCAGGAGGAGCGCTTGCACACATTGGCATCGGCATGATGTTGATTGGCGTGATGTTCTCATCGGGCTACTCAAAAGTAGTGTCATTGAATAATACAGGAATGTTGATCTCTAAAGATCTTCCTACGGAATTCAATCGTGATAATCTTTTGTTATTTATCAATGAGCCCCGCACCATGGCCAACTACGAAATCGAATATCTTGGTGAACGCGTTGAGCCTAGACATGTAAATGGTTACGTAAGCAAAAATGATATCGATCTGACACTCGATCCTTTCAAAGTAGTAGCAAAAAAAGATATCGAATTTCAAGGAAAAAAAATATTGAATGCAAAAGACACATTCGATATTAATCCTGAGAACACCTATTATGAAATAGAACTCCGAAAGGACGGAGAAGTGTCTGCCGTCCTATTTCCGCGCATCCAAATAAATCCATCCATGGGTGGCTTTGTTGCCTCGCCCGATATTAAAAGAAATGTAACACGCGATTTGTACACACATGTCTCTCTTCCAATGAATCGTGAAGAAGAACCGGAGTGGAGTGAAACTGAAGAAACACGTGTTCGCCTGGGTCAACAGTTTTTTGTAAATGACTACGTGGCCGTATTAGAAAGTGTAAACAAGATCGATCGTATAGAAGGTGTTGAACTTGCTGCCGAAGATGTTGCGGTGCAGGCCAAAATAAAAGTTACCGGTGAACGTGACAGTTATTATTCTGAACCCATTTTCTTAATTAAAGACCGTGCACAAGTAGGCAGGCTTTCATCTGAAATCAATGATTTGGGTGTGAAGATCACGTTGCTCAATATTCACCCCGAAACCAACGAATTCAGCCTGGGCTTGAACACTCGTCAAAAAGACTGGGTGATCATTAAAGCAATGGAAAAACCGATGATCAACGTGTTATGGCTTGGCACTGGAATTCTCATGATTGGATTCTCGATTGCGATGGTTCGAAGATTCCGGGAATTCAAGAAGTAATTACAACCACGACTCTTCTCCCAGAAGCCATGATGTTTTTTATATCGATTGCAACCTGTGATCTTTAAAATACCACAGAAAATCATAATTAATATTTTGAAAAAATATCGGTGCAAATAACTTTCCGAATGAAAGTTAAATCCTGAAATAGTCATTATTTTTGCGCGATTTATCCATTCCTAAACAGCCACTATGCCTAGAGATCGCAGTATTCGCTCCGTGCTAATTATCGGTAGCGGCCCCATTATTATAGGTCAAGCGTGTGAATTTGACTATGCCGGCTCGCAGGCATCCCGTTCGTTGCGTGAAGAAGGCATTGAGGTGATCCTGATCAACTCCAATCCGGCCACGATCATGACCGACAAAGTCACTGCCGATCACATTTACTTGTTGCCCTTAGAGAAAAAATCTATTCGGGAAATTCTTGAAAAACATCATATCGATGCTGTATTGCCCACCATGGGAGGTCAAACTGCATTGAACTTATGCATTGATTGCGAGAAGGCTGGCATCTGGCAACACTATGGCTTAAAGATCATTGGCGTTGATATCAAGGCCATTGAAACCACCGAAGACCGCGAAAAATTCAGGTTGAAAATGCTTGAGTTGGGTGTCGGTGTTTGTAAAGGCGCTACCGCCACTTCCTTTTTAGAAGGTAAAGAAATCGCCCAAGAAATTGGATTCCCACTCGTTATACGTCCTTCCTACACGTTGGGAGGAACGGGTGGAGGGTTTGTAAATACCCCAGAAGAATTTGATGAGGCTTTAAATCGAGGCTTACATGCTTCTCCCATTCACGAAGTGTTGGTGGAGAAGAGCATCATGGGCTGGAAAGAATATGAGTTGGAGTTGCTGCGCGATGGTGCCGGTAATGTGATTATTATCTGTTCGATCGAGAATTTTGATCCGATGGGTATTCACACCGGAGACTCCATTACGGTAGCACCCGCTATGACACTGCCTGATACCGTGTATCAAAACATGCGTAACCTGGCCATCAGGATGATGAATGGCATCGGAAAATTTGCCGGAGGTTGTAATGTGCAGTTTTCTGTAAATCCGGATAATGATGATATTATTGGTATTGAAATAAATCCTCGCGTATCGCGTTCATCCGCACTGGCCTCAAAAGCGACAGGATATCCGATTGCGAAGATTGCCGCCAAGCTTGCTATCGGTTATAACTTAGATGAATTAAAGAATGCCATTACAGGCACAACCACCGCATACTTCGAACCTGCTCTCGACTATGTGATCGTTAAAATTCCACGTTGGAACTTTGATAAGTTTCAAGGTGCAGACCGCAGACTCGGACTTCAGATGAAATCGGTGGGTGAAGTAATGGGTATTGGAAGAAATTTTCAAGAAGCATTACAAAAGGCTTGTCAGTCGCTGGAGATCAGAAGAAATGGATTGGGTGCTGATGGAAAAGAAATGACCAAGCAGGCCGATCTGTTGTATAGTCTGGAGCATCCAAGCTGGAACCGCTTGTTTCATATCTATGATGCGATGAAGCTGGGCATTTCCATGAAAACTATACTTAAACTCACCAAGATTGATAAGTGGTTTCTGGAACAGATCTGGGATTTGATTGAGCTTGAAAAAGAAATTGAAAAGTATCGTCTCGATACAATTCCTGCTTCTCTAATGCGCACCGCCAAAGAAAAAGGGTATGCCGACCGACAGATTGCTCACTTAATCGACTGCAGGGAAAGTCAGGTTCACAAAAAGCGCAGAGAGATGGGAATCAATCGCGTTTATAAAATGGTGGATACTTGTGCTGCCGAGTTTGAAGCAAAAACAGCCTATTACTATTCAACATTCGATAAGGAGAATGAATCTATAGCGAGCGACAAAAAGAAAGTGATTGTATTAGGTTCGGGACCCAATCGCATAGGACAAGGAATTGAGTTCGATTATTCTTGTGTTCATGGAATTCTTGCAGCAAAAGAATGTGGCTATGAAGCCATCATGATCAACTGTAATCCTGAAACTGTTTCAACTGATTTTGATATTGCTGATAAACTTTATTTCGAGCCCGTATTCTGGGAACATCTTTGGGATATCATCCAACATGAAAAGCCAGAAGGTGTAATCGTTCAGTTGGGCGGACAAACCGCTCTGAAGCTTGCCGAAAAACTTCAGAAGTACGGAATCAAAATCATGGGAACTTCTTTCGAAGCTCTCGACCTGGCTGAAGATCGAGGGAGTTTTTCTTCGTTATTGAAAGAAATGAATATTCCCTATCCTGAATTTGGTGTTGCCACCGATGCCGATGAAGCCCTTGAAGTTTCGAAGACAATTGGTTTCCCTCTTTTAGTGCGCCCATCGTATGTGCTTGGAGGACAAAGCATGAAGATTGTGATCAACGAGAAAGAACTCGAAGATCATATCATCGATATCTGGAAACACCTTCCTGAAAACAAAGTATTGTTAGATCATTTTCTGGATGGCGCGATAGAGGCAGAAGCCGATGCGATCTGTGATGGCGAAGATGTCTACATCATCGGTATCATGCAACATATCGAACCTGCGGGAATTCACTCCGGTGATTCCTATGCCGTGCTGCCTCCTTACAACCTTGGTGATTTAATCATCAAACAAATTGAAAGTTATACCAAACGCATTGCTATTGCCTTAAGAACGGTAGGGCTAATCAATATTCAGTTTGCCATTAAAAATGATAAAGTCTACATCATTGAAGCAAACCCACGTGCTTCCCGCACTGTACCTTTCATCTGCAAGGCTTATGATGAGCCTTATGTGAATTACGCAACCAAAGTAATGCTGGGTGAAAAGAAGGTGAAGGATTTTACATTTAATCCAACCAAGAAGGGTTATGCGATTAAAGTGCCGGTGTTCTCATTCAGCAAATTCCCGGAGGTAAATAAAGAACTGGGTCCTGAAATGAAATCGACCGGAGAAGCCATCTATTTCATTGATGACTTGATGGATGATTACTTCATGAACATTTATTCCGAAAGAAATCTTTATTTGAGCCGATAAAAAATATGTTTTTTCTTCACCCTTAGATCTACTCATGCAGAGGCAATTCGATCGTAAATACCGAACCCTCTCCATGAGTAGTTTTAAAATAAATTTCCCCATTCAATTTCTTTGCCGCTTCCCTGGCAATAAATAAACCAAGACCAGATCCTGTTGAACTCGTGGTGGCGCGATAAAACATTTCGAAAATTCGATTTTTATATTCGTCTTGAATGCCTTCACCATTATCCTCCACTTCAATAAATAATTTGTCTTTGGCAAATGATCTTATGCATACTTCAGGGTTTGCTCCCTCTTCTGATTTTTGAAATTTTATTGCATTCGATATCAGGTTACTCAATATTACTTTCAGTAAGAATCGATCAGTTCTTATCAACTGACAATCTAATTGGGTCCTAAACCGGATTGCATTGTAGCCATTTAAATATTTCAGATTATCAAAAATATCGTCTAATAGGCCAGGAAGATTAACCTCTTCAATTTCAATATCTTTGCGACTTGCCCTTGAGTGCTCTAATATCTCTTCCGTAAAGTCTTCAAGTTTTTTTACGCTTTGTTCAATTCTGGTTATGTACGGAAATTCTAAGTTGTTATTTGATTCCAATTTACTAATGGCAATAAGCCCCCGGATTGATTTGAGTGGTGCGCTGATATCATGTGAGACACTATAAACAAACCGGTCCATTTCATGATTTGTTTTGCTTAATTGACTATTCGTTTCTTCTATTTGTTTTTTCTGTATGGTGAGCTCCTTTTCAGAATTTTGTAAATCACTAATTACACGACCGATAAGTGCAGAACCAAAAAACATGGTACTCATTCCTAAATGCACATTTAATAATTCTGTCGATACATTTAATCCATGAACCATGTTCTCTATATCCAGTAAGGGCAGAATGTAGTTCAAAATAAAAATCACAGAGTTCACTACCACCACGTAATTGAATCCATGACGCACAGCTAATAAGGTAGCTCCGATGCCGTATAGGAACCAGTATTTATCAAAACTGATGAAGAAACCCAAAACCATGAAAATAAACGTAATCCCTACAAACTCAACCAACGCCTTTCCATTCCCGTATTTGCTTTGAAAGACCTTGGTCTCAAAAGTTTCCAGTTTAAAAAAATACGTTGTTTTAACGGGAGTAAAAAAATGCAAGAGCGGCAACCCAATTGAAAAAATAGTAATGAAATCAGAAAGCCAAAGAAGAGAGACCTTTTCTAAGTTGCCATTTACAAAAGTGTAATTATAGGTGTAGAAAGAATTGATCAGGTCAGGTGCAACAATACCCAACAAGATAAATCTCCCAAATGATTTTGTGTTCGAAAGTCCCCTGGAGGAGTACACGAGATTCTTGCAAAGGAACCACGATGCAAAAACAATTACTGGTTCACGTGAGGCTAGAAAAAGAATTCGATCCCACGAGCCTGGTGCCTGCCATAAAAAAAGAGTAACAAATGCGTTGATAAAAGCCAATGGTAAGATGCGTGGACCAAACCAATGCACCATGACAAAGGCCAGGGAAGTAGGAAGATAAAGTAAAAGTGAGTCCGTTAAGGTTCTGGCGTAATACGAAGTATAGGAGCCTGCTAACAAAATAAGCATAAGCAAAGCCCACGTGCCCAGGTTCCACTTCTGGTTTTTTGAATCCGTTAATACCTGCATAGTCTTTGTAAACATACTATCATTTGTGATTGAAAATGATTGCGACCATCAAAAAAACCTTAATTGCCCTATTTTTAGACTGATTGTATTCGTTTGAAACCATTAACTTTGCTTTCAGGTTAAGATCATATTACATCAATAACATGTTCAAATTCTTACTCATCTTAGCAATCATCGCCTATCTTATTTTTAAGATAGGTGGATTCTTTTTTAAAGCAGGTGCCGCTTCGCAGCAATTCCGTCAGCCAGATCGCAAACCACAAAATTCAGTTAACACAGACTCCACCAAAGGAAAAAAGAATGGCAACATTAAGGGTGGTGAGTATGTCGATTATGAAGATGTGAAATAATCACCTGATTCTTCTTTGATACTGGATTTACTTTCTGATAATTTTATCAGCTCTATGACCAGAAACATGAAAAAGTGCGCCCTTATCGCAATGATGCTCTTACCCTCTTTTTTGTGGGCTCAGTCCTATCAAAAAAGACTTGCCTTAGTAATAGGTAATTCCAACTATCAAAATGGTGGTTCGCTACCAAACCCGGTAAATGACGCAACCGCAATTGCGACAGCACTTCAGTCGGTAGGCTTTGAAGTGATGAAATACCAAAACGTCACTCAAAAGGAAATGAAAATGGCCATCAATGCTTTTGGAAAAAAGCTAACGGGTTATGAGGTAGGGGTGTTTTATTATGCAGGCCATGGGATACAAAACAAAGGGATGAATTACATGATCCCCATAGAAGCCGACTTACAAACCGAGGAGCAAATTGAATTTGATTGCGTAGCCGCTGATCGTGTACTGGCCTATATGGACGCAGCGCAAGTAAAAGTGAATGTGATTATCATGGATGCATGCCGCAACAATCCTTTTGAGAGAAGTTGGCATCGTAGCGCAAACGGAAATGGTTTGGCGATGATGGATGCCCCAACCGGATCATTGATTGCCTATGCCACTGCCCCAGGAAGGGTAGCATCCGATGGTGCAGGCTCCAATGGATTATATACAAGCGCCTTGTTAAAATACATGGGTGACCCAAAACTGTCCATCGAACAAGTCTTTAAAAAAGTTCGTACTGAAGTCACTGAAAAATCAGCGGGAGCTCAAGTACCTTGGGAGACTACCTCGCTCACCGGTGATGATTTTTATTTTGCTGCTGCCAATATTTCTAAAGGGGCTATGGTAAAAAACGAAGTGTTAGCTAGCATTGCAGAAACTAAAAACACAGCAGTTAAACGAAGTTTTAACGAAGTAACGGAAGATAATCGAAAAAAAGCTAGTGCATTATTGGATGAGGGCCACACCGCCTACAATAAGGAAAATTATGTAAAAGCTATTGAGTTGTATACGAAAGCCATAGAGACAAATCCAAATTATGATGAGGCCTACTATTGGAGAGCTAGCGCTAAATACACACAAAAAAAATATAAAGAAGCAATTCCCGATTATGACAAAGCCATTGAGTTAAATCCAAACAATGAACAAGCCTTCTATTATCGGGCATTAACGAATTACAATCTGGAGGCTTATCGGGAAGCACTTCCTGACTTGGACAAAGCCATTGGGCTCAACCCTGACGTAGCAAGTATGTATTACTGGAGGGGATCTGTAAAACAAATACTTGAGCATTACGAAGAAGCAATCATTGATTTTTCTAAATCGTTGGAGCTAAACAAAAATGACGTATATTCTTTCGGAGGTCGGGCATACAGCAATTATATGTTGGAGATGTATGAAGAAGCAAGGCTGGATTACACTAAAGCTATAGAACTTACCTTAGATGACGTATCCACTTATAAATACTATAGAGGTATTTGCAACTATAATCTGGAACACACTCAGGAAGCGCTTGATGATTTTGTCGAGTATCTCAAAAAGGATCCAGATCACTATTACATATTACTAATGGCTGGGCACAGTCTTTTTGTATTAAAAGACTTTCAACAAGCAGTAGAATACTACACCAAAACTATTTCTATTAAGCCCGACTATACAGAAGCTTATTACTGGCGTGGAAATGCTTATTTCAATCTCAATAGAAAAAATGAAGCCAGACGGGATGTTGACAAAGCCATCTCCTTAGACCCTAAGAATGAAACGTATTTAAAATTCAAACGCGATAATTTAAACTAAAAGACTTTACTGCTGATTCAAAAATTACTCGCTGAATTTTTATTCCCAATCTCCTGTTAACTTTACAGACTCAAAAGCAATAAAGTGAAAATCCATTTCTATAAATATCAGGCCACCGGCAATGACTTCGTGGTTATCGATAATCGCACGAGTGGATATTCATTTTCAAAAGAGCAAATTGAAAAAATATGCGACCGCAGATTTGGTGTAGGAGCCGATGGATTGATGTTAATTGAGAAACATCCATCTCTTGATTTTAATCTCGTGTATTATAACAGCGATGGCTCTCAAAGCCTATGCGGAAATGGTAGTCGTGCTGCCGTGATGATGGCCGCAGCACTTGGCCTGTTAAAAACCAACACCACCTTCAATGCATATGATGGTTCTCACGAAGCCGAATTACTCAATACAGATATCGTAAAACTGAAAATGAATGATGTTACTGTGGTGAAAAAATCCGGTGACGAATATTTCATCAATACAGGCTCACCCCATTTTTTGCGTTTTGTAAAAGCGGTAAACGACTATCCGGTTGTAGAGGAAGGAAGAAAGATCCGCTACAGCGAAACGTATGCACCCGCTGGCACCAATGCAAATTTTATTCAGTTACTTGATCATAATACGATTGCCGTACGCACCTATGAGCGTGGTGTTGAAGATGAAACTTTCTCTTGCGGAACGGGCGTAACAGCAGCAGCCCTGGCCTCAAGTTTACACGGATACACATCTCCAGTTCATATAAAAGTGAATGGAGGCGAGCTGTCCGTAGAATTTAAAGCCACGTACTCCGGCCCCTCTGGCAGTCTTCCCGTCACATTTCACGATGTTTTTCTTATCGGCCCTGCCAAAATGGTGTTTGAGGGCGACTTGGAACTATAATTGCACCCCGAAATCCTTAAATTTGTGCCCCTTTGATGGGCTATTGGTAATAGGTTTTAAGTGCTCAGTTGTTTTTTAAAATACCCCTGACAACTCTTACAGCTTCCACCTTTTTGATGTTAAACTTATAGGATTATGTTAAAACTGATTTCAAAGATTTTCGGAACCAAGTCAGAGAAGGACATCAAAAAAATGATGCCCCTGGTGGAGCTAACTAAAAAAGAAGAAGAAAAACTTACCTCCCTTTCTCATGATCAATTGAGAGGAAAGACAGCCGAAATACAACAATTCATAAATGATCAATTAAAACCGATTGATGATCAGATTGAAGGCCTCCACACCCGCATCAATGAACAGCAAGATCTGGACATCCATGAAAAGGAAACCATCTTCGCTGAAATTGATAATCTGGAAAGTCAGCGCAACAAAGACCTTGAAGTAGTATTGATGGAAGTGCTACCAAAAGCATTTGCCATCGTGCGTGAAACCGCCCGCAGATTTAAAGAAAACGAATACCTGGAAGTAACGGCTACCGAACACGACATCATACTTTCAGCAAAAAACCTGAATATAAAAATCAACGGAGACAAAGCCCACTGGAGTCGTCATTGGATGGCAGCTGGCAACCTGATCACCTGGGATATGGTGCACTATGAAGTGCAGATCATAGGCGGTATAGCTCTGCATCAAGGTAATGTGGCTGAGATGGCTACCGGTGAAGGAAAAACGTTGGTTGCTACATTCCCTGCATTTTTAAATGCTCTCGCAAAACGAGGTGTTCATATTGTAACGGTGAACGACTACCTAGCCAGACGCGATAGCGAATGGATGGCTCCGCTCTTCCAGTTTCATGGTCTGAATGTGGATTGCATCGATCGGCATGAACCGAATTCTGTCGAAAGAAAAAATGCTTACCGTGCCGATATTACCTATGGCACCAACAATGAATTTGGTTTTGACTACTTGCGCGACAACATGGCACGTGATCCTGAGGAATTGGTGCAACGCGGTCATCATTATGCGATGGTCGATGAGGTAGATAGTGTATTGATTGACGAAGCGCGTACTCCTTTGATTATTTCAGGCCCCGTTCCTCGTGGTGATGAGCATGAGTTCTATGATCTGAAGCCACGCATCAACAAATTAGTAGACGCTCAAAAGAAATTAATCAACCAGTATCTCAACGATGCTAAAAAATTAATTGCAGAAGGCAATGAAAAAGATGGTGGTACTGCATTATTCCGAGCTCACCGGGCTATGCCTAAGTACAAGCCACTCATAAAAATGCTGAGTGAAACCGGAAATAAATCGATTCTTCAAAAGACCGAAAACTTTTATCTGCAGGACAATAAAAAGATGATGCCCGAAGCAGATGCGCCTCTTTACTTTGTCATAGAAGAAAAAGACAACAGCGTAGATCTTACTGAAAAAGGTATTGACCTGATTACAGGAGAAGGAGAAGATCCTAAGTTCTTCATCCTACCAGAGATTGGAATTGAGTTAACGAAGATCGAAAAAGATACTACACTTAGCGATGAGGATCGCCTTCAAAAGAAAGAAGCACTGATTCGCGATTATACCACCAAGTCGCAACGCATTCATAGCGTTAATCAATTATTGAAAGCATACACGCTTTTTGAAAAAGATACCGAATACATTCTGGTTGACGGAAAAGTAAAAATCGTAGACGAGCAAACCGGACGTGTATTGGATGGTCGCAGATATTCGGATGGTTTACATCAGGCCATTGAAGCAAAAGAAAATGTGAAGGTGGAAGATGCCACGCAGACTTATGCTACCATTACCTTACAAAATTATTTCCGCATGTATCATAAGCTGGCTGGTATGACTGGCACTGCCGAAACGGAAGCAGGCGAATTGTGGGATATCTATAAACTGGATGTAGTCGTAATTCCTACCAACAGAGCCGTTACCAGAAAGGATCAGGAAGATCTTGTTTATAAAACCATTCGTGAAAAATTCAATGCGGTTGTTGAAGAGGTAGTAAGACTTACCCAACAAGGCAGACCTGTACTCGTAGGTACCACTTCCGTGGAAATATCAGAGTTGGTTAGCCGCATGCTTCAACTTAAGAAAATTAAGCATCAGGTATTGAATGCAAAGCAACACCAGCGCGAAGCTGAAGTGGTTGCCGAAGCCGGAAAGCCAGGCACAGTAACCATCGCTACCAACATGGCGGGTCGTGGTACTGATATTAAACTTACTCCAGAATCAAGAGCTGCCGGTGGATTGGCCATCATTGGTACAGAGCGCCATGAATCTCGCAGGGTTGACCGCCAGTTGCGCGGACGATCAGGTCGTCAGGGCGATCCGGGAACCTCTCAGTTTTATGTATCACTTGAAGATAACCTCATGCGCATGTTCATGCCCGAGCGCATTGCCCGCATCATGGATCGACTTGGACTTAAAGAAGGAGAAGTGATTTCTCACTCGATGGTAACCAATTCTATCGAACGTGCACAGAAAAAAGTAGAGGAGAATAACTTCGGTATTCGTAAGCGTTTGCTCGAATATGATAACGTGATGAACTCTCAGCGTGAAGTAATTTATAAGCGCAGAAAAAATGCGCTCTTTGGCGAACGTTTGGAACTTGACATTCTCACCATGTTGTTTGATACTTGTGATGATATTGTCGCCAATGCTAAAGCAGGTGAGGGTGTGGAGAACTTTAAGATCAATGTATTAAGTCTGCTCGGTTTTGATTTTAGCATTACACCAGAAGATTTCACAAAACTAGATCAAGCCGTAATCAGCGAAACTCTTTATGAAGAAGCATTAAAGCACTATCAGTATAAGAATAAAATAGCTGCAGATAAGTCCTTCCCTATTATCATGGACATATTTAAAACACGGGGAGGAACGATTGAAAATATTTCGGTGCCGTTCACGGATGGTGTTAAACAGATCGGTGTAGCCGCCAATCTAAAGAAGTGCGTGGATTCAAAGAACAATGAGTTGATCAAATCGATGGAGAAGATGATCACATTGGCGATTATCGATCAGCAATGGAAAGAGCACTTGCGCGATATGGATGATCTGAAACAGTCGGTGCAAAATGCTGTGTATGAACAAAAAGATCCTCTGTTGATTTATAAATTCGAAGGATTCGAAGCATTCAAGCGTTTCATCTCAAAAGTGAATGAAGAAACTATTTCTTTCCTGATGAAAGCCGATGTGCCTGTACGGGAAGCTGAACAAGTACAAGAAGCGCGTTCGCAAAAACGTCAGAGACTAAGTGAGCAAAAAGAAGAATCACGCTCTTTATTGCAGGGTGGTGGATCACAGCCTCAAGGACCTGAGCGTCCTGTTGAAGAAAAAATAATGCCTGTTAAATCTGAAAAAATAGCAGGCCGAAATGATAAAGTAACGGTTCAATATCCCAACGGCCAGGTGCTCAAGGATGTAAAGTATAAGAAAGTAGAAGAAGACATTAAGTCAGGTCGTTGTATAGTGATTGAAGGTTAAGAATTGGCAATTGGTCGTATCTTTTAAGGCGATAGCTTAGGTTTTTGTAAATTGAAGCATGACAACAAGTAAGCAAATCATTTTTACGTTGCTTTTAATCCATTTTCTGATGAGTTGTGTGGCTCAGAAAAAGAACGAGTGGCCGTACTATGAAAGCCTCTTCGATGTCAGACCCAGAGTTACCGTGCCCGCTGATTCTTCAACCAATACTTCAATTGTAATCACGCCAGAGATCAAAAGCATTTCCTTTACTAAAACAGTGAATAAAAAAGTGGATGTGGTGCTGGATAGCATTGATAGTTTCAATCTGATGAGAAGATCAGTAGATGGCTACACCATTCAAATTTATTCTGGACAAAACCGCGAAGATGCGATGAACATAAAGAAGAAAATATCAACCGACCTCCCTGAGCTTGCTGCTAATCTCCAGTATCAACAACCTAAATTCAGGGTTACGGTAGGCAAATACTATAGTAAACTGGAAGCGTATCAGGACTTGACAAAATTGCGCCAAAGTTTTTCTTCCGCCATTTTGGTCCCTGAGAAGATTGCTATTCGATAATTGATGACTTTAGCTTCCGTATTAGTCACCGTTTAGTTGAATAAGGTATAATTAAAATGTCGAAAGAAAGTTATTCCTACTTAGCTTATTCCATACTCTGAACCATATTCTCAAACATATCATAATTAGCAAGTTCTATCTGGATGATCATGTGACTCGCTTTTAATTCTGATAACAATTTTTCAAGTTCTATCTTAGAATTAATCTCATCTGACCGTCTGAGCAATAACCGAATCTCTTGTAGTTCTTCCAAAATGCGCTCCGTATTATACAGATAGGAAATGGCTAATACTTTCTCGTATTCGAAATTGTTGATGACCCCGGTTGCTTTAGCAGATTCCCAGGCTGAATAATGCAAAATGGGGTGAGATAAACTGCCCATGTTGATTGTAACAGAGGAGTTTATATTCGCCAATGATGTATCAACTATATGAATGATGGCTACCGGATAAACTTTAGAATTGATTGCTATCGCTGCCTCCGTTGGACCATTATATCCTAACTTATCATTGATATGCGGGATGACCTCGAACTCTAATAATTCTAGCAATTTAAGATTTGTATTCACTACGGAATGCAATGTCTCCTTATTGATCTGAATTTCCACCTTAATTTTTTCGAAAGCATTTCGGGCATCTTCCTGATTATTTTTTGACTCTCGCCATTGATCTAACTCAAAGGCGATGAGGATTCCAAATAGCGCACTGAAAAAACCAATCAGGTGATTAGGCCAATCTACTTTCCACTCCCGAAACTTCATGCTTACGCAATCACTTCGTCAAAAGCCTTGATAAAGGACCTCATCTCATCGGCTGTGCCAATACTAACACGGCACCATTCTTTCTGCTGATATTCCCAAATGCGAATCAAAAATCCTCTCTCTTCAAGTTGAGTCAAAATCGTTTTGCCGTCTTTAGGTGCAGAGAACAAGAGCACATTGGTGCGAGGGTTGCCATAGAATATTTTTTTGCTATCGAGATAATCCGTTAATACTTTTCTGGCTACTGCATTTTTCTCGCGGGTCATTTTCATAAATTCTTCATCACCCAAGCTTGCCTTCGCAGCAGCCAATGCCGTCTGACTTGGCGAAATAGTATCACCATATTTCCCAACCTTCTTCAACACATCAGGATGAGCCACGATGTATCCAATGCGAAGTCCTGCCAGTCCGTAAATCTTAGAGAAGGTTTTTGATACAATCAGATTGGGGGTACGTTGCACCAATGACACCATCGATTTTTGCTCAGCAGGTTCTAAGAATTCAATGTAGGCTTCATCGGCATACACCAACGTTTTCTTTGAAGCTTCCTCACAGAATGATTTAACAATATTAGAATCTACCATCGTGCCGGTAGGGTTGTTAGGATTGCAGGAGAAAACTAAACGTGTGTCACTTTTAATGGCGGATAATAATTTTGCATAATCAAACTCAAGCTTTTCGTTAAGATCAACCTTATCCCAGGCAGCATTCATTTCCTGTGCATAGTTCATCAACAAGCCAAAGGTAGGATAGGCGGATAATACTCTGCCCCCCTCCAATCCATAGGCAATACCGGTTTGACATAACAGTTCACCTGAGCCCGCACCTAATAAAATAAAGGAAGGATCCACACCTTCTTTTTGTGCAATAATTTTTTTCAGTTCTTCCAGTTCATTAAAGGCATATCGGTTTCCTTCACCCAAAATTTGAATCATTGCCTTTTTCGCTTTCTCGGATGGCCCGTACGGATTCTCATTGGAATTCAATCGCACTTTAGTTCCAACGGTCTTTCCCTGTTTAAAGAATGCTCTTTCGGCTTCACTCACAGGCGCTGCCATCAGGTTTTGTACAAATGCAGGCGTTACAGCAAGGCCTGCTGTAAGTGCTAGTGATGATTTAAACCAATCTCTGCGGCTAATGGATGTCATGGGATTTTATTTATGTGATTTTCTGATTTTCAATTTCTTCGTAGCCTGCCCGTAATAGCAAGTAAGCAACAAAACCTGAGATAGAAGCAAATACTAATAGGAGAATGATTACAGCTCAGTTGAGTTCTGCTTTCCCGCTTAAAATCTGATACAACCGACTGATCAACGTAACTACAGTACCTACTGTAGTGAGAGCTGAACCCATTCCGTAATAAATTGCAAATCCACCGTTAAATCTCTTCTTGATTTTCTTAGCCCTGCTATTGTCCATTTCTGAATCTCTTAATTGATCAACGCTAATATTTAATCAATTTAATGAAAAAGTGAACAACTATAACACCTCAGGAGGAATAATACCCATCTTCCTCATCAGGAAAGTAGCATTCGCCTTTTGCGCAACCCCTGGGTGAAGCGTATAATCAAATGTTAATTGATCATTTTCAATCTTGCCTTCAAAACAAGCATTGCCAATTTGATCAGAAAATTGTTCAGCGAGATCACCCAGGGCAATATCATGTGTGGCCAACGCCACCAGCGCGTTCATGTCTTTTAGTTGTTTGAGCAACTCACGCGAGCCTAATTGTTTGTCTGTCGAATTTGTTCCCTTCAATATCTCATCCAGTAAAATAAACATGGGCTTGCCCGAACGAAGTTCTTCCATGATGGATTGAAGGCGATTCAGCTCAGCGAAAAAATACGATTGATGTTCTTGCAGTGAATCGGTCGTACGCATACCTGAACGCAACGCCATTAAAGGCATGCGCCACTGCGTAGCACACACAGGTGAGCCAATGCTACCTAATACAAAGTTTACTCCGAGTGAGCGAAGGAACGTACTCTTGCCCGCCATATTAGCCCCGGTGATCAGATAAATTTTTGCTGGTTTACCTAAATCAAAATTGTTGGCAACACGAATCGCATCAGGAATTAACAAATGACCTACCTCGCGAGTCTCTAACACAGACTGTTCATTCACTTCCGCGAAAGCGTATTGAGGATAATTGTAGTGCAGTGTGGCCAGTGAAAGTAATCCATCCCATTCGCTCAATGATTCCAGCCAATGCGGCAAATCTCTTACGTTTTCTTCACGCCACTTTTCTAATCTCGCTACTGCATGAAAATCGTAAAGGAACAAGCCATTTCCAAATTGCATGGCAATCGGATTCATGCGTGACTCCAGTGCATTCACCAAAGCAGAAAATTCTTTTACTTTTTCAAATGCATTTATAGCAACCTGGTGATGTCTTTTCATTAAAGATGATTCAACTTTCTGTTGTGTTAGTAATTCAAAAATGCGTGCATAGTTTTTTAATACTTCTCGTGCCGAACTAAGCACGCGTTGAAATTCTCCAATTCGCTTTGCCTGAAATCCGGCTATAGTAAGCTGAGTAATTGCCATTACCAATAACAGGGGAAAATAACTCCAATCATAAATCGTAAGGCCTAAAATAGATAAGGTGATAGCGGGAAGAATCCAACGCATCAACGTATACAGATTATTCTTAAACATGAACGGTTTTTCAGAAAGCCAGCGCAGCAACTTAGATCGGTCAAACGAAAGATCATTGGTCTGTCGGCCCACCGCCCAAACTTGCTGACGGAATTCTACCATCGCTCCTAATTCGCGCACCGCTTCCTCTCGCTGCAACAATTCTTCTTTTTGATATGGCAGATTTTTTAAGTCGTAAGCCAATCGTTCTTCACCCAATTGAGTGCCGCAGCGATTGATGTATTGAAAAACAGAACCACTTCCAAATAAATCAAGATCATGACCATAGGAATGATGAGGATCTGCAAAGCGATTGCCATCAGAAAAATCAGTTGACTCAAATCGGAAGTTTTTTCCTTCCATGTGATTCAGTTGCTCCAGATAATTTGCCAATTGCTTTTTTTCTTTATGTAATGACTGACGATTGACCAGTGCAATAAAGGCGCCTAGCGGTGCAATCAGTATCCAAAAAAAATAGGGCTGAGAAAATCCTGCATAAATCAAAACTCCCATGACCAGCACGAGCGCAACGCGACTCCAGGAATATTGTCTGATCTTTTTTTCAATACGCTCGCCTTCATGTTTGAATTGAAGTTCACGCTGTTTATAAAATTCGGAGGAGGGCATAATAGAATTTTCGAGATCAAAGCATCTTTTCAATCATGCTCATGACTTGCGATAAGTATACTTTATCGGTTTCATCAAAGTCGTTGAGCTGATCACTGTCTACATCCAGCACGAGCGTTACATCTCCATTTTTTAAAGCGGGCAATACAATTTCAGATTTTGAATCAGAGCTGCATGCGATGTGACCGGGAAACTCATCTACATCAGGCACGATGATCGTTTGCTTCTCTTTCCAGCTTGCGCCACACACTCCTTTTCCAAATGCGATACGCGTGCAGGCAATCGGTCCCTGAAAAGGTCCCAGCACCAACTCATTATTTTTTACGATGTAAAATCCTACCCAAAAGAAATTCATCGCTTGCCGAAGTGCCGCTGCAATGTTTGAAAGATTTGCAATCAGATCAGGTTCGCCTGAAGTGAGTGCCTCAATTTGAGGAACCAGCATTTGATATCGTGCAACTTTATCCGTGGAGTGTGAGATGATCAGGTTTTCAGCCATAATAATTATAAGGGCTCAAAATTGATAAAAAGACCGGTGGTAATCAATCTACTTACGACTGATAAAAGAGGATTACAATAATAACCGCCACCAAAATCCCGATTATCGAAAGAATATCTCTCATTTTCATGGCATGCAAATTCCATGTAAGGAGTACAGAAAATTCTGCCAAGACAAGGAATGGCTTAATTACCATTGATGGGATAGATGGTAGAGCCTGTGTTAATGATCAGCATCTTTTCATCTTTAGGCAATTCATCTCTCATCTGAAGCATCAAAGCAAGCCCGGCAACACCGGAAGGTTCACTCCTGATGCCATGCTTCTTAATGATTTCGAGCGCCTCCTCAACAAAATTTTCATCTACTTCAAGAATTCCCGAAAGGTTGCCGATGCGTTGATTTTGAATTAATGAATTAATGTAAAACTGATAATCATCCAGCGATGGCAGATAATAGGAAAAGAGTTTATCCATGCGCGAGTTTGCATCGTGCGTGGTGGCGCCTAAAAAATTACACTTGCTGATTTTTTGTATATCACCAGAAAAACGAGGGTCATGTTTGTAGATACGGTTGTTAAATTCGCGCTCAGCAATAATCAAGATATTGACAAACAAATCGCCTGTGCCAAAGGGCACAAAACAATAGGAAGAATTTTCGTTCATCACTTCATACGAAAGCCAATCGTAATAATTATCGTTATAGCGATCCAGAATTTCGCGATACGTAATATCAATACCTTCTTTGTTATTGGTGAGTTCTTTGATGTCTTTGCCCGTAAGCGATTGCTTGCTCAAATCGGTCTCATAAATTTCGCAACCCATTTTGCGCAATGCGTCTTTGATTTGTTTGCTGATGTTATAGTCCATCAGCACCTTCAACTTCGTGTTTACTTTATATAAATTAAAGAAATGTTGAATCGCGGCCGCAGCGCTACCAGAAGAAATAATAGAAACTTCTTTAATGTGATATCTTTTAGCTTTGATAAGCACTTCCCACGCCATGCGCGATTTATGTGTGCCCGTGGGATTTGTACTCTCGTCTTTCAGCCACACGTTGGTAAAGCCCGGCACTTCAATTTGAAATGTATTTGATGCAGGGAATTTTGGTTCATAAAACGGGCGAGGTGGAAATTCAGGTTTCTGCGGATCGTTGAGCGAAGGAACGTATAAGCCTTCAATATCTTCACCAGAAAACGTATCCTTTTGCTTCTCGTCCGTGAGCTGTGCTTTTAATAAATCAATTTCCTTATTAGATAATTTTTCAAACAACACATTGGCAATCTTGGTGGCGAAGGAATCCATGTTCTCTGCACCCAATGATTTTACCGGCTCCTCTTCAAAAGCATCATCTTCACCTGCATCCAAAAGATTTTTGTATTTGTCGCGGAAGCGCTCGTTGATCAACGCGTTCCAATCCAGTGTATTATGTGTAGCAAACAAAGCCAACAGGTTACGCAGTGTGTGTGTTGCCCCTGGCGGACTTTTTAGATTGAATGCCCTTCGCAATAAATCTTCTGATGGGCCTTGTGGATAACTCAATGAAAGTTGTGGATCAAGTGCGGGAGTGTTCTTTACAAAATCCTTAACGGCCTTTTGAAGACCGTGAATAAAACTCCATCGCCCCGTGCCTACGGATTCATGATGACCGGTTTTTGTCAGTTGCTCACGAACCAGATCGAGGATCTCTTTGGGTATACGTTTAGCAGAGGCTTTCTTCATATGACAAAAGATCGCAGTATCTGAGGATATTCGCAACCCATTGGCATAATTACCTTTTTGTCTTCTCAGCTTGCAGAAGACTCGGGCTTGCTTTCTTCTTCGGGTTGAATGGGATTCTCAGGCGTTATCGTCTCATCAGAATTTACTATCTCCGCGGTTTCAGAATTTTGTTCAGAATGAACTACCGATGGAGATATCTCCTGAGAGGATACTTCCTCAAATTGGTCGGCAAAAAATCTTCTTTGCGAAATGAGAATAGTTGCTACACCAATGAAGATCGAGGAATCTGCAATATTGAATACCGGACTAAAAAACTCAAAGTATTCACCGCCTTTCAACGGAACCCACTCAGGCCATTGGAAATGGAACAACGGAAAATAAAGCATGTCAATCACCTGACCGTGAAACCACCTGGTTGGAGAATCGACCGGTGCATTATTTAAAAGCACACCATAAAACGTACTATCGATTACGTTGCCAATCGCTCCACCTAAAATAAGACCAAGGCAAATCAAAAATCCATTATGGGCTTTTTTGCGTGCCATGGTAATCAGGTAATAAGAAATACCAAACATTGCCACTATTCTAAAAAGAGTAAGCGTCAGTTTTCCAAACTCACTTTCCCAACGAATACCAAAGGCCATGCCCGGGTTGAGCAAATAATGGAGTTTGAACCACTCACCGAGTACGTTGATCTCCTGATGAAGATACATATTGTGATGCACCAATAACTTACTAGCCTGATCGAGGAAGATCACACCCAAGGCAATCAAAAAATATTTTATATAACCCATAGTTAATTCCCGCTACGCAGGACATCCTTTAATTATGATCTCTATTTTAACTTACTCTGATCTTCACCTTCAACACAAATTCATCCATATCCACTTCGGTAGCATCCGCCACGCTGCTCTTTAACTCTAATGACAAGGCTTGTGTTTCGGCACTGATGTAATCTTTATATTTTGTGAGGGCCGCTGTAATAGCATCGCCATCTTTTTCTACTTCGATAGCAATTTTATCCAATACCTGAAGGCCCATGTCCTTACGCAGGTTCTGAATACGATTCACAAAATCGCGTGCAACGCCTTCGCGCTTCAGTTCATCCGTAAGCGTAATATCCAGTGCTACGGTTAATCCATTTTCTGAGGCTACGGCCCAACCTGGAATATCTTCAGAAGAAATTAAAACATCTTCCAACGCCACTTCAAATCCACCTTTGCTCAGGGTTCCACTCTTTTCTATGGCTTGAATATCTTCTTTAGTGAATGTATTGATCACTGCAGATACTTCTTTCATCTTCAGGCCATATTGTTTACCCAACTTGGCAAAATTTGGCTTCACTTTCTTCACGAGCAATCCCGAAGTATCATCGATATACTGAATCTCTTTCACGTTAACCTCGGCTTTAACGATTGCCTCCACGCTACGAACGCGCTGCGCAAACTTTTCATCCAATACCGGTAAAAGTATTTTCTGAAGTGGCGTACGCACTTTGACCTTACTGTTCTTGCGAATAGAATGCACCAATGAACAGATGCGTTGTGCATAATCCATCGACTTCTCCAACTCTTCATCCTTCCTTCCTGAAGCTGCTTTTATAAATGATGTATGATGAATTGATTCGTACTGAAGAGGCGTGTTAAACTGCTTAGCGCGATCGCGAATGTTATCCGTAAGATTTTTATACAACCACTCGCTGTAGAACGGAGCAATAGGCGCCATTAACTGCGCTGTCACCATCAGGCATTCGTACAACGTTTCGTACGCTGCGCGTTTATCTTCGGAGAGTGCACTGCCGTCCTTCGTTGTTACGGACGAGGTGGGTTGCCAGAAACGTTTTCTGTTCAACCGCACATACCAGTTTGACAAATGATCACTCACAAACTCCTGAATGGCGCGTGCTGCTTTGGTTGGATCGTAATCATTGTACGCAGCAGTAACTTCTTCAATCAACGATTGCTCCTTTGTGATGATCCACCTATCCAGCGGAGCGAGTTTATCATAAGGAACATTGTTCATCTCATCTTTCACAAAGCCATCGATATTGGCATAGAGCACAAAGAATGAATACGTATTACTCAGCGTCCCGAAAAATCTGCGTTGTGTTTCTACGATCCCGTCAAAGTCGAACTTTAAGTTATCCCAAGGTGGTGCATTCTCCATCATGTACCAGCGCACAGCATCCGGGCCATATTTGCTCAGGGTTTCAAATGGGTTCACCACGTTGCCTTTGCTCTTCGACATTTTATTGCCGCTCTTGTCAAGCACAAGTCCGTTGGAGATTACATTCCTGAATGAAACGCCACCGTTTCCTACTTTCTTATTTACCGCTTTGATGTCATCACTGCTTTCGCTCAACATCACAGCAATAGCGTGAAGCGTGAAGAACCATCCACGGGTTTGGTCTACACCTTCTGCTATAAAATCAGCAGGATAATTTTTTTCGAATACTTCTTTATTCTCAAATGGATAATGCCATTGTGCATACGGCATCGCACCGGAATCAAACCAAACATCAATCAAGTCCGCTTCGCGATACATCTGCTGGCCCGTTGGGCTCAGTAATATAATTTCATCTACGTATGGACGATGCAAATCATTTAACTCGATGGTAGAAGCTGGATTTTGTATACCCGATTTATTGGCTTTATCAATCTCTGCTCTGAGTTGATCTAAAGACCCAATACAAAGTTCTTCCTTCCCATCTTTTGATCTCCAGATTGGAAGTGGAGTGCCCCAATATCGTGAGCGCGATAAATTCCAATCGACAAGATTTTCCAGCCAGTTGCCAAAGCGACCGCTGCCGGTTGATTCTGGTTTCCAATTGATAGTCTTGTTCAACTCCACCATTCTATCCTTCAAGGCAGTGGTTTTAATAAACCAGCTATCGAGAGGATAATACAATACCGGCTTATCGGTGCGCCAGCAGTGTGGATAGGTGTGTTCGTATTTCTCTACTTTGAATGCTTTGTTCTCTTCCTTTAAGATAATGGAGATGATGACGTCCGTATTTTTATAGTCGGGATGGGTTTCATCTTCATTGGTATAATTCTTTACATAGAAATCATCGGCACCAAGCGGCTTGTGCGTTTTGATTCCAAATTTCTTCACGCCTTCTTCAAGTCGTTCTCCTATTATAGAAATGAATTTTCCTTTCCTGTCAACCGTAGGAACTTCATTATCCAGTTCATCTTTGACTGTAAGAGCAGGGATTCCATTTTGCTTTGCTGCCCTAAAGTCATCAGCACCAAAAGTTGGAGACATGTGAACAACGCCAGTACCATCTTCTGTCGTTACAAAATCTCCAGCCACAACCTGGAATGCCTTGTCTGCATCATAGAAGGGTTGGAGGTAAGGCATAAGTTGTTCATAGCGAAGACCTACGAGATCTTTACCTGTAAACTCCTGAACGATTTCAAATGGAATATTCTTATCGCCTGCTTTGTAATCGTCAAGCTTCAATTCTTTATTCTTGTCAGAAAAATATTTTGAAACAAGATCTTTGGCCAATACAACACTTACTGATTTGTGGGTGTACTGATTAAATGAATTTACCTGAACATATTTTATTTTTTCACCGACCGCCAATGCCGTGTTTGATGGAAGCGTCCATGGTGTGGTTGTCCAGGCCAGGATGAATACATCTCCTTTTGGTTGCCTAAACAAAAACTCTGACTTCGCATCTCTCGTCACCTTAAACTGTGCAACAATGGAAGTGTCCTTCACATCTTTATAACAACCCGGCAAGTTTAGTTCATGCGAACTCAAACCTGTTCCAGCCGCGGGTGAATATGGCTGTATGGTATAACCCTTGTACAACAATTTCTTATCGTACAGTTGCTTTAATATCCACCACAGTGATTCAATGTATTCCTTCTCGTAGGTAATGTAAGGTTTGTCCAGGTCTACCCAATAGCCCATCTTGATGGTAAGTTCGTCCCACTGATCTTTGTACTTCATCACCGTTTCGCGGCACTTCCTGTTGTATTCTTCTACAGAAATTTTTCTGCCTATATCATCTTTGGTGATGCCCAACTCTTTTTCAACCTGCAATTCCACAGGAAGTCCATGCGTATCCCATCCGCCTTTGCGATTTACCTGGAAACCTTGTAATGTTTTGAAACGGCAGAAAATATCCTTCACGGTGCGGGCCATCACGTGGTGAATACCCGGAGTTCCGTTGGCGGAAGGCGGGCCTTCGTAAAAGGTAAAAGAGGGTGATCCCTCGCGATTGGTCACCGATTTTTCAAAAATCTGCTCCTGTTTCCAGAACGCTAAAATCTCAGAAGCCACCTGGGCCAGGTTCAATTCCTTAAATTCTCTGTATTTGCTCACTTCTCTTAAAAATAAAGTCCGCAATTTAGGGTTTTTTGTCCATTGGACAGTAGGAAATTGAGTTAGTGAATGTAGGATAAAGCCCCGAGCTTTGAGCTGCGGGCTTCGAGTAGCTTCTCATAGCTAAAAGCTTGCGGCTCGAAGCTATTCAGACGATCCTTTGCGATCGTGAATCCTGATTTTACTCAAATCAATCTCTTCATCTTCCTGCTCACCGATAAAACTTGAATCAAAGTCATCGATAGGCAAGTGCTCTTTTGATTTCTTAGGTTTATCAAAGGTCATGATTAGTGCGGGTAACAAAATCAGGTTGGTAAACATGGAGATGATCAGCGTGGTTGAGGTCAACAAACCTAAGGCAACCGTTCCACCAAAATCAGAAAAAGCGAAAATGATAAATCCGGCAAACAATACGACCGAAGTGTAAACAATGCTCTTGCCTGTCTCCAGGATACTTTCGCTTACGGAACGAGGCACAAAAAATCCACTTGCCAGTAACTCCTGACGATACTTGGCCAAAAAGCGGATAGAGTTATCGACCGAGATACCGAATGTGATACTGAAGATCAATGCGGTGCTTGCTTTAAGTGGAATATTGAAATATCCCATCAGGCCTGCGGTGATCATCAGCGCAATCAGGTTTGGGATCAATGAAATCAAAATCATACGTGCATTTGCAAATAAGATGGCCATCGATAACGTAATCAGTATGCAAGCTAAAATCAAACTCTCGGTGAGGTTCGCTATTAAAAACTTATTGCCCTTGATAAATATTTTAGAAGAGCCTGTAACCGTAACGGTAACCGAATCGCTTTCAGAACGCAACGTCTTTTTAAGTTCTGTTACCAGTGCATCCGCTTTGGGTTGTATCACCTGGTTCACGAGTGAGTCCATCTTGATTGATCCGATGTCAATCATTTGCATGGAGATGCGCATTTTGCTGTAAGTTGAATCAACAAATGAATTGAATAATCCGCTGTTGTCAGATTGTCCTTTCAGGTAACTCAATACATATTTTGCTTCCATGTCTGAAGTTGGAAGTCCATACCACTCTGGATTGTTTCTGTAATAAGCTTGTCGCGAAGCTTTGATAAAACTCAATATCGAGATGGGGCGCGATGTTACAGTAATCGAATCGAGCGAAGACTCGAATGACTCAACGGTTCGTGCAATCTTTAAACTTTGCAGTGGCTTCTTTCTCTTGGTCTTCAGGTCAATCTCAATCTCCAGCGGCATAATCCCATTGAAGTTCTCCTCCACAAATTTCAGATCCTTTTTAATATCGCTTTCTTCCGGAATATCATCTACCATATAGGAAACAGAATAAAGCCGCATCATTCCAAATAGGGCGATAACAGTAATGGCGATCGTAGCGGCATAGATGAACATGCGATGACGGTGCACCAGCAAGTCAATCATCTTAACAAATCCACCAAGAATTTTGAAATCCAAATGCTGCAAATGCTTGGCCGTGGGTTCAGGCATCCATGATAAAATACCGGGGATCATCACCAGGCTCACAACGAATAGCGAGATGATATTTATACCGGCTACGATACCAAACTCGCGCAAAATGGTAATGTCTGTTGAAAGTAATGTGAGGAAACCAATGGCGACAGTAAGGTTGGTGAGGAAAGTAGCCAGACCCATCTTCTTCACTACCGCTTCAATCGCTTCGAATTTGTTTTTACGATTTACATACTCGAGGTGATATTTGTTGAGTAAATAAATTGCGTTGGTAATCCCAATGGTTACAATAACAGGAGGGATCAATCCGCTCAGCAAACTGATCTTAAAACCCAACAAGGCTATAGTACCGATCGTCCACACCACGACAACACCAATCATGATCATGGAGAAAATAACCGCTCTGATCGATCTGAAGAATAACAGCATGATAACGCCCGTGACAATGGCAGAGAGATAAAGAAAGAACGAAAGTTCCTTACGCACCTGAAACGCCATGACGGACCGAACAAATGGCAAACCAGCATAGTGAATCTTTATACCCGTTTCCTCGCTGAATTCTGTACCGAGTTTAATCAGTGCATTGGTTACATCAAGTCTTTTTGCTGAGTTGGCAAATTCCTTATTCATAGGGGCCAGTACCAGCGTGGCTCCATTGTCAACATTGACTAATTGGCCCATGTAGAATTTTTGATCGCGCGCTATGGCCAGTAAACTATCCAGCTGTTGCTGCGATTGAATTTCATCCGGAAACAAAGGATCGAGATAGAATTTCTTTTCTACTGTATCCTTGAGAATAATCCGCATAAGCGGAAGCGATAATACTTCGTTGACACCATCTATTTTTTTAACGTCATTACTAAACTGCTTGAGTCTTTTAAAATTTTCGAGTTGGTAGATGGCGCTGTCTTTGATGCCGATGGCCATCATGTTTCCGTCTTCCCCAAACTGCGCCTTGAACTTATTCAAGAACACCATTTCAGGATCATTGGGGGGAACGGTGCGCATAAAATCATAACTCATCTCCACTTTCGAAGCATAGTAGCCCATCACTAGGGTAATGAGTCCGATGACAATCGTAAGCGGTAATCTAAACTTGATGATAAACTGCGCTGTTTTAGTCCACATGATAAGCGAGGTAATCCTAATGAGGGCCTAAAACTAAGGATTTTTAATATGAATTTACCTGACCCAGATCATTTTGATATGAGTGGCAAATGTTGGGATTGACTGAAAGAAAAAGGAGGGAAACAACTCCCTCCTCTGTAGAAATCTTCCGAAAGCTATTCTCTCAATTTTATATATGGATTACTTCTCCATACGCAGCAGCAGCCGCTTCCATAATGGCTTCGCTCATCGTTGGGTGAGGATGAACGGTCTTAATGATTTCATGGCCTGTGGTTTCCAGTTTGCGTACTGCCACGATCTCGGCAATCAGCTCCGTCACATTAGCTCCGATCATGTGGGCGCCTAAAAGTTCACCATATTTAGCATCGAAGATCAACTTAACAAAGCCATCCGAAGCACCTGCTGCTTTGGCCTTGCCTGAAGCAGAGAATGGAAACTTACCCACCTTGAGCTGATAACCAGCCTTCTTGGCCGCTTCTTCAGTATAACCTACCGAAGCAATTTCCGGAGAGCAATACGTACAGCCAGGAATGTTATTGTAATCCAGTGGCTGAGGATGATGGCCTGCAATTTTTTCTACGCAAATAATTCCTTCTGCTGAGGCAACGTGAGCCAATGCTTGTCCTTTGGTGATATCGCCAATAGCATACACATTAGGCACATTGGTTTTGTAAAAATCATCTACCAATACTTTTCCTTTTTCGGTCTTCACGCCTACTTCTTCCAATCCTAAATTTTCAAGATTGGTAGCAACTCCAACGGCAGATAGCACGATGTCCGTTTCAATTTGAATTTCGTCTGTTGGTGTTTTCACTGTTGATACACATCCTTTCCCTTTCGTATCTACTTTAGTTACTTCAGAGTTCGTATAGATGGTAATGCCTGCTTTCTTAAATGATCTTTCCAGCTGCTTAGAAACTTCTTCATCCTCTACAGGCACAACGCGCGGCAGGAATTCTACAATCGTAACTTCAACTCCAATGGTATTATAGAAATAAGCAAACTCAACTCCGATAGCGCCTGAACCTACTACCAACATCTTCTTTGGTTTTTCAGGCAACACCATCGCTTCACGATATCCAATAATTTTCTTTCCATCAATAGGCATAGCAGGAAGTTCGCGTGAGCGACCGCCTGTTGCCAGAATGATATGCTTGGCTTCGTAATCGGTTTTCTTTCCCGATGCATCGGTCACCTCCACTTTGTTTCCCTTCTTCAACTTACCATAACCGGCAATCTGTTCGATTTTATTTTTCTTGAATAAGAACTGCACGCCCTTGCTCATGCCTGCAGCCACATCACGGCTACGCTTCACCATCGCGGCCATATCCGGGGAAGAATCCTTCACCTGAATACCGTAATCAGCCGCATGCTGAATATATTCAAACACATTGGCACTCTTTAATAATGCTTTGGTAGGAATGCAACCCCAGTTGAGGCAGATACCACCCAGCTCGGCTTTCTCCACCACCCCTACCTTCATGCCCAGTTGTGAAGCTCGAATAGCGGCTACATATCCACCCGGACCACTGCCAATGACAATCAAATCATAATTAGCCATAGATATAATCTTTAAAATTTGGCTCAAATATAAGGGTACTAATTCATTTAGGAAGATTTCAGAAGCGTAATTCCACCTGAATGTCCTTTTTGAAAAGGCTTTGAAAATCCACACCTTTGAGACCTCATTATTCTAAATTTTCATTCGAATGAAACTACTTCTAGGTAAAAATGCCCTGGTTACCGGGGCTTCGAAAGGAATCGGCAGGGCCATTGCCATTCGCTATGCAGAGCAAGGCGCTAATGTCGCATTCACCTATCTATCCAGTGTTGAACAAGGTCAGGCGCTGGAAGCGGAACTTGTTTCCAAAGGTGTAAAAGCAAAGGGCTATCGCTCAGATGCTTCAGATTTTGCACAAGCCGATAAACTGATCAGCGATGTAGTCACCGATTTTGGTTCGATTGATATCCTTATTAACAATGCGGGCATCACAATGGACAACCTGCTGCTGCGCATGACGGAAGAAATGTGGGATAAGATCATGAACGTGAATTTGAAATCCTGTTTCAACACCGTGAAGGCAGCCACTAAACCAATGATGAAACAAAGAGGCGGCTCTATAATTAATATGACTTCCGTAGTTGGATTGAAAGGCAATGCAGGCCAGGCCAACTATGCGGCATCTAAAGCGGGTATCATTGGCTTCACAAAATCGGTAGCCCTGGAATTAGGATCACGTGGCATTCGCTCCAATGCTATTGCCCCAGGTTTCATTGAGACGGAGATGACTGGTAAGCTGGACGAAAAAACGGTTCAAAGCTGGCGCGATGCTATTCCATTGAAGCGCGGTGGCAAACCCGAAGATGTTGCGGATGCGTGTGTGTTTTTAGGATCTGATATGTCATCCTACATCACCGGACAAGTTATTCAGGTGGATGGCGGAATGCTGACTTAAAATCAAATGGACTCATCTTTTTTAAGCCCGATTCATTCGGGCTTTATTTTTTTTTATCCGTGCCAGTACGGATATCAAATACCTTCCTGTTGGTATTGTGACTTCTTTCAATGAAGATCAATTTTGATTGAAACTTTTTAATCAAAATAACATGCAAAAGAAACTCTATGGCCTGGTGATCCTGATGCTCATCACCGCGTCATCTGTATTAGCGCAGCAACTGGAACTTGAAAAGACTTATAAAATATCCAGGGCATCCAAAAGGGGAGAGCTTTCCGGTCTGGATTACGACAAAGACGCCAAGACATACACGTTGACTTACTTTACAGGGCAAAAGAAAAACACATTCAAATACGAACAATATGTATTTGACACTGATTTTAATTTCATTAAAGACGGTGAATTTGAAGAAGAGGCAGAAAAAATGAAGAAAAAATTCAAGTGGTTTCGGTACAAAGGAGAAACGTATGTGACCGAAGGAAACACGATGGAGAATAATTTGATGGGCACACTGGTGTTAAAGAAGAAAAGAATTACCAACACTTATAAATGGCTGCTTGGTGGCTATGTTAGCAGTACCGACATATTGGAAAAAGTAAAACCCAAAACCGATGACGGCAATACCTATACAGCACTCACTTCTGCGGAAGACGATATCAATGGGGACTTATATATTTTGGCGAGCGTAAAACCAAAAATGAGTGCCAAAGGAAACGAGGATGTAGGAGCCATCCGCTTATTAAAATTCAATAAAGATCTTGATTTGGTTAAGACGTTAGATTTTGATTTTCCATATGTTCAATCATTTGTATTTGGGCGCGCACTTGAAGTACCCGATTTCGATAACCCTCAAAACACTGGTGTAGAGGGTATCGTATTGATTTTTGCACCTTCAAATGCAATGGGCAAAAAGAAGGCTGACCCTAATAATAATAATTATACCTACATCGCTGTGAACTCTGATTGTAAAATCACTGAGCGATTCAGCTTCGAAAGCCCGGCCAGCTACTGGCGAATTGATGAAGTACTCACTTTTGATAATGGTGACCGGTATTTTTATGGTCCAGCTGCAGCTGGCAAGGATAAATATTATAATGAAGGAGTAAAACCAGGCTTCGGAAATCAAAATGGAGAAGTGAAATATAAAGCCGTTCAATTGCTTAAGTCATCCGGTGGCAAGCTTGCCTATATCACCGAAACAAGTCTTGACGAGTTTAAAGCCAAACAACAATTTCCACCCAATCAAAAAAAGACGCCAGACTACAATGGACGTGAGTTTGCTGTGAGATCATATGAATTTGGCACAAATGGAGATCTCTATGTACTAGGTCAAAACTATGACAAGAACAAAGAGGGGCAAATAAAACAATTTGAAGACGTGCTTGGATTTCATTTCGACACAAATGGGAAACTGAAAGCACAGTATGGTTTAGACACAAAAGAAGCAGGCATTGCCATTCAAACCAGCACCCAATATCATCTCACCTACAAAGTAGTTAGCCAGATGACCACTACTTATGCGTGTCCTCAACAGTTAATCGAAGGTACGGATGGAAATATGTATTGGGTTTTGCAAGAAATTAAAGGAATGCGTGAAGGCAAACTACTAACCTATCCACGTATAGGGCGCATTATGCCAGGTAAGGCTACCATGACAGACCTTGTCACCTTTGGTAAAGGCGAAGGATATTATCTGAATCCTAATTATCCAACATTGGAAACAGACAAAGGTGAAACGCTCGTGTTCTTTGGAGCTGACAAGCCAGGAAAAGAACTTTGGTTTGCCCGGGTAAAATTAAAATAGGTCTAGGGTTATAGTTGTTTAATCTGAAGCGTGGGAGAAATCTCACGCTTCTATTTTTTAGTGACCGTCTGTATTGATTAGAAAGGATATCATATTGATTTAATCCAGCCTGCCATGTTGCATTACATTGTCTGTTCAAAGAAGAAGAAGAAAACATAATACCCAGGCACAGAAGTATTCCTCATTCATAACCCATTTTATTGTAACCCAGGGCTACGCAAACGTTTTGTTAGGCTTTTTGTTGATAAAATCATTTGTGAAAGAACTATCATTGTTCATACATCATACTAATCATTGGCAACCTCCATATTTATGAGCAATTTAAAACGAAGGGATTTTCTAAAACATTCGATGTTGGCGGGTCTTGGCACATCACTGGTTGATATCGAAGCCTCAGGGAAGCCAATTGGAAAAGAGAGTAAGGAAACGCCTTCCATTTCTTCTTCGCCAAAAAAAGTAATTGTTGGTGGTGGTGGAATGGGCGGATTGTGCACGGCCTATGAGCTTATGAAAAAAGGGCACGATGTAATTTTACTGGAAGCCTCTGGCCGTCATGGCGGGCACGTGTTCACAGTACATGATGGATTATCTGATGAACTTTATGGTGACTTCGGTCAGGAGCATATCACCAAGCCTGGATATGATTTGTATTGGGGCTACATAAAAGAATTCGGACTTACGGCACTTCCTTATCCGCGCAGAAAAAATGTGTTGCGCAGAATCAACGGAAAATTTTATTCCGAGAAAATGTTGAATGATCCTGCCATACTAAAGGGTTTTGGATTGAATGACAAGGAAGTAAAATTCCTATCAAAAAATCCGTGGTGGGATTTGAAGTCACTCTTCGTTGCATCATACCTCGATAAATTCAAAGATGAATATCAGCCATTCAATGTTGGTTATGATGAGATGGATAACATCCCAATGTCTGATATCTATAAGAAAGAAGGCGCATCACCAGCAGCACTTGAAATGTTGGGGGGAAATAACTCCTCGGCCCTGTTTGAACTTTGGATGTCGGCCATCCTGAAAATGCGTGGCGTGCCCGAAGGCCCTCCGGAAGTCTTTAGACTTAAAGGTGGTAACCAAATGCTGCCGAATGCTTTTGCAAAAAGATTAGGTGCTCGCGTTAGATTAAATAGTGCCATTCAATTGATCCGCCATAACGATAAAGGTGTAACGGTTACTTACAAGCAAAATAATGAGCAGCATGAATTAACCGCTGATTTTTTTGTGAACTGCATTCCATTACCGGCTTTGAAAAACGTACAATTCGATCCGGTGTTACCACCAGAAAAACAATACCTCTGCGACACGATTGAGTATGACTCCTATCAGCGATTTGTTTTTCAGGCCAGTTCTAAATTTTGGGAAGCGGATGGAATTAGCATTAACTTAGAAATGGATCACCCTGACCTTTGGAGCGTGTGGCAATCAGCCGAAGAAGTGGACACACACAGGGTTATCGTATTAGGAACCGGTGCGGGTGGAATTTCTCCCCAGCGTGCCCTGGCCGTTTTTCGTGAACTGTATCCTGGCAAAGGAGATACGATAGAACAAGCTTTAGGTAAAGACTGGACTAAAGATTCCTTTTCACCTACGTGTGAAAGAAGACCTTTTCCCATTGGGCAACTTCATAAATTCTGGCCAACCCTGATGCAACCGCTGGGACGCATTCATTTTGCCGGAGCTTATGCCGACAATCTGAATTGGGGAACGGAAGCCGCTACACGATCTGCAAATCGGGTGGCCAACGCCATTGATAAGTCTTAAATAATTGCCAATAAGAAAAGGATATTTGAAAATGGGGGTTTATGTTTACCGCCCGTTATATAGACAGCCTGAGCAATGAAGCACTGATCTTTCCTATAAATCATACGTGAAAAAAAGAGCGCCTACCATAAAAGAAATAGCGAAGATGCTACACCTGTCAGTGTCAACGGTATCGCGTGCATTACATGACAGTAAAAATATAAGCACAGCCACGATAAAGCGGGTGAAAGAAGTGGCTGCCGAGTTGGAGTATGAGCCAAACCAAACAGCCATGTTTCTTCAATCGGGAAAAACCCTCACACTGGGGGTTATTCTTCCCCATTTGTCAGAAGCTTTTTTTTCGCAAGCCATTAGTGGGATTGAAGATTTTGCCAGTGAGCATAATTACAACGTATTAATGGGACAGTCGCACGATGATACCGATCGTGAGAAGAGAATTGTGGAAGCCATGAAAAACCATCGGGTGGATGGTCTTCTTGTTTCCATTGCCAAAAGCACCAAAGACTTTTCACATTTCGAAGTGTTGAAAAAATATGATATTCCTGTGGTGTTTTTTGATTGCGTTCCGGAAAAGCAAGATGTCCATTCAGTAACCTGTAAACTTGAAACCGGTATGAATGAGGCTGTTGAATTTCTGGTAAAAAAAGGTCACACCCGGATTGCCTTCATTAGCGGTCCAAAGGATTTGTTAGCCAATCGCGAACGTATGGCTGGCTATCAATCATCCTTGAAATTATTGCACGTAGAGTACAATCCGAAGTTTGTGGTACATTCCGATCTGTCTCAGCAATCAACGCATCATGCTATGCAAAATTTGCTTACATTAAAAGTGGGGGCCACTGCAGTCATAGCGTTCAATGATTATGTAGCCCTGGATGCCATGCAATACGCGAGCAAGATGAATATCCGAATCAATAAGGATATTAGCTTTGTCAGCTTTTCAAATCTTCCCGTTTACAATTACATGGAAAATCCTCCGCTGGCATCTGTCGAGCAGTTTCCGTACAGGCAAGGGCAACGGGCAACAGAATTATTGTTAGAGATTCTGAATACGGCTAAAGGTGAAAGAGCACAAGGGCCTTTTCAAAAAATAATACTCGAGCCACGGTTATTTATTCATAACAGGCACAGTTAATATGAACACTGATTAATTAATTTATCAAAATGATCTCAACTATCCTCAACGAATTCGGAATTAAGCTTGAACAGTGTAAGGTGGAACCCCTGGTAAGTGGACTTATAAACAAGACTTGGAAAATTACCTGTGGCGATAAGGCATACGTACTTCAACGCATCAACGATCACGTCTTCAAAAAGCCGAATGAGATTGCGGAAAACATCCGCCTGATTGATGAGTATCTGAAGAAAAATAGTCCGCATTATCTTTTTGTTTCACCTATTAAAAATCTGAAGCAAGAAGAAATGGTGCATCACCCGGTGGAAGGATATTTCAGGCTTTTTCCCTTTATACAAGGATCACGCACGATCAATGTGGTATCTTCCCCCGATCAGGCTTTTGAGGCTGCATTTCAGTTTGGAAAATTCACTCGCCTATTATCTGGCTTCGATGCTTCGCGGTTGCACACCACAATTCCGGATTTCCATAACCTATCGTTACGTTATAAGCAATATGAAGATGCATTGAAGCATGGCAATGCCGATCGCATACGAATCGCCAAACAATTGATTGACGATCTTAAGAAGTATACTTATATCCTTACCTCTTTTGAGAAAATACAAACCAATACCAATGTTAAAAAGCGTGTCATGCATCACGACACCAAAATCAGTAACGTATTATTCGATGATTGCGGAAAAGGAATTGCCATCATCGATTTGGATACGGTGATGTCCGGATACTTTATCAGCGATGTTGGTGATATGATGCGCACTTACCTGTCTCCGGCCAATGAGGAAGAAAAAGATTTCTCTAAAATTGAAATAAGAGATGATTTCTTCCGGGGTATTGTACACGGATATGTAAGTAGCATGGGTGATGAGCTAACCGAAGCAGAGCATGATCTTATTCTCTACTCGGGTCAGTTTATAATTTATATGCAGGCCATTCGCTTTCTGGCAGACTATTGCAACAATGATTCATATTACGAAGTCAAGTATGAGGATAACAACTTAGTGCGTGCCGGTAATCAGATTTGTCTATTGAAACAATTGGAAGAGAAAACATCCGTATTGAAAGAAATTATTAAAGACGAATTAAAGGGGCGATCTCATGTCCTTATGTAGACTGGTCACACATCAAATAAAATGAACGATTAACATTTTTAAAATGAAACATGCCATTTCAATCATCTTATTATTATTGATGTTATCCGTGCAGATTGACGCTGTCGCTCAACAGGCCAATGATCTTAAGCTGAAAGACTACCGGCCAAAATCAATTTATAAAATCCCGGTCTCCAATATTACCAGAGCGAAATACTCTGTGATTGACATGCACTCGCATGTGTACGCAAAAACAGATGCCGAGCTTGCTCAGTGGGTAAAAACCATGGACGCTGTAGGAGTAGAGAAGACGATTGTTATGACGCAATTCACGGGAGCAAAGTTTGATAGTGTATATGCCAAGTATGCACAATATGGAAATCGCTTTGAAGTATGGTGCGGCTTCGATTATACCGGCTATCCAAAACAAGGATGGATTGACCATGCCGTAAAGGAATTAGAACGCTGTTATAAAATTGGAGCAAAAGGAGTAGGCGAATTGGGTGATAAAGGAATGGGAGAATTAAATTCGTATCCAGTACCTGGTTATGGATTGCATTTTGATGATCCGCAAATGAAGCCTTTGTTCGAGAAATGCGCTGCGCTAAAAATTCCAGTGAATATTCATGTGGCAGATCCGTATTGGATGTATCTTCCAATGGACTCCACTAATGATGGTCTCATGAATGCCTATACGTGGAGAGTTGATCTTACTAAGAAAGGAATACTAGACCATGGGCAATTAGTAAAAACATTGGAGAATGCAGTACGCGATAATCCTAAAACAACAATCATCGCTTGCCACCTGGCTAATTGTGAATATGATCTCGAAATACTGGGAACATTATTACAGAAATATCCCAACCTGTATGCTGATTTTGCAGCACGCTTTGCAGAAACCTCCCCTATACCACGCTACATGAATGCCTTCTTCGAAAAATATCAGGACCGGCTTTTATATGGCACAGACATGGGTTATGACCCTTCTATGTACGCAACTACTTTCCGCATTCTAGAATCCAACGATGAGCATTTCTATGCAACCGATTTGTTCGGTTATCATTGGGCCCTTCATGGATTTGGATTGAACGAGAGTATCTTAAAAAAAATCTATTCGGGTAACGCAAGAAAGATTCTTAATCACTAATTAAACTTTAAAAAATATTCCTTTTTTATAAAGGAACCGGCACAAGTTCCACTCCAGTGCAAAGATGACCAATGAAGTTATGATGGCCATCAGCGCATGAGGAACATTGATCATTCCCATTAAGCCATTCGTAATCGCTCCGATATAATCGTTAAACCAGCGGCTGGCCACAATTTCGAAGAAGAGGTATATGAACAGTGAGTTCATGCCTACGATGACAAAAAAATTGAGATGCTGTTTATGATCTTTGATATCAATCCACCAATAGAATAATGCCAAACCAAGAAGGCACCATCCACCCGAGGCAAGTGTAAAAGAACTGGTGGCAATTCTTTTGATGATGGGCGTAATGGTTGCGTCCATAGCAAACCCGATCATCAACCCTACAATTCCACTGACTACAAGCCATTTTATTTTTTCATTTCCAGGTTTATCTGAAAGCAGAAGTCTGCCCGCCAGCACTCCCCAAATGGTATGTGCCGCTGTAGGTATACAATTGATCGCTACCCAACCACCACTATTTATTTTATTCATTAATAAAAGATCAACGTAGTTTCCGAAATTATGCTGATCAGTAAATGCCTGATCAAACCCCGGCACGTTTACAAAGCGATATAAGATTTCTGTCAGCAGCAGCAAACCAAAACTAAACAGAATCTGATTGGTGTATGACCAGCGAAAAATCAGAAAGGCTATTACTGTGGTAACCGATAATTGAGTGAGCACATCCCACAACTCGAATGATAGTCCACTCGGGCGAACGGCATAATCCAACACACCGAAGAAGAATAACCAGGCAGAGCGTCTCAAGATTTTCAGAAATGATTCACTCCACTTCATCCCATTCATTTGCTGGCGGTGTAATGAATAAGCCATAGCAGTGCCAGCCATAAACATAAATCCTGGCTGAACGAGATCCCAAAAACGCAATCCGTTCCATGGATGGTGAAAGAACTGGATAAATAAAAAATCAACGCGGGTGTCTTTAGTCACTTCAAAGAGGTTATCGTACAACCTCGTGCTTTCCAGCATGAGCAAAACCATGATAAGACCTCGCATGAAATCAAGTGAAAGAAGGCGTTGATTGATGGTTTGATTTGTCATAGGATCTGAATGTATTAAAAGTTCTACGATTGATTAAGTTGTAGAACTCACCTTTTAAGATTAATGATAAATCGCAGATGATACAAGTCTTTTAGACTTAGCGAAACGTTTGCATTGATTATTGTGGATAAATAAGCAATTTATTAACATCGTAACTATTTTAATTTGCCTATATTAACATTCTGTCTACCCAATTACTAAACAAAACAACACAGACTATGGTAAAATTTACAATGAAGTTTGGATGTGTTTTTCTCTTTTTATCATGCTCATTTCTTGCCTCTGCTCAAGAAAGGGAAGTGAAGGGAAAAGTCACTGACAATGAAACCAAAGAAAACCTCCCCGGTGTAAACATTATTGTTAAGGGAACCACTCAGGGTACAACAAGCGATGCAAATGGTGAATATAAACTGTCGGTTGCGACAAATGCCACTCTGATTTTTAGTTTCATCGGTTACGAAACACAAGAAGTTTCGATTGGCAACCAGACTGCACTAAACATTTCGCTCATCATTGATGCAAAATCACTGGAGGAAGTAGTGGTGGTAGGATATGGCACACAACGCAAAGTTGACCTTACCGGTGCAGTGGGTTCTTTGCGTGCTTCAGATATTGATATCGGATCAAAGCCCATTACCAGTGCCGATCAGCTACTGGCCGGACGCGTTGCTGGGGTACAGATCTCCAACCGAAGTGGTGACCCGGGAGCACCCATTGATGTTCGCATTCGTGGTGTCGGAACTGCCGGTGTCAATTCACCCCTATGGGTAATTGATGGTGTGCCCATTGTACAAACTACTAACATGACTGTGAATACCTCTTCCACAACTGAATCAAATCCGTTGGCTGGCATTAACCCATCCGATATTGAATCCATTGATGTTTTGAAAGATGCTTCTGCTGCTGCTATCTATGGTGCGCGGGCTGCCAATGGTGTTATCATCGTAACCACTAAAAGGGGCAAAGATGGGAAGGCTCAACTCACCTATGACGGATATATAGGCGCGGGAACTGCCTGGAAAAAACTGGACGTTTTAAATACTCCCCAGTATATTGACATTCAAAAGCAACTTGGTCGAGATTTCAGCCAATTCTCAGGACAACCAGACGTAAACTGGCAAGATCAGGTATTCAGAACGTCCAAAGTTCAAAACCATAATATCGGTATTAGCGGAGGAAATGCGACCGCAAATTATTTTGTAGGCGTTGGGTATATGGATCAACAAGGTCTTGAGCCGGGTCAGAGTTTCAAACGCTTTTCTATCAAAGCCAACTCAGATATCAAGGTTGGCAAACGTATTAAAATCGGAGAGTCTATACTTTTGAGTTCTGCTGATCGGTTAATTCAGTCTGAAGAGGCTATCTACGCGGGGGCACGATCGGCAGCAAATCAACCCTTCTTTAAAATATATGATCCAAATGGGCCAGGTGGCTACAATCCTGAGACGGTGACCACCAGAGGCACCGGTGGTGGTAGCTCAAACTATTTTATGCGCACCGATCCAAATTATGTGTATACCACTCAACTTAATCGTAAAGTCCTGGCTAACGTATATGGTGAACTCGAAATTATAGACGGACTCAAATACAGGATTTCGGGCGGTGTTGATTACAATGTTGGGTCAGGTGATTATTTCGCAGGTAATGTTGATTTCAACGGATTTCCCAAATCATCTTTTCTGGTGCAGGAAAGGCCTATTGAATTGACAACAAATTTTAACCAGACGCTTACCTATATAAAATCAATAGGCAAACATAATTTTACCTTCCTCGCAGGGCATGAAGAAACCAATTTTGAGTTCGCCAAAATCAGGATTCAGGGAAATGATCTTTTCAATCCATCCATTAAGTTTGCCTCAACAGGTACACAGGTGGGTGCAGCCAATGAGGCAGATCATTGGGCGTTGCGTGGATTCTTAGGCCGGATCAACTATGCCTATAATGATAAATACTTATTCACATTCAACGTTCGCAAAGACCTTTCTTCAAGGTTTTCCGAAGCAAATCGTTCCCAGGTATTCCCTTCTTTTTCTGCCGGATGGCGCCTGAGTCAAGAGTCCTTTTTTCCTAAAAACACAATTTTTGATGATGTGAAGATCAGGGCAGGATGGGGCCAAACCGGAAATCAGTTCACCGGTACTAATTTTGCGTTCGTTTCTACCTTGCAACCCACCATCTTCTATGTAGTTGGTGGAGGATCACAAACTGTTGTACGCGGGCCGGCACCTATCAATTTTGTTAATCCAGACTTAAGATGGGAAACCAACACCCAGTTTGATATTGGAACTGATGTTAGCTTATTTGATGGAAAAGTGAATCTAACTTTTGATTACTATAATAAAATATCAAATGACATTCTACTTGGACAACCGTTACCCTATACATCTGGGTTTTTTCTGCCAACCGATGCCAACATTGGCCAAATGCTTAACCGCGGCATAGAGTTGTCTGTAAGCTACAACAACAGAGTAGGTAATCTGAAATATAGCTTTGGTGGAAACATAACAACGGTTCACAATGAAGTGCTTGACCTTGGCAACATCACTGAAATTATTTCAGGTGTGGGAGGTGCATCCACGCACCGGACAAGGGTAGGTGACCCAATTGGAAGCTTCTATGGATATCAGACCGATGGAATTTATCAGAACCAGGCCGAAGTAGATGCTGCTTTGCCGGATGCCAATTCGGCCAGCCGTGCACCTGGCGATATCCGGTTTAAAGACGTGAGTGGTCCAAATGGCGTTCCTGATGGTCTCATTGATGCAAATGATCGTACTAACCTGGGTAGCTACATTCCTAAATTTTATTACGGAATTAACGGATCCGCATCATATATGAATTTTGATCTTTCTCTATTACTTCAAGGTGTAAACGGGCAGAAAGTATATAATCAAAACCGTCAGTCCATGGAAGACTTAAGAGGTGCTCAGAATTTTTTGACTTCTACACTTGATCATTGGACCGTTTCAAACCCCAGTACTACTATGCCTCGCTTAACTCAAAGTGATGACAATCAAAACAACCGCTATTCAGACCGATGGATTGAGACCGCAAGTTTTTTGCGAATTCGCAATATTCAGCTCGCATATTCCATACCATCTGCCAAACTAGAAAGCCTGACGAAAGGTATGATCACGAGGTTCCGTATTTATGTTGCGGCACAAAACCTGTTTACTTTTACCAAGTACAAAGGTTTTGATCCGGAAGTAACCCGTGGTCAGAGTTACCAAAAAGGTGAAACTCCATTGGCCAATGGCCAGGATGGTGGCGCTGGTCCTCAACCACGAATTATTCAATTCGGATGGCAGGTAACTTTTTAATAACCCAACTATTTAACTATATAAATTATGAAAAAAATATTAGCCATAGTGGTTGTTTTACTGATCTTTAACTCATGTAACAATCTTGATCTGGTACCATTGGATAAACTGCCTGCCGATCAGTATTACAAAACAGCTGCAGAATTTGATGGAGCTATATTCGCAGCGTATTCATCTATCCAGGATTTCTGGGGCACCAGCACCGAAACACTTGGTGAGTTTGGTGAATACTGGAAGATCACTGATGTCATTAATGATGATGTAAAAGCCGAGCCGAATTCAGCTGATTTTGAATCAAGAAATGCCGATAACCTCAATATACGCGCAACAGATAAACCATTTGGAGCCATCTACACACAGATTTATGAAGGCATTTATCGTTGCAATACCGTATTGGAATATCTTGCAAAAGAAAATGAGCTTACTGCGGATGAGAAGAAAATCTATGAAGGTGAAGCCAAATTCCTGCGGGCATTCTTTCACTTTGAAGCTCTGAAATTATGGGGAACGCCTCCGTTGGTTGTGGCCACTTTTAAAGATTTAAAGACTCTTTCTGTTCCTAATGCCACCAAGGATGCGTTGTACACACAAATCCTGGCGGATTTTGGTCTTGCATTCACTAACCTTCCACCCGCTTGGGATGGAGGCAATACAGGCCGCGCAACAAAATGGGCAGCGAGAGCCTACGTAGGTAAAGTGAATGTGTGGAAAAATGATATGACAGCAGCCATCACTGCGTTTGAAGATGTTATTGCTAATGGAGTTGGCCCTGCCGGAAAATATGGCCTGATCGACACCAATAATCCGGCACAGGATCTTGAAGATGTTTTTGCCTTTGATAATGAAAACAATAAGGAATCCATTTTTGAAATACAGTTTGGTGGCCCGCATTCAGATGATAACATTTGGGTGTTTGATGACACTCACTCTGAAAGTTTCAAAGCATCGCAAGGCACAGGCCGTTCCTGGTTTTGGGATGCTGGAAACTTTGAAGCGAGTGAAGGCGCTCCTGGAGGGAAACTTGGTTTCTTTACACCAACGCAGAATCTGGTCTCAACCTTTGAGTCTGGTGATGCTCGCCTTGGTGCTTACATATACAAGGCAGGTGACACCTATTATGTGTGGAACAGCGAAGTAGTAGAAGTTCCTTTCAATCCAGCATGGTCATCCACTGGTTATGTGGTGAAAAAATATTCGGGAAAACGCAACTCCGTTGGTGGTGATTTCTCTGGTAACAACCAGGGTAACTTTAACAATGAAAGAACGTTCCGCTATTCGGAATTGAAATTGCTTTATGCAGAAGCATTGCTCTCAAAAGGAAGAGCAGCAGAAGCAACCACGCAGATCAATGATATACGAAACCGTGCAGGCCTTGCTAACCTTGCAGGTACTGCAACACTTGCAGATTTGCAGAAGGAAAAGAGAATAGAACTTTGCTTTGAAGCACATCGCTGGTTCGATATCATTCGCTGGAACCTTGGCCCAACGATTTTTGGAGCTAAATGGAATAATAAATACGCTGTATTTCCTTATCCGCAAACTGAAATTGATCGCACCAAAGGCACTACTGGAGAAATTAAACAGAACACTGGTTACTAGCCTTATTCTTATCTTTCATTAAAAGACAAACAGCGAAGGGGCAAAACCTCTTCGCTGTTTTATTTTCTGGTATACGCATTCAGTTAACAGTTTGCTCTGAATTTTTTCCTGTGGTTATAACTAAAAGGAAGATTCATGTAGATTGTTGTCTTTATTAACTTTAATAGTATTCATGACATGATCCGCTCTCTTCAAAAGATTAAATATTCCTTCATCCTTTCACTTGCAACGTTGGCTTCATGCAACAATAGATCTGCTCAGATGTACGAAGCACTATCGCCACAACAAACAGGAATTTCTTTTGCCAATAATCTTATCTACTCAGACTCACTCAGCGTTCTGGATTTTGAATATCTGTTTAACGGAGGAGGCGTAGCCGTTGGTGATATCAATAACGATGGCCTTCAGGACTTATATTTCACTGGCAATATGACGTCAGGTAAATTATACCTGAACCTGGGCAACTTGAAGTTTGAAGACATCACTGAAAAGGCAGGCGTAACCTCATCGGTATGGCAGAATGGAGTAACCATGGTGGATATCAATCAGGATGGCTTCAAAGATATTTTTGTGGCTGTTGCCGGAACTCGCCACACACCTAAGGAAAAAAGACGTAATCTTCTTTTTATTAATAACGGCAATAGCACCTTTACAGAATCTGCCGTACAATATGGACTGGAAGGAACAGGTCATAATATTCAAACAGCATTTTTAGATTACGACAAGGACGGTGACCTTGATGTCTATTTTTTGCGCAACGCTTTTGTTGAATACAGTCGCAACCGCGCGCGTCCCAAATCAGTGAAAGGTGAATCTTCTACTACCGATCAATTATATCGCAACAACGGCAACAATACGTTTACCAACATCTCGGATGAAGCGGGGATTTTGATTGAAGGCTTTGGACTAGGTGTACAGGTTTGTGATATCAATGAAGATAGCTGGCCCGACATTTATGTTTCAAACGATTTTATAACAAACGATTTACTCTACATCAACAACCAGGATGGAACCTTTACCAATAAGGCTGGCCAATACTTCAAACACGCCACTTACAACGCCATGGGCAACGACATTGCCGATTTCAACAATGACGGATTAGTCGATGTCGTGGAAGTAGACATGCTGCCGCAAGATAACTATCGTTGGAAAGTTACCATCATGGGCAACACCTACGATGAGTTTCAGAATAGCCTGCACTACGGATACGAGCCGCAATACATTCGCAATACATTACAACTCAACAATGGCAATGGCACATTCAGTGAAATTGGTTACTTGGCAGGCATTGAAGCCACTGACTGGAGTTGGAGTCCGCTCCTTGCCGATTATGACAATGATGGATTAAAAGATCTTTTTATCACGAATGGCTATCGGCAGGACATCACCAATCTTGACTTTATAAAATTCAGTGAACGAACTTCCCGCATGGGCACTGTTGAAGCCAATAAGAAAGAGCGCCTGAATATGCTTGCAAAAATTCCTGGTATCAAAGTTCACAAGTATGCATATCAAAATAATGGTAATCTCACATTTACTGATCAATCCGAAGCTTGGGGGCTATCTTCATTTTCATATTCCAATGGTGCCGCTTATGCAGATCTTGATAATGATGGCGATCTTGATCTGGTAACAAACAATATTGATGAGCCAGCTTCGGTATTTAGAAATTCAAAAAACAATGGTCAGGACTCCACCAATTTTTTACGAATTGGTTTTGTCGGTCCATCATTGAACCGCGAAGGCCTTGGCACAAAAGTCTATCTCAGAAACAAAAGAACATTACAGTATCAATACTTCACGCCCTTTCGGGGATTTCTGTCGTCAATGGAACCCTATCTTCATTTCGGATTAGGTAGTAACTCCATGATCGATTCACTCGAAGTGATCTGGCCTGATGGAAATACACAACTCATTCAACATGTAAAAAGTAATCAAGTATTGATGTTGAAGTATTCTGATGCAACGCCTCAGGTTAAAACAAATAAAGTTGCAACTCCCCTCCTTTTCACGGAAGCAACTGAAACTTCAGAAATCAATTATGTTCACACTGAAAATGATTTTGTTGATTTTAAAGTACAGCCCATACTGCCGCACATGCATTCTAAAAATGGTCCGGGCATAGCCGTGAGTGACGTAAATGGTGATGGGCTGGAAGATTTTTATGTGGGTGGCGCTTTAGGTCAGGGAGGTGATTTAATTATCCAACAACAAAATGGAAAATTCAAAAAAAGCGCTTCAATAAAAATAGATACGCTAGCAGATGAAATGGGGGTTTTATTCTTTGATGCCGATCAGGATGGGGACGATGATCTATATAAAGTTACCGGAGGTGCAGAAGAAACAAAAGAATCAGCCGCATACGCAGACCATCTCTACATCAATGATGGAAAAGGAAATTTTACAGAGACAATCCATGCGCTTCCTGAAATTTATCAAAGCGGGTCCTGTGTGATTGCGTCTGATTATGATCATGACGGAGATCTTGATCTTTTTATTGGTGGACGAATTATACCTGGAGAATATCCAATGCCCGCCACTAGCTATCTATTACGCAACGATTCGAAGGGAAAAGATGTTCGCTTTAGCGATGTTACAAAAGAGATAAGCCCTGGTTTACTCAAACTTGGATTAGTCACCTCAGGATTATGGACCGATGCGGATAACGATGGATGGATGGATCTTTTACTCGTGGGTGAGTTTATGCCGATTACCTATTTCAGAAATAAAGAAGGAATAAGTTTTGAAAAAATAGAAAGCCCATCACTTGCACACAGCAGTGGATGGTGGAATAGTTTAACGGCTGGTGATTTTGATCACGATGGCGATGTAGATTATATCGCGGGTAATCTGGGTTTAAATTCACGGTACAAAGGCACTGCTAAAGAACCACTTTGTATCAACGCCAATGACTATGACAAAAATGGATCGATTGATCCTGTCATGAGCCTTTACATCCAGGGTGAAAAACAAATAGCCCATTCGTGGGATGACTTAGTGAGACAGATAAATCCCATACGTGCGCGTTTTAGAACCTATGATCCATATGCAAAAGCAACCTTTGAAAAATCTTTCTCACCGGAAGAAATCACAGCCTCTTATCAGGTTTGTGTGGAGTGGTTTGAAACCAGCTACCTGGAAAATCAAGGCAAAGGAAATTTTGATATTAAACCATTACCCGTGCAAGTTCAATTCTCACCGGTGTATGGAGTAGTTGTGAATGATTACAATCACGATGGTAATCTTGATGCATTACTCATTGGCAATTCATACGCTACAGAAGTTTCCACCGGAAGATATGATGCTTCCATTGGATCATATCTTCGTGGAGATGGAGAAGGAAATTTCACTCCCACTGCCGTCACTTCCTCTGGCTTTATGGTCGATCAGGACGCCAAAGGCCTATCTTCATTAACTACTGCGGATGGAAGAGAACTCATTCTAGCAGGAATCAATAATGGAAAACTAAAAGTCCATAGCGCGAACACTTCAACAAAATATTTTTCTCCGTTGGCGAATGATGCTTACGCCATTATAGAATTAAAAACAGGAACAAGCTATAAACATGAGTTCTATTACGGATCAACTTATTTATCCAGTGGCAGTCGGAAATTTCCTCTTTCAGATCAAATAGCTGAAATCATCGCATATAGTTTTTCGGGTGAGAAGAGGATTGAAAAACCATGAGACATTTCTCTATCCATAATATAAGAAATGCACGAAATGCTTTTTCGCTGCTCCCGTCTATTCTCATTATCTGGCTATTTACAACCTGCCAATCCCGTAAGGAGTCTGTCTTTTCTCTACTTCCTTCTAACAAAACTAATATCCATTTCAACAACGCACTGGATGAAAACGAAGAAGTGAATGTAAATACCTACATGAACATTTACACGGGAGCTGGCGTTGCCGCAGGAGATATTAACAATGACGGGCTTGCCGACTTGTTTTTTAGTGGAAATCAGGTGACGAGCAGGTTGTATATTAATAAAGGAGATTTAGTTTTTGAAGACATCACAGAGTCTTCCGGAATACTTAATAATAGTTGGGCTACCGGGGCTGTAATGGCCGATGTGAACCAGGACGGATGGCGGGATATCTATGTATGTGTATCCGGTAATGCAACTGATAAAAGAAATCTGTTATTCATCAATAATAAAAACAACACGTTCACCGAATCCGCAGCACAATTTGGGATAGCGGATCAGCGGCAATCCATGCATGCTTCTTTTTTCGATTATGATCGGGATGGTGATCTTGATCTTTTCATTATCACCAATCCTGCGTCTTATGAAAATAAAGTAAATCATCTTCAACCTAGAAAATTGAAAGGCGAGAGCGAGAGTTCAGACATCCTCTATCGCAACAATGGCAACAACACCTTTACGGATGTTTCCCGCGAAGCCGGAATTTTAGTAGAGGGATATAGTCTTGGGCTTGCTATTACAGACATCAACAAAGATCAATGGCCAGACATTTTCATTTCCAATGATTTTGTTGGCAACGATATTCTCTACATCAACAATCAGGATGGAACATTTACGAATCGGGCCGCAACGTATTTCAAACACACCAGTTTTGCAGGCATGGGCAATGATGTGGCCGATATGAATAATGATGGCCTGGTTGATATTATAGAATTGGATATGAGACCCGAAGACAACAAAAGGCTGAAACTGATCATTCCTCCAACTGGCTATGACAAATTTCAATTGTCTTTGCGAATAGGATATGAGCCACAATTTACCCGCAATACCCTTCAGTTGAACAGAGGGAATAATACGTTCAGTGAAATTTCATTCTTATCTGGTGTCAGTAGTACCGATTGGAGTTGGAGTCCTTTGCTAGCTGACTATGATAATGATGGCGATAAAGACCTCTTCGTTACCAATGGTTTTCTGCGTGACTTAGGCAACATGGATTTCATCACGTATCAAAATATTTACAATACTCCACTTGGAACGGTTCAATCAAAAACCGATAAGAAGCTCACCTCCATCAAGGCGTTGGAAGGAGCTGCGTTGCAAAATTATTTTTATGAAAATGATGGGCATTTATCTTTTACAGATCAATCAGAAGCATGGGGGATTAAAGGAAAAGGATTTTCACACGGTGCCGCTTATGCTGATCTCGACAATGATGGAGACCTCGATCTCGTGGTAAATAACATGAACGATGAAGCTCATGTCTATCAAAACAATAGCCATGAACTTTATGCGCGAAATTACCTACGCATAAAATTTATTGGAAGTCAAACGAATCGTGACGGCATTGGGGCTAGTGTAACTGTGTATGATCAATCACAAAAACAATTTATTGAACACTACCTTAACCGCGGCTTCGAATCAACGATGGACGGTGTTGAACACATTGGATTGGACTCCGTTCGCATAATTGATTCCCTTGAAGTACTATGGCCAGATGGAAAATACCAGGTCTTGAAAAAAATCATGGCGAATCAGTTATTGGATCTAAACTATAAAGACGCCTATAAAAGAGAACAGTCTTATATAAAAGAAAATCCTAAGCTCTTCTCATCCATAGAAACTTCAGGGATCAACTACACGCATGCAGAAAATGAATTCGTTGATTTTAAAGTTCAACCTCTACTTCCTCACATGCACTCCAAGAATGGACCGGGCATAGCGGTGAGCGATGTGAATGCCGATGGATTGGAAGATTTTTTCGTTGGTGGTGGTGCCAATCATTCTGGAGTATTATTCACTCAGCAACCCGATGGCAAATTTAAAAGAAGTTCTTCAGCAAAGGTTGATAGCCTGGCGGATGAAATGGGCGCTTTGTTTTTTGATGCCGACAATGATGGAGACGAAGACTTGTATGTGGTAACTGGTGGGTCAGAACGAATAAAAGAATCAACTTCTTACTTCGATCATCTTTATCTCAATGATGGTAAAGGAAAATTTAGCGAAGCTATTCATGCGCTTCCTGAAATTGTACAAAGTGGCTCCTGTGTTCTCGCTTCCGACTATGATCATGATGGTGATCTTGATCTTTTTATTGGTGGAAGACTCATCCCCGGACAGTATCCATTAGCTGCTGATAGTTACTTATTAAGGAATGATTCAGATGGAAAAAATTGTCTATTCACAGATGTAACAAACCAAGTTGCTCCGAATCTTCTGGCACTAGGCCTGGTGACTTCTGGCTTGTGGACCGATGTTGATAATGATGGATGGACTGATCTCTTACTGGTTGGTGAGTTTATGCCGATTACGTATTTAAAAAATAAGGAAGGGAAAAGTCTTGTAACGGTGGAGAGTCCTTCGTTGGCAAACAGCAGTGGATGGTGGAACAGTTTGACTGCCGGAGATTTCGATCAGGATGGTGATATGGATTATGTCGCAGGAAACCTGGGGTTGAATACACGATACAAAGGAAATGCAAAAGAGCCACTCTGCATTTATGCTAAGGATTATGATAAAAACGGGTCGATTGATCCTGTCATGACCTACTATCTGCAAGGAAATAAACACATCGTTCACTCACGCGATGAGTTGATTAGCCAGATCAGTGTCATGAAACTTCGGTTCAATAATTATAAAGATTATGCAGAAGCAACGTTTGATGAATCATTTTTAAAATCAGAACTGGAAGGAGCCTATGTGGTTTGTGCCGAATGGTTTGAAACATCCTACATCGAAAATAAAGGGAAAGGAAATTTTGAATTGAAACCAATGCCATTGGAAGCACAATTCGCCCCTGTAAACGGAATGGTCGTTGACGATTTTAATAACGATGGATTTTTAGATGCGCTATTGGCTGGAAACCTCTACGCCACTGAAGTTTCCACGGGTCGTTATGATGCCTCCGTAGGATTATACCTACAAGGTAATGGACACAACAACTTCAAAGCAATAAATGCAGCAGAGAGCGGGTTCTATGCAGATGCTGATGCAAAAGGAATGGCGAGAATAACAAAATCAAATGGCGAAACATTACTGCTCGTGGGCAATAATTCCGGAGCGATGAAAACCTATACCGTTCAGCAAAAGGCAAAACAAATCGTAATTGAAAAAGATGATGTCTATGGCCTCCTCACCAAACAAAGTGGGGCAATTGCTAAGCAAGAGTTTTATTACGGATCAACGTATCTCTCGCAGTCATCACGACATCTCTTACTTTCCGATGATATCATTTCAATAGAAATCATCAATAGAAGAGGAGAGTCTCGTAAAATTAATGTTAAATCTAACCTTCATTAAATAAACCAATAACCATGTTCAAGCCAATCGTTATCATTCAAGCTGTTCTTGTGCTGGCATTCACTGGCGCCTGCTCAGGAGATTACTATTCTGAAAATGATTTTCAAAAGATAAAGAAGATCGACACGCACATGCATCTTCATGCGGAGAGCACCATTCTTTCTGAGTTGGCCAAAGAAGATAATTTTAAACTACTTGACGTAATGGTCGATGTCCCTTCCTATCCACCTATTGAAGAACAGGAAAAATTTGCTTTGCAGCAGACTCATGCTTTCCCTGATCATGTAAATTACCTCACGGCATTCACGCTCAATAATTGGGACTCTGCCGGATGGGCCGATAGAACCATTGCTCAGTTAAAAATCTCATTCGATCATGGAGCGCTGGGGATAAAACTGTGGAAGAACATTGGCATGGTCTACAAAGACTCTGCTGATAAATTCATCATGGTTGATGATCCAAGACTCGATCCTGTTATTCAATACATTATTGATCAAAATAAAACGGTGATGGGCCACCTGGGCGAACCAAAAAACTGTTGGCTGCCCATTGATAAGATGACTGTGAAAGGTGATAAGAGTTATTTTAAAAATAATCCACAGTACCATATGTTCCTTCATCCTGAATATCCATCCTATGAAGATCAGATCGATGCGCGTGATCGTTTCATCACGCGTCATCCGGACATGCGATTTGTTGGCGCACATTTGGGTAGTTTAGAATATGATGTTGACTCACTGGCGAAGCGTTTGGATAAATTTCCAAATATGGCGGTGGACATGGCCGCACGTATTTCACATCTGCAGTACCAATCGAAAACCAACAAGGAGAAAGTGCGCAACTTTATCATCAAATATCACGATCGTCTCATTTACGCAACTGATTCAGGAATATCATCTACATCTGTTCCTGAAGATGCAAAGAAGGAGTTGCATAGTCGTTGGCTTAGTGATTGGAAGTATTTTGTTACTGATCAATCTATGACCGTAGATGAAGTAGATGGCGAGTTACAAGGCCTAAAACTTCCTAAAAATGTAATTGATGATATTTATCACAACAACGCAGTGAAGTGGTTTAATATTAAGAATTGAGATCAACACAGATCAATTGAACCTTTCGGCATAGCTCATGCTCTTGCCGAAAGGTTTTCTTTTTCTTGTTGTTATCAGGATGTTTATGGTTGTATGGCCATGATGAACTGTTTTTTTTAATAACTAACACCCGTCAGGAAAAATATTTTTAACAAATTTTTTGAAGTGCATTTGGAAACTCTACCAAACAGCTATACGTTTGTGTCATCATAGTCGGTGAGGCATTAGCTCAACCGATTTATAAAGAAGCGCGGAGAGTACAGGCTCTAAGAAACGCTAGCAACCAGCCCCGACAAGTCAGGGAAAAAGGTGCTAAATCCTGCTCCTGGCAAGGTGCTGAGGAGAGCTATAAACCGGTAAACTAAAATGAAAACACAACATTTCAAATCTCAAAAGCGATCAGTAGTTCAACGCCTGAAAGCATCTCTCGACAAAAACTTCCAAATTATTAATGTATTTATTCAACAAAACAATACACCTGCAGTGCAGCGTATGTGTTGTTAATTGTTGTTAAGCTAAGCGTATCGCTTCCGGCAACAAACTAACCTATGGTTCTGCCATGTGACAGGCAGCTTTGACTACGGTTACGTTCCATCTCTCAACAAAACAGATTTTAAAAAATTATTTAACTATAAAACCAATTTCAATCATGTCAAATTTAAGATTCGAAACCCTTCAATTACATGCAGGCCAGGAAGCAGATCCTACAACAGGTTCACGTGCCGTGCCTATTTATCAAACAACCTCATTCGTATTTAAAAATGCTGAACACGGTGCCAATCTCTTTGCGCTAAAAGAGTTTGGAAATATCTACACACGCATCATGAATCCAACCACCGATGTATTTGAAAAGCGTATCGCAGCCCTGGAGGGTGGCGTAGCCGCATTAGCTGTTGGCTCTGGTCAGGCAGCACAGTTCATCGCACTGAATAACATTCTTCAGGCTGGTGACAATTTTGTTTCTACTTCATTCTTATACGGTGGCACATACAATCAATTCAAAGTTGCTTTCAAAAGACTGGGCATCGATGTGCGTTTTGCGGAAGGTGATTCTGTAGAATCCTTTGAAAAACATATCGATTCAAAAACCAAAGCCTTGTATCTGGAAACGATCGGAAATCCCGGTTTCAACATTCCTGATTTCGAAGCCATTGCTGCATTAGCAAAGAAACATGACTTGCCTTTGATTGTTGACAACACATTCGGAGCGGGCGGTTATTTATTCCGTCCGTTGGAGCATGGTGCACACATTGTGGTTGCCTCTGCTACAAAATGGATTGGTGGCCATGGTACTTCCATTGGCGGAGTTATCATTGACGGTGGAAATTACAACTGGAACACAAATAAGTATCCTCAGTTCTCTGAGCCATCAGAAGGATATCATGGATTGAAATTCGGTGATGTGTTTGGTATCAATAACCCGCTGGGCTTACCAAACATTGCTTTCATCATCCGCGCACGCGTAGAGGGGCTTCGTGACTTTGGATCGGCTCTTAGTCCGTTCAATTCATTCTTGTTTTTGCAAGGGCTTGAAACATTATCACTCCGCGTTCAGCGCTCGGTTGATAATGCCTTAGCATTGGCTCAGTGGTTTGAACAGCATCCCAATGTGGAAAGTGTTAATTATCCAGGCCTTGCATCCAGCGCCTATCATCGCTTGGCGAAAAAATATTTGCGCAATGGATTTGGTGGCGTTCTCTCTTTCACCGTGAAAGGAACGAAAGAACATAGCGCGCAGGTAATCGACAGCTTGAAACTGGTGAGTCACCTGGCCAACGTTGGCGATGCTAAAACATTGATCATTCAACCTTCTGCTACTACTCATCAGCAGTTATCGGATGAAGAACAACTTGCTTCGGGCGTGTTACCAACTTTGTTACGTGTTTCTGCTGGCATCGAACATATTGATGATATCAAAGCCGACTTCCAGCAAGCGTTTGAAAAAGTATTTGCAAAAGAATTAGTATCGTAAAAATAGCTACGCGCTGTGAGTTTCTAGCCACGTGTTCATGGCTCGAAACTCATCGCTCGCGGCTCGAAACTAAATACGAATAAATGTTGAAGATCGATTCCATATTTCACTTTGCCAGTGAATTTCAGTTGGAGGCCGGGGGTTCGCTCCCGGGTGTCCAACTTAAATACACTACTCTCGGTCAACTCAATAAGGACCGAAGCAATGTGATATGGATCTGTCATGCCCTCACCGGAAGTTCTGATTTTACAGATTGGTGGAAAGAACTTTTTACCGAAGGCACTCCGTTTGATCCGCGTGATTATTTCATTGTTTGCGCTAATACACTTGGTGGCTGCTACGGCTCAACCGGTCCGCTTTCACTGAATCCAAAAACCGGTCAGCCATTTTATCATGAGTTCCCCGCCATTACAAATCGTGATATTGTAGGGGCTTTTGATTTACTGCGCCAGAACCTAGGCATTAAGAAAATTCATACGCTTCTGGGCGGATCATTGGGCGGTCAGCAAGTATTGGAATGGGCCATTCAGCAACCCGAAGCATTTGATCGCATCATACCGATTGCTACGAATGCCTTTCATTCTCCATGGGCTATTGCTATCAATGAAGCACAGCGCATGGCAATCGAAGCCGACAGTACCTGGAAACAAAATGATCCTCGTGCCGGCAGCGAAGGAATGAAAGCAGCACGAGCCATGGGCATGATCTCCTTCCGCACGTATGAAACCTTTAAGCAAACGCAAAGCGAAAAGAGTTTAGATACACTGGATAATTTCAGGGCTTCATCCTATCAACGCTACCAGGGACAAAAACTTTCTAATCGTTTCAATGCGTTTTCGTATTGGGCTCTCACAAAGGCGATGGACAGTAATCATGTTGGTCGTGGAAGAACAAGCGTTGAAACGGCCTTGAAAAAAATCAAAGCAAAAACTTTAGTAGTTGGAATTGATAGCGACTTGTTATTTCCAATTCACGAGCAAAAATTTCTAGCTCAACAAATCAAGGGAGCACAATTTGCCACCCTTACGTCAGCACACGGCCATGATGGCTTTTTGGTGGAGTTTGATCAATTCAAGTCGATCGTAAGAAATTTTTTAAGAACAGATATAAAGCAAGAAGTAACAGTATGAAAAAGAAATTAAAACTCGGACTATTCGGTTTTGGCTGTGTAGGTCAGGGATTATATCATGTGCTGCATGAAACACACGGTGTAAAAGCAGAAATCAAAAAGATTTGCGTAAAGAATCATAACAAGCAAAGACCTATTGACTCATCGTTCTTCACGTATGATGCATCCGAGATTCTCAATGATCCGGAAATTGATGTAGTCGTTGAATTGATTGACGATGCAAAGGCTGCTTTCGAAATTGTGAAGAAGGCGGTTGAAAATGGTAAGCATGTAGTGACAGCCAACAAAAAGATGCTGGCCGAACATCTTGAGGAAATCTATGAGCTTCAGCAAAAGTATGATCGGTCCATATTATACGAAGGTTCGGTGTGCGGAAGTATTCCCATCCTCCGCAACCTGGAAGAATATTATGACAATGATATGATCACCAGCATCGAAGGTATCTTCAACGGATCAACCAACTACATTCTCACCAAAGTATTCGAAGAGAGAAAAAGTTATATCGAAGCGCTGAAGGCGGCACAGGATTTAGGTTTTGCTGAAAGTGATCCATCGCTGGATGTAGAAGGCTACGACCCTAAATTCAAACTCACCATTGCCATTGCGCATACATTTGGTGTGTTTGTGAAGCCTGAAAATATCATCAACGTAGGCATTCAAAAAATCTCTGATGTGGATTTGAAGTATGCCAAAGAAAACAACCTCACCATCAAGTTGGTGGCACGTGCTTATAAGATCGATGGAAACATTTACGGGTTTGTTGCTCCGCAGTTCATCCCTGCAGATCACATGCTGGCCAATGTGCGTAATGAATATAATGCCGTTTTGGTGGAAGGCGCTTTCGCAGAAAAGCAAGTGTTCATCGGAAAGGGAGCAGGCAGCTATCCAACAGGATCAGCGGTGCTTTCTGACGTTTCCGCATTGACGTTCGACTATCGCTACGAATACAAGAAATTTACCCAAGGCGATTCTTTACCTTTTTCAAACGATGCCTATGTTGATGTTATCGTCAGCTTCCCGGAAGGAACCCTGATCACGAATCGGGATTTTGAAACTTTCAAAGGTGGCTATCAGGGCAAAGGACATCAATACCTGCATGGCACGGTAGGCCTTGAAAAGCTAAAGGAATGGTCGCGATGGGATGATGTTAGCGTCATTTTGGCTCCTACCTTGAATCTTGTTGGAGGTAACCAGCTCAAAAAAGCAGAGCGGCTTTCTGCTTAAAAAAATAAAAATTTCGCTAAACTCCTGATTTTAAGCTTAAACAAAACTAAGGCAACCGATTGAGTTGCCTTTTTTATTGCCCACCGCTCATAAATTTTAAGCGTCAGTTAATGAAATGATTTTAACTCTGATCCCTATATTTGTAGCCCAAGTTAATCTTGTCTAATCCATGTTAATACTCAGTTCAATTATCGCCTTTACAGTAGTCATCCTGATACTGGTTGGTTTGTTGATTCTCGCGCAGAAGAAGCTGGTTCAGTCGGGCCCCGTTAAAATCTTAATTAATGGAGAAAAGACCATTACGGTATCAGCCGGAAGCTCCTTGCTTTCTACGCTTGCCAATGAGAAGATCTTTTTACCGTCTGCCTGTGGTGGCGGTGGCACTTGCGCCATGTGCAAATGTGTGGTTGAGTCTGGCGGTGGCGATGTATTGCCAACTGAAGTAGGCCATTTGAGCCGCAAAGAGCAGAAAGAACACGTTCGCCTGGGCTGCCAGGTGAAAGTAAAGCAAGACCTTAACATCCACATTCCGGAAGAAATTTTCGGAATCAAGAAGTGGGAATGCGAAGTGGTTTCAAACTATAACGTATCCACGTTCATTAAAGAGTTTGTTGTAAAACTACCTCCTGGAGAAACCCTGAAGTTTGAAGCGGGTGGATATATTCAAATTGATGTTCCTGAAGTGAAAGTGGATTTCAAAACGATGGATATCACTCCTCACCCTGAACTCGGTCACAAACAGGACGTGTTCCAATCGGATTGGGATAAGTTTAAGTTGTGGGACCTGAAGATGAAGAACGAAGAGCCCATCTTCCGTGCTTACTCCATGGCCAATCACCCTGCCGAAGGAAACATTGTGATGTTGAACATTCGTATTGCCACACCACCCTGGGACCGTGCCAACAATAAGTGGATGGATGTAAATCCTGGTATTTGTTCCTCTTATGTATTCTCACGCAAGCCAGGCGATAAAGTAACGATCTCTGGTCCTTACGGAGAATTCCACATCAACAAGACACAACGCGAAATGATCTACATCGGTGGTGGTGCTGGTATGGCCCCGCTGCGCGCTCAGATCTTTCACTTGTTCCATACAGAAAATTCGGCTCGCAAAGTATCGTATTGGTATGGCGGTCGCTCTAAGAAAGAGTTGTTTTACACCGAGCATTTCAGAAAAATTGAGAAGCAGTTCTCTAATTTCAAATTCTACATAGCTCTTTCAGAACCACTTCCCGATGACAACTGGAAAGTGAACAAGAGCCTGGACGATACCGAAGGTGATGGATACATTGGATTCATTCACAAAAGCCTTTTTGATAATTATCTTGCTAACCATCCTTCACCTGAAGATGTGGAGTATTACTTATGCGGCCCTCCATTGATGAACGCAGCAGTATTGAAAATGCTTGATGACATGGGCATACCAAAAGAAAATATCCGTTTTGACGATTTTGGTGGATAACTCGAAAACGAAACCTATCGAAAGGAGAGCTAACCACTCTCCTTTCTTGTTTTAATAGGTCTTCTACTCTCATTTTTTTAGTTTTGTTTAAAGCCTTCACCCATGGACTTAACCATTCTCTTCTCCCCTATTAACGAATCCATTTATAACGCGCCATACACGGCCAACTCCTTCTTCAAATACATAAAAGTTTTTGGCGACAGTATGCCCGATTATAAAGGTGCGCACATGGCCATCTTTAGTGTGAATGAAGAGCGTGGCACCGATACGAATAAAGGTTGTGCAAAAGGTGGTGATGAAATCCGCAAGAAACTTTACAATCTCAAAAAAGGGAATGGCGCTTATCACATTGTTGATTTAGGAAATCTGAATCCTGGAATTGACCTGGATGAAACCTATGTGCGCATCAGCGAAGTGTGTCGGATACTGCTAGAGAATAATGTAATGCCTGTAATACTCGGAGGCACACACGATCTCGACTATGGTCAATATAGAGGTTATGAAGAGATGGAGAAACTCGTCAGCTTTTTAAACATCGATGCATTTCTTGATCTTGAGGATAGCAAAGATTCCAAACCTTCACTCAATCACATTCATAAAGTATTGCTGTACGAGCCCAACTATCTTTTCAGCTATACACACCTAGCTCATCAATCCTATCTGGTCGACACCTTAGCAGCATCTGTTTTGGAAAAATTATATTTCGAAGCATTTCGTGTAGGACAAATACGCACCGACATCACCGAAGTAGAACCTTCCATTCGCAATGCGGATCTCTTATCTTTTGATATCACTTCCATTCGTTCATCCGATGCTCCTGGCAATGGCAACGCCCAACCTTTCGGATTAACCGGAGAAGAAGCTTGCCGGCTATGCTGGTATGCCGGACAGAATGAAAAGTTAAGCTCTGCAGGTTTTTATGAATACAATCCTGAGTTTGATGATGTACACAAAAAAACAGCATCCGTAGTGGCCACTATGATCTGGTACTTTGTGGAGGGATTTTATAATCGTAAAAATGAAAGCAACTTTAAGAGCAATGATTTTTTAAAGTATGTCGTTTCCATGCCTGTGGAACCCGAGATACTTACCTTCTATAAAAGCAAAGTGACCGAAAAGTGGTGGATGGAAATTATCTATCACCGGCCAGGAGCCCGCTACGCACGCAATAATATTATCCCTTGCAGCTATGCCGATTATCAGACAGCCACAAAAGGCGAAGTGCCAGAGCGCTATATTAATTCCATTGCGAAAACAATTTAATACGATGATCAAAGTTCTCCTTGCTTTACTGGTGACGATCACCATGGTGTCATGCAATGCATCTTTAAAAGACTCACAGAAAATTATTGACAGAGCCATTGAGGCTTCGGGGGGTGAAAAATATTTACACTCTACGATTGAGTTTGATTTTCGCTATCGCCATTATGTTGCTCAGCGCGAAGGTGGAAAATATTCATATGAACGAATCTTTAAAGATAGCGCCAGGACAACGCATGATTTTTTGACCAACGATGGATTCAAAAGAGAAATTAACAATACGCTGGTAGAAGTTGCTGACTCCATGAAAGTAAAATATACCTCATCGGTGAATTCCGTAGTCTATTTCGCACTCCTTCCTTATGGATTAAATGATGCTGCGGTTCAAAAGAAATTTATGGGAGAGACTTCTATAGATCGCGTTGAGTACTATGTCATCGAAATTACATTTGCCCAGGAAGGTGGCGGTGAAGATCATGAAGATGTATTCATGTACTGGATCAACAAAAAAGATTTCACCATCGGATACATGGCTTACTCCTATGAAGAAACAGACGGTGTCGGGCTGCGTTTTAGAAAAGCATATAACGCTCGTAATGTAAACGGAATTCTCTTTCTGGATTATATCAACTTAAAGCCAAAGGACAAAACAGAAATTACTGCACTGGAGGAGCTTTATAAAAAAGGCGAATTGCAGGAACTGAGTAAAATTGAACTAGTTAATATCAAGGTTAAATAAATACTTTTTAACCTAACTTCTTTTAGCCATAGATTCAGTGATAAGTGGTTGTGAACAAAATCAGTGAATCTGTGGCAAAGAAGAAGCACATCAAACTTCCTGAATCTTCCTTAACCGCATCAGCTTAACTGCCGTAGCCAGCACAATGGCAAAAGTAATAATCCAGATTATTTTAAAGTGATTACCCGATGTAAGCGCAAACGCATTAGTGATTGCTTTGTCCACATTATTAAATCCAATCACTAGGGTTGTTCCAAGTATCGCCAACAAAACCAGATCATACCATGCAGCATGACGATGTTGCTGGGGCACTACTTTCGAATCATTCACGATTAAAATCAAAAAGTATGTAAGTAAAGGTAAGATCAATCCATTCAAAGCCTGCACGGCTAGTATAACCGGAATGGGTTTGATGCCACTGATACCAAAAGCAAAGCCCGTTAATAGCACGGACATCCATGCGAGTCTTACCATACTTTTCTTCTCCGCTCCAAAAACAGTAGATGCAATTAACGATGCTGCATAAGGCGATGTAATCGCTGAAGAAAATCCTGCGGCAAATAATCCTAACCCTAATGCCAACGCCCCTATTGCGCCCATCTTATTTTGAAATAGTGTTGCTAGTTCACCAAACGAAGAAAAATTTCCAACCATCGTACCGGCTAACATGATCCATGCCGTGATAAGGCCTCCGATCAAAACAGAAATCGTAAGTCCAATGCGCATGAGTGGAATGGTGTGTCCTTTACTGATGGCTGATCCGATAAAAATATTATACGGCACAATCGTGGTTCCTACTAATCCAAGCGTAAGCCACTCCGATCCTGAGGGGATCGAGGGAATGACGGATGACTTTATTAATTCCTGAAAAGTAAAATTGCCCTTCGCTGCCAGTAAAAGAAATGCAACACCCATCAATCCTACCAACACAGTCATGATGGTTGATATCCATCTACTGCCTCCATGCCATAAAACATATCCGGCCAATACTGTGATGATGATCGTATATATTCTTCCGTCCCCTTCAAAAAGAATAGACGCTCCGGACACGGCACCTAAAATATTTCCAGCTTCATAAGCCGCGCAACCTAGCAACACGGGGCCGGCAACAATCCACTTAATCCAAAAACCAATTTTGTTTCCAAACTTAGTTTCTAACGCCTGACCAAAATTCAAACCACTGGCAATTACGATGCGTGCCGATGTTTCTTGCAAGACAACACAAGCTGCCGTTGCGAACACAACTGCCCACAATAATTGTATTTGAAATTGTGACCCCGCTGTTACCGCAGTGGTCACTGTGCCTGGCCCGATGAACGCAGCAGAAATCACTGACCATAAAATAACACTGGAGATTCTGGAAGAGGATTTCATTAACGGGTAACTCAAAAAATTAAAACTGCTTACATCGGAAGCTGAAAACGAAAGTAACCATTGTTGGTGATAAAATATTGATCACGAAAATATTTAATGATGATCACTTTGATTTGAAAAAATATCGAACTTATCTTTGCGCCATGCTAAAAACAAAAGCAACATATAAAAATCAATTCGATAGCCATGCAAGTGGACCTATTGAAATGATGCCACGGATTTTCAGTTGATCATAGTATGATCTCACGCTGAAAACCCGGGCAATGTCCGGGTTTTTTTGTTTCCCATGGTCTGTGTCTTCACAGACCATAGAAATCACAAAGCCAGAATAAAATTAAAATTGTCTGTAAAGACGAAGGGAATTGCTTTGCCCAAGAGTGAAGCAGAAAAGAGAAGAACTATGAAACGAAAAATGTTAAGTGGAAAAGACCTGATCAAATTAGGCTATCCCGAAGGAAAATCAATCGGTCTTGCTATCAACACCGTGTTGAAACATTTCCGCAAAAGCGAGAACGAAGAGATCAACGAGATGCTCAGAGCAGTACTTGCTAATCCAAAAGAGTTTATAAAAGATTCGATCTGGAGTAAGGTGGCGTTGACACTAGTGCCCACGGAAAAAAAATCAATGGTGCACACGTTGTTAAAGAATCGCATTGTCTATCGCGTCTATGGAAGCGAGGGCATCGAAGAAGGTGCGCGCAACCAGATGGAGATTGCTATGAAGTTGCCTATCACTGTGGCAGGAGCATTGATGCCTGATGCACATCAGGGTTATGGTTTGCCGATTGGTGGAGTGCTGGCCACAAACAACGCAGTAATTCCTTATGGTGTTGGTGTTGACATTGGCTGCAGAATGTGCTTAACCGCTTATCCACTCAATGAAAATTTTCTCAATCGTCATCGCAGCAACCTGAAACAAATACTGATCGACAATACTTGTTTTGGTAGCGATTCTTTTAAACGACCAAAAGAACATGAAGTACTTGATCGTAGTGTATTTGACGAGATCACGATTCTAAAAAATCTGAAAGGCAGAGCGGCAATGCAAATTGGGTCTTCCGGAAGTGGAAATCATTTTGTGGAATTTGGATTGATCTCATTGCCGATAGATAATGAATGGAAACTCGCGGATGGAAAATACCTGGCTGTGCTTTCACACTCGGGTTCAAGAGGACTCGGTGCTGAGATTGCGCGACACTTTACTCGACTGGCCAGAGAGATTTGTCATCTTCCCGGTGAAGCATCAAACCTGGCATGGCTTGATCTTAACACAGAGGCCGGTCAGGAGTATTGGATGGCGATGAACCTTGCCGGTGATTATGCATCGGCCAATCATCACCAGATTCATGAGCGCATTGAAAACGCGTTAGGTGAAAATGCACTCTTCACGGTAGAGAACCATCATAACTTTGCGTGGAAAGAAAAATTGCACGATGGTACCGAAGTGATAGTGCATCGCAAAGGTGCAACACCAGCTGGCGATGGTGTGTTGGGAATTATTCCTGGCTCGATGACAGCCCCAGGCTTTATCGTAAAAGGAAAAGGAAATGCAGCATCTCTTAACTCAGCATCACATGGCGCAGGACGATTGATGTCGCGGACTGCAGCTAAGAAAAGCATCACCAAAAAAATAGTGAAGCAGGAATTGGCCAAGCATGAAGTTGAATTACTCGGTGGCGGAATTGATGAAGCGCCTATGGCGTACAAAGACATCCGCAAAGTAATGGAGCACCAGAAAGAACTGGTGGACGTGCTCGGAGAATTTACTCCGAAGATTGTAAGAATGTGTGGCGATGATTCGCCCGCAGAAGATTGATAAAACCTAAAGCTTAGAGCACCATGCTTTCCGCTTTAGGCTTTCAACTATAAGCTTTTAATAGTTATGAAATTAGAATGGATGGATCCCTACTTAGTCAACGCTGAGCAGATGATGTATAACAACCAGGTGAACGAGGGATTGGAGTTGATGAACAGGCTGTTGTATGAAGAGCCCGGTTACGGAACCTTACACAACCATTTGGGTTGGGCGTATTTATATTACACAACTGACACCGCCAAAGCTGAATTGCACTTGAACATGGCCATGAAGTTTGATGCGGAATACGCTCCACCTTACTTACACATGGGAAACTTGTGTATCCGCAACGATCGTTACACGGAAGCTTTGCAATACCTGGAAATCGGAGTAAATAAAAACAGCGCCAACAAAGTTGCTTTTCTTGAACAGATTGCTCACGTATATGAATTGAGAAAAGAATTCAGCAAAGCCATCAGGTACTATAAAGAAGCATTGACTTCAACAATAGGATTTGAAACGGCCCAATTATCAGAAGGTATCAAAAGATGCCAGAAGAAAAGATGGGTGATGGTGTTTACTTTTTAACCCCGTGGTCTGCAAAAAAAGGCAGACCACGGTTTACAACCGGTCGTTGCAGCCTAAGAGGCGGGCGCTATCCCTTCAAAATCGTTTTCGTTTAGACCTCGTGTCAAAAAAATTCAAGCGAATAATTTCCTTGTTTGTGGATCTATAAAAAAGTCGATTATGCTTTGTTATGAGAAAGCCCCTGATATTCTTCTCTTGGTTCTCTATGGTTCTTAATTCAGGTTGATCTGAAATCAAGTCAATAAGATCGTAAGTTCTCCTCACGAAGCTTTGTGCTACACGATGGCCCCATTCCTTTTCGAGGTAATCTATGACTTCATTGAATTTGCTGTTAGCCTCTTTGTCCAAACTATTTTTTTAGCCATTTATCATGCTGTTCTTTAACGTGCTCATGGCTCATTAAATTTTTTGGATCAAAGCTTTCTTCGTAAGAAAGCAAAAGCTCATTTTTTTCCTCTGCATCCAGGGAGTCCCACAATCTTCCGGTCTGGTTGTTATTTAGACGTTGAATTAGTTCAAGATAACCTTTCAGGATTTCTTCGTTTTCAATTTTATCTATCAGCCAGTGGAATGCATCCTTAGTTCCTATATCGTTCAATTTTTACGGTATCAATTATTCTAATCAAATCATTCTACGCTCAGATTATAATCAAAGATAATTGATATTTATGACAGTTTAGAAATCCTCTCAGCCGCTGTCTCTCTCCGGCCAGTGGCAGGAACCAACTCTCCGACTTTGCCAAGTCCGTATTTAGGCATGTTGTTATATACACATTCGTATTCTGCGGCTTTTACTTTATAGGTTTCATGCCAGATGCCAACATCTCCATTACTTTTAATTTTTGTATTAAATGCTTTCCAGGCCGGGTAATGAAAGCCATCACGGTCTTTTGCATAAGCTTCAAGGTGTTCAAATGATTTCCAGTACTGAACAATTCAATAGACCCATGCCCACAATATTACACCTCCCACCCCTTACGATACTCTCTTCCCACAAACTGATTGGCTTCTTCCAGGTTGGTTATCTTCATATTCAATCCATCCCACAATAAATCATGTTATGCACCTCTGCCCCCCAACCTTTCGTGCCGTTAGTCTAAGTCTAAAACTATTTTCAGGTTTTCTCTAATCTTGTCGGCAATGTAGCTATTTACGGTGCCGACTTTTTTAACGAGTCGCTTATTGTCTATTGCTCTAACCTGGTCAATCATAATGTCACAGTCCTCTCTTAATCCGTATTTGGATTTTTTTAAATGAACTCTAAGAATCTCAGCGTCTGGCTTTACGTTTGTCGTAATTGGGCAAATAATTGCTGATGGGTGCTCCTTATTCAGTAAGTCTGTTTGAACAATGATTACGGGTCTTATCTTTCCGGTTTCTGTACCCATTCTTGGATTAAGGTCAGCAATCCAGATTTCAAATTGCTTAATCTTCATCATGTAGCTTTTCAAATTCAGCCAGGATTTCTAACGAGTCTTTAGACACGATTTTTGATTCCTTACTCAACTGTTTTGAAAGAAGTCTGCGCTTATGAAGTCGGTTATAAAACTCGATCGCTTCATTGATATATCTGTTTCGGTTCTTTTTAACTTTTAAAACGATTTTCTCAGTCTCCTGGAAAATATCATCTTCAAGTTTTAATGATAAATTTTTCATGATTATAACTTTCTCCAAAGGTATATACTTTTAGGATACACCTCAAATTTTTCGTTCAAGGTTTGAGCTTCGCTTGTCAAAATCTTCTGCCCTTACACTTCCCATCCTTTACGATACACTCTTCCTACAAATTGATTGGCTTCTTCCAGGTTGGTTATTTTCATATTCAATCCATCCCACAATAATTTCTTGCGTGCAAAGAAATCCTGTTGGCCTTTACTGTTTTCCTTTCGCAACATATAACTTCTGATCGCGAGGTTTCCCATCAATACCGTTTCCGTCATAGGACCTGCATAATCAAAAGAAGAAGTCAGTCCGCGATGCTCCGCGCTGTTAAAACCCGCCTTGCAGGCATCTACCCATTTGCCTTGATGACCATATTCAGGTTCTTCCTCTATTTTTCCTTCCGGACCGAATTCTGTTGTGCCATCATTCAAAAATAGTTTTGGCATCATGGGCGAGCTGTCGTTTATGTTGGTGGAGATTAATCCTTTTTCACCCATGATCAACACACCATTACTGCTATTCGCTCCACCAATGTCCATATTAGCCGGAATGATTTCTGGATGAGAAGGTCGGATGCCGCCATCACTCCAGGTCATTTCAATAGGTGATTTGCTTTTTTCTGTTGCCGCAAAATGCAAGGTGATAAAAGAAGAGGCAGGACATCCTTCCGGATTATAATCGGGTGTCCACATCTGTGAGTACACGGAGCCGACACTGCATTCTGCATCGGTGGGATATTTAAGTCCCAATGTTCTGAAAGGTATGTCTACCAGGTGACAACCTACATCGCCAAGAGCGCCTGTTCCAAAATCCCACCAACCTCTCCAACTAAATGGATGCAGGTTGGGAATGTATGGTCGGTATGCAGCTGGCCCCAACCAGAGATCCCAATTCAGATCTTTAGGTTTTTTAGTTTCATCCGCAGCGGACATCGCAGAGCCTTGTGGCCACACCGGTCTGTTCGTCCAGATCTGAACTTTAACTATTTTACCAAGCACTCCTGAGTCGACCCATTTTTGCACCATGCCCAAGAGTGGGTTCGATCCTCCCTGGTTTCCCATCTGGGTCACGATTTTATTTTTTCTTGCCATCTCCGTAAGCATGCGTGCCTCACGAATATTGTGCGTCATTGGTTTTTGCACATACACATGTTTACCCCGTTGCATACAGAAGGCCGCAGCCGGACCGTGAACATGGTCAGGTGTTGATATGGTTACGGCATCAATGTCTTTCTCTTTATCCAGCATCTCCCGATAGTCAGCATACAATTTTGCTTTGGGAAATTTCTCAACAGATGCCTTGGCTGATCCGGAGAAATCTACATCACAAAGTGCCGCTACTCGCTCACGTCCTTTAACAGAAGCATTAAGAATATCGCTGGCTCCCTTTCCGCCTGAACCAATGGCGGCTAAATTTAATTGATCACTGGGTGCCGTGTATCCCAATCCTCCCAATACATGCCGGGGCACGAAAAAGAATGAGGACGCCAGCGCTGTGTTTTTGATAAATTCTCTGCGAGATAATGCGGATTGTGATTTCTTTTTATTCTTCATGATAAGTAGCTTAAATTATTACAAATTGATAGGAGGTGAGAACAGGTTAAAAATAAGGAAAAGAACAGCGAGATTAAAGTGTTAAATTTTACCACCTTCAATATTTACGGCACTGTTTGCTTAGCGTTTCGAAGTACGCTAGAACCAATCATGTTATAGCGCTGGTCTTATTTTCGTTCAATAATTTAATAGTAATCCCTATTTGCCCCAAGTGGTATAAGTCATGATGAATAATTCCTTCAATTAAATAATGAAAATTATAATCGGTATCCAGGAATCTGGTTTGCAAATAAGTGTCGTCTTGATTTAGGATTAGGTCAATTAATTCTGACCGGCTGTTATATAAAGAGTTCTTTAAATTAGTCCAACCTATTTCCCTTAAATCTGTATTGTTCTTCCAATCATCAGGAGCATTCATAAGCTCCGTCTTTATGCCTTGATATCTGCGAATACATTCTTTTCTCCATTCCAGCATGTGAGAAACATGTTCTGCTACACTATGAATCTGAGGCATTGGTTGTGCCAGGGCATCTTCCTCTGATAAATTATCAATCTTATCTTTAAAACTTTGGTCAAACCACAATGAGCCTTCTTGAATTTCATTGAGTTGTCTGATAATATTTCTGATTAATATCTGTGACATGTTTTCTGGTTGAAGTTCGTCTGATAAAATTCCTGCTTACAATTTAGATAGACACTCCGTGCCTGCATACCCCAATATAATTACACCATCTCTTATAAAAAACAAACCTGTCTCTTAGCGGCAAACAAGCTGGTTGTTGTTTTTCAGTTTTATTTTTAGTAACATCGGTATATCAAACCCCCCACCTATTGGCGCTCTCCTTTGGACATACCTTTCGCAAAGACTCCTGGTGGGTACGTCCATTGCTTGTATTACTTGGACTTTCGTCTTTTATTGGCTATGCCACATGGGCCGCTTTTCAAGGTGAGCATTATGCCATCGGCCCTTACTTGTCACCATTTTATTCTCCTGAAATTTTTGGTAGTTCACCTCACAGTTGGTTTGGACCTAAGCCATCCTGGTGGCCGCTTATACTTCCATTCTCCCCCGCCTTATTGATCTTATGGGCACCAGGAGGCATGCGATTTACCTGCTACTATTATCGCGGAGCGTATTACAAATCGTTCTGGGCCGATCCTGTTGCCTGCACCGTAACGGAGCCACGCAAAACCTATTGGGGTGAAAACTCTTTTCCTCTCATCATGCAAAATGTGCATCGCTATTTCATGTACCTCGCGGTCATCTTTGTATTCATTCTGGCCTATGATGCTTTCAAAGCGATGTGGTTCGTTAACCCTGCTACGGGAGAGACTTCTTTTGGATTGGGAGTGGGCACGCTTGTGCTAGCCGTTAATGCCACGCTGTTAGGAGGCTATACGTTTGGATGTCATTCATTTCGTCATCTCATTGGCGGGATAAAAGACCAGCTTTCAAAAGCACCGGTGCGAAAAAAATTATATAACTGTTCTTCCTGTTTGAACAAGCGTCACATGAACTGGGCATGGGCCAGTTTATTCTGGGTCATGTTCTCGGATGTATACGTGCGTCTTTGTTCGATGGGTATCTGGACTGACTTTCGATTTTTCTGATGGCATACGAAACTTTTAAATATGATGTATTGGTGATCGGCTCTGGTGGCGCTGGTTTGCGTGCTGCCATAGAAGCATCTGCAGCGGGTGTAACAGTTGGTGTCGTGTGTCGATCGTTGTTAGGAAAAGCACATACCGTAATGGCAGAAGGAGGTGTGGCTGCTGCGCTGGGCAATGTCGATGATCGTGATGGATGGAAAGTTCACTTCACCGATACCATGCGCGGAGGTCAGTACCTGAACAACTGGCGCATGGCTGAACTTCATGCAAAGGAAGCACCTGATCGCGTGCGCGAACTGGAAGCGTGGGGAGCGGTGTTCGATCGCACCGAAGATGGAAGAATTCTGCAACGAAATTTTGGCGGGCATAAATATCCAAGGCTGGCACATGTGGGTGATCGTACAGGACTGGAGATGATCCGCACACTGCAGGATCATGGTATTCATCAAGGTATAGATGTTTACCAGGAATACACGATCATAAGTTTGCTAAAGAAAGGAGATAAGGTAGTCGGTGCATTTGGTTACGATCGCGAGAAGGGAGTCTTCAAAGTTTTTCAAGCCAAAGCTGTGATCATTGCTACTGGCGGCATGGGTCGTATTTATAAAATCTCCAGCAACAGTTGGGATTGCACGGGCGGAGGAATTTCTATTGCCTATCATGCAGGGGCCGAACTGATCGATATGGAGTTCGTGCAATTTCATCCTACGGGCATGGTGTGGCCACCCAGTGTACGCGGACTATTAATTACCGAAGGCGTTCGAGGTGAAGGTGGCGTATTGCGTAACAAAGACGGAAAGCGATTTATGTTTGATGACATTCCTGATTTGTACAAAGCGCAAACCTCTACCAATGAAGAAGAGGGGTGGCGATATACACAAGGAGATAAAAACGCAAAGCGTCCACCCGAATTACTTACGCGCGATCACGTAGCTCGTTGTATCAGGCGTGAAATAAAAGCAGGCAGAGGTTCACCACATGGTGGTGTATTTCTTGACATCGCATGGATCAAAGAGAAAATCCCAAACGCAGCAGAACATATCAAGCGAAAATTGCCAAGCATGTATCACCAGTTTAAAGAATTAGCTGGTGTTGACATTACAAAAGAACCGATGGAAGTCGGGCCCACTACGCATTACATCATGGGAGGCGTGAAGGTGGATGCAGACTCGCAGATGACGAGTGTGCCAGGCCTCTTTGCAACAGGCGAATGTGCCGCAGGTCTTCATGGTGCCAATCGCCTGGGCGGCAATTCACTTTCTGACTTGCTGGTATTTGGAAAACGTGCCGGTGAGTATGCCGCAAAATATGCGAAAGAAAATGGCGAGGTAACGATAGATAAAAATCAGATTAATGAAATAGCCGCGTGGGCGCTTGCTCCCTTCGAGCGTGGAAGTGCTGGAGAAAATCCATTTGCCTTGCAAGACGAATTGCAGGAGATGATGCAAGACCTTGTGGGAATCGTGCGCAACGAAAATGACTTAATAACCTCCATTGAAAAACTGAAAGAGTTGGAGAGTCACGCTGCAAATGTTGGTTGCAATGGTAATCGTGGTTACAATCCGGGATGGCACACTGCCATGGAGTTAAATCACATGCTTACCGTAGCAAAAGCTATTGCAATATCCGCCAAAGAAAGAAAGGAAAGTCGCGGTGGTCATTTCCGTGAAGATTTTCCGGATAAGAGCAGCGAGTTTTCGAAAGTGAATGTTACACTTAAAAAAGATAGTGAGGGAAATATAGAAATCAGGCAAGTCCCCAAAGCAGAAGTTCGTGCAGACTTGAAACAAATAATTGATGAAATGAAGTAATGGCAAAAGTTACATTTAGCATATGGCGCACAAATGATTCTGGAGGACAGTTTCAAAACTATGAAGCAGAAATCTCGGAAGGCATGGTGGTGTTGGATGCTGTTCATCAGATTCAGGCCGAGCAAGCCAATGACCTTGCGGTGCGATGGAATTGCAAAGCCGGCAAGTGTGGATCATGTTCAGCAGAAATAAACGGACATCCTAAACTGATGTGCATGACTCGTTTAGATGACATGCCTCGTGATAAGCCCATCACCATTCAGCCGATGAAAGCGTTCCCGGTGATTAGAGATCTCGTTACGGATGTCTCCAGGAATTATCGCATTAAAAAGAAAATTAAAAAATTTAAACCTCGCCAACCCGATGCGCCAGATGGAACGTGGCGCATGTACCAGAGTGACATTGACCGCGTGCAGGAATTCAGAAAGTGCATTGAATGCTTTTTGTGTCAGGATGTATGCCACGTAATACGCGAACATCATCTGCACGAAGAATTTGCCGGACCACGGCACATGGTATATACAGCAGCCCTTGAAATGCATCCGCTGGATGTAGAAGACAGACGAAAAGATTTGAAAGATGAAGGTGGAATAGGTTTATGCAACATCACGAAGTGCTGCACCAATGTATGCCCCGAAAATATTACCATTACTGACAATGCAATCATTCCATTGAAGGAACGAGTTGCCGACCGGTTTTATGATCCCTTGATGAAGCTTTTAAGTATATTTGGTAAGAAGTAAAGTAGTAGTAAGAATCAAAATTGAAACACTATGAACTTACAGGAATTAAAAAAAGCCGAGGAAAGTCCCGCTTTTAACTTAAAGCCGCTCTCTAAAGATGCCATTGCCCCCGCCTTAGCGCGCGCAGAACATTATCGTTTGCTCAACCAGCCCGGTGTTGCTGAAAGTATCTGCCTAGATGTGCTCAGTGCAGACGCTGACAATCAGAAAGCAAAGATTGTTTTATTGCTTTCACTGACTGATCAATTCGATCAAAAACAAAGCAAAGCAAAGATGGCCGTGGATATTGCCAACAACCTGAAAGATCCTTATTCGAAACTGTACTACCTGGGAATCATACACGAGAGAGAAGGAAACACGGCAATGAATTCTTCGAATCCCGGTTCAGCCTTTGACGCTTATGAGTGGTACCTTGAGGCCATGGATTTCTATGAGAAGGCCGATGAAATAAACCCATCCGGCAATGAAGATGTGGTGTTGCGCTGGAACTCGTGTGCCAGAACCATCATGGATAATCATCTTAAACGGAGACCGAAAGATAACTACCTTGATTTCGAATGAAGAGTACATTATTCAATCGTTAACAAAAATAAAACCCCGGCTCTCACCGGGGTTTTCACTTCACCCGCTACCTCATGCTCAAAAATTCAGGTCCTTCCCTTTTGCCTTTTCTTTAATCGCTTTGATCATTGCGGCATCGAGCATGGTGTCACTCACTTCCTTTGGTGTGTTGGCAACCAGGTACTCCTGGCGTTTTTTATTCAGGCTTTGTATTTCATTCTGGATATAGGCTCGTTCTTCAGCTTTTTCTTTCACATACACCTGACGCTGTGATACGTTCATGCCTTTCATCTCCTTAGGCAACTCATCATCTTTAGCCTTGGCAATGATCTCTTCATTTTCTTTAGAGGCATCCACCAGATCCCAACTTGAGTTGCGATAGGCATGTGAGCTCTTCGATACGGCTCGCTCTACTTTATTAGCCTGGCCATAGCTTTCGGCATTGCTATCCTGCACGGCTTGCATTTCTTTTTTTGATTCTCCGCTGGCTCCATAGTATACATATGTTTTATTCAGTTTTTCATTCAACGCGCTGATGCGCTCATCATATGGTGACGGAACGTATACAGTCTTACGGTTTTGTTCAATGCTCATGTATGAACCACTCGCGATATCAGCACCGTCTTTCCAGTTAGTGCGCATACCTTCATCAAATGGGCCACAGAAAATCGTGTTTACCACTACACCTTTATCGCGCGCCAATCCACAAGCCGTTCTATAAGCGATACCACCTTGTGTAAACGGTTCGTTGCCGGCAATGAAAATCATTTTCAAATCGTTGGGTGATGTGCTCCATGATAGCTGGCGCAACGATGAGTTGATCACATGACCACAAAATTCATTTCCCCCATTGGTGGAAAGAGAAAATAGTTTTTCAGAAATAAGGTCGAGGTCATCGGTGAGTCCGCTTACCTGGCGGATGTAACCCTCCTGGGAAGAAAGATTGTCGTTGCCATATTCATACAAGGCAATTTTTATGTTTGGCTTTCTACCATCCGCGCACTTAGCAGCGGCCAGTTCGTTCACCACTTTCCATAATTGTGATTTGGCCTGGTCAATCAAGCCATCCATACTGTTGCTGGTATCCAGTAACAGAGCGAGTTGAATGCTTTGATCTTTTGCCGGAGGAGTGGGCGCTGTAGTGAAGGCGCTCAGATGCCAGAAGAGTATAACAGATACGAGAGTAAGTATGCGGTTCTTAACCTTACTTACAGGTGCGGGTGTTGCGTTCATCATGTTTTGTTTTTGGTAAAGTTTACGCGAAAACACGCAAAGGTGTACCTGAACTTAGTGAGCACTATGGAAGATCTGGTGAAACGTACTTTTCACTGAGTGAGGAGGCGGAACCAGCTATTCGTTCTCAAAAACCGTATAAATTATTGTATTAACTTTCCGGGAAAGGAAGGAAGAAGCAGGAAGAAAAAATTAGGCAAGAGGCAAAAAGCAGTAGGCGAGTATTATCTTCCATGGTCTGTGTCCTCACAGGCCATGCTGATCAAATTTAAAATTGGAAGACATTTCGGTCTGTAAGGACACAAACCGAGGGTTAAGGGATATAGGCAAATTAAAAAAGAAAATGAAACATGTATTCCTCATCATAGGCATTCTGGCTGGCGCATTGCTCGCGGTGGATGGCTATACGCAGGAGCCAGAACAAAAAAAGGAATCGTATAAAAGTTTGAAGAGCCGATCGTCACGCACGGGCATTGAACAACTGTTGCGCGATGCGAATGAGTTGAAATCTTCCAACCCTTCGCAAGCTCTAACCAATGTGCAGGATGCACTCGGCATGAGCATCGCGCAGAGCGATGATTTTAATGAAGCAAAGTGTTATCTGTTGTTGGGCGAGATTAATGAAAATATTCAGGAATGGCGACTTGCTCTTGATAATTATGAACGCGCTTATCAAAAACTTTCTAATCGTTATACCAGCACTGTTGAATACCAGCGCACATTACGTGGCTTGGGAAACACGTATTTGAAGTTGGGCAACTATGCACAAGCACTGCGATACTTTCAGGAAACCATAAAGATGCCGTTGAGTGATACGGAGAAAACAGAACGCCAACTCGATATTTCAGAAGTGTATTACCAGATGGGCAACTACCCCGAAGCGCTTAAGGTAATTGAAGAAACCGGAAGCACTTCTAAAATCCGCAATGAAACGCTGGAAGCAAAAGTCCAAAATCAGAAAGCGAAAATCTATGCACGTCTTAATAATATTGATAAGGCCAATGATTTATTTCAATCCTCACAGCGCAACTTACGGGCAGCCAATGCTGCCCCTAAGCAAGATCGCGAGGAAGAACTTGCCGTTCAATCATCGAACGCAAAAGAAGAAATATCAGGAGCATTGCGTGAACAAAAACGCTATGATGAAGACATCGCTCTGCGTGAACAATCTATCGATTATAATACGGAGTCGAACAATTTAGGCGAAGTGTCCAAAGATAAAATTGAACTCAGCAAATCGCTGGTCGCCAAAGGGGAGACCAACAAAGCCATTATCGAACTGGAAGAAGCGGCTATACTGGCTGATACGATCAACAATCCGAAAGAGCAAGCCAATGCATACCTGAATCTTGCCGAACTCTATGAGAAAAACGGAAGCCCCTTGCAGGCACTTAACACATTTAAGAAATATAGCGAAGCGGTAGCGCGCACAGAAAAGCAAAACGAACTCGCCTTGCAGGAGAAAGCCAATCTGATCAAACAACAAAAGGAAATTGAAGAGCTCAGCAATCGTGTGGTGTTGGGACAGCAGGAAGAGCAAACAACCTTGCAGCGTCAGCAACTAATCATCTATGGGTTGTTGGCAATCATCGCCATCGTTGTGGTAACATCTTATTTTATCTTTAAAAATGCCCAGGAAAGCAAGCGTGCTAATCAACTACTGGCACTCAAGTCACTGCGCAGCCAGATGAATCCTCATTTTATTTTCAATGCATTGAATTCTGTCAATCACTTTATTTCACAGAACGATGAGCGCACAGCCAACAAATTCCTTTCGGAATTTTCGCGGCTGATGCGGTTGGTGATGGAGAATTCGAAGGAAGATTTCATCCCACTCTATAAAGAAGAAGAAATCATTTCGCTGTATGTAAAACTGGAACACTACCGCTTCCGCGATAAGTTTGATTACCAGATTCGTGTAGATGACGACCTGAATAAAGAAACTATTGAACTTCCCCCTATGCTTATTCAACCTTACATTGAAAATGCAGTGTGGCATGGACTGCGTTATAAAGAATCAAAAGGAAACCTGGATGTTCACATTAGAAAAGATGCGCAAGGATTGAAAGTAGAAATCATTGACGATGGCATTGGCCGAAAGAAATCAACTGAGTTGAAAACCGAGAATCAGAAAAAGCACAACTCTACCGGATTGAAAAATATTCAGGAGCGATTACATATTCTTAACACCATCTATAAAACAAGCTATCGCGTAGCCATTGAAGATCTTCCTGCCGATGGCGGAACGCGTGTAACCATTTCATTACCCTTGCAAAACGGAAAGCACGTATGAAAGCAGTAATCATCGATGACGAAAAAGACAGTCGAAACATTCTGGCTAATTACTTAAAAAAGTATTGTCCCGATGTTACCGTGTGTGGCTTTGGTGAGTCAGTAGCTTCCGGTTTAGAAGAAATCAAAAAACACCAACCCGATATTGTTTTCCTGGATATTGAAATGCCCTACGGCAATGGCTTCGACTTGCTGGATAAAATTGAAGACATCACCTTTGAAACTATTTTCGTAACCGCCTTCAACAACTACGCGATACAAGCACTGAATCAAAGTGCCGCGTATTATCTATTAAAGCCCATCGATATTGATGAGCTCATCAAAGCCGTTGAGAAAATCCGCAAAGAGCGTAGCGAACAAAACTACACACAACATGCACGTGTGCTGCTCGAAAACAAAAAACCAGGAGCGAATCAGAAAATCATGTTGCCCACCATGGAGGGATTTGAGATCGTGAATATCAACACCATTTTATATTGCGAGGCCGCAGATAACTTCACTAAGTTTTATTTCGAGCACAGTCAACCGGCATTGATTTGTCGCACGCTCAAGTATTTTGAAGACGTGCTTACGGATCATCGCTTCCTGCGCATCCATCGTTCGTATCTCATCAATCCTGATTTTGTAGTGCGTTATTCTAAAGGCAAAGGTGGATATGTAACCATGAAAAACGATCAGGAATTGGAAATTTCACCCAATAAAAAGAAAGAGTTTCTGGACCTCTTCGATCATTAAGATCGCTCTGTTGTCTTGCTTCGATCGGTTACACAAATCAACATCCATGCTTTGCGATAAGTGAATCCTGTAACTTATCTATTCTGTTGTGTAACATTCCATGACCAGAATACTTACACCTTTGACTCCAAATCCATGACAGAAAATGGTAACAAAGATAATATTAACCCAAAACTATGAAACATTATTTGATCGGAGTAATTGCAGCCCTGATGATTACGGGCACGGCAATGGCACAACACAACAACTTTGGTATAAAGGGCGGCTTAAATGCCTACACCATTTATAGTGATGACAATTCCTCAGCGGATACTAAAATTGGTTTTCACTTAGGTCTCATTAGTCATATTCATCTTGGCAATCAGTTTGCGATCCAACCCGAGCTTATCTATTCCACCCAGGGAGCGCAATATTCAAATGGCAGTACCCCTGCGAAATTGAATTTGAATTATGTCAATGTGCCTCTTCTGTTTCAATATATGTTCGACAATGGATTCAGACTGATGGCTGGTCCACAGGTTGGCTTCCTAGTTAGCGCTAAAACAGAAATCGATAATACGAAGACGGATGTAAAAGATAATCTTAAAAAAATAGAACTGGCTTTTGGTGTTGGCGCAAGCTACGTTCATCCTCCCTCAGGTTTTGGTGTTGATGCAAGGTATAATTTTGGGCTAAACAACATCAACGAGATGGGCACGGTAAATTCATATAACCGCGGGCTTCAGGTAGGCGTATTCTATCTGTTTAGACACAGATCATAATTGACATAACTCCATAGAGACTAAAACATCTCATCGAAGCCAGATCAACACGATCTGGCTATTTTATGCGTTCACGTGTGTCATCTTCGTGGTGAGTGCAGCCCCAAAGTCAGAAAACAATTTTACTTCATTGGCATTGCTCATGTTTGCCTGGCAAGAAAGGATCACTCCATCTGGCGAAAATAATAATCCAAACTGCCTGGGTTCTCCATACCGATTTGCGTTTCCATACCTGATTGCGATCTTCTCCACTACTCCCTACCAACACCGTTGATTTCAATGTCCAATCAATTCCACCTGTCGTGCCATTGTAGTCAGTGTCGCGATGAATCTCTGACTCCGATTTGGAAACGTGTCCATCTGCCTGCTACCCCATCTGAATGTCAACGGCTTGAGCTTGCTCCTTTTTTTGTTGATGGATGTTCCATTTGCGGAATCTGTCAAACATTACAAATGCAATGAAGGCTACCATGGAAATCGCGATGGCATTGCAGGTAATGAACTCGACCATGATAGTCAGGTGATTGGTTATTCGAATATAATGAACCACGGCAACCGCTCCTAACATTCGCACTTTCAGCTACCATCCGAATGATTAACTTTCTTCATTAAATCATTGATCACATGAAACGCTCACTTTTTATATTACTCCTTATCACAATTGTCTCTCCTGTTTTTTCACAAAAGAAAAAGACGGTAAGTCCAACCATTTATTATCCGGACAAAGAATGGATTCACAAAACACCAGAAGAAGTGGGCATGGATGCCGCCAAAGTAAAAGAGGCTGTTGACTTTGCCATTAGCCACGAGGTTAAAAATCCGCGCAGCATGGAGCAGAATCATTATCAAACTTTTGGGAAAGAACCCTTTGGTGATGCCATTGGTCCGATGAAAGATCGTGGAGCACCAACCGGCATCATCATCAAAAACGGTTATGTCATTGCCGAGTGGGGCGAACCTATGCGGCCAGATATGACACATAGTGTTACTAAAAGTTTTCTGTCCGCTACCGTAGGTCTCGCCTATGATCGCGGATTAATAAAAAATATTAGTGATACCGTATACAAATACATGGCCCCTATTCATTTGTATTCACCCATCGGAACGGGAAACAAAGCAGATCAATTCGGTAAACCTGAACTGCTCGATTTATTCAATACTCCGCATAACAAAACTATTACATGGAATGATATGCTTCGTCAAACCAGTGATTGGGAAGGAACGTTATGGGGCAAACCAGATTGGGCTGATCGCCCAAGCGCAGATCCAAAAGAATGGCTGACAAGAAAAAGAAATGCTCCAGGTTCCGTTTATGAATACAATGATACACGCGTGAATGCACTTGCTCTGGCCACACTAAACATATGGCGCAAACCATTACCACAGGTACTTAAAGAAAATATTATGGATGAGATCAATGCCTCCAGCACGTGGCGCTGGTACGGTTATGATAATTCCTGGATCGTATTGGATGGAAGTATTGTTCAATCCGTAAGCGGTGGTGGTCATTGGGGTGGTGGTATGATCATCAGCGCCTATGACATGGCACGCTATGGCTACTTGACACTTCGCAATGGCAAGTGGAATGACAAACAACTTATATCTGAACAATGGTTGAAATGGTCGACCACGCCAACACCGGCACATCCCGGTTATGGATTCATGAATTACTTTTTGAATACCGATAAAAAAGATTTACCAAGTGCTCCTATTACTGCCTACACACATATTGGCAATGGCACCAACATGATTTATGTAGACAAAGAAAATGATATTGTTGCCGTAGTGCGCTGGATCGATAACAAATCGCTGGACGGATTTGTGGATGCGCTACTGAAATCGATCAAATAACGAAATTATTTTTCTCTGTGCCTCTTTGTGAATTTCTCCATGTTCTCTGTGGTCTGATTTTAACCCCAGAGAACACAAAGGAGTCACAGAGTTGAAAAGTCTAAGCGTTCGTTTACAACACGTTATTCAACTGCTCCTTTATTTTTTCAAGTTCCTCTTTCATCATCACCACCTGCTTTTGCATTTCTGCATCGTTGGCCTTGCTCCCGATAGTATTGATTTCACGTCCGATTTCCTGAGCAATGAATCCCAACTTCTTGCCATTTGATTGCTTGTCGGCAAGCACCTTTAGAAAATAATCGAGGTGGGTTTTTAATCGAACACGTTCTTCGTGTATATCAAGTTTTTCAATGTAAAATATGATCTCTTGCTCAAGCCGGTTTGGATCAAATCCTTCACTACCAAAAAAATCCGTGATGCTTCCTTTGATCTTACTCCGCACTTTTTCAACCCGCTTCGGATCGAGCACTTCTACTTCTTTCAATCCATCTCCAATCGAATGAATGTATGAAGCCAATTTTTCTTCAAGCACTTTCCCCTCGGCTAAACGAAACTGCTCACACTTTTGAATAGCCTCTTGCACCAACTTACTTACACGCTCCCACTCAGCAGGATCTAATTCCTCTTTGCCATTTCCCTGAATTACATCAGGAGAGTTTAATGCCAGTTGAAAAATGTAATCATTGGAAGGCATGTTCACCTTCTCCGCGAGTTTTTTTATCTCATTATAATAAGCGACAAAGAGTGCTTCATTATAGGTTTGACGTATCTCTACACGACCAGTCTTTTGATAATCAATAGCGAGAGACACTTTACCTCTCTCCAATTTATCAGCAATGATGTTGCGAAGTTCAAGTTCCTTTTCAGAGAATTGTTTGGCGAGGCGAAGGCTAAGATCAAGAAATTTTGAGTTTAAACTTTTTACTTCTACCGTGATGTTTACATCGCCTGTGTTTACGGTGGCCTGGCCAAAGCCTGTCATGGATTTTATCATACGTTGAGAAACGATTGGTAAATTTTATCTCAATCGCGCTGCGAAGGTATCTAATTTTTTTAAGCTAATGATAGTGTGGTCTATAACCGAGTGGTGACTTTAGAAATCAAAGCCAAGGGTCACCGATAGTCTTGGATCTTTTACGGTGTAGTTCTCCACCGGCCAGGCCAAATCAAACTTCACATAATAGCCGAGCATCATCGTGCGCAACCCTAATCCATAACTATATAACCAGGGATTCAAATACTCGTCAATTTCTATTCTGAACGGACTGCCTGATTGCACTTCGGGTACTACTCTCTTGCGAACGCTATTTCCTGCATTAAAAGGTAATGCACCTGTCCAGCTAGTGCCTATATCATAGAAAGCCGTGAACTGAAGATTTCTAAAAAAGTTTGAAGTAATTGGCCCACTAGAAAGGGCACGAATAAGCGGAACACGAAGCTCTGCACTTCCCACAGCAACATTATTACCATATAACGTGGCGTAATCAAATCCGCGAACGCTCGTAGCGAACTCAGTAAAGAGAAGGTTCTCATTATAGCTACCCACCGGGCTTACCAATGGATTCTCTAAGCCTTCATAGTTAATCTTATTTGAAAACCAGTTGTCAATACCACCTAATAAATACTTCTTAGGTGCGTTGCCAAAGGATGATCCGACAAAACCTCTGACAGCAAATACTATCTCTCTGTAAATTTTTTGGTAATGGCGCACGTCCATTGAAACACGGGTAAAACTTTTCTGGCTGTTACCGATTGCCTGATTGTGTACGGCTGAAATTTTGCCACGTGTTCCCTCAATGATGTTCATCCCTGTAGATACTGAATTGTCATACACTAATTCCGCCTTTCCACCAGTATAAAACTGTGTTTGAGATGGGCGAAACTCAGGCCCCATACCTTGCGGGATGCTCATTCCCCGATCGGTGAATTGAGTATACCCAACATAAGGTTTTAAAGAAACCCGTGTGCGAACAGAAATCGGATAGGATATACCAAACTCAATTTTTTGAAATGAATATTTTTGAAGTTCTACATCCGTTGATCGTTCTTGTGGGGTCTCCCAGAAAATAACTTTGCGATCAAATCGGAAACTGTAGTCAAAACGATGAGGCAAAAACTGTACTTCAAGAAAAGTATCACCACTTTTAAAATCACTCAAGCTTACCTGAAGGCCACCTAAAATGCGATAATCCTCCAGCATGTCGTTCATCTGTGTTTCGATCCTCATGCTGAAACCTCGTAAAGGATCAACCAAAAAATTTGTTAGCAGATTCTCATAACTGAATTTAGGATCGTATTTGAATGGACCAGTAACTCGGTTAGCCTCGCGGGCCTTCATATAACGCGTCAAAAATGTTTCGCTGGGTTGCTTTGCCTTTACCACTTCATCTTCAAAAACATAATCATCCGTATTGATTGGTTTTTCTTTCGGAAGCACCGGCTTCAGTGTGTCCTGCTTTACCGGTTCATCGAACTTATAATCCTCGGTATTGATCTCTCCCGTTTTTTGTTTTACTGTGTCTTGTTTCGCGGGTGTTATTTTCGGCTGTTGAGAAGTGGTGTCCTTTTTTTCTTTAAGGCGTTGATTGATCAAATCTTTAACACTCATCGTTTTCGCTGGCTCCCCAGCCTGTTTTCTTTTTTCGGTGATCACTTTTGCCTGCATCAATTCCTTGCGTCTCGAAGCTGGAGTAAATATCTGTCGTTCGTAATTAAAATTGTTTAACACAAAAATATCTTCACTCAGCTTGCTGGTCATTACCATCGCGAGGGATCGATTGGTAAAATCAATATCATAATCCTTGATACTCGAATTAAAGTTTGTTATCTGAGAATAAATTCCTGATGGCCTGTTAAACTTGAACAAGTTAATGATGCCGCGCTGGTCACTTAAATAATAAACGTTGTCAACATCAATTGCCTCGGGTTTGAAGTCTCTTCCAAGTGTGTTCGTTAGTTTAGTTACCTGCACCGTGGTAGTGTCTAAGTTAAATAAGAAGAGATTATAGCGATTGGTAGACTTTGCATAATCGCTTATCTTATTTACCAGTGAATCTGATGACCGGTTTGAGCTAAATACGATGGTGTTCGAGTTTGGAATAAACGAAGGATCAAGATCATCAAACAAATCATTAGTTAATCTTCTGGTTCTGTCTCTGCGGCTGCTGATGAGGAAGAGGTCATTTTGTCCCTCAAAATCAGCACTCAGTACGGCCAATCGTCCGTTACCTGAAAAATCAAAGTTGCGTATGTTGCTGAAGCTTTCCAGTTCACGTGGTAGTTTGCTTTTCGTTACCAGGTCATAAAGCCAAAAAACATACTGGCCATTTTTTGTACCGATTACGCCTAGCGTATTGGCATCGGCCCAGCTGAGCAATGGAACTCTGAAATCAACATCCTGCTTTATTACTTTGTTACCTCCATTCAGAATAACAGACTCTTTTCCGTTTTCCAATGACTTAACAATCACCCGAAACTTTCCGCGATCATTTTCCGCATAAGCGATTTTCTTTCCATCAGGGCTAATTTTTACGGTGGTGAAAATAACTGTTTTACGATGAGAGGGACTAAACCGTGTTGAATCAGATGGGCTCACATAACTTCTCGCTACGCTCTGCTCCATGGTGCTATAAAAATTCTTCCACTCAACCATCAATTGTTTGAATGGAATACCCAGGGTAATCATTACGCTCTTCTCTTCATTACGAATGATGCGCGTATAGTTTAAGATGTTGTTGACGCTGCTCTTTCCATATTTCTCAACAATAAAATTCCAGATCGACTGGCCAATTAATGCTGACTCTTTTCCTGTGAGTTTAAGTGCCTTATTGACTTTTTTGCTCTTGATGAATTGTCTTACAAAGTCATCCATTTCCTCATTCCATCCTTTGGCCACATAGCGCGAGGCACCGTCAACAAACCAATCTGGAAGGTTCAGCAGCACCGCATTTTGAAACATGTCTTTCAGGCTACCTCCAAACATCATTTCGTTCAGCATCAAATCAGAAAACTCGAAGAGTAGTTCTTCTTTAAATTCTTCAATATTTCCTGGATGTGCGATTTCAACATAGGGCTTTATAAATTCCGTTTCTCCTCCCGAACTGAATTGGGTGTCAGTTAGCCCCATGTTGCTTTGTTGCAAATCCATGACGGAATTGTAAAGGAAAACTTTTGTCTTTTGGTATGGGTAAAATCCGATCAGATCGGTGATACGATCAAATTCTGATTCGAGGTATTGCAACGACTCCTCGGCAACGCGCTTCCGGTTATCATAGTAGTAAACATCGAAGTTTTCAGAGCTTAAATAACTCCATTCAAACTTCTTAAACTGAATTCGGTTTTTGCCAAATGTTTCAAGCGCCTGTTGACTGAATGCGTCATTGACCAAAAACAATATTCCTATTAAGACTCCTAAATATCGAAACGATCCTCTCATGCTAATCCTCTGGATTTCGAAAATAACGATTTAAACCGATTAATATTGACTTCCGGCCTGATTTCAATTTTACCTAAAAGCCAATCCAGAAGATGTCCTGAAAAATAAGGCGCCAGACTGACACCTTTTGTTCCCAAGCCATTAAAAATAATAACATTTTCAGAAACAGGGTGCATCCCTAATATGGGTTTGCGATCGGGCGTGGTAGGCCTGAAACCCCAATCCTGCGAAATAATCCTGTATGGAACCTTCAGTAGCTCATCTAACTTCTGCTGCAACTCCAGAATTCCCGCCTGAGTGGTTTCGGGCGTGAGAAGCTTTGATTCGTAGGTGGCTCCTACCTTATATCTATTCTTATGCTGCATGGGCACCATATAAACACCCCGATTGTAAATCAGTTCAAGGGTTTCCTCTAATTCTATCACCAGGGTTTCTCCTTTCAACAATCGGATGGGCACGTCATTCACAATCGTTGATTGCTGCTGGGCTGTACCGTTGCAGAAAATGATTTTTCGAGCATCTATATTTTTGTAAAGAACCCCATGGGATTTGATTTCCAGATGGGTTTCATCAAACCGTTCAGGCACATAAGATTGGGTTAAAAGTAAATGATCCCTGACATCATGAAGAAAGGATATCACATCCAGATAGCCACACTGTTTTAACGCAATTCCTCCAAACGGATCATGCACCTGGTTTCCATACTTACTATGGATGAACACCTCCTGAACATAATCGCGAAGCACAGGATCTACACTTTTTCCCATCCATTCGTTCTGTTCTGCCACTGACAAAAATGGACGGTAAATAGGTTGAGGATAAAAGAACCGATGACCCAATATCTTTTCAGCCCAAGAATAAAACTGATATAGTTCAGGAAAAATGGTTTCAGCCATCCAGGTCTTGGTCATTAGTTTACCTGTAATCGGATTATACAATCCCGCAGCTATGGCCGAACTTCGGTTGGAAGCGGGCTCATCAAATACAATAAAACTCTTGCCTCGCTCCAGCATTCGCAAAGCAAGGGTCGATCCCGCAAGACCCTGACCCACGATGATGTAATCAACCAATTTAGTCTTATTCAGATTATTCATTCAAAAATACAATACCATAACATAGAAAGAAGAGAAATGCGATTTAATCCGACTGTATTGAGACAAACCTTATTCGCCCCTATCGGGTTTTAATAAAAGGAATTACTTTTACCACTTGATATGATTCAAATACAAACATTTACATTCAATCCTTTCGAAGAAAATACCTACCTGGTGTATGATGAAACCGGTGAGGGAGTAGTGATTGACCCAGGTTGCTACGAGAAAGTGGAAAAAGACACGGTGGCTCAATTTATTGAGAGTAAAAAAATAAAGATCAAATATTTACTAAATACTCATTGCCATATCGATCACGTGCTGGGCAATGATTTTGTAAAGGAAAAATACAATGTGCCATTGCTCATCAATAAAAACGATGAGCAGGTGCTTATGTCTGTGAAAGCTTACGCGCCTTCCTATGGATTTAACTTATATCGCGAGGCTCTTCCTGATGGTTATTTAGCCGAAGGTGATACGGTTTCGTTCGGCAATATCATATTCCATGTTCTTTTTCTTCCCGGTCATGCACCCGGGCATATTGGATTTTATCACAAGGAGTCGAATTCATTATTTAGTGGTGATGTTTTGTTTGAACAAAGTATTGGACGCACAGACCTTCCGGGTGGAGATTTAAACACACTTATTAAAAGTATTCATCAAAAAATATTCACGTTGCCGGATGAAGTTGTCTTATTTCCCGGCCACGGTGATACCACCACGGTTGGTGAAGAAAAAAATTCAAATCCATTTTGCGCTTTAACTATTTCTCAATGAGTTTGCTGCGACATATACCTAATGCTTTAACCAGCGGAAATCTTTTATGCGGATGTCTTGGCTTGATCAGCGTTTTTGGAAACTATCCTGTGGAGCCAGCTTACTTTATTTGGGCTGCCTGTGTGTTTGATTTCTTTGATGGTTTTTCTGCAAGACTTTTAAAAGTTTCGTCACCCATAGGCAAAGAACTTGACTCACTTGCCGATATGGTAAGTTTTGGTGTGTTGCCCGCTATGGCAATGTATCAGTGGATTGATTCTTCTGCAGCAGTAAGTTGGATATCCTACATCGCCTTGATGATTGCCGTTTTTTCAGCAATACGATTGGCTAAATTTAATGTGGATACGAGGCAAACCGACTCCTTTATTGGAGTACCTACACCTGCCAATGCTTTATTTTTAACTTCATTGATTTTCTTACCTGATTCCGTCCGGGCGGCCATCTTTACAACGCCTGTTTTAATAGGAATTACCATGGTGTTTTCAATATTATTAGTAGCCCCCTTCAAATTATTTGCACTAAAATTCAAGGATTTTTCTTGGGCGCATAACCAAATTAGGTTTATTTTTCTTGCTCTTTCCGTATTGCTGTTAGTAATCTTTAAAGCGGGAGCATTACCTATTATTATACTTTCATATATCATTATTTCGTTAGTGAGCAGGATTCTCGCAGGAAAGAAAAATTAACTATTACGTGATTGCTTTCAATAAAATAATAGCAGCACATATTTTATGCCTGGCTGGTTTAGCAAATTATTGCTTTGCTCAGACCTCGTCTGTATTAAATTCAGGAAATTGGTATAAGTTTTCTGTTACTCAGGATGGCGTTGTGAAAATAGATTACAATGCATTGCGAAGTGCCGGGGTGAATCCCGATCAGATTAATCCAAAAAAAATAAAATTATATTCAGGGAGTTATGGAATGTTGCCACAAGCAAACAGCACTCCGCGCAAAGAAGATCTAACTGAAATGCCTGTTTTTGTTTCTGGCGAATCAGACGATAAGTTTAATTCATCGGATTATATTCTGTTTTTTGCAAAGGGACCTGATCAAAATGATTACGATGTTGCAAAGCAGATTTTTCATTACGTAAACAATTTGTTTACAGATAAGAACTTTTATTTTCTAACCATCAGTGACAGTGACGGAAAGCGCATTATTAATTCCGAAAATGTCAATGGTACATTTCCCGTAATTCAAACCTATGATGACTTTGCGTTTTACGAGACCGAAAAATATAATTTATTAAAATCAGGAAGGCATTGGTTTGGAGAACAGTTCGATGCCATTACTGAAGCTACAATCCGGTTTGACCTATCCGGTATTGCCGATAACTCTGATATCAAATTTGTATCGCATGTAATGGCACAATCGATCACCAACACATCTTTTCAGGTTTCAATCAATAACATGCCAGTACTCACGCAACCCATTGCTGCAATTCCTAATTCATCCTATGGAATTAAAGGCCGCATAAAATCAGATACTATTATCATTCCTGCTACTTCCGTTGGAGCACCTACCCAACAAAAACTGGATGTCAAGTATCAGTTTTCGAAAGGTAGCCCCGGAATATCCGTTGGCTATCTTGACTTTTTTCTGCTTTCATTCAAAAGAAAATTAACACTCTACGGAGATCAAACCATCTTCCGATCAGCTGAAAGCATACTTAACAATACTTCGTCTTTTGAAATCTCCACAACAAGCGCAGTTCAGGTGTGGGATATTTCAAATCCTGATCAAGTGAAGAACCAGATGTTCGGCACTTCAGGATCGAAAATAACCTTCACTACTGAAACTAATACGCTTCGCACGTTCATCGCATTCAAACCTGCTAATTTGAAAGCACCTGTTTTCGAGGCGAAAGTTTCAAATCAAAATCTACATCAACTTACATCGCCAGAGCTAATCATCATTACAAATAATACTTTACTAAATGAAGCGCAACGTCTGGCTTCACATCGACAAACACATTCGGGCATCTCAACAAAAGTGGTTACTGTTGAACAGATTTATAACGAATACTCAGGAGGAAAACAGGACATAACAGCCCTTCGCGATTTCATTCGCGACTTGCAAACACAGCCGGCATCTTCACTAAAAAATGCACTGCTTTTTGGCCGTGGTTCATACGATTACAAAAACAGAGTGCTCGGAAACACAAACTTTGTCCCCATTTATGAATCCAGGAATTCACTAAGTCCACTAGAGACCTATTCATCCGATGATTACTTTGGCTTTCTTGAAGAATCCGAAGGTGACTGGAATGAAAGTCCAGCGCAAAATCACTCTCTTGATATAGGCGTTGGTCGCTTACCATTAAAAACCAATGAAGAAGCTAATGATGTGGTGGATAAGCTGATTGAATATGATCTGAAAATAACGGAAGCCGGTTCGTGGCAGAATGAATTTCTTTTTGTTGCCGATGATGGTGATTTTAACATTCATCAAAATCAGGCTGATCAATTAGCGAACTCGATTGAGTTATATGATCCGGTGTTCAACACAAAGAAATTTTATCTTGATTCGTTTGATCAGGTCGAGCGACCCAGTGGCCAATTCAGTCCTGCTGCCAGCAAGGAGCTAGATCTGCAAGTAAGAAAAGGTGCACTCATTGTAAACTATACGGGTCATGGCTCAGAACAAGTATGGATGGATGAGCGCATTTTAGATGGGAACATAATCAGCAAATGGAAACAAGCCCCGAAATACCCTCTATTTATTACTGCTACCTGCGAATTTGGAAGACATGATGATCCATTTCAAGTCACCAGTGGTGAAAAAACGTTGTTACAAAAAAAAGGAGGATCTATTGGTTTGGTCACTACTGCTCGTCCCGTAAACTCAAGCACAAACTTTACGTTGAACAAAGCTTTTTATGAATCGCTTTTCATAAAAGAAAATAATCAGTTTAGAGATTTGGGAAATATTTTTCGTGATACAAAAAACAAAAGTGTGAGCGGTGTTGGCAATCGTAATTTCTCTCTGCTTGCCGATCCTTCGATGAAACTGGCCCTGCCAGAAAATGAAATTATTATTGACAAAATTAAAACAGCTTCGGGATCAACTCAATTGAAAGGGTTATCAACTGTTATTGTAACAGGCCACATCGAGAGAAATGATTTACTAAATAATACATTCACAGGGGAGCTAAGTCTCACACTTTTCGATGGGCCAACCAATCAGGTAACAAAAGGTGATGAAAATCCACCGTTCACTTTCACTGAGCGAATTAACTTGCTTTTCCGAGGCAAAACATCTGTTTCTCAAGGAGCATTTCAAATGGAATTTATTATGCCTAAAAACACACCCGATAGTTTGGTAAAAGGTAAGGTTAGCTCATTTGCGTCAACCAAAAATGCAGAATATGCCGGTGGGTCTTCATTCAATAATTCCATTGGAGGGATTGAGGAAAATGTTCCCGCTGATAATACAGCACCATTGATAAGATTATTTTTAGGCGACACTACATTCGTTAATGGTGGAAAGGTGGGGCCAAATACAAAAATTGTTACCCTACTTTCCGACAACAGCGGCATTAATATTTCTTCTTCACCTAAAGGAAACGATATAATGGCTCAGGTTGATCAAAACGATCCAATAGTTTTAAACACATATTTCGAATCAGAAATAGGAACATACAAAAGTGGAATGCTAACCTATCCGCTGGATGGACTTGAAAAAGGAAACCACACATTGAAACTATCTGCGTCAGACATGTATAATAACAGGACAGCAGCCAGTGTGGATTTTGTTGTTACAGATGGATCCGAAATTCAAATTGAAGAATTCTCCAACTATCCTAACCCATTCTATGAAACCACCACGCTCGAGTTCACACACAGCAGGCCAGGAGAAGATCTGGAGGCATTCTTAACCATTTATGACTTGACGGGTAAGCTTTTAGTTAACCAACAATTTGAAGTGCTCTCGAGTCAATACAGAGTAACACTTTCAGAATGGGATGGAAGATCCGCCAATGGCGCAAAATTAGCCCGAGGAGTATACATGGGTAAGCTTTCTATTCGTTCATTACTGGATGGCTCGAAAAATGAGCAAATTACCAAGCTAATTATCCTGAATTAATTACCTTTACCAACCATAAATTTGATTATGAATAGGTTAAGTATTCTCATAACCACCGTATTACTTGCCATTACCATTATAGGCAAATCACAAAGTCCACAAGGAACTTTGATTGGTCAGGATAGTACCAACAAGGTAATTACAACGGCTGTGCCTTTCTTAACCATAACGCCAGACTCAAGGGCTGCGGGTATGGGTGATGTAGGTGTGGCTACTTCTGCCGATGCAAACTCAGCCTACTGGAATTCTGGCAAGTTGGCATTTATTGACCATGGCTATGGTGTTTCGGCATCATATACTCCATGGCTTGGTAAAATAATTAATGACATGTCCGTCTTCTACCTTACGGGATTTTATAAAATCGGACGTGAGCAAACTGTTGCCGCATCAATGAAATATTTTGATTTAGGAGAGATACAATTTAAAGATGTAAATAATAATGATCTGGGAAGATTTAATCCGCGTGAGTTTGCCTTTGATGTTACCTATTCTAGAATGCTCACCGAACAATTAGCAATTGGTGGTGCTCTTCGTTACATACATTCAAATTTAACAGGAGCACTTACTACTGGAAATATTGATGCAAGGCCTGGTAATTCTGTGGCCGTGGATTTTGGAATCTATTATACCAAACCTCTCCTATCAAATAACTCTACCTTATCACTGGGAGCGGCCATCACCAACCTAGGTGCAAAGATTTCTTATTCCGATGCTAATAATAGAGATTTCATTCCAACCAATCTTAGAATGGGTGGTGCTTATAAAATCGAAGTTGATCCTAAAAACAGTTTCACGTTTGCTCTGGATCTAAATAAACTTATGGTGCCAAGCCCACCACGAACAGGTTCTGAACCACTTCTCAGTGGAATATTAGGCTCTTTCACTGATGCTACCGGGGGGTTTAGTGAAGAAATCAGTGAATTCACAATATCTGCAGGTACTGAATATTGGTATAATAAAACTTTTGCGGGAAGGTTAGGCTACTTCAATGAAGCTAAAGCAAAAGGTAATAGAAAATACTTTACTGCTGGCGTTGGGTTTAGATCACCAAAGCAAAAATTCGGTATTGACTTAGCTTATCTGGTGCCTGTTAACAAAAGAGAGAACGCATTAGCTGAAACCTTGAGGATTTCCCTTTTGCTTAACTTTGAAAGCAAGAAAAATGAAAACGAGTCTGTTACAGACTAGGTTATGCTTGATAGGAAGATAGCACCCAGGCATATTGAAATAACTTCTTTCCATCTTCCTTCTCCTGAAATTAATAAATTAATTAGTGGAGTGCCTTTATTCGTCTTGGGAGGTATATCGCAACAAGTAGTAAAAATAGAATTAGTATTCAGTGGATCTAAGTGGGATGAAACAAAAAATGGACTATCCTATTTCACAGCTCAAATGCTTGAGAAAGGAACTGTGACAAAAACTTCCTTCGAGATTGCTGATTGTTTTGACCGTCATGGTGCTTCGGTAGAGATTTCGCCAGGTTTTGATTTCGTTTCCGTCTCTCTGTTCTCGTTAACAAAAAATATTGCCAAGGTTCTTCCGCTTTTTACAGAGTTAGTTACATCATCCGTTTTTCCTGATAATGAATTAACGCTGCAAAAAGAAATCTTTAATCAAAATCTAAAAATCAACAACGAAAAAACAAGTTATGTTGCATCAAAACTAATAAAGCAGCATCTCTTTGGAAACTCTCACCCATACGGTAGATCAATCGAAGAAGATGATGTAAATCAATTAACCACAAAAGATTTAAGTATTTTTTTTCATACCCATTTTTCCCTCATACAAATATTTGTTGTTGGTTCGCTAGATGAAGCATTATTGAATCTGTTGATTTCGGAACTAGCGGTGATTCAAGTTTCCAATACAAAGAAAAACCATTTGAATTTTCCCGTCACTAAAAATAAGTCAACAGAATATCTAAAAAAACCTAATAGCATTCAATCCTCCTTACGGCTTGGTAAGAGAACCATTAACAGAAGTCATCAGGATTATCCAGCTTTAGTTCTGATCAATCATATTTTTGGTGGCTATTTTGGTTCTCGACTGATGAAGAATATTAGGGAGGATAAAGGGTTGACTTATGGAATATATTCCTCCATAAATAACCTTAAAAATGATGCGTTCTTTGTAATTGGCGCTGACGTCAATAGGATAAATAAAGATGTGGCAATTGCAGAGATCAAAAACGAACTTGATAGTTTATGTAATAAATTAATTGGTATTCAGGAATTACAAAACGCGAAGAATCATTTACTCGGTAGCCTTCAACTGGAAATTGCTAATCCCTTCGCAGTAATCGATAAAATAAAAACCATTCAGCTTTACGGCTTGAATGAGAACTTCTATAACGATCTATTTCTTGATATTCTTGATTTAAATGAGCTGACCCTGCAAAGAGTAGCTAATAATTATCTGACTAGTGACATTATTGAAGTTGTTGTTGGATAATCCATAATCTTAAATTCTTAGACCTACGCACCTTAGGTTTTCTGAACGTTTCAGAAACGAGAAAACCCTTCCTGATAAGGGAAGGGTTTTAGATAAAAGATAGGCAACGACTTACTCTCCCGGGTTTTAC
>JAYVTC010000134.1:0-38959 GCA_043774745.1 Cyclobacteriaceae bacterium | reverse complement strand
CTAACAAGCTCAATCGAATGAATTTGAAGGATGTTGTGTTGGCGGGCTGTGAATACACAATGAAACAACGCAATTATAAAAAAGAGGACTTAGTTTCATTTACTACCACTGTTCCATTTGGCATTGTAGAGATATTGAAGAAGGAGCAGGAAGGTTGGCTGTACATCAAGGTAGGGTTCTAACAAGTATGAAGCGAATAGGTTTTTTGATTTTATTTCTAGGGATGGCCTGCACTCAGGCCGGGGCTCAGTCAGAAGTTTTGAGTCCAATTGACTTTGAAAAGCAGCTCGCTACTATCAAAGACAAACAAGTTGTTGATGTTCGGACGCTTGAAGAATTTACCAACGACCATCTGGAAGGCGCGGTAATGATCGATTACTACAAGAAGGATTTTAAAACTCAGGTAGCTAAGCTGGATCGTAACAAGCCGGTGTTTGTCTATTGTGCATCCGGTGGACGAAGCGGTTCCGCAACAGATGTATTAGAAGAACTGGGTTTCAAAAAGATATACGATTTGAAAGGCGGCATGAATGCCTGGACGAAGTCAGGCAAACCCGTTATCAAGTAATCGGAGGAACATGAACGAACACGATAATTCATGTTCATGTCAATCGTGTCACGAATCATTCATCACAGAGCAGGCGAGGCAACTCCATATTCAATTGTCAGAATCCAGCAGGCGCGAATTCCTGAAGAAGCAGCAGGTTTTGGAGTAGGAATTGGCGGAGGATTAATTACACCATTGTCTGCATCTTGAAGATCATCTTCGCAAGAATTCTATCCTGATGATAGCAAAAAGCATGAATTCCATCAGCCAGGAAAATTCAAATGAGTTGATCAGTCATGTAAAAGTACAGGTCGTAGTAGTTCCGTACTAATTGTGTGAAAGGTGAAACCCCAACAACGCAAAGTGTCAAAGGCATAACAAAGTCTCTCCAGTTTGGAGAGACTTTTGTCGGGGCGGCCAGATTCGAACTGACGATCTCTTGGTCCCAAACCAAGCGCGATACCGGACTACGCTACACCCCGAAAAAAAACACTTAACCTAGATTCGTATCACGATCTTGGCGCCTAAGCGCCACGCGATACCGGGCTACGCTACACCCCGAACTACTAAATAAGGCCGCGAAGATATGAAAACATCTTTAACAACCAATTTTTTGTGATCCCAGCTGGAGTCGAACCAGCAACCTGCTGCTTAGAAGGCAGCTGCTCTATCCAGTTGAGCTATGAGACCAGACTAAGAAAGAAGAGCGGAGGGGGGGGGATTCGAACCCCCGGTACGGTTTAACCCGTACGACAGTTTAGCAAACTGCTGGTTTAAGCCTCTCACCCACCTCTCCAAAGAACTTTGCCTTCAAATAGAAACCATCATTTAATTTTGGCATCGCAAAAAAGGATTGCAAATATAAGTGCAACCTCTGTATTTGTGCCGCATTTTACTTTTTTTTTTAAGTCTAAAATTATCCATGCTCGAATACTCCTAAAGTCTTCGAAACAGCGATCCGGTCAATGCACCAAATCCGCCCACTAATCCACCAATCAATGCAGTGATAACAAGGGAGTTGATTGGAAGTAATTGATTTAGCTTGGTCGTTAATACAGAATCAGTAGCGATGCTGATATACACGGCAATCCCCAACCAGAGTAGTGCAACTCCAACAAATCCTGCCGCAAAAGCAGGAAAACTTTTGTTTTCAAAAAGAAATGCAACCCCAAATGCTCCGATAGCGAGCGTCCACCATGGTAAAAAGAATTGAAGCACAGCACAAAAAATAATGGTAAATAAAACTTGAACCAGGAATTTCATTTGACGGGAGTTAACGTGAGTGACGAAATAACGTCTTTCATTTTTGTGGGATCAGATAAGAACTGAAATTGAAAATATTCTCCCTTCGACCATAATGGCAACATATTATTATAAAAGTGACTACCCGGGTTTCCACTTTGTCCTCCTGGATATATACCCCATGCTTTCACATTTGTTTTCTCTAGACTTACTATCATTCTCCAGCTAGGACCACTGGTTCGTGAGGATGCATTAATGATCTCTCGATTCCCTCCATGCTCAACATGGTAACTAAATGCGGGTATACCCTGAAGCAGGTGACCGATAAACGTATCTTTATAGTCCGCCCACCGGGGTTCATCTTTTTTGTTTTCTGTTTTCCAAGCTTCAATTTTTTCTACACCTTTTGCAAAGGCAATCTGCACAACTTCTTTCGCGGTCTCTTTTTCTGGCGTCTCTGCAATATCAAAAAAACTAAGTGTTGGGTTTTCTTTAGTCAACTTAATGGTGGTGTAGGTGGTAGGATCATCTAATGCCACCTTGCTAATACGCATTTCATCCCATACCAACGGAAACAACTCCGTCCACCAGGCTTCATAATAAGAAGCGCCCAATGAGTTGATGTCATTTTCATAATTCCATGTTGTTAAAATTAAATGCGCCAGTTTCTGTTGCTCATTGAATGAGGCAGGGTTGAGCATGGAGAGGAAGGTGGGCAAACTTTCTTGTGCTTTAAGGTTAAAATTATCGAATTGCATCTCCATCATATCGCGTGGTGTAATTTCACTCATCTGCGAAAGCAGCATATTGATCCTGCGATTCCGGTAAGCTTCATAGCTGGTTGAATTAATGTAATAGGGGTAGGTGTTATCAACCGGATATTGATTCGCTGAACTGACAAATCCGCGTGACGGATTTTTATACATCACATTTTGGTCGTTAGGGATAAAGCCTTGCCATTCGGTTGAAGTCTTTGTTCCATCCAGCAGAAATTTGCCTTCATCCTTTCTTCTGATCGGAAACTTACCTTGTATGCGCATCGCAATATCTCCGCTAACGGAAGCAAACACAAAATTCTGCGCGGGTGATGTGTAATGATCTAATGCTTCCAGGTAATCGTTATGATTTTTGGCGTGGTTTAACTTGTAAAAAGAGAGCACTTCTTCGGACGGATCATGAGCTACCCATCGGAATGCATAATGATTTCGTTCTTCATCCCCATGAAAACTCCGGTCAAATACTACAGGCCCGTGATGCGTGTAGGTTACAGTGTCATAATAATCACCACCACCTTTAACGACAAATTTTTCAATGACTTTGCGTGTCGGCTTCCATGAACCATCACTCCAATACTCGCTATTACGATCGTCTTTGAATTGAATTTTATACCAGTCCACGAGGTCACGTTGCGCATTGGTTACACCCCAGGCAATGGAATCGTTAAAGCCACTAATCACAGCAGGTACTCCTGGTAAAGATGCTCCCATCACGTTCACATGGGGTGACTGCAAATGGATAATGTACCAAATGGATGGGAGGTTGAGTGTAAGGTGAGGATCGTTGCACAGAATAGGAGAGCCCGTATGAGTCTTCATTCCGCTCATGGCCCAATTGTTACTGCCTGCATCTTTAGAAGGCTTCTCTAGGGGTTGCACATTGACCAGCTCATCCGGCAACGCGAAAGGTACGCTATCCAAGGTAATCGGTTTGAATTTCCAGCTGCCTGTATTGTCTACAATGGGATCACCCATGTTTTCATGATCAGGCCAAAGCAGATCAACGGTTTCTTTGCCATATATTTTCAATGCATTGGTCATCTCCAGGTCTTTATCTCCTATGTTCAGGGTTTTGGCCATGTACTTGAGGAGTAACCCGAATTTCAAATTCGTCCAGGGTTCGGGTTTGTAATTCAGAAGTTTGTACTCCAGCGGAAGATCATCTTCATCCAATGATTCGATGTATTGATTGACACCTTGGCTATAGCTTTCTACCATGGTCAATGCCTCCGGATTTTTTTCGGCCGATTTCAATGCTTGTTCTGCGGCATAAACCATCCCCAGCCTCCGTTGTCTTCGATCGAAATCTAATGCAGCTTGTCCAACAATCTCGGTAAGCCTGCCGGCAGCGGCATGGGTTTGAAACTCCATCTGCCAAAGCCGATGCCTCGCGGTAACGTAACCCTGGGCTAAAAACAGATCTTCATTGTTTTTCGCATAGATGTGGGGAATCATCATACTATCATACTGCACCACCACCACATCTTTTAACCCGGCTAATTTCAATTCCTCATTCTCCCATTTTTTTGTTTCCGCATTTTGCCAAACGCCATGAAAGGGATTCATGAATTTTCCCAAAGCAGGAATCTGCTGACCAAAGTTCCAGGTGTTATTAAGAAAGTAGATGAATCCGATGGTGACCAGAGCAGAAATACTAACCTTGACGATCTTCATGTGGTAACGGATATTTTCCTTAATTTTCGACATTATTTAAGAAATTCCGCAGCAAATGCCCGTAAAAGAAGTTCTGGGTAAGTACACGAAGGAACAAATCAAGAAAGCATCCCAGATCAAAGCCATTTTCTTTGATGTGGACGGTGTGCTCACCGATGGTAAAATCATTTATGATGATACTGGCAGGGAGAGTAAGCAATTCAATGTAAAGGATGGGTATATTATCAGCCACCTCAAAAAGGCGGGTATCCTGGTGGGCATCATTACCGGTCGCGAATCAAAGGTAGTAAGCAACCGGGCAGCCGAACTGAAGCTCGACTTTTGTCATCAGGGTATTATAGACAAGCATGCCGTTTTTGAAAAACTGGTAGTATTTTATAAGCTAAAGAAAAAACAGGTGGCCTACATCGGTGATGATATTAACGACCTGGCAGTATTGCGTGATTGCGGTCTTTCCGCCTGCCCTGCCGATGCGATCGATTATGTGAAAACAGATGTTGACGTAATCGCCTATGCTAAAGGAGGACAGGGTGTGGCGAGGGAGATTAGTGATCTGGTGCTGGCGGCTCAAGGAGTGCTTGACAAAATTTTTAAATAGTGGTTACTGTAAATAACTAACAAGACATTACATCGTGGAGATATTTAAAGAGAAGGTTTCGATTACAGATAAGATTACATTGGGTGGGGATCGTATGGTGCTTTTTGCAGGTCCTTGTGCAGCTGAGAGTTATGACATTTGCATGGAGACAGGCACGCAGGTAAAAAAACTATGCGAGGAGTTGGGTATTGAGTACGTGTTTAAAGCATCTTTCGATAAAGCCAATCGCACCTCATCCGGATCCTATCGGGGGCCGTCAGTCGATATGGGGCTTGAAATTCTCTCTATGGTACGCAACGATTTGAAAGTACCCGTAGTCACTGATGTGCATGAATCCTATCAGTGTGCCGAAGTAGCTACCGTGGTGGATGTATTGCAGATTCCCGCTTTTCTTTGCCGTCAAACAGACCTGCTGATTGCAGCAGCCAAAACCGGCAAACCAGTGAAGGTGAAGAAAGGACAGTTTATGGCACCCGAAGACATGCAGTATGCCATTGACAAGGTGAGGGGAGAAGGAAATAAAAACGTGTTCCTCACAGAGCGTGGTAGCATGTTTGGTTATAATAACCTTGTGGTGGACATGCGCTCCCTGCCCATCATGAGACAATATTCACCGGTGGTATTTGATGTGACACACAGCATTCAACGGCCGGGTGGACTGGGTGGAAAAAGCGGTGGAGACCGTCAGTATGCACCTTATTTAGCTAAAGCGGCTGCTGCTGTGGGCGTAGACGGCTTCTTTATAGAAACCCATCCTCAGCCTGAAAAGGCTCTAAGTGATGGTCCCAACATGGTGCCACTAAAAGAGATGAGAGCATTCTTAACGCTGCTCAAAAAGTATTGGGACCTTACCCATGACATAAATTTGGGCTAAAGTGGGTAATAGTTTAGTTAACCAAACTATCCAGAATTTACGGGTTACCTGATACCCTTGATTTGTAATTACTTACATAAATTATCTTAATTATCCTGCCTTTAGCTTCAATGTAATTATAAAAGTGATTTTTAAGATTTTGGTTTAAATGTCGTTATTTACAAAAAACTAAGCCCCCCTTGAAAACTAATAGGTTATTCTATTTCCTCGCATTTATATTTTTTGCAAACGGCCTAACGGCCCAGCCCCAACAAGCCCCAGCGGCAAGAGGGACAATCGTCACCCGAGCTACACCGAATCAAAACCCATTGGATCCCAATGGGGATGGGTTTGTGTATAAGGTTCAGGTGCCTCCCGGGTTTTCTAATGACGGATATTATGTGGATGAGTTTGAATTTAACATGTTTGGTATTCCCAAACTTGGAGCTGGTGATGTAAATGGAGATAATCAAACAGGCCCTAATTGTGGGGTAACGGATGTTATCCCTGACACTCAGGGTTATTCAGTGTATGCCGTTAGAAGGCCTGATGCATTAAATGCCGCCATTAATAATCTTATTTTCAGGTTCCGTATAGGTGACAATGCCAATAGTATTGAATCGTGGCATATATTATTGGATATCGATGGCCTTTTTGGACCCGGTAAGGATCCTAATTATACACCCGACAACCCAGGTTTTGAAGTTGACATTACTCTTATAAAGAAGCAAAACCCAGGTGTATTCCTAACCAATATTGATGGCACCGATGGTTGCCCGAATCCTTTTCAGTTTTATCCACTATCCACCAATTTTCAAATTGCCGTGGGCGATCTTGTAACCTGTGGTGATCCGGATTATTTCTATGATTTTTTCGTGCCTTTCAACAGAATAGCACAGGAATTTGGTATCAGTGTGAATACCGGACTTCGTTATGTAGCCACCACCAGTTCTTCGGCTACCTGCTCGATGTCAGGTTCTACTTCAGACATTGCAGGCATTGACAACGATGATCCATTATATGACGGCAATGATGAGTTAGCCTATCAATCATTAATTGACGCCCAGTGTCCCACAGCTGTAATTAATCTTTGCGAGGCGTGCGAAGGATTTAACACAGGGTTGGGAATCAAACCGACTATCAGCCCGATCACCGTTGGTGATGTCATCGTGAAAGGTACATCAGCAGGGTCATTTGTTAAGCTATCCGTATACACCAACACAAATCCAAATGTAACTGACCTTTCACCACCCACCTGGGGAACGACACCACGCGAATCTAAAATAGTTCCCGTAGTTGCTGGTGCCTGGACGGTTAACCTCAATGGGCCGCTACTGAACTATGACAAAGTGGTAGCTCAAACGCAGTTGACCATTGATGGGTCATCTGCCTGCGACTCCTTTAGTAGCAACTCCAGTACGTCCACCACGATAGCGCAAAACTTACGCCCTACGGCTAATCCTCAAAATCTAACCACACCAGAGGATACCGCTTTACCTGTTACCTTAACGGCTACTGATGCAAATGCAGGCGATGTGATTACCTATTCGATCGTCACTGGCCCAGCCAATGGTACGCTGAGTTGTACGAATTGCTCAAATCCTATTTATACTCCGGCATTGAATTATAATGGCACGGATAGCTTTACTTTCAAAGCCACGGATAATAAGAATGCGGAATCTCTCCCTGCTACGGTTACAATTGTAGTTACCCCAGTCAATGATGCCCCCATAGCGAACGGTCAAAGCCTCAGCGTAAATGAAGATGTTGCGCTACCCATTCTATTAACGGCATCCGATGTGGATGGAAATACCTTAATCTATTCTGTTGTTGCGCTACCTGCTCACGGAACGTTAAGCTGTACTAATTGTTCAAACCCAACGTATACACCCAACGCCAACTACTTTGGTCCTGATAGCTTTACCTTTAAGGTGAATGACGGCACTACCGATTCTAATATTGCCACCGTTTCAATCTCAGTACTATCCGTTAACGACTTACCTGTTGCCGGCAATTTAAATCTGACTACGGTTGAAGATACTGCTTTAGGGATTACATTAGTGGGTTCTGATGTCGAGACAACTTCACTGACCTACACAATTGTCACCGGTCCAGCGAGTGGAACATTGACTGGATCAGGAGCTAATATTACGTATACTCCTAATGCGAATTATACGGGTACTGATAACTTCACCTATCAGGTCAACGATGGTAGTGCCAACTCCAACCTTGCCACGGTGACGATTACCGTTACGCCAGTCAATGATGCTCCGGTGGCCATCAATCAAAGTCTGACTACTCCTGAAGAAACAGCATTACCCATAACCCTTTCTGCAATTGATCCGGACTTGGGAACAGTGCTCACCTACACAGTTGTTACACCACCGCAATTTGGAATTTTGACGGGCACAGGCGCTAATCTCGTTTATACACCCAATGCGAACTTCTTTGGACAGGATACCTTCACCTTCAGAGCTAGTGATGGCACGCTTGTTTCCAACCTGGGTACGATCATTATTAATGTTACTAATATTCAAGATTCACCCGTTGCCAGCAACCTGACTGTAATTACCAACGAGGATACTCAAGCGTCCTTCACGATCATAGGCACAGACCCTGATGGCACTCAAGTTACCTATACAATCGTCAGTGGACCGCTTCATGGTGTGCTTAGCGGAACAGCGCCTAACCTTACCTATACACCTGCACCAAATTACAATGGTACTGACAGCTTCACCTTTAAAGTAAATGATGGAACTACGGACTCTAACGTTGCTACAGTTTCCATTACGGTTAATCCCATTAATGATGCGCCTATCGCCAATAGTCAAAGTGTTATTACTCCGGAGGACACACCGATTGCCATTACGCTCGTGGCCACGGATGTGGATTTGAATCCGCTTACCTACATCATCGTAACACCTCCTGCTCATGGCACTCTGACTGCTGTGGTTGGAGCCGGAGTAACCTATACACCGGATGCGAATTATGTTGGCCCTGATAGCTTTAGCTTCAAGGTCAATGATGGCACGGTTGACTCTAACGTTGCCACGATTTCGATCAATGTTACAGAAGTAAATGAACTGCCGGTGGCCAACAATCAGACGGTGGTTACGAATGAAGATGTTTCTGTCGCTATCACCCTCACGGCATCCGATCAGGATGGAGATGCGCTCACATTCAGTATAGTAAGCGGCCCAACTAACGGAACTTTAAGTGGTACGGGAGCGAATGTGGTCTACACACCTAATTCTAATTATAACGGGCCTGATAGCTTTACCTTCAAGGCTAATGATGGAACGGGTGATTCCAATACAGCAACCGTTTCTATTACGGTTAATCCCATCAATGATGCACCGGTAGCCTTTAATTTAATTGTGCCTTATGATTTGAATACTCCAGTGAATTTCACCATCACCGGTTTCGATACCGAGTTGGGTAATCTAACGGCTGCTGCGCGATTTGTTATTTTAACACAGCCAGTCAATGGAGTATTGTCGGGTACGGCTCCTAACTTAACCTATACGCCTAACCTTAACTTCAATAGTGTAGATAACATAACCTTCAAGGTAAATGATGGCAGTCTTGAGTCAGTCATTGCAACGGTGACCTTCGTACTTCAAAATCTGGTAAACGATGCACCGGTTGCCTTTGATCAGACTATTATCATCCAGGAAGACCAAAGCGCCAGCATTACCTTGCAAGCGATCGATGCAGATCTTGATCCGCTTACCTATGCTATCGTAACACCACCTGCCCATGGTACACTCAGTTGTAACAATTGTTCGAATCCGGTTTATACCCCGAATGCAAATTACACGGGTCCGGATAGCTTTACCTTTAAGGCAAATGATGGTTCTTTAGATAGCAACATCGCTACGGTGTCTATTACCATTACGCCAGTCCCTGATGCTCCAATCGCCAATGCTACGTCAATTGTTGTAGCCGAAGACAGCTTCGTTTCGTTCACCCTTACCGGAAGTGATCCTGACGGTCCCACAACGTTGACTTATAACATTGTTACACAGCCAGCTCATGGTACATTAACAGGAACAGCTCCTAACCTTACTTATACACCTGATCCGAACTATAATGGTTCAGATAGTTTCACGTTTACGGTCAATGATGGTTCACTGACTTCCAGTCCCGTAACCGTATCGATTACCGTTACTCCGGTGAATGATGTATCCGTTGCTAATAATGCAACGATTACCACGGCAGAAGACACGCAGGTTGGTATCCCCTTGTCGGCTACCGACATTGATGGTGATGCGTTAACCTATTCTATTGTAATACTGCCCACCCATGCTACATTAAGCTGTACGAATTGCGCCAACCCCATTTACACACCCGATCTGAATTACTTCGGTCCGGATAGTTTTACGTTCAAAGCCAATGATGGAACGGTGGATTCTAACGTGGCTACGGTTTCCATTACCATCACACCCGTTAACGATGCGCCTGTAGCCGATAATCAGAGTGTGGTCGTTCAGGAAGATACAGCCAAAGGCATTGTTCTTACCGGCAGTGACGTAGAAGGCGATCCCATTACATTTATCATTGTTACACAGCCATCTTTTGGTGTGTTAACCGGAACCGGTGCCAATGTCACGTATACGCCTAACAGTAATTATAACGGCCAGGATAGTTTCACCTTCAAGGTGAATGATGGCACCACGGATTCAAATGTGGCTACCGTGTCCATCAATGTAGTGCCATTCAATGACCCTCCGGTAGCTGTGAATGACATAATCATTGTGACAGATGAAGACGTAGCGGTCGCTTTTACTGTCAACGCGAATGATACCGACAGTGATGGTACGATTAACCCTGCCACGGTTGATCTTGATCCATCAACTCCGGCAGAAGACAAGACCTTTACAGTGCCTGGAGAAGGCACGTACACAGTTGACAATGCAGGCATCGTCACCTTTACGCCTGCATTAAATTATAATGGCACGACAACGCCTATTCAATATACCGTGAAGGATAATGGAGGCGCTCTTTCTAACACGGCCACCATCCAGATTACTGTAAATCCGATCAATGATGCTCCGGTAGTTCAGAATTCTACAGTTACCATTAATGAAGATGAGATTGTTTCGATATGCTTTACCGTAACAGACATTGAAAATGATCCATCCGTGTTTACGCGTGGTGTATCCCTTGGAGGCAATGGTTCACTGGTACTTGATCCAACGACTGGTCTGTATTGCTTCCTCTATACGCCTAAGAAGGATTATTTTGGTCAGGATATGGTGGAAGTAACGGTTTGCGATAAGAATAATCCAACAGTCTGCAGCACAGGGATCATCACCATCAACATTAACCCGGTGAATGACCCACCAAAAATAATTAAGGGAGGTGAATCCGTGGTTACCGTTGTCTATACGACTCCGGAGGACACACCTCTTAATTTATGTTTTGATGTGGTAGATCCGGAAGGAGGTCTTGTCAGCGTGGGCACTATTACCAATGCAACCGGAGGCGGAACCCTGATTCAGGGAGTTGGCGCTGCTAATGAGCTTTGTTTCCTATTCACTCCTGATTCGGACTTTACAGGCAGAAGCAGCTGGACTGTTGTTCTTTGTGATGATTCAAACCCTGCCTTCTGTGCTACCTTTACCATCAATATCGATGTAACTCCGGTGAACGATGCACCGGTAACGAAAGACCAAACTGTTGGTGTAGTGGAAGATACATCCACGGCACTCACGCTCGATGTTTCGGATCCTGATGGCGATGATCTTACCTATACAATCATCAGTAATCCTACTCATGGAACCTTAACTGTTGTAGGATCCTTGATTACCTATACACCAGACCTTAATTACAATGGTCCGGATAGCTTCACCTACAAAGCAAATGATGGCACGGTTGACTCTAATGTGTCCACGGTAAGCATTATTGTAACTCCTGTTAATGATGCCCCGGTTATTTCTGCAATCCCTACGATTATTACTCCTGAAGATACCGAGGTGCAGATTTGTATTGGAGTAAGTGATACGGAGGGTAATATCATCAGCTACCAGTCACCGGTCAATGTTTCCGGTGGAGGTACGATGACTCCAAGCACAGTATTTGATTTCTGTTACGTATTTCTGCCAGCAAAAGATTTCAATGGAGATGCCTTCTGGAAGTTCACTGTGTGTGATAATGGAAATCCTGCCAAGTGCACTGAAGTTATTGTGAAGATCACCGTTACTCCGGTCAACGATCCTCCAATTGCCGTGGATGATGAAGTTAATGCCATGAGTGCTACCAATACTGAAGGTGTCAACATTTTGACTAATGACCTTGATATTGAAAATGATCGTCTGGTATTAACGATCACCCCGATTTCCGGACCTTATCATGGTACGGTCACTATGAATCCGGATGGCACGTTCACCTATAAGTCTGATTTAGGTTTCATGGGTATAGATTCAGTTCGCTATCAAGTATGTGATACGGGCGTTCCATCACTGTGTGATCAAGGACTTGTTGTCATTGAAGTAGGACCAGCCCCTTTCAAGATTTACAACGGACTTTCTCCGAATGGCGATAATCGCAATGACTATTGGAGAATCGATGGTATCGAGGCCTTCCCGAATAATCGTGTGCGTGTTTTCGATCGCTATAACAACTTGATTTTCGAAACCAGTGGTTACAACAATGATGATAATAGCTGGCGAGGGCAAACCAACCATAGTATGATCAGCGGAAATTTGCCAGAAGGGACCTATTACTACTCCGTTGATCTGGGTGATGGCTCTGGGTTGTTTAGTGGATATGTAGTATTAAAAAAAGAATAAGTAATCATGAGGATATTTTTAACCGGTTTTGTTGCTCTGTTCTTTTTCTCCGCAGCATCAGCGCAGCAAGCAGCAACCTACTCGCAATACATGTTTAATACGCTGGCGATCAATCCGGCTTATGCAGGCAGTCATGATGCATTGAGTATTACCGCTCTTGGCAGGTTTCAAAACGTAGGCTTGTCAGGCGCACCCAACACGCAGACTTTCTCGGCTCACTCCCCATTAAATAACAGCCGGGTAGGAGTAGGACTTCTGGTCGTTCATGATGAGTTGAGTGTGATCGGTCAGACTGGTGTTCACTTTTCTTACGCTTACCGGCTTCCGATTAAAAAAGACAAGGCCACATTATCATTTGGCTTGCAAGGAGGAATGAGTATGTACAGCGCTGAATATACCAAACTGGATCTTTTTAATAATGCTACCAATGGCACGCCTGATGATGCCTTCAGTAAGGACATCCGTGATTCAAGACCGAACATTGGGGCGGGAGTCTATTACAGCACCCAAACCAGCTATGTAGGATTATCCATGCCTTCCATGCTTAACAATGTGTTTGAGCGTGGAAAAGATTTCACGACCGTATACCAAAATGTGCCGATCATTCTTACCGGGGGTCATGTTTTCACACTCAATCGAATCCTGAAGTTGAAGCCTAACTTCTTATTCAAATTGGTGGATGGTAAGCCGGTAGAGTTTGATATTAATGCAAACATGCTTTTTGATGAGGTGTTATGGTTTGGTTTATCGTACAAATCATCCAAACAGGTGGTCACGCTTTTGCAGTTTAAGATCAATGATCAATTGCAATTTGGATACTCTTACACCATCTCGGCCGGTCCTATACGCACGGTAGAATTAGGCTCGCATGAAGTGATGGTGAATTATCGGTTTTGGTTCAATAAAAAAGGTGTTGTATCACCACGTTATTTCTAATGAAGAAGTACATCGTTATCTATACGGCATTATTTCTGCCTTTTTTCTCGTATTCGCAGAGCACGAACATTTCTACCGCCTTTCATGGTAATGTGAAGAAGGCCGATATTTACTTTAATCATTATGCTTATCGCAATGCACTAACCCTCTATCAGCATGCCCTGGATCGCGATAGCAGCAATGTCTATGTACGAGAGCGGATTGCGATGTGCTATTTTAAGTTGCACGATCCTGTCAATGCCGAATACTGGTATGGAACGATCATCAAAGATCCAGCTATTCATGCCGCAGCGAAATTTGAATATGCCGAAGCGCTCTCCATGAATGCGAAATATGAAGACTCTAAATATTGGTTTCAGGAATACCTCAAGGACAATCCCAGTGATGACATGGCCAGGGAAAAAGTGGACTTCCTCAACAATCTGAAATCTTATTTAAATGATACGCTACGGTTTATTGTAACGGGCGTTAATTTTAACTCTACCCACAGCGATTATGGCGCCCACTATTTTCATGAAGGCGTGGCGTTTGCTTCTTCGCGTGATGTTGACCAGTTTGTTAAGCATAAAGCGTTTGATGGCGTTGATATTGATGAGTCGCTCCTCAATATGTATTATGTGAAAGGCAAAGTGCACGGTGATCACGAGGTGGCACAACATCTTCATAAGGAACATATCAAATCTTTTTTCCATGAAGGCCCCATGGCGTTTTATAAAAACGATACCCGCGCAGTCTATGCCCGCACCAATCTTAAGAATGGCAAACCGGTTTACGATGAAAATAAGAAGGCCCATCTGCAGATCTATTTTGCCGATGTGGATAAGTTAGGTTCCATGTCTAACATCGTTCCTTTTGATCATAATAATTCAGCTTATTCGCTGGCCCATCCCACGGTCTCCAAGGACGGAAACACGATGTATTTCACTTCCACGGCACCAGCCGGTTTTGGAGGCTCTGATATTTATTTCTCTACCATGATGAATGGAAAATGGACTGTTCCGGAGAATGTGGGTGCCGGAATCAATACCAAAGGCGATGAGTCGTTTCCATTTCTTGCCAATGACTCAACACTCTACTTTTCATCCAATGGCCATGGCACGCTGGGTGGACTTGATATTTTAGTAAGCCACAAAGAGGATGGTAAGTTTAAGAAAGGCGTCAACTTCGGTGGCCCTCTTAATTCGCGGTTTGATGACTTCTCGTTGGTATCCGATTCTATTGGCCGCGTAGGTTATATCGCTTCCAACCGGCCCGGTGGCATGGGCCTCGATGATATTTATTATTACATCGCCACCAACTTCTTCCTCAGCGGACGATTGCTCACGTATGGCAAAACCGGTGACCCTATTGAAGGGGCTACAGTCTATGCAATAGATACGAAGACCGGAGAGATATTGGATTCAGACATCACCAATGGTGACGGAATATATGGTCTTAGCCTTCCTTTCGACAAGGACTATAAGCTCGTGGTAAAAAAGGAGGGCTATGATATGCTGAACGATGTGAACTTCTCCACCCAGGGCCGGCTTATGGGCATGGACTCGCTGAATTTTGCTCTTTGGAAACGCGATCTTTTTGCTAAAGGAAAGATATACAGTAATGAGACGCAACAACCACTCACCGGTGTTACCGTGAAATTGTTCGACCTTACCAATAACAAATTAGATACCGTGGTAGTCAGTGAATTGAGCGAGTATACATTGCCGCTTTTCCCGAATAGAAAATACAAGGTAGAATTCAGTAAGCCTGATCACATCACCGCTGAATTGAATCTTGACACCGATGGACAGTTTAAAGGAAACATCCTGAACGATGTTGTGCTCGTACAAGAATCGATCGACAATGCCATCATCAACTTCGAATATGACAAAAGCATGATCACGGAAGCGTCTGTTGAACTTATGAAGCCGCTGGTGATTACCCTTAAGAAATTCCCGGCAGCCACTCTTAACGTTGGAGCACATGCAGACTCACGCGGAAGTATTCCTTACAACCAACGACTCTCTGATGACCGTGCCCGTAGTACAGTAAAATATTTTGTGTCGCAAGGTATTTCACGCAAGCGTATTACGTCTAAAGGCTTTGGTGAAACGTTGTTGTTAAACCGATGCAGCGATGATGTAACCTGTGAAGAAGTGGAACATACACCTAACCGCAGAGCGGAGATCAAGGTGCAGAAGGAGAAGAAATAGTCGAAGGGGTAGTTAGTTTCCAGTCGCCAGTTTCCGCTCACCGGGCGTGGGGTGGCGGTGGTGTTCTTTTTCAGTTACAGAGGAATTAATTGGAGATTCAACAATTTCAGTCTTCCCCGGAGACTGGAAACCCACGACCAGTTTCAAGTTGAAATCAACAATCCTTACCTTTGATTCAACTAAGAGCCACAAATACTCTAATGAGCCAATATTATTTAAGTCATTTAAAGGAGCTGGAGTCGGAAGCCATCTACGTCATTCGTGAAGTGGTGGCTCAGTTTGAAAGACCTGCCTTACTGTTTTCCGGTGGCAAAGATTCCATCGTGCTAGCCTACTTATCGCGCAAAGCATTTTATCCTGCCCGCATCCCATTTCCATTAGTGCATATCGACACGGGCCACAACTTTCCTGAAACCATGGAATACCGCGACTGGCTGGTGAATGAGCTGGGCGTGCGCCTTGTGGTAGGCTCCGTGCAGGAGAGCATCGACAAGGGACGAGCGAAAGAAGAGACGGGTTTCAATGCAAGCAGAAATGCTTTACAAACCGTAACACTTCTCGACACCATCGAACACCATAAGTTTGATGCCGCCATGGGCGGAGCACGCAGAGATGAAGAGAAAGCGCGCGCCAAAGAACGCTTCTTCTCACACCGTGATGAATTCGGCCAGTGGGACCCAAAGAATCAGCGCCCCGAACTGTGGAATATCTTTAATGGACGCAAACATCAGGGCGAACACTTCCGCGTATTCCCCATATCCAACTGGACCGAGATGGACGTGTGGCAATACTTATATGCTGAAAATATTCCCATCCCGAAGCTTTACTATTCACACAACCGGGAGGTGATCGTTCGTGATGGATCGATCTTATCAACTTCTCCGTGGCTGAAATTAAAGCCCGATGAGAAACCCATCCAGATGACCGTGCGCTTCCGCACCTGCGGAGACATGCCCATCACCGGAGCCGTAGAATCCAATGCCGACACCATGGAAAAAATCATCCTCGAAGTAGCCGCCTCCCGCAAGACAGAACGAGGTACCAGGGCGGATGATAAACGTGGGGAGACTGCCATGGAGGATAGAAAGAAGAGTGGGTATTTTTAAGGGTTGCTGGTTTCCGGTTACATGTTTCTGGTTGATTTTGATAAAATAAGTTAATGAGGAGTTATAGGGATTTGGAGATTTATCAGGAGTCGAAGCGACTGGCTATTGAGGTGCATGGAATATCCATGTCCTTGCCGAAGTTTGAAATGTATGAGGAGGGTAGTCAGATCAGAAGGTCATCCAAGTCGGTGACTTCGATGATTGTGGAGGGATATGGCAGGAGAAGATATAAGGCAGATTACATTAAGTATTTAATTTATGCTCAAGCGGAGTGTGATGAAACGATAGTCCACCTCGACTTCTTGTTTGAATCAGAATCATATACTGACAAAACCAAGTATGAACAAGTAAAAACAGAATATGACTCGCTGAGCAGACGAATAAATAAATTTACGCAATGGGTAGAGGAGAATTTAAGCTAGTTGCTGGTCTCCGGTTACCGGTCTAATAGGTAAACTTGCTTTTAGGGAAATTGATAAAACTATGATAAACACGGATTTGTTTCTTTTAAGATACGAGGATCTAACTGGAAACAGGAGACTGGCAACCAGCAACGTCACCTTAGAGTAAGAACTTAAACACTTTATACCAACCCGGCAACTGGTAACAGGCAACCGGCAACTAAAATATGGAACAACTACTACGCTTCACCACAGCCGGCAGTGTCGATGACGGAAAGAGTACTTTGATTGGAAGATTATTGTTTGACAGCAAATCGATATTCGAAGATCAGCTGGAGGCAGTTCAGGCATCGAGCACGAAGAAAGGATTTGACTATGTTGATCTATCTCTGCTGACAGATGGATTGAAGTCGGAGCGGGAGCAGGGGATCACGATTGATGTGGCCTATCGGTACTTTGCTACTCCGAGGCGCAAGTTTATTATTGCGGATACGCCCGGCCACATTCAGTACACACGGAATATGGTTACCGGTGCGTCTACGGCCAACCTGGCACTGATTTTAATTGATGCGCGCAAGGGATTGATCGAGCAAACCTATCGCCATTCGTTCATCGCCTCGCTGCTGCAGATTCCGCACATCATCGTGTGCGTGAATAAGATGGATCTCGTGGGCTATCAGCAAGACGTCTACGATAAAATTGTGGAGGAGTATAAAGCGTTTTCGTCCAAGCTCGAAGTGCATGACATCCAGTTTGTGCCCATCAGTGCATTGCTGGGAGATAATGTGGTAAACCGATCCGAGAAGATGGAGTGGTACCAGGGTGCTACGCTGCTACACATGCTTGAAACCGTACACATCGAAAGTGACTACAATCATATCGACAGTCGTTTCCCTGTTCAATATGTGGTGCGCCCACAAACACGCGAGCATCAGGACTTCCGTGGCTATGCAGGGCGCGTTGCAGGTGGCATCTTCCGGCAAGGTGATGAGATCGTGGTGTTGCCTTCCGGCTTCACCTCTAAAATCAAAACGATAGAGTTTGGCGAGGAGCAGCTGAAGGAAGCATTCGCACCCATGTCGGTGACGATCACACTGGATGATGAGATCGACATCAGCCGCGGAGATGTGATCGCGAAGCCCGACAGTCAGCCACATGGCGAACAGGATATTGACCTGATGTTATGTTGGATGAACCAGCGCACGGTTAACCTCAATACAAAATTTTATGTGCGGCACACCACGCACGAAACAAAGGCGGTGTTGAAGGAGATTCTCTATAAACTCGATATCAATTCGTTGCAGAAGGTAGCAGGGGCGGAGCAACTGATGATGAATGATATAGCACGAGTTAAACTGCGCACGGCTCAGCCGCTGGTGTTTGACAGTTATCGCAAGAATAGAATTACCGGAAGTCTTATTCTGGTGGATGAAGGCACGAATGAGACGGTGGCTGCGGGGATGATTGTTTAATGGTTACCGGTTGCCAGGTTCCCGTTAAATACACACACTAACCAGAATCACTTACACCACCATTAAATTTCAAACTTTATTATCTTTACCTAACACAAAAATCATTGTGTGTTGATATGAAACCCATCACCGACATCAATCAGCTGGACTTAACCAAGAGCTATACCTATGCCGATTACCTTACTTGGCAATTTCAGGAACGGGTAGAACTGATTATGGGTAAGATTTTTAAAATGTTTCCGGCCCCTACCAGCAGGCATCAATATGTAACCATGGCAATCAGTTCTGGTATTTATCAGTTTTTGAAAGGCAAGCCCTGCAAAGTCTTTCCTGCACCCTTTGACGTTACCTTGCCAGATGCGACTGGGGTACGCGATACGGTACTTCAACCTGACATTACCGTAGTATGTGATCCATCTAAAATTACTGAGCAAGGTTGTCATGGCACACCCGATTTGGTAGTCGAAGTAATATCCAGGTCATCGGTAAAGAAAGACCTTCACGAAAAGTATAGTGTTTATGAAAAAGCGGGTGTGAAAGAATATTGGATTGTGAATCCACACGATCGCTCGCTCATTATTTTTATCCTAGATGATAAAGGTTTCTATCAACCGTCCAAACCATTAACACAGGGAGATAAAGCCCATTGTATTGTTTTACCCGGTTTCGAACTGGATCTGGACGAACTGTTTGTAGATGTGGTGGAAGAACCTGAGACTACTTACCCGGAGGAAACGGTACGAATTTAAATTGGTTTCCCATTACCTGTTGCCGGTAAGGTGAGCTAAAGGAAAGAGTTGGAGTGGCTTCTTCCTTTCTCGTCTGCTAACTTCTGAACTTCTCCATTATCTTGCCAAAAAATCTGACCTTGTATTCTTCGATTGTCAAGCCATTCTTTGATAAAATCAGCTCCTTGCTTGTACTGCTCGTAAGTAGCCCCCTATTGTTGCTCGTATTACTATGGTTAACTATTTCCAACAAGGGAAAGATCTGGTTCATACAACCCCGTCCTGGCAAGGGCGGAGTAATATTCAATGTGATCAAGTTCAAGACCATGAACGATGCGCGCAATCAACATGGAGAACTGCTATCCGATGAAGCCCGCCTCACCTGGATCGGTAACATCATCCGTAAAACTTCGCTTGACGAATTGCCACAACTGTTCAATGTGTTGAAAGGCGATATGTCGATTGTGGGACCGCGACCTTTGCTGGTTGAATATCTTCCCCTTTACAATGAAGTGCAGAAACGGAGACATGATGTAAAACCCGGTATCACCGGATGGGCACAGGTGAACGGACGCAATGCCATCAGCTGGCCACAAAAATTTGTCTATGATGTCTGGTATGTCAATCACCAGTCCTTTGGGTTGGATTTAAAAATCTTATTTTTGACCATAGTGAAGGTGTTTAAAGCAGAAGGCATCAGCAGTGGTACTTCGGTGACGATGGAGAAGTTTGAGGGAGATGAGAAGTAGGCAGTAAGCAAAAAGCAGTAGGCAATAGGAATAAGGAATTGGGAATAATGGATTTAGAATTACGAGCAGTGAATTACGAACAACGAATTTGAAGGAAATCAAGATCATAGTGCAAGGTGGTGGTGAGCACGCTAAGGTGGTGCTGGACTGTTTGCAATCGCAGGGGGTGGAAGTGCTAGGTTTGTTTGATCCGAAATACGGTGGTGAGTTGCTGGGGGTGCAGCAGCGGGGGGTATATGATCCTTCATTTGCTTCCGAGGCAAAAGCAATAGTTGCAATTGGTAATAATAGCACGCGCAAGAAGGTGGTATTGATTTCGAAGCACGCCTTTACCAATGCGATTCATTCATCATGTATTGTTTCCACGCATGCAAAAATTGGAATTGGGTGCATGATTTTACATGGAGCTATCGTGCAGGCGCATGCGAGCATTGGTAACCATGTCATTCTCAACACAGCTTCCAGCATCGATCATGATTGTGAGATTGGTGATTATGTTCACATTGCTCCACGGGCTGTCTTATGTGGACGAGTGAAAGTGGGTGAAGGGGCGCTGATTGGAGCAGGCGCTGTGGTGCTGCCTGGCATTTCGATTGGTGCCTGGGCTATGGTTGGGGCGGGGGCAGTGGTTACGAAGGATGTTGAGGAAGGGAGTGTTGTGGTGGGGAACCCGGCCAGGGAGATTTGAATTGGTTGTCGGTTTCCTGAGGGGTATTTATGGTTTGTAGTTTAAGGTTCAGGGTTTAGGGTTCAAGGTTGAGCGGTGAAATTGATTAATTAAAAAGTAAGAAGTTGAAAGGGTAAGGTATTCAATCACGAACAACGAATCAGAGTAATGAAAAAGAAAATTGCCATATACGGAGCTGGGGGATTGGGAAGGGAGGTGCTTTCTATGGTGCGGGCTTTGCCGGAGTGGGAAGTGGTGGGGTTCTATGATGACGGAAAGTTAAAGGGTGAAGAGATTGGTGGTGTTGCTGTTCTTGGTGCCATCACTGAATTAATTCAAGTCAGGGAGGAGACTCAGATGGTGCTTGCGATTGGTAGTCCGAAGATTAAGAAACAACTGGTGGAAAAACTGGTTAGCAATTCATTCATACATTTTCCAACCTTGATTCATCCACGTGCTCTGATTCAGGACACCACTTCCGTGAAGATCGGCAGAGGCAGCATCATTACTGCAGGGGTGATTCTCACCACAGGCATTGATATTGGTTCACATGTCTTGGTGAATTTGAATTGTACGGTGGGCCACGGTGTGCATATCGGTGATTACAGTTGCATTATGCCCGGGGCCACCGTTGCCGGTGATGTGAAGATCGGTGAAGCGGTATTGATCGGCTCCGGAGCGAATGTGTTAAATGGAATTCAAATTGGAAATCAAAGCAGGGTTGGGGCAGGAGCGGTAGTAACGAAAGATGTGCCGCAAAATGTTACCGTGGTAGGCGTGCCGGCTCACCGATTAAAATCAACCCCATGATCAGCGAGTTTAAGCCAACTATAATTTTCCTCATTAAGTTTTTTGGTATTTACCTCATAGGCAACCTCATCTATGGGGCATGGATCACAGACTGGCAACCGCAGCCTGACCCGTTAACACATATGGTTACCGGGCAAAGTGCATCCGTGATCCGGATATTGGGTCATGCGGTAGAGGTGCATGACTATCCGGATAAGCCTACCACGTATATTCAACTTCGTCAAAGTAGTATCATCTCCGTCTACGAGGGTTGTAACGGACTGAATGTGGGCATTGTCTTTCTGGCTTTCTTGCTTGCGTTTGGCCCCTATACCAAAGCGATGATTTGGTTTGCTCCCCTTGGCATTCTGATCATTCATTTGGCGAACCTGGCCCGCATCATTTTGTTGTTTTGGGTTTCGCTATATGAACCTGATTATCTATATTTTATGCATAAGTATTTATTCACCGCTTTTATCTACTTGTTTGTATTTCTCTTGTGGATCTGGTGGGTGATGAAGCTAGCAAAACCATTGTCAAAGCAAGATGAACCAGCGTCATAAGCTCAGGTTTGTTCTGGCAGCCATTTCTGTTTCAGGATTGGTTCTCGTTTTCCTGTTTCAGCGGCAGGATGTTGCGGGTTTGTTAGGCGCTGAAGACAACTTCTGGAAATTCATCATCAACCGCAGCATTCGTTTTATCATCAATGATGCGTTGGCCATCTTGCTCATTTATGCGTTGTTCCAGGAACGCAAATACGTGGTCTTCTCCGTGTGGGTGCAGTTGTTTGGGATGGTGTTCGTGCTGATTCCTTACTTCGTTCTTAAGTTCAATTATCCGGGATATAATGGCCCGCTGGTGTCGTTTCTTCATCGGCTTGTGTTGAACCCTACCTTGTTACTGCTGTTGATCCCTGCTTTTTATTATCAGCGGAGGAATGGGTAGTTGCCGGTTTCCTGTTGCAAGTTGCCGGTTTCCTGTTGTCAATGGCCTACTTCATCCTATCTATCGTGAATCTATCACCCAGAGCCAAATTACCTGCAACCTGCAACTGGCAACCGGCAACTTGTCTTTATCTTTACCCACATGACCAAACCAAAAATCTGGCTCTCCTCTCCCCACATGGGAGGTGATGAAATTAAGTTTGTACAAGAGGCATTCGATACCAATTGGGTGGCACCGGTGGGGCCTCATATCCCTGCTTTTGAAACTGAGCTCGCAGCATATATAGGAGTGAAGCATTGTTCTGCGTTAAGCTCCGGCACAGCCGCCATTCACCTGGCACTTATCATCCTTGGTGTGCAGCGTGACGATGAAATTATTTGTTCCAGTTTCACTTTTGCAGGCACTTGTAATCCCATTGTATATCAGGGCGCTAAACCAATTTTTATCGACTCCGAAAAGAGCACCTGGAACATGGATCCGGAGCTGCTTGAGGAAGCCATTCAAGACCGCATAAAGAAAACAGGGAAGAAGCCAAAAGCAATCATTCCGGTCCATTTGTATGGAATGCCGGCCCAGATGGATAGGATCATGGCCATCGCCAGAAACTATGAGATTCCAGTGATCGAAGATGCAGCGGAGGGTTTAGGATCAACGCTTCATGGTCAGAAGCTAGGTTCCTTTGGTGATTTATCAGTGTTATCTTTCAATGGTAATAAGATCATAACCACTTCAGGAGGAGGTGCTTTACTGTCCGATCATGAAGCATGGATTCAGAAATCCCGATTCCTTTCCACTCAGGCCCGTGACCCTGCGCCACACTATGAACATTCGGAGATCGGTTATAATTATCGCCTTAGTAACATCTGCGCAGGCATCGGCAGGGGGCAGCTAAACGTACTGGATGAAAGGGTGCGGCAGCGCAGGGCCAATTATGATTATTATAGGTCAGAGATAGGTCAGATTCCGGGTATTGACTTTATCCAGGAGCCAATGGGTTATTTCAGCAATCGCTGGCTAACCACCATTTTAGTAGATCCTGATCAAACCAATGGTGTGACCATAGAGAACCTTCGTCTTGCACTTGAAAAAGAGAACATCGAGAGCAGGCCTTTGTGGAAGCCCATGCATAAGCAACCCGTGTTTCAAGATTGTGTGGCCTATGCATCCGGTGTTTCAGAAGAGCTTTTTGATATGGGTTTATGTTTGCCATCTGGATCGAATCTGTCCGCCATAGAACTTGAACGAGTGACCAGGTTAATCAAGGGATTGATTAGTTGATGATTGGTGGGATGGATTGGGTTTACATCAGGTTGTAAGACCTTAACGCCAATAAAAATTGTTTCAATTTCAGAGATTCAGTTTCGCGCCAAAAAGTGTCGAACGCTGTCGTGCTATTTTCTGTGGCGCGAATCTTTTTTTGTTCTTTTAACACCCCGGATTGAAACCCGGGGCTATTCATATTTCACCCCTTCAGGGTGGTCATGCATGAACGAAGATACCTGAACGTTAGCTCACCAGAGGAGATTCTAGGAATCGAAGACCAGAGGGACATAGATCATACATCAATATTACATGACATTCGAAATCAACACGTTAGACGGTTACTAACAGCCTGCTTTGTAGTATTATTATTGCATTTACTTTATATTTGAGTAAAGAGACACAATAATGGCTAAGCATCAATTGTATTCTCGATTGGTTACCTGGCTTCCTTCCCGGGTGTCATCTGCACCGTCTTCAGGTAATTATTACCAATCCTTACATCACCTCTCCTTAAAATCATGCTATGAAAATATTTTTGCCTAAAGCAGCTCTCATCGCTATTACCGTGGTGGCAGCGAATTTGTTTTTTGCCAGTGTTTCTTTTGGACAGACAACGGGAGACTACAGATCTAATGCCGGTGCACCCTGGAGCACCCTAACCACCTGGCAACGATGGAATGGCGGGGCATGGGCAACTCCCTCCGGAGCCGAAGGATATCCGGGTCAATTTGTAGTGCCCGCATTAGTGACTATTCAAAACACGCATAATGTGAATCTTGATGTGAGCCCGGCAAATAATATTGGATCATTGCTTATCGCAGGAGGAAATGCTGGAAGTAGTCTTTTATTTAGCGGCACGAATAGTTTAACAGTTACCGGTAATATCGACATCAGTGCTCCTTCCGCCAATGTTACTAAACTTATTGCCGTAGCCGATGGCGTACTTTCTTGTGCTTCTATTACGATGGGCGCCACCACCAATAATAACCGGAAGAACATACTGAGCATCAATACAGGCACCGTTACGGTTACCGGAGGCATTACGATGAATGCTATTAACGCAAGTCGTAATAGCGTGACTTTTTTTAGCACCGGCACGTTGAATGTCGGGGGTGGCATAACCGGAGGCGGAGGGCTGACCACCGTTATAGGGTCGACCATAAATTATAATGGGGCAGCACAAATAGTAAAGGCGGTCGCTTATAGTGGTAACTTAACGCTTTCAGGAAGCGGTGACAAAGACCTTACCGGGGTCATCACGATTGGAGGAGGTTTTACCATCAGCGGTTCTGCCGTGGCCACTCCCACAGGAGACCTCACCATCGGGGGTTCTGTAACGCTGGCCTCGGGGGCGACCTTTGTTGCAGGTGCTTTCACGCATAACGTAGGAGGAAATTGGATTAACAACGGAGGCACGTTCATGAATGCCGGCAGCACCATTAATTTCAATGGCACTGCCCAGAGTATCGGAGGCTCAAGCCCAACTATATTTGACAATCTTTCGCTTTCAGGTTTTGGCATCAAGACATTGAACATGAGCACCTCCACTGTTGGAGATTTTTCCATCGATGTAGGCGTGGTCGCGAACTTAGGCACCATTACTACGCACACGGCTAACTCCCTTACTTTGGGGGCAGCTATCCAGGTTTCAGGCTCTTGGGGCAGCACCTCTTCAGCGGCTGCTAATCAAAACAACACTTACTTTGCCGCTACTTCGGGCATCGTCACGGTTGCTTCCTCAACCTATTATTCCATCGCTACCGGTGACTGGAATGCCAATACCACCTGGTCATTTTCTTCCGGAGGCCCAGCCGTGGGTGCAGGATTACTTCCAGTTGCAGGAGATATGGTGGTCATCGAAGGACAAGTAACCATCACCATAACGGCTAATGCAGCCTGTGCTTTATTAACGTTCGAAGGGGCGGGAAACACGAATACAATAACAGTCAATCCAGGTATTACATTGGATGTTTCCGGAGCCATCACTATTCCCCGGGCTACCGGTGGTGCGAATCTAAACTTAATTGCTGTTGGAGCAGGTACCTTGAATGCTGGTAGTATTGCGTTTACCGCAAGTGGTAATCAACCCAGACACCAGATCACGATTTCAACGGGAACAGTTACCGCTATCGGTGATATTACGACTGATGCAGCGGGTGCAGGTGCCTCCATTACCTTTTCAGGAGCAGGAACACTTAATGCAGGGGTTGGAATTTTAACGACTACCGTTGCGGGGGGTACATTAACTACCGTTGCTGGCAGTACAGTAAATTATAATGGCGCTGCCCAGACGATTAAACCCATTAATTACCTGGGGAATCTAACGCTTTCAGGTAGCGGAGACAAAACCATGACCGGAGTTACTGCCATTGGTGGAAACTTTACACTGAGTGGCACCGCGACAACAACGGCTGCGGCCGGTATTACGATTGGAGGTATTGTTACCCTGGAATCGGGTACCACGTTTACAGCGGGTGCCTTTACCCATAATGTGGCCGGTAACTGGATTAATAATGGCGCTACGTTTATCAATACAGGAAGCACGATCAATTTAAATGGTGCTGCCCAAAGTATTGGAGGTTCCACATCCACGAGCTTCAACAACCTGACACTGGCCGGTACCAATACAAAAACATTCGGGGTGGCCACCTTTGCGGATGCAGCTCTTGCTATTAACCTGGGGGTTGTCGCCAACCTGGGAACGATCACCACCCATAGCGCAGGCATTCTCACGCTTAATGGAGTTAATCAGTTTCCGGGCACATGGGGCAGCACGGCATCAGCCGCCACCAATACCAACAATACTTACTTTGCCGCTACCACCGGTATTGTGACCGTAGCAGGAAACTTTTATTCCATAGCAAACGGCAATTGGAATTCAAACACCACGTGGTCATTTAGTCCCGGAGGTCCTGCTGTGGCACCAGGTATATTTCCGGGAGCTGCGCATATTGTCATCATTCAGGGCGGATTTAATGTAACCGCCACGGCTAATGCTGCCTGCCTCTCGATCACGTATGGCGTAGCGAACAACTCCAATACGGTAACCATCAACCGGGGAGTTACACTTGATGTTTCAGATGCTATTAACCTCCCCAGGGCAGGAGGAAGTAATAATAATGTCAACATCATGAATGTGGGTGCGGGTATGTTGAATGCCGGAAGCATCGCCTTTACCAACGCGAACGATCAACCACAACATGAGGTCACCATTTCAACGGGAACGGTTACCGTTGCGGGGGATATTACGACCGACAATGTTGGGATAAGTGCATCCATTATTTTTACGGGTGCAGGAACACTCAATGCCGCGGTGGGTGTATTAACGACCACTGTTGATGGAGGTACGTTGACCACCGTTGCCGGAAGTACGGTCAATTACAATGGAGCAGCACAAACGGTGAAAGGTGTTAATTACCTGGGAAACGTTACCCTGTCTGGAAGTGGCGTTAAAACCTTGCTGCCGGGCATGGCCAGTATAGGAGGAAATCTAACATTAAGTGGTACCGCCTCTACGACTACCATTTCAGCGTTAACGATTACAGGAAACCTCAACATGGGTGACGGTACTTCTTTCACTGCAGATGGTTTTACTTTTGCGGTCAATGGCACTACAACTGTGGGAGGTGGAACGAGCGGCCAGTTATCCATTAACTCTACGATAGGAGCAAAGACATTCACAGGTCTTGTTACTATTGCTCCCGGGGGCATCTGGAGCGATAACACAGCCAATTCACAAGTCAATTTTGTGGGAGGGATAACCAATAATGGTACATTTTCAGCAGGCAGTTCAACAACAAAAATGGGTGGTTCTTTTACCAACAATGCTACCTTTAATCATAATAATGGTACCGTCAGTTTTAATGGCACGACCCAATCTATTTCAGGCACTGCCACCACCGGTTTTAATAATGTCACTATTTCAAATACTTCAGGCACAGTTTCATTGAATGGCCTTGCTACTTTGTTAGGCACTCTTTCACTGCCGCTCCCAACATCTGCTTTTGATGCAGATGGTGCAGGAAGTGGTGTGTTAACGTTACTATCAACCTCGGCTACTCAAGCTGCCAGCATAGGCATCATCACTACACCTGGCAATTTCTCGGGTAATGTTACGGTTCAGCGTCATATGGGCACTATCATTCCTAATGCCAACCGTTATATTTCAATGCCTGTGACTGGAATGATTTTAAATACTGATTTATCAGAACTGGGTTTGAGTAGTGGAGGGTTTTATTATAATGAAGCCATTGCAGGCGTGCAAAATAATGGATGGGTACAAACTTCAAGTAACTACGCGCTTCAAAGCGGCCTTGGTTTTGTAACGTACAATTCTCCAGTGAGCTGGGATGTAAGAGGTCCTTTGACACCTGGATCTAACCAGGGCGATGTTGTCTTTGATCCTCTGATCTCCTACACAACCACCAGTGGTGGGGTATCCAGTGATGGTTGGAATTTGGTTGGTAATCCATATCCTTCAGCCATTAATTGGAGCAGCGATGTCAATGATTGGACCAAATCAGCAGATATAAGTCCAGTGGTCTACGTGGCGGATATGCTATCAAATCAATTTATTCCATTTAATTACACTGATAATTCAGGAGAGGGTGGGATTATTGCCATGGGGCAGGCATTTTGGATCAAAGCCAATGCGGCAAACCCTTCGCTCACCATTCATGAACAAGCCAAAACCAGCACGGGAACTGGCACGTTTTATCGCAAATCAGTGATGTCCCCCTCAGAGCAATTGATCATAAGCATTCAGAACGAAAAATACAGAGACCGGGCTTATTTGAAGATCAATGATAAAGCTACCGATGACTTCGATCATGCCTATGATGGCTATAAATTAATGAACAAATCTTTGAATATTTACCTGGAAGATGATGCTCAACGCAGCCTGGCAATGCACACACTTCGCACGATTCCGTATGAAAAGAAGATCGTATTGGTGATTGAAGCGAACGAGCCTGGCGACTATGATATTTCATTTAAAAATGTAGAGAATTTTTCTGCAGCCTCTTCCTTGTACCTGATCGATCGATTGGAAGGTAAAGCTATGGCGGTAACATCCGGTGAGAACTATAGGGTAAGCATCTCGGAATCATCACAGCCCATAAGCGACCGTTTTTACATTTCACGCAATCCGCAAATTTCTGAGCGTAAAATCAGTGATTGGGTACAGATCTATCCTAATCCGGTGAAGGACAAACTCACCATTCGTATCCCGGCCAACGAAAAAGGAACGATTCAGCTGATGGATAATCAGGGCAGGGAGATACTTTCGCAGCAAATTAAAGGATCTTTTGAAATGGACATGCGTGATTACCCTCAGGGTATGTATGTACTGCGGTTCGCTACTGACGGAGAAGTGGTTGTGCGCAAAATTATCAAATAACTATTTTCACGGTATTCGAAACTACACCAGGCGTTATAAAACAACGCTTTGGTGTATTTTTATCGCGTTTTGTAATAAATAATAGTGAACTCCTAGGGTAAACGTTATTGATTGGCTACATTCGATATACAAAATCTAATGTATGGCCAACAATCAATCTGTGATTCTTAGATTCACTGCGTTCGTTGTAGTGTTTCTTGCGGGTGCTTCTTCTTACGCACAAGACCTTCGCACCTCGGTTAAATCAGGTAACTGGTCAAATAAAAATACGTGGGATTGTACTTGCGTCCCCGTAGCCACCGATCATGCGATCATTGCTGCGGGGCATATCGTCACCTTCCTGTCCACCAATACCATCACCAATCTTACGATTGAACCCGGTGCGATCTTAACAGACAATGGGCTGGCCAATACCATAGCAGGTAATCTCAGTGTCAATGGCACCTATAGCGGGAGTGGCGTTATTAATTTAACAGGCATCAACACCACCATGGATGGATCAGGCACCATATCCAACACCGCAACCATCCAGATTGAGGGTAATAAGATGATCCTTTCTTCTGCAAATCTTACCATTAACACCAGTAATGTTGCTATACAAGGGGCTTATACCATCACCAACCAGGGATCCATAACGGTAGGAGGTAATATTAATGGAACAGATGCGGGCAGCACGTGGGCGAATGAAACCAACTCCACGTTAAATATCGGTGGATCTTCCGGAGTGCCGCTGCTTGCTACGGGCACACTCCTGGCCTTTGCGCCAGCAAATACCATTAACTATTATGCAGCTTATGCACATACCCTGAAATTGCCAGTTACAATATCCGGGTATAGCACCTATCATCATTTAAAAATATCCGGCTCCAATACCAAGACGTTGCCCAATGGCGATGTGGCGGTCAATGGTGACCTCACCATCAATTCAACGTTCAGCGGTAGCGGTTCCAGCAAGAAATTATACCTGCGCGGCAACTGGATTAACAACGGAAACTTCACGGAGGGAACCGGATTGGGCACCGTGACTTTTGACGGCACCTCAGACCAATCTATTACCCGCGCGGCTACCGAGAATCTGAATGTAATGGTGGTGAATAAAACTTCGGGCAAGGTTATTCTTAATACCAGTTTAATTGCTGAGCGGGGTCTGACCATGATCGCTGGGGATATTGATGTGAAAAGCAACAAACTTACCTTAGGAATAAGCACAGCCATTATTGGCACGTTCTCCTGGACCTCCGGAACCATCATCGGAAAGTTTGAACGCTGGATTTCCTCAGCAGGAGTTTTGCTACTCTTTCCGATTGGCACCTCTGCCCATTACCGTCCCGCTGCTATCCTTTTTAATTCCTTAACACCTGGATCATTGGTCGCAGAATTTATTACGGCATCTCCGGGAAAGAATGGATTACCGCTGACAGAAAATAGTGTGACGCTCTACAACACGTTTCGTGATGGATATTGGGCGCTAACGGCAGCGAACTCTCTGGATACATTAAACTTTAATCTCGACCTCACCGGAAATGGTTTTAATGGATTTGCTATCAATGACAATACCCGCTTCGTAACGAGAGCCTCGTCCTCAAATCCCTGGAGTTTACAAGGATCACATCTTATCCGGATCGCTAATACCGTAAGGCGCACGAATATGATTTCACTTTCCGGTCATTACTGTTTTGGCGATGACACGAATTGCACCGCACCCAATACTACGGTCATCACAGGTCTGACAGATGTTTGTAAAAATACAACGGGAGAGGTGTATTCGGTAACGAACAATGCACCCAATACCTATACCTGGAATGTTAGCGGTGGTATCATTACTTCTGGGAATAATACGAATAGTATTGTTGTGGATTGGGGTTCTTCTGGGATAGCAGGGCGTGTGTCCGTGGTGGAAAAGAATACTTGCACGGAAGGAGCGGAGGCGAGTTTATCGGTGAATGTTCATGCTCTTCCGGTCATCGCCATAACTGGCAAAGTCAATGTTCCGGAAAACGGAGTGACCGCAGAGACTTATTCAGTTCCGGCACTAGCCGGCTATACCTATACGTGGGTTGTAACAGGCGGAACAATGGCAACCGGACAAGGCACCAATTCGATCACCGTGAATTGGGGAAGTTCTGGAACAGGTTCAGTTTGCGTGACCGGTAATCATGCTCCAGCATTTCCTGCTGTTTCGTGCGGACAGTCGATCAGCACATGCAGTAACATCATTATCTATAAAGTGATCAGCAGCATCAGGTCGGGTAACTGGCAAACCGCTGTTAATTGGGATTGTTCCTGTGTGCCGGCTCCAGCAGATAATGTTACGATTAAGAATACCCATGCCATCTCACTGAATAGCGCCCGAACCATTAACCATGTCAACATCAACCCGGGAGGTTCAATCAATACCAATTCCAACACGTTTACGATTACTGGTGATCTGGCAGTGAATGGCACGCTGAGTGGCACCGGCATAATAGTACTAAGCGGAGCTAATACAACGTGGGATGGAATCGGTGTGATCACGAACACCGGACCAATGAATATTACTGGCACGAAAACCATACTCTCCACAGCCTCGCTCACAAAGAATTCCGGGGATGTAACGGTTAGTTCAGGGGTGGTGGTCACGAATGCCGGAACGATAACACTGGGTAATAGCCTTACGGGAATGGATACCAACAGCCAGTGGATTAATGCGGCCAACTCAACCCTTAATATAGCAGGAGATTTATTGACCACAGGAAAATTGTATGCATCGGCTGGTGGCAATACGATTCGGTTTTTTGGAAGTGCTGCCCAGAAAATTACAACACCCAACTCCGGACAATATGTTAATCTCTCCCTATCCGACACCGGAATAAAAACAGCTCCTGCCGGGGTGATGTATGTGAGCGGAAATTTTACCAACGATGGCAACTTTCAACATTTCAATGGAACCGTTGAGTTCAATGGCAATTCGCAGGTATCCGGAAGTGCCGCTACGACATTCAATCATGTTTCGCTGGCATTTGGAAGTTCACTCAGTTTTCCATCCACCACCGTGAACGTAGCGGGTAATATTGTTTTTGATCCAGGCAGTACGTTCGATCCTTATTCGGGAACAGTACAGATGAATGGTGGCGCTGCACAAATTGTCGATGCGCAAGGCGCAGCCTTTCGAAATCTTACTATTAACAAAGCAGCCGGAGCAGTCAATATAACCAGTGCCTTGTCCATGTTAGGGGTTTTACATATTCAATCAACCTCAACCGTCAACGCCAATGGTAATCTGATCATCACCTCAAGGGGTAATACAACAGATCAGGATGGCAGCATTGGTGTGATCCCACCCGGAGCTTCGGTCAATGGATCGGTGAAGGTTGAGCGCTACATGCTGGCCATTGGCAATAACAACCGATACATCTCTTCGTCTGTAATCGGGGCAAGTCCTGCAGCCCAATTCAGCGATGATTTTGCTATGAGTAGTGGCTCAATCTGGTTTTATGATGAACCGGTTGATGGGATTTCTAATAACGGATGGGTCAATCCTGCACTCACCAGTCCTATGCAAAGCGGAAGAGGTTATCTGGCCTGGATGTATGATGGAAGCAACGCGATCACCTGGGATGTAGAAGGACCCATTCATCAGGGATCGGTCGTGTTGCCGGTCAGTTTTACAGCAACCTCCGGAGGCATGGGTTATGATGGATGGAATCTGGCAGGCAATCCTTATCCATCAGCAATCGCATGGAGTAGTGTTGCATCAGCCTGGACGAGAAGTGCTGATATCAGTCCGATTGTCTATGTACCCGACTTGCAAGGCAATGTTTTTCGGATGTATAATTATTCAGATAACAGCGGAGACCTTACGGCCGGCATCATAGCCATGGGACAGGCCTTCTGGGTAAAAGCAAATAACACACCTACATCACTGACCATTCATGAGCAAGCAAAAACAAGTGCCCTGAATGGAAAATTTTATCGCACTTTACAGGAAGAACCAACACAACTGAAAGTCAATTTATCAGGTGATGGGATAACGGATGTGGCGTATCTGAAAATTAATCCCAAAGCCACGATTGATTTCGATCATCGCTATGATGGTCATAAGCTGAAGAATGAAACGATCAATATTTACTTCATTGATGCTTCCAGTCGCACGTTGGCTATGCACACCCTTCCTGAAATTGGCAATGATGAAATAGTGAAGATGGGAGTGGAGGTACACCAGCCAGGCATTTATCGTTTATCGTTTTCTGGTTTAAGAAATCTTGATGAAGGTGAATGGTACCTGGCAGATCGCTTCGAAAAACAGCATTGGCAAATTATAGAAGACGCCTCGTACGAATTTGAAATCGGTGATGCATCCAAAGCGATTCATAACCGGTTTTACCTTACCCGTTCAAAAGAACATAACGCGGCATCCTTAAAAGAGCTGGTTGAACTTTATCCAAATCCTGTGAAGGATGTTTTAAAGGTTCAGCTTGCAACATCAACTACGAGTACTCTTTCGTTATTGAATTCGCTGGGTAACATTTGCTGGACAGGTACTGGATCTTCGTTAGTTAATATTGATATGAATCACTTGCCGCCTGGGCTTTATCTGTTGCGCGTTGAGTTGGGTGGTGAAGTTGAAATAGTTAAGGTGGTGAAGTACTAGCAAGCCAGGTGATACTAAAAAATTGAAACACATGTTTCATCCAGCCTTCCGAACCCCGGGGAGAAAGAAAAATAAAACGGAATGTCTCTCCACGCATTAAGCCTCAGCGGGGCGTCATATCATTAGCCCCGGGTTTTAACCCGGGGTTATTATTGAGGAAAATATTAACCGCGCCACGGATAATGGTTGTGCGAAGTATCATAGTGTTAGGCGCGGAACGGAGAGTGGTGTTCGTAGGATTTCGATTTGATGATGGTTCGTTGTTTGAAAGAGAAAATCGATCCCAGACATGAAGCCACAGTAAATAATACCTGCCTTCGATCATCATTGGTGTTTTCCGCGCCAAGGGATGTATGGCTCGATTTAAATTCTACTATGGCGCGGGACCACCGACAAGTCGGTATGAAACAATGTTTTTGGTTGTTTATAGCCCCGGCCCCGACCGGTCGGGGCCGGGGCTATAAACATGTCACCCCGCTGGGGTGATGGGTACTATTTACGTTGGTGTGCATTGAAATCGTGCTTAGATTATCATTCGGTTTTGCGTGCTAAGGCGATTCTTCTTTGCGTCAGGTCGTAAGACTTTACGCCATTGAAAAGAAAAAACCTAGCTGTAATCCTGAGAGGGCAGCGTGTTGATTGGTCATTTCAGAAAAGATATTCCACCGGTGCTTCAACGTAATAATGAAACTGCTGTAGCGAAGGATCCCCCCAATCGTAGCACGCTATTCATGCTAAAGGCTTGGATTGGGGGGATCCTTTGCTATCGTATATTTCATAGGTTGACTTGCGGCTAACTGAACCTTTTGTTTTTGAATGAAGCATCAGACCATGGCCCGCTAAGGATTCCCGACAGGTCGGGATGAAACATGCGTTTGTTATTTTTTGTTGGCTCTTCTGTTGAAACCTCCAAACATAGGTTCCCCTAAATCGTGATGTGATACATTTAGAAACTAAAATGAGTACTATTTTGTATTTTTGATTTATGGACGTTAAGAATAGACTAAGGAATAATCTAATTCGAAAAATTCAGCAATTATCTACCGATAAACTGACTGAAATAACTAATTTATTAAGTAAGATAGAAAATCAATTTAAATCAAAAGAGAAAACGCTAAAATTAGCAGGAACGTGGAAGGAGTTAGGCGATGACATTTTCATTGACCTGACTGAAAAACTACATGACCATAGAGCTAATGACCGCAAAATTATTTAACGTGTGAGAGAAGCTCTTGTTGATACGGACATACTTTCATACTATTTCAGAGGTGACATAAAAGTAATTGAGCGATTTTCTCAATATCTTAAGGGGTATGACCAAATTAACATCTCCATAATCACCTATTATGAAATTCTTGGTGGTCTAAAATTCAAAAAGGCGGAGAAGAAGATTCGCGACTTTGAAGAATTTATTGCCAACAATAACGTGATTCATATTTCAGAGGAATCAGCTAAAATAGCAAGTGATATATATGCCGCTTTAAGGCAGCAGGGATTTACAATTGGCACATCCGACATTCTAATAGCAGGAATCGCCATCGAAAATGGTTTAACGTTAATAACAAATAACGAAAGACATTACGAACCTATTCCGAATCTCACCATTGAGAATTGGAAAAGATAAAGTTCACTGCATAAAAAAATGAAACATGTGGTTGTCTTTTCTATTGTTTGCAATGCGATCTCAGAAATCGTTGCACGCATTGCCAGAACCCAAACAAAGATATAAAATAATCACATTTTCTGATCATTCTAAATTTGAGAATTATTATCTTTGATAAGACGTTTACATCTCATGAACAGACTAAGCAGAATAACCATTGAGCCTGATATTTGTCACGGGAAGCCTTGCATACGAGGTATGCGTTGGCCTGTAGAGGTTATTATAGACATGCTCAGTTCAGGTATGACTATACAAGAAATTACAGAAGATCATCCTGAATTGGAAAAGGAAGATATCCTAGCCAGCCTCGACTATGCAAAAATTACTCTTTCTGGCCGTTCTATCAGGGAAGTAGCATGAAGTTTATTTGCGATGTTCACATTTCGCATAAACTTGTGAAGCATCTTAAAGCCCTGGGTTATGAATCCTTTCATGTTAATGATTTGCTGCACAAATGGTATTCAACCGATAAGGAAATCAGTGCTTATGCTGATCTTCATAATTTAATTCTGATTACGAAAGATTATGATTTTAAGAATAGTTATTTCATTAATCAGACACCGAATAAACTCATAAAGATCAATCTTGGGAATATTTCCAATGAAGAACTCATTAGGATAGTCTCTGATAACCTTGCAGCTATTGCAAAGTTGAATAATGAAAATCGATTTTTAGTAGAGATTGATAGAGATTTTCCTGTGTTTGTTCGTGAAGAAGACATCTAGCACTTATATGATAGCCCGGACCTCGGAGAGAAAAAATAAAACGGAATGTTTCTCCATGCATTAAGCCCCAGCGGGGCGATATATCAATAGTTTTAACCCGGGGGGATATATTAAGGAAAAATATTGACCGCGCCATGGATAATGGTTGTGCGAAGTATCATGGTGTTTGGCGCGGAACGGAGAGTGGTGATCGTAGGGGATTTCAATTTGATGATGGTTCGTTGTTGGAGAAGAGAAAATCGATCCCAGATATGAAGCCACAGTAAATAATACCTGCCTTCGATCATCATTGGTGTTTTCCGCCTGCCTTTGCCGGCAGGCAGGCCCTACGAGAGGTAGGCAGGGCCAAGGTGTGTATGGCTCGATCAAAAATTCTACTATGGCGCGGGACCACCGACAAGTCGGGATGAAACAATGTTTTTGGTTGTTTATAACCCCGGCCCCAACCGGTCGGGGCCGGGGTTATAAACATGACACCCCGCTGGGGTGATGGGTACTATTTACGTTGGTGTGCATTGAAATAGTGCTTAGATCATCATTCGGTTTTGCGCGCTAAGGCGATTCTTCTTTGCGTCAGGTCGTAAGATCTTACGCCAATGAAAAGACCTTACGTCAATGAAACCGCCTCTGTATTCAGGTCATACTCCCCTGCAGTCAGGTCTTACGACCTGACTGGCTGTGAAAACTTAGTCATATTCGAGTACGCGTGTTAAGTGATGAGTCATCAGTAGCGGTTACTGACTACAGAGATTTTTTTTGATCTGGGGAAGGTTGCGTAAGGTCGTAAGACCTTACGCCAATGAAAAAATTCTGTAAAAAGTTTATTAAATTGACTGAAAATTATAAGCGAATGAAAAGGGAGAAGGTAATGGAAGCAGTAAAAGAATTGCCGCAGGAGTTTGATTTGGAGGAACTTATTGAAAAACTTCTTTTTGTTGAAAAGGTTGAGAAAGGGCTTCAGCAAATTGAAGAGGGAAAGACGGTTACTCACGAGCAAACAAGGGAGATCGTTAAGAAATGGTGAAAGTAATCTGGACTGACTTAGCGATTGAGGACCTTAAGTCCATTCATGAATATGTTTGCCAGGAATCAAGACTCTATGCCGATAGGTTTATTGAGAAATTAATTTCACGAGTTGACCAGTTAGAGACACACCCCAAATCAGGACGCATAGTTCCTGAGTTTCACGTTGAGACATTAAGAGAATTGGTTGAAGGTAATTATAGGATTATTTACAAAATCAATATGGACTGCATTGGGATAGTGCGAATCCATCATTCTGCAAGACAATTAAAATGAATTTAGGGTCTTAAAGAGTAAACTGATCATCTTAACCGAACTAATGATCAAAGTACCACCCTCACAACAAAACCACCCTGCAGTCAGGTCTTCCGACCTGACTGACTAGCGAAAACTTAGTCATATTCGAGTACCTAATGTTATGAGAAGAGTCATTTAGCGGTTACTGACTATAGTGATTTTTTTTTGATTTGGTGCAAGGTTGCGTCAGGTCCGTAAGACCTTACGCCAATGAAGTTGGTTGACTACCTGGTGGTCTTCGGTGGAGTACTTGGTGCTTGTTGGTTGACTACATGGTGTGTACCGTCCTAAAATAACTTGACAGGTTTTGGGTTTAATTTTGATTTAAGTTGACACTGTTTTTAAGTTGTCCTGAATCAAGTTTACAGGATTATCTTATAAGCCTGAAGAAGATCAATGGATTTATTTTTATTCCGGTTTTTGATTGACCAACTGTATTTTAAATCCGGTTTAATCTTTACTTCCTTTGAAATTGTCCTGTCGTTCCTTGACACCATTAAGGTATAATCATGTATAAGGAGTAACTGAAATAAATAATTCCTGATACCCATTGACAGGGTGGTCTTCGGTGGAGTACTGACTACTTCCCCAATTAACCAGACCTTCCTTGCAAGCAAAACAGATAACTCCCTTGGTTTCTGTTAGAGATTATCGAAAGTATTTTGATCTGGTGTAGGTTGCGTCAGGTCGTAAGACCTGCCGCCATCTTGAACGCTGTGAGTCGTTACTACGTAATCAAAAAGGTTATGTAGTATCTCAAGCTGGTTAATGCGGTCAAAGGCAATCAAACAACTCGTGTCGGAGATAATGATTTTACTCACGGGCCGGAGCCGTTAGGTCTTCGATGGTTTCGTTGAAAATAGAAACGCCATAGGTACCTGCATTTTCAATAAATTCCCTTTTAGAGATACCGGCAAATTCTGCAGCCTGACCAGAGGAAAGAACCCTCTTATCAAATAAAACAGAGGCAACGGCCATTTTTATTTCTTTTTCATTTATCTCCTCGGGTAGGTTGATGGTCAATGTTTTCATATTATAAAGTTACGGAAATTATTGAAATCAAAGATCGGTAATCAAGGGCCACAATCATTCAGCGCGTAACACACAAACATGGATCAACGCCCGCATCATTCCGTGTCGGCAATACATGTTTGTTTTTCATTGGCGAATGCGTAGGCGACACGCTTATAAATCGATATTCATTTAACCCCGGGTTAAAACCCGGGGCTACATATATAGCATCCCTATGGGATTGCCACAGAACGGTTCATCGTTTCAATGATCAATTCATTTTAAAATGTTCGCGAAGAGTCCGTAAGGACGAAACATTTAATAGCCCGGGGTTTCAACCCCGGGTAATAAATACAACAAAAAAAACACGCGCTGCACCCACCCGTGATTCAGACACATATTTCATTCAGCGCGTAACACACAAACATGGATCAACGCCCGCATCATTCCGTGTCGGCAATACATGTTTGTTTTTCATTG
>JAYVTC010000133.1:0-14007 GCA_043774745.1 Cyclobacteriaceae bacterium | reverse complement strand
GTCTGAAAAATAGTTGGTGAGCAGCAATACAATTACGTACGCGACAATACCGAATACGGCCAGAAATCCGACCGCAAGTGCTAGTCTAATCATGAGTGTGTGTGAATTTAAGTGAGAGAAAAATAAACGTGACGAAAGTGTCTTTGATTTTGCAACCTATGTGATCTGTTACATGTGTGTGTTGTGAATTTTGAACATATATGCATCATGCCTCACGAGGGAAACCAAGGAAACAAAAATTTATTTTAACCAAGGTAAATCCTATTAATCCGCGCAATCCATTTACCACAATCTTACTTTTCTTTTTGATCTTTTATGGCTAAATAGGACATCTAAATCGATTGTTATGAGCCACAGCAGCCCCATCCTTCAGTTCCTTAAATGGGAAAAAGAAGTACCGAATGACTTGTTTCTCCGTCAGCCTTTTGAAGGTGAATGGCGCAACTGGACATTTCAACAAGCAGGGGAAGAAATCAGAAAAATTGCTGCTGGTTTAAAACGGCTAAATCTTCCAAACCGTAGTAACGTTGCATTACTTTCAAAGAACTGTGCGCATTGGATCATGGCAGATCTGGCTATTATGATGACCGGACATATCTCTGTTCCGCTTTATGCAACACTCTCTGCTCATTCCATCCAACAGATTCTTGAACACAGTGGATCTAAAGCGATTATCATAGGTAAACTCGATAACTACAAAGCACAACAAGAAGGAATTCCTGCCAGCATAATTCGTATCGGTATAGAATTGTATGGAATACAAGAATCACACTCTTGGGAGAAAATGTTAGCTGCGGAAAAACCAACTTCAGAAGTTGCTTCATGGGATTATGATGAGTTGCTTACCATCATGTACACTTCGGGCACAACGGGTAACCCCAAGGGGGTGATGCATTCCATTGGTAATTTTGATGTTGTCCTAAATGTTGCCTTGACAGATTTATCACTTCCAAAAAGGCCAAAGCTATTTTCTTATTTGCCAATCAGTCACATCGCGGAACGCATGGGAGTAGAGATGGTTGGAATTTACTTTGGAGGGATGTTCTCCTTTGCAGAATCATTAGAGACTTTCCCTAAAAACCTAGCCGACACACAACCTGATGTATTCTTTGCTGTGCCTCGCATCTGGGCAAAATTCCGTGAGAAGATTTCAGAAAAACTGTCTCCAAAAAAATTAAACACGCTCCTCTCCATTCCCATCTTTAACCATGTGATTCGTAAAAGCATCAAGAAGAAATTAGGCCTTGCTAAAGCAACACATATTTATTCTGGTGCCGCTCCGATTTCTGTTGATATGCTGGAGTGGTTCGACAAAATTGGTGTTACCATTTATCAGGCCATTGGCATGACAGAAGATTGTGTCTACTCGCATTTCAATAGAGCGGGAGCCAATCGTTTTGGAACCGTAGGTAAAGCACTTTCTGGTTTGCAATTTAAAATTGCTGACGATGGTGAAATGAGGATAAAAAGTCCGAGCCTGATGAAGGGCTATTATAAAGAGCCTGAACTCACTGCTGCTTCATTTGATGAGCAAGGATTTTTAAAAACGGGCGACAAAGCAGAAAAAGATAAAGATGGTTATGTATCCATAGTGGGAAGAGTAAAAGATCAATTCAAAACAGACAAAGGCAAATATGTTTCACCTGCACCTATTGAAATGATGTTGACTGCCAACCAGGATATTGAACAGGCATGTGTAGTAGGCATGGGCATACCGCAACCTATTGCTTTGGTGGTTCTTTCCGCGGCAGGAAAATCTAAATCAAAAGAAGACATCTCGCTAAGCCTGGCTAACTCTATCAGCCAGGTTAATCCAAACCTGGAATCCTACGAAAAACTTGAAAAAGCCGTAATCATGAAGGGTGATTGGACCATTGAAAATGGTTTGATAACTCCCACGTTAAAGGTGAAGCGCAACGAGGTAGAAAAAATTCATATACCCAAATATCCAACGTGGTATCATACTCAGCCTGGTGTGGTGGTGTGGGAGTGACATAAGTCATTTCTCACCTTGACGTATCTCATGGCTTGTGATTTATCAGAACATACCTTTAATTAAAAAAGGCTGAGTGCTTTTGCTGACTATTGATCCCGAATCTCAAGGCATTCGCTATGGCTTTTAAATATTACTACAATGAAAAAGAAAGTGCCCGTAAGCACCATCACGACCAAGACGATTCATAAGGTGCAGATTGATGATAAATTATCGCATGCTCTTGAACTGGTGCGCAAATATGGAGTGCGTCACATTCCTGTTACTCATCACAAACAATTAGTGGGTATTATCAGCAAGACAGACTTGAACCGACTCACATTCAGCAATATGTTTGATGGAGAAGAAGATGCCGATGAGGCCGTTTTTGATATGCTCACCATCAGCCAGGTAATGTCTCACAAACCAAGAGTGGTGAAGGCCAGCGATACTATTTATGAAGTTGCTAAGATTCTTTCAAAAGAAGAATTTCATGCTTTGCCTGTAGTTGACGATAAAGATGAGAGTCTGTTAATTGGCATTGTCACCACAATGGATGTAATACAATATATGCTGGAGCAGTATTAAATCAGTTGACAATGAACAAAGGGCAATTGACACCAAATCGTTGTCAATTGCCCTTTGTCAACTGTCAATTATACTACGTTTATTTAAGTCTTGCTTTAAAAAAATCAAGTGTGTTTTTGTAAGCGTCTGTTGTAAAGTCTTTGTTGAATTTAGGATTGCTTGGATTAGCAAATGCGTGATCGGCATCATAGGCTTTCACGGTTAATTTCTTGCCTGCAGTCTTCATGTCTGCCTCAAACTTATCCATCACATCTTTATTGATCCACTTATCTTGTGTTGGCCAGATGGCGAGCACATCACAATTCAGGTTTTTTAAACGACTCACATTCCCTTCTGGCATTCCATAATAAATCACACATGCTACAGCTTGTTTTTCAGCAGCTAATGAAGCCTGCATGGACTGACCTCCACCAAAGCACCAGCCAACGGTAGCAATTTTTGCATCCTTGCCGGCATAAGCGATCGCCCCTTTTACGATAATGTTACCACGGTCTTGCTTAAACTCGCCCATAAATTTTCCGGCATCCGCAGGTGATGTAGCAAGCTTGCCATCATACATGTCTAACGCAATCACGTTTACGTTGTCCAAATCCTTATAGAGTTGTTCAGCCTCACGTTTGATGTGGTCATTTAATCCCCACCATTCCTGAAAAACAAAAACCCAGTTGTTTGTTTTCTTCTTAGCCATCAGCAGATAACCATTGGCGTCCTGGCCATCAGTAGTTTTAATCGTGATCATTTTGCCGTTTTCACTTTGGTGAACATACGGCACTGGATTGGGGTGCGAGCTGTTGAACTCTTTGTTAGTGGCAAACAATGCAAACTTTTCAGTAGCAGAAGTATGGCACACAATGTCATCAACATCATTTTGTGCCCATGCAGCCAATGTTACACATAGACCAAGGAAAATTAGTTTAACTTCTTTCATAGTTTTTTGATTGGTTAAATTTTAGTCTTTTAGCTGGCCGGAAATAACTCTGTCGTACGTAATAAAATCAGTGTTCACCGGCTCAAAGCCCTTCTGCCGTAAGAGCATAGCAACCTGTCCCCGATGATACGTGCCATGACTAACAAGATGAATCATGATTTGTTGCACGTTATTTTCAAAATAATCACCCACATAGTTGCGATACTTCATAACGCGATCAAAGTTTTCAGTTGAATGAAGAAAACTCATCCATAATTCATCGGCTTCCTCTACCATTTTTTTTAATTCCGGCAGGTCGTATTTACCCCACAACTCATACTTGCTCTTGGGCAAATCTTTAATTCGATTGAGCCAGATGAAGTTTGCTGCCATCAGGTGCCCAAACACCGATAGTATTTTTTCATCGGTTACCATTTGTTGCTCTAAACAACCAATTATCCTGCGATTAGCCCAGGCATTATACTGATACCATTTTAAAAAGAAGTCCTTCATGCGTAGTTAATGCCTTTACGTGTTTTTAATATGAAACAGAAAAAAGGAAGCTCAATTTACGCGGTTTATTTGAGAGTTCCTTTTTGTTTGTGACGAACTCAAATCAATAAATCTGTAACTAAGCTTTGCAGAATGGTTGCGCTTTTAAATACGTGGCGCTTCTCCACAGCCATTCAAAAAATCCATAGCGAAAGCGTGCCAGCCACCATTTGCTGAAATAGATTTGAATGATAAAGATTATAATGCCTATCCCCACAGTGGCTAAGGCCCCAATCTCTCCAAGCATACCAAATCCTACGCTGAAAAAAATAAGAAAGCCAAAAAATGTTTGCATCAAGTAGGTAGTTAAGCCCATTCGACCCACTTCATAGAAATTCATTAGCCTCAAATAACATTTTTGCTTTTGAAACAAGAGGACTATACCCGCCACGTAAATCGTTGCAAGAGAGAGATTAAACGTATCGTAAATTAATCCTCCCACCATCCATTGCACAATATCCGGCAATTTGATTTTGGCCAACTCAGCACCACCAAAGAATGCTAAAGCTAAAAGTATAAGCCCCAATAAGAGCCAAAGATTTCTTTTTATTAGCCGCTTGAACAAAGGAAGCTGTTCACTCAACTTTTCAAACACACGTTTTCTTCCTGCATATAATCCCAACAGGAATAGACCTAATGTGATATAAATTCTTCCCGACTCAACTTGAAACTGGTACTTGAAATCAAGTTCACCGAGATTCGCTTTCAAAATTTCAACATAGGTTCCTGATTTTACCGTGTCAAAGTATTTTTCATTGGCTGCATCATCAACTGAAAATGGTGCTTGATTTTCCTTGCCCACAGCAGGTGCCTTCAAAGCCTGAATTCCTCTTACTACCGCAGAGGGCAAATTGATGGTCAGACTCAAAGCAAGAATTAATAAAAGTTTATTGGGTAGTTTATAGAAAATCAAAAGCCCCACACCCAGCATGGCATAGATGGTAAGAATGTCGCCACGATAGTGAAGATGATGAAGAAGTCCGATCGCGAAGAGAATTACCAACCTCCAGAAAAAACGGGCAAAAAACTTTATGCCTGAATCACTTTTATTCAATTGGAGAAAAAACTGAGACCAAACAGAAAAGAGAAGATCATGAAGAACTTTCCGGAAATAAAAATTCCTATGAAGCCGGTGATTATATCATCCCCTAAAAATTTAATCGTTAAATTGCCTATCTTCTCCGGATATGGTCCTGCATAATATTGTTCGGCAAAATGGACCAGAATGATACCCAGTAAAGTAAACCCCCTTAATACATCAATAATTTCTATTCGATCGTGTGTGCGAAGTCTCATATTTCTCTGTTAGGTAAAGACAATTATCTGTCTGCCCACCCCTATTTATTACTTCGAAACACGCTCAAGGCCTTCTTTCGCTTCCTTCAAAGAAGCATCCGCTTTTAATGCTTGAGCAAACAATTTCTTTGCTTCGGCTTTGTTGCCTTTCTTTTCTATGATTTGTGCTAAGCGCATCTGCGCTCCGGCATGAGATGGTTCATTTTGTTTCGGCTGATAGCCAAGATATTTCTTGAGGCATGCCTCGCCTCTATCCAACCGTTCACCCGATAAGGCGCTCGTTTTTCCTAGTTGATACACAGACTGCATATCGTCAGGATTTTTCTTCAGCGATTCTTCAAACAAATCAAACGCTTTAGAAAATTGTTTCTGTGTAAGATAATAATTTGCCAGCCCACTTTGATAAGCAGGATCAAGTTTAGCCATCGTAATAAATTCTTTTTCAGCTGCCGGATAATTTTTTTCCTTGAAATAAATATTACCTAGCTGGCGATGGCCTTCGGCAGGCTTTAGCTTCATGATTTCATTCGCCATTTCTATGGCCTTATCAACACTGCCACCCATCATGCCTGGTGCATTCAAATAGTATTGAATCAATGATTGGCGTGGCTCGATGTAATCTGACTCTAACTCCACTGATTTCTCCCAGGCGCTCTTCATTTTAGGAGCCAACATACCTTGCTTAAACATATTAGCATCACTGGCGATTGCACCCAATGTATTGCCATACCAGTTATGGTATTGCGCTTCTTCGCCATTTGCTTCTATGGCCTCTTCAAAGAATGATTCTGCATCTTCATATTTCTTTTCATCGTATGCAATTCTTCCCAGCCAGAATTGAGCGGCAGCAAAATCTTTATCAGATTCCTTCACACTTCCTAGTAATTTTTTGGCCTCCGAAATGTTTTTGGCTTCTACCAGTTTTATTGCCTTTTCTACAGGTTGAGCAAATACGAAATGGGAAACGCAAATGAGAAATAAAATCAACCGCATAGACTATTTATTGAAATGGTGTATACGCAAACATAGATCAAAAGGATGTTGTCTTCAGATTTAACTTATAAATTAGAGCAAACTTTTTCATGTCTTGTAAATAACCTCAAACTATGAATATCCGATTTCTCATTTTTCTGATTTCAGTTTTGTCAATCAGCATCTCCGCATCAGGCCAAAAAAGTAAAACCCCCAATATCATTCTCATTTTCATGGATGATTTGGGGAATGGCGATTTAGGTGTAACCGGAGCGTTAGAATATCAAACACCAGCCATAGATAAAATGGCAAGTGAAGGAATCCGGTTCACCAATTTTCTATCCGCGCAAGCAGTCTGTTCTGCTTCCCGTGCAGGATTATTAACCGGTTGCTATCCAAATAGAATAGGAATTACGGGAGCTCTATTTCCAAAGAGTAAAAAAGGAATTAATCCTGAAGAAACAACCCTGGCAGAGTTGTTCAAACAGAAAGGATATGCTACTTCGATCATCGGAAAGTGGCACCTGGGTGATAGTCGGGAGTTTCTTCCGCTTCAACATGGTTTTGATGAATACTTCGGAATACCGTATTCCAATGACATGTGGCCCGTAGATTACAATGGAAGTACTGCTAACGATTGGCGAAAAGATAGTTTTCCGCCTCTCTTCATCATGGAAGGAAATGATAAAAAGATTCCTATAAACACGTTGGATGATCAGGCACAATTGACAAGGCTTTACACAGAACATGCTGTGGATTTCATCAGGCGTAAAAAAGATAAGCCCTTCTTTCTATATATGCCACATTCTATGCCTCATGTACCTATCAGTGCATCGGCCCAATTCAAAGGCAAAAGTAAACAAGGCTTGTATGGCGATGTGATGATGGAGATTGATTGGTCCGTAGGAGAAGTGTTGAAAGCAGTAAAAGCAAATGGAATTGAAAAAAATACGCTAATCATTTTTACCAGTGACAATGGCCCGTGGTTAAATTATGGAAATCATGCCGGCTCAACAGGTGGCCTCCGCGAAGGCAAAGGTAACTCCTATGAAGGAGGAGTGCGTGTACCTTGCATCGTGCGATGGCCGGGTGTAGTCAATCCAGGGCTTACCTCAAATAGTCTTTCATCCACGATTGATCTCTATCCAACGCTTGCAGATCTTTTGGAAATAAAACTTCCCGCTCAAAAAATTGATGGTGTAAGTCTCTTACCGATTCTCAAAGGTGATATTTCCGCACAGCCCAGGAAAGAATTTTATTACTACTATCGCACCAACAGTTTAGAAGCTGTGAGGCTCGATGACTGGAAGTTAGTGTTGCCACATCCTGGTCGCACGTACGAAAATTTTGATATGGGTATGAATGGATATCCCGGCAAGGTGGATGAAAATTATCCGGTGAAGCAAGGGTTGTATGATCTCAGGCGCGATCCGGGTGAGCGTTACGATGTTCAAAATCAATATCCTGATATCATGGAGGCATTACAGGCGTTGGCTGATAAAGCGAGAGAAGATTTAGGCGATGATCTTGTAAATATGCCGGGTAAAAATCGCAGAGAGCCAGGAAATATAAAATGAATCTCCTCTTAATGGTTTGATCATAATCCAAAATCTGTTGCAGAACTAATTGTTAGTCTTTTCCTTTCTATCGTTCTAGGTAGTCCTGTTCCGGTATTAATCAATTTTTATTAGATTGATCTTATGTACAAGTTCATCCTGCTATTTCTTCTTAGCGTGTTACTCAACCTTTGTGTGGCGGCTCAAACTATTCCTCCACTTCAAAGTAAAACGGACGAGAAGGGAAACCGGCAAGGTCAATGGATCATTTGGTACAATGAGGCCTGGAAGGAAACTCAAAATCTAAATGAAGTAGAGTTCTATCGGAGCATTAACTACAAAGATGATCTTCCTGATAAGATTGTACAAGACTACTATGCCAATGGAGTAGTTCAGATGAAAGGTGTCTTTTTAAAGGACAGGCCTAAACCTGTGTATGATGGATGGATTTCCTTTTATTATGAAACCAGTCAGGAGCGACTGCGCATGAAATATAATCAGGGAGAATTCACTAAGGAATTTCTGGCGTTCCTTAAAGACGGTTCACCCGTATCACTTCCGTGGGATGAGCCCGCTGGGCAAGCGGAAAATGAAAAAGATCCAAGAAAAAGAATACCATTACTTCTCAAAGCCTCGGCTAATGCCGAAGCTCTTTTCACCACCAATTCTTTGGAATATACTCAGCAACTTGAATCATTGGGGTATGAATATTATTTAACGGATGATTATCAATCTGCTGCGACTGCGTTTGAAAAAACCGCTATGCTTTACAAAAAGCATCTTCCTCAAGATGATATCCGTACTGCCGATGCGCTTTATTTTTTGTCTTTATGCCAATTTCATTTAGGTAAAAGTGAAGATGAAAAAAGGACTTTACTGCAATTAGTGGAGTTGATCGATACTCATCACCATGGTTCTTATCCGGATTTGGTTAGTGTGCTTTCATCGTTAGGTACTGCCTATGAAAACGAACCCGAAAAAGCATTTCCGTACTTATCAAGAGGATTTGATTTAGTGTTGAAAACCACCAATACGGTTGAAGATTATCAGGCAGCTATTCCGCTTATTTACAACATACATTCCTACTGCATGGATGTTAACGATTGGGAAAAAGCCCTCGAAATAAATAATCAATCTATGGCGTTGGTGAAAAAGTGGGAGGGTAAAAAGTCTGAAAATTATATCAAGATGGTGAGCTTGTATGGCATCATCGAGCGAGGTTTAGGCAAAGGCAAGGGATTTAAAGAATCTATCGATCAACAAGTAGACCTTGCTGCCAGTACATTCTCAGCCAATGACCCGAAATATGCAAGTGTCCTTGTTAGTAAAGGTGCCTTCGAAGAAAATCAAGGCAATTTTGCAGAGGCTGAACGCGTTCTTCTTCAGGCAAGAAAAATATTCATCGATAGCAATCATACTTCCGATCCCGTTTATGGTACGCTCCTGCATACGCTCATGAGCATCTATCATGAACTTGGCAACGAAGAAAAAGAAACCGAAGAAGAACTCAATTACCAAGAATTTATCATGAAGGAAAATGGACATGTTTCCATCGAGTTTGTGTCTTATGTGCAAATGCGATCCATGCATCTGGTTGAACAAAAAGATTATGTCAATGCTGAGAAAGCTTTAATAGAAGCTCAGCGGATTATTAAAAAAATTGACTCATTAAAAACCAGTGCGCCAGCATCTTTAATCGATCTTGAAGCGAATGGTTATTTCAGTTTAGCTATGGTTTATATTTACATGTACCAAGATTTAAATAATCAAATAACTAAAACCGGCACTCCCGATCAAAAATCTAAATGGGTGATGACCAAAGAAGAAGTGCTGGACCGCGCAGAAGAATATTTAGAGAAAAGCATTACCCTTCGGCAGGGATCTTCCCAAAGAATGGATATGGAGATGCAAATGATTTTTCTTAAAATATTGCAGAGCGATTTTGAGGGAGCCCAAACCGTGGCCATTGAAGCTCAAAAAGATATAAAGAATTTATGGGGCGAGGATTATCCCCTATACGCTGATGTATTAATTACGCGTGCTTCATTGAGCGTTCAAACCAAGGATTATCAGGAAGCTTTTTCATTTTATCAGCAAGCTTTCCTTCATTATAAAAACTACAGCAATGCAGTGGTTCCTTATCTGAGCGAATCGGAGAGGCAGATGTTCTTCGCTGGAATTAACAATAAGCTTCAGCAATTTACTTCGTTTATGATTCAGCATCATACCCAATTAAGTCCTGAATCAAAGGGTTCTGTGCTAGAAGCTGTCATGCTGAATAAAAGTCTTGGGCTTAATCAATTAAAAGACATTCTCCAACAACTAACGGTTAACAACGATGCAGTAGGATTAAAGCTTATCGAAGAATGGAAAAACAAAAAGGAGCGACTGATTAAAGTTTACCAGTCTGAGAAAATAGAAAACACAATTGCTCAACAAAAAAAACTGGAAGAGGAAGTAAATCAGCTTGAGCGCAACATCTCAACACGATCGAATGATTTTGCTGCCATGAATTCTCTTGCCAGGGCAACCTGGAAAGACCTCAGCAAAACGCTGAAACCCGGAGAAGCGCTGGTAGAAATTCTTCGCACTCAAATACAACGTACATTAATGGATACTTCCTATGTAGCCATTGTTTTACGCTATGGAGATATGTCGCCAGAGTTAATAGAAATACAACATGCTGTTCGCCTGGAGACTAAACCGTTAAAGTTTTATAACAATTCTATACACGCTCAACTGCCCGATACCCGGTCTTATAAAGAATTTTGGTTGCCTATAAAGGCCTCACTGAAAGGAACAAAAAAAGTATACTTCTCTCCCGATGGTTTGTATAATCAGATCAATCTTGAAACATTGTTTAATGTCGAAGCCGGCAATTACCTGGCCGATGAAGTTGAACTTGAGATGATCACCAGTTCACGTCAATTATTGAAATCGAAACAACAGCAACGCGTACGTGAAGTGGTAATGATTGGAAATCCTGATTTTGGAGGAACAGCCGTTCAGGCAATGATAAATCCAAAAGACACCGATCAACTTAATCGCGCATTCGATCCTGAAAATGTAACCGACCTTCCCGGAACTAAAGAAGAGATTAATGGACTGGCAGAGATGTTAACACTAGCCAAAATAAAAAATCATCCGTTCTCGCAGGCCGAAGCCAGTGAAGCCACCATAAGAATGTTGCAAAGTCCTCAAGTGCTTCATCTCGCCACCCATGGATTTTTTCTGAAAGATATTACCAATGAAGATGAAGATTTTTCAATCATGGGATTTGACAAAAAGAAATTACTAGCCAATCCTATGTTACGATCTGGTTTACTATTGGCCGGTTGTCGGAATAGCATGAAAAACAGAACGGAAGATTCCGATGCGCTCACGGATGGCATTCTTACCGCCTATGAAGTAACGAACCTGAACTTATCAAATACACAATTGGTGGTGATGTCCGCTTGCGAAACAGGTCTTGGCAAAATTATGAATGGTGAAGGCGTGATTGGTTTACCGCGTGCCTTTCTTTCAGCTGGAGCGGAAGGGGTGCTGATGAGTTTGTGGAAAGTTGATGATGAAGCCACACAGATAATCATGCGTGAGTTCTATAAAAAGTGGATTGAGCTTGGGAATCAGGAGATGGCCTGGCGAAGCGCACAGAAGAGCTTGCGTTCAAAATACCCCGAACCCTATTACTGGGGTGCCTTTATAATGTTAAGGTAGTAGTTGTTAAATCAATTACTTTTGAAGCACCTTTTTGAAATATCATATCATGCCCCCACCTCCTCCAGGAACTTCATTGTACTTCATCGCTCTCATCCCTCCTTCTCCTTTCTTTGAAGAGGCACACTTATTGAAAGAACTTTTCCGAGATCAGTATCACAGCAAGGCTTCGCTTAACTCGCCTCCACACATCACGCTTCACATGCCTTTTCAATGGAAAGAGGGGAAGGAAGAAAAATTAGTAAATGCATTGCGTGAGTTTTCGTCAGGGAAAAACTCCTTCTCTGTTTTCTTTAATAATTTTTCTTGCTTCGCACCAAAAGTTATTTACATCGATATAAAACCATCTGAGTCACTCACAACCCTTCAGCACGAATTGCATAGGTTTTGTAAAGTTGAATTGAACCTGTTCAACGCGCAATACCGCGATTTGCCCTTTCATCCTCATCTAACGCTTGCCTTTCGTGACTTAAAGAAAGATCAGTTTCTTAAGGCCTGGCAAGAATTTAAGGAAAAGAAATTTTCTGGGGAATTTACAATAGATGTAATCACTTTGCTGAAGCATGATGGAAAGCATTGGAAGTCATTTCAGAATTTTCAGTTTTAATTGGTACTTTTTTACGACTTTACATACAAAATAAAATCTATGAAGTACTTATTGACGTTCGTTGTGATCTTTATTGGTTCCGTAGGGCTTGCCCAAACCGGTTCCGAGATTTTACTATTCGATTTGAAATTAAAAAAAGATAAAATCACAATCTCAAATCCAAAAAACGTAACCAATCATAAAGGCTACGACAATCAGCCGTCTTTTCACTCGGATCAACCTATACTTTATTATTCTTCATTCAATGATGAGGGTCGCGCAGAAATCCTGTCCTACAATTATAAAACCGGAGTAACCACTGCCATTACTAAGACTTCTGAACGCGAATATTCACCCACACTTACCCCGGACAAAAGCAGTTTGTCCTGCATCATTCAACGTGACAATGGTGCACAGAATCTTGGAAAATATCCGGTTGATGGCGGTGACCCTTCCGTGATTATTGATAATATGATTGTGGGCTACCATGCCTGGGCTGATAACAGTCATCTTGCATTGTTTATTTTGGGAGAACCTCAAACACTGCATTACTTGCGCTTGCCTACCAAAGAAGATACGGTAATCGCTCAAAACATTGGCCGTTCGCTACACAAAATACCCGGTGAGCGTGCCATCAGTTTTATTCAGAAAACTTCCGATAACAATTGGGAAATTAAAAAACTGGAGTCAGAGACTATGGAGATCACAACACTGGCCGCTACGCTACCCGGAAGAGAAGACATCACCTGGACATCCGATGGAAAAATCATTTCGAGCGATGGAACAAAAGTTTATTTTCTTGATGCGGCCAAAGAAAAGAAGTGGATTGAAGTTTCTATTCAATCCGGCAGCGAACTTTTGAAAGGTATTACCCGCCTGTCTGTAAATGCAAAAGGAGACAAACTAGCTGTGGTGATCTCTGAATAAAATGATTTGAATTAGTTTTCGCAAAAGGCGCCTTTCGCTATCCACAATTTTTTAATCTCTGTTGTTAGTAAACCTTCGCGCACAGCTGGATCATTTCCAATTATTTCGTTAGTAAGTACTCCGTTTACTATTAAAATGCCGCCTTGTGTTTTATCGAACAGCGCTTCTGTAAGCACCTTGGCAGAACTTCTCTGCAACGTTAAATAATCAGTATGTTTCTTAAACAGTTTCGATTGCTGCTTCTGATTGAGCTTCGTTACAGCAAGTGTATAACGGATAAATTGATACGTCACCATTTGATAAGGTTCTTTTGCCGCACACACTGATCCGTATTGTGGATAGAAAGGAAACACTTCCAGATTCCAACGATTAGCCTGCACCCCTGGATCGGTCTTCAGCCAATCACGCACTTCTTCGATTGAGTTGGACTTAAAAATAAAGATGCCGCCACCGCCATCAAACGGACCGGCTGCAATGAGCTTTCCTTCTTTTGCCAGGCGGGTAATATTCGCCATATGACCGTCCATGATTTTCTTCACCTCATCTTCAGGAAGTTCAGTTTTATCCGCTTTATTATTTAAAAAAACAAAAATATACTCAGGCGATTGAGCCCGCGCCTGGCCACTCAACATTAAAATAAGAATAGCAAGTTTGAATGATTTCATTCGTTAATAGTTATTTTTTAAGGTCAGATGGAATGGTCCAAATTATCATTCCGTTAGGTGCAGAAAATCTTAATGACCATTTCATGATCAATAAATTTAGTAAAGATTTAAATCAACTCCTTTCTTTTTTGTCCGCTAACTAAAAGCACTCCAAACAAAATCATTAAGGTGTGACTCGTCCTGAAAAAAGTTTACACTTATTGGTTAAAAATCCTGATTCAAATTTACACTTTTTAGTTAGTCCTGAAATCGCTTTACATTTGATTACC
>JAYVTC010000132.1:0-4609 GCA_043774745.1 Cyclobacteriaceae bacterium | reverse complement strand
ACAGAAATTTTCATAGATGTAGATTTATAGTTAAGACATCAGCCTTAAGTATGGTCATAAAGTTTATCAAAGCTTGTCTTGTGGTTGACATTTTGTGTTGCCTACCCAACTATCCGAGTCTTAATTGGCCTCTTGGCTAAATGAGCCCCCTAGCTCTGAAACAGATACCTCAAGCCATCACCGAGAGGCTCGGGGCAGTCATGAACCTGCCTACGTGTTAAGACTTCGGCAGGCAGGCCTGAGATAAACCTCTTTGATGCCAGAGGGAAACCATGCAAACAGGAATGGCTTAAAATACGAAAGCGAGCTAACGGTAAGCGTGCTCAGCCAGCTATTGAGTTCACTCAAAAATGGAAATGAACTCGTCTGGCAGGCCACCATGCATCTGACCACCGCACGCAACAAGCGAAACGATCTGATGTATCGTATGGATTACAATTTATACGCCACGGCCATGGCGGTAAAAGCGTACATACGAGGAGCGTTTGGCTATGGCAGTGCCCAGTACCTGGACGTTGTTAAAATTCGTTTCACCAAATACACTTACTAATGCTAACGAAAGCCACATGAGCGACCCCTGTAGCCAACCTGCAGGGGTTCTTTGTTTTATGGCAATTGCGGGTATCAAAGCCTATTGCTTGTTATTCTTAACAGTATATAATAGCGATCGTTATGTTAAGTAGCTCCCGCGAAAAGCGGCATGAGACATTTGGCATCCGGGCCTGTCTGCCGAAGTGCCTCACGTAGGCAGGCTTACCGAAATCTTAATCGAAAGTTTTTTTGCGCGGGCTTTCAATAACTCAATCTTCATCATTCACAATGGGCTGGGGCAGCGACACTTATTGGCGGGCTTAGGAAGTGGGAGGGATGTGCGGCTTGACAATGTGTGTTGATGCTGCGCTGGGAAACGCAATAGGGATAGAAACGAAAAGCCCGAAGTGTGCGGCAGGAGCGAGGCCGGACTTGAAGTGGATAGCCCGGGCCGTAGGCATTGCCTTACTAATCTGCTTCAAATGTTTTACCCTCATCAATCAACAGGAGGTATTTACTCCCAGTTTTCTTATCTTTATTGACAAGATTAACTTCTAACAAAATGATTTCAGCTACTGATATTCGAAACCAGGTTATCGACCAGTTAATGGTTATTAAAGATGCAGGCTATCTGCGAGCTTTGTCGGATATGATCAACAGTTCACACGTTCAAGAAGAAGTAGTGCCGCTTACCGAAGAACAGAAAATTATGCTGGTGATGAGCGAAGAAGACATTAAAGCTGGAAGAACCATTGATCAGCTCACACTCAACGAACGTGAACTTGAATGGCTCAAAAAGAAATAATTTGGACGGAAATCGCTGCCCTGCAACGAAGATCTATTCTGGAATATTGGCTGCAACGAAATCAGTCACCAACCTTTATTCACTTAAGCTGCTCAGGTTGAGCAATGAGAAGACTACTAAGATTGCTGATAATCCTTTGATTTACAATACAGCAGAATTTCCTGATACACGAGTTGCTGCTATGGGGCATTTCAGTCTGTTTTATAAAATCACAAACAACGCCATTATTATTACAGCATTCTGGGACAACCGCCAAGACCCAAAAGAACTCCTAAAACTTTTGAGGCAGCCAAAAATCTAAGAAGTTGTGCCAAGTCCTTCAGCCACAATAACAATCGTTTTTAAAGCTTCATAAACTATTTAAAATAACGCGAATTATATAATTATGCATCAGGGATTTAGACCGGCAAGAGTTATATAATTGAATTGCGTTATGTTAACATAGCTCCCGCGAAAAGCGGCATGAAACATTTGGCATCCGAGCCTGTCTGCCGGAGTGCCTCACGTAGGCAGGCTTACTCAATCTTCATAGAAAGTTTTTTAGCGCAGGCTTTCAATAACTCAATCTTCATCATTTACAACGGGCAGGGGCAGCGACACTTATTGGCGGGCTTTGGAAGTGGGAGGGATGTGCAGCCTGACAATGTGTGTTGCTGCGGTTTTTATAAATAAGCGATCGTATAGGTAGCAATAAATCCATTTGTAATATCGCCCGTTACCTTCATCATCAAAGTGTCATATCGTGATGTATCGCCTCGGAGTTCAACATCTTGTGCCACAGTGGTCGGATTCTGGCCTTTGCCAGCATAAAGAGCAGTAGCGTATACAGCTTGCTCTACATTCTTAGGAATAAAAAAATTAGTGGTTTGTTTGGTGGTGCTTCCCACTTTCACTTTTCCATGTATATGGGTAAGACGCCCGTTATACCATCCTGGAAAAATAGTCGTAAAGCTACATTTGCCATTTACATCCGTTGATTGATATCCGCGCAACCATTTTTGTTCTAACGTTCCTTCTGAGCTTTCGTCCGAGTATTTTCCAGCGGCATCGCAATGCCAGATGTCAACAACAGCATCTTTAATGGGACTACAATTTTTATCCTCAACCGTAAATAGGATTGTGAGCGATATGCCTTTTCGGTCTTCTGTAATAGCCGATCGGTTTAACATTTCATTTACATAATATGGTCCTTCAGGTACAGCGGGAGTAATAGGGTCGCCACAAACCGTGTTACCGCCAGAGGATACTGGTGTGGTACTTTCATCTTTGCAAGATTGCACGATCAGGGGCAAGGCAGCTACAGAAAAAGCAGCCCGTTTCAAAAATTTCTTTCGATTCATATTTGGTATCTAATCTTTGAAGTAAATAAAAACATTAAGTAAAAACTTTGATTGGGTAATTCTGCATCCTAATCCACTACTTTTTCTGTGATTTGACGACCGTGTTGATCCAATCAAAAACGTCATCGAGATTATAGTCTCCTTGATGGCGTCTGTTCCAGGGTAGCGCATAGTTTACATGGTACCCCTGATTGATCAGCTTGGTGTAGAGATTGATTGAAACGGAGAAAGCAGCATCGCGATCTATAGCTCCATGACGTATGTACCAGTATTTTGCTGTGGTGCTCACACCATCGCTAATGAAGTACATCGGATTTAATAATCTTACTCTTTCCTTCAATGCAGGATCAATAGTCGCACTGGCGTTTCCTGAAGATTTTGCTAATGCATAGTTTGTAAAATTCTTTTGCCCACCAAGGTCATCACCAAATAAACTGTTCTCCGGTGTACCGTCATTACTGATCACGCCAAGTTTATCAAATGCCGGTGGTGTTTTCAATGCTTGTTTTGAAACTACATATTCCAGATAGGTTGGTAAGTCCATATCGATGACATATTCACCCGGGCCACCTCGACCTCCTGCATTTAATTTGATTCCACTCGCCTCTGGAATTTCAATGCCTTCGTTTTTTGCTTTTTGTGCTGACTTCATTAAAAATGATTTTAGATAGTCTCTATAGTTGTCCGCAGTAATAGCAGATCCATCAGGCTTTTTAAGATTAAGACTGTTTAAGTAAGCAGGGTATTGCGCAGCTAACTCATCGGATATTGTGGCTTGATTTGGCTGAAGATTCCGAAGCTTTGTATTGGTTGCATTGTAAAGCCATTCATAAGCAATATCATCATGTTCGAGATCAATGATTGGACAAAAGGCTACAACAGCAAATACATGATCACGTTCTGTTGCTGCTCCCAGTGCTTTAAGATATGGCTCATACGCTGGGTTATTTCCGGTCGCACCCATTAGGGAGGACATCGCACCTCCTGCACTTGTACCATCCGTGATAATCATTTCTGCACTTCCTGGAATCACAGAATCGTTATGACGCAGATAACGAATGGCAGCTTTTAGATCAACGATGCCTGCAGGCGCACGCCCCGTAAAATAAGTTGATCCATCTGCTTTTGTAACTTTAGAATTTGATCCACGTGAACCAGGGATCACAACGACATATCCTTCACGCAATGCGCGACCCGTAGCATCAGTAGGTGTGGGGGCAGAAGCCTTCGAAGCCATATAACCGCCAATGTTAGTCTTAAGAAACATCGGTGTTGCCTGACTTGTATAAGCCGACTCCGGTACATAAAAGTTTAAATACTGATAAGTGGAATCCACCACCTTAGATACAAAGTAGATATTTTCAAAAGCCCGATACTTCACGGTAGCGCCATCCAGAAACGTTAACGTTGATTCTGTGAACTTTTTGTCTTTGCTCAACTTGAGTAGATCCTGTGCTCTTGAATTTGTTGTGAGGAATACTGCTGCCAGCGTGATGAAGCAGACGATTGACAGTTTTATATTTTGATTCATAGGATTTTTTAGAATTATTTTAATCATTTAGTATGTTGCTTGTCCACTTACGTTGGTAACATGATATCTCCTTTGGCAAGACAACGTGCCGTGCGAATGACACCACACTTACCAATTTTTATTTTTCCTTTGTCAAAAGTATGTTCCAGCTTCACGGTAAATTCACCAGAAGGATGCTCAACAGAATACAGATCGTTGCTATCGGAAAGTATCTGAGTCATTCCTTCAGCAACAGATCCGGGCAGCAGGCAGGCAGTTGCGGTTGAAACAGCACCAAGTACTCCGATCGCTTCATGTACGCTGTGTGGAATAAATGTTCTGGTAGTAATCAATCCACCCTGTTGAGCAGGAGCAATGAGGCACATCTTCGGAACCGTCTTGTTTGATACATCTCCGAGATTC
>JAYVTC010000131.1:0-94280 GCA_043774745.1 Cyclobacteriaceae bacterium | reverse complement strand
ATTTATATATCTTTGCAACCGTTTTAGGGGGCCTTTTTTGTGGATTTTAGCAAATAGGTCCAGACCTAATAAAACTTAAAAATCTTGCACTTTTATGGCATATATCGAACCAGCTCCGATTGTTGATAAGGAAAATCCATTCGAAGCAATGATGTCTCGTTTTCACACGGCTTCGCAAATTTTAGGACTTGAAGATGAGGTGTACCAAGTGCTTAAATCACCCGCCAAGCAGGTGATCGTTTCTTTACCCGTAACCATGGATGACGGAAGCATAAAAGTATTTGAAGGATATCGCGTTATCCACTCAACAATATTAGGACCTTCCAAAGGAGGAATTCGTTTTGATCCGCATGTAAATCTGGATGAAGTAAAAGCATTAGCCGCCTGGATGACGTGGAAATGTGCTGTGGTAGATATTCCTTACGGTGGAGCAAAGGGTGGCGTTGCCTGTAACCCACGCGAAATGTCGGCAGGAGAGATCGAGCGTTTAATGCGCTCGTATACTCAAGCCATGATGGGCGTTTTTGGCCCGGATCAGGATATTCCTGCGCCAGATATGGGAACAGGACCTCGTGAAATGGCTTGGCTCATGGACCAATATTCAAGAAACAAAGGAATGACCGTAGCTGCGGTAGTTACCGGAAAACCTATTGTAATGGGAGGATCACTGGGAAGAACCGAAGCCACCGGCCGGGGTGTAATGGTTTCTGCCTTAGCAGCCATGGAGAAGTTAAAAATCAATCCATACAATGCTACCTGCGCAGTACAAGGTTTTGGAAATGTGGGCTCATGGGCAGCACGCCTCCTTGCAGAAAGAGGATTGAAAGTGGTAGCCGTGAGTGATATCTCAGGAGCTTATTACAATGAAAATGGAATTGACATAGAGTCTGCAGTAGCTTTTCGCGATAAGAATAAGGGTTCGCTGGAAGGATATTCGGAAGTACAGAAAATTGAAGGAGCAGATCTTTTGACTTTACCCGTAGATGTGCTTGTTCCAGCTGCAACCGAAGATGTTATCACCAGCTCCAATGCAGGAAAAATTCAAGCTAAACTGATTGTCGAAGGTGCAAATGGACCTACTTCATCCAAAGCCGACAGCATTATTTATGAAAAAGGTATCAGCGTAGTTCCAGACATTCTTGCTAACGCTGGTGGCGTAACCGTTTCTTATTTTGAGTGGGTTCAAAACCGACTAGGTTACAAGTGGACTGCAGAGCGTGTAAATCGCAGAAGCGACAGGATTATGAAAGATGCTTTCAATATCGTGTACAAAACGGCTGTTCAATACAAAGTATCTTTGCGTATTGCCGCCTACATGGTTGCTATCGACAAAGTGGCCAAAACATATAAATTCCGGGGAGGCTTCTAATCCTTTCCTTATCGGGAAGGATTTGTTATGAGTTAAGGGTTCGTGCCCTTACCTTTGCGCATTAATTTAATAATCATGACCATTCATCGCGAAGGCCGCACGTTGTTATTCTTATTACTAGTGGCTTTTTTTGCACTTAACTGGGCAATCTCGTATTTCTTTCCAGACGCTGCTATTTTACAGAATATCATAATCGGTGCGACCATTATTTTTTACTTGATCATTCTTCAATTCTTCCGTATACCCATTTTTGAAGTTCAAAAAGATCCTAAAAAAGTATTAGCTCCAGCCGATGGCAAAGTTGTAGTTATAGAAGAAACCTATGAGAATGAGTATCTGAAATCGAAGAGGAAGCAGATATCTATTTTCATGTCACCTATTAATGTACACGTTAATCGTATGCCAATAGAAGGCTCTGTCTCATATTTTAAATATCATCCCGGAAAATATTTGGTGGCGTGGCATCCCAAATCAAGTACTGAAAATGAGCGCACATCGGTAGTAGCAAAGATGAATAATGGTACAGAAATTTTATTCAGACAAATTGCCGGTGCTCTCGCGCGCAGAATAAAGTGGTATGTTAAAGAAGGTCAAAAACTTGATCAGGGCGATGAGTTTGGCTTTATTAAGTTCGGATCTCGCGTTGATATATTTTTGCCGCTTGATGCCAACGTGTTGGTGCAGGTGGGAGAAATCACTAAGGGTGGAAAAACAGTTATTGCCGAATTCAAATAGCCTTTTCTAAGTATAAATTGCCGCTTTTCAAAACTATTCCCATTCACAGATGTTATCATTATTCAAATGCTTATTTTTGAAAATTATTTTTTTCGCAATTAAAGTCACACATTGTTAGAAAACTCATCTTTACCTCTATGAGTAAAAACCTCAACATTAAATTTGCCAATAAGCAACAAGATTTCTTTGTTACGCTAAACCAGCGTGTTAACCAATATTTTAAAGCGAACAACATAGAGCGTACTGGAAATTCAGAGATGTTTATCAAAACCATCGCAATGTTTTCGATTTATTTCATTCCCTATTTCGTATTGATCTCAGGTGTAGTTTCAAATACATGGGGTATGTTGGGTCTTTGTATGATTATGGGTTTCGGCTTAGCCGGTATTGGTCTTTCGATCATGCACGATGCTAACCACGGATCATATTCTAACAAGCCATGGGTAAATAATTTATTAGGTCTTTCTCTCAATCTGGTAGGTGGTCATGACACAAACTGGAAGGTTCAGCATAATGTACTGCATCACACCTACACCAACGTGCACGATGTAGATGAAGACATCAGCCCGCGCGGCATCATCAGAATGGCACCCGGATCGAAATGGAAACCCATTCACAAATTTCAACATTATTATGCCTGGTTCTTTTATGGTTTCATGACATTGGTTTGGGTGATTACCAAAGACTTTGATCGATTGGTCAAATACCAGCGTGAAGGTCTTCTAAAGAAGCAACGCACCACACCCACCAAAGAGTGGATGATCATGATTGCCACCAAAACAGTTTACTATACTTACATCATTGTTATTCCGATGTTATTACTTCCAGTGACGATTTGGCAGGTAGCTCTTGGGTTTTTTATAATGCACTACATCGGAGGATTTATTTTGGCGATGATTTTTCAACCGGCTCACGTAGTGGAAGGCACTGACTATCCCATGCCGGATGAAAGTGGAAATATGGAAAACAATTGGGCTATTCATCAGCTTCGCACTACGACCAACTTTGGACACCGTGCTAAATTCTTCTCTTGGTATGTTGGTGGACTCAACTATCAGGTGGAGCATCATCTATTCCCTAACATCTGTCATGTCCATTATCGCGAAATAGCAAAGATTGTAGAACAAACAACTAATGAATTTGGCTTGCCTTATAAGTCAAAAGAAACGTTTAGAGAGGCCGTTGTCGCTCATGCAAAACAATTACGGATTCTTGCTCAGAAGCCTGAGCCTACCCGGGCCAGCGTTTCTTCGGTTGCCGCTTAAAAGAAATAGTTCAACGCAATATTTCCTTGAGCACGGCCACGGATTTCATTTCTCCAAAGCCATCGGAATGTGCCTGGTAAAACCGTAATAACGCAGCAAGAATATTTTTTCTTTGCTGATAAGTTAAAGGTATTTCGATATGATAATCTAATGTCAGGAATTTATTGAGCGCTATCTCTTCGTCATCACTTACCATTCTTCCTCCCAGCACCTCACTAGAGAGATTCGGTCCAAAACCTAAGTGCTTGCTCAGCCCAATCAGAAATATCAAATGAAAATTCTCTGGGCGTTCAAGCGTGTCCAGATAAATCAAAGAATCGGCAATGAAATTAAAAATATCCTGAGCATGACTCTGCTCCTTCACCGATTTGTTTAAAACTTCATTGATAAACATTGCAATAGTCGCCTTGCGAACATCAGCATTTATAAATTGATAGGGATGGAAGCATTTCACTTCCTTGATATGCATGATCCCCGCGTTTTCTTTATGATAGACCACCATATCCAAAAGTGTCAATGGCTGAAAAAGAGCAATCTTACTTTTGCGGGAATTGGTTCTCACCCCCTTTATCATATAACTCTGCAATCCAAATTGCTCCGTAAATAGGTTAGCAATGATGGAGGTTTCACCAAATTTCACAAACCTGAAAACGATACCTCTGGTCTTTTGGAGCACGTCTACTTATTACGATTTTTCATGTCATTAAAAAATGACTGGCGACTGCGAGCTTCATAGGTGTTCTTTTCACCAAGCATAACCTGTGCATTGCTGGCGCTCAATCTGAATGAAAAGGAAGCCAGTTCTCCAGTATCCGCACAGATCGCATGCACTTTGGTTACAAATTCTGCAACAGCAAGCAAATTAGGCATGGGGCCGAAGGGTTTACCTTCATAATCCATATCCAGGCCTGCTACAATTACACGCTTCCCGCTATTTGCCAATGTGTTGCAGACTTCGATGATCGACTCATCAAAAAACTGTGCCTCATCAATTCCCACTACATCACAATCACCGGCCAACAGCAAAATATCATTAGCAAAATTTACTGGGGTCGATCTTATTTCGCGTTCATTATGGGATACAATCTTCTCTACATGATAGCGTGTATCAACTTTGGGCTTGAATATTTCTACCTTCTGTTTGGCAATTAATGCGCGGTTTAATCTACGGATCAATTCCTCCGTTTTACCAGAGAACATACATCCACAAACGACTTCAATCCAACCGCTACGGCCACTGGCTTTTGATCTACCTAAGTGTGGTTCAATAAACATTCATGCAATTTAGGATTTGAAAAGTAGATATAACCACAGTTAAACCGGGATTTTAGGACGTATAATCCATGTGCGACATTTTGCTTTCTTCCGGAACACGAATCCGGCACGAGCCCAAAGCTCGCACTTGACAAGCCAGTCGTTCGTTTTCTGCCAATTGGCCTAGGCTGTGATATTTTATTTCGGCTGGAGTAGGGCGCGAGAGTTGATCCATTCCTTCTACCACGATCATTTTGCAGGTTGTGCACCGTCCCTTGCCACCACAGGCATGCATCCAATCAATAAAGTGGGATTGCAAGACATTCAAAATAGATTTTGATTGATCAACATCCGATAGTTGTTTTTGAGCCAAATTTTCAATCACTATCTTTACCATGGAGACCAATTTAAATCCGTTAACTTCGTTTTTAAACAAGATTACTGAAAATTCTTACTCATGGACGAAAAGATTAGTTTGAAAGCTGTCGATCACTATGCACAGCAATATGCACTTCACCTTGTCAATTCGTTTTTCTCAAAAAAGAATAAGATAACGGGACCCGAAATACTTCAATTGTCTGAAATAAAACAGGTGAACTTTTTTGTTGTTAGTGATCTGCTTTCGGCCTGGAAAAAGGAAAGTGAAAAATTAAAGAGTCCCTATTTTGATTATGATGCCAGAGAGGTGAGTGAAGCCCTCGTTACATTTCAAAATAGCTTAAGCAATCATATTTTAATAGGCAGGCATGACTTTCTTCCGTTGCTGACGAAAGCAGTAAACCAAACTATTTATCTTATTCTTGATCCCTATGATTTTTATTCTGACACGTTGGACAAAAAAGAAGCCGGAACGGTAAAAACGTCAGATTTAAAAAGTGAGGTCAAGTATATCAAAATCAATCGCGCTCCCCTGGAAAAATTAGTGACGCGACTGGAAGAAAAAAAATTAGAATCAATCTCCGGCAATGAAGCCTTCGCAATTTTAGATCAGATTCTCGAAGAGGTGAATTTTACTCCGGAAGAAGTTGAATCACATCTTCATTTGTTCAGTCGGGTAGTACCTTTAAAAGTAGAAAATTTTTACGAAGCAAGGTCACCAATACACCAACCCCCTGTTTCGAAACCAGAAACAACCGTTGCTTCAAATACTCCAAGAACTGTAATACCTACGATACAGAAAGAAGCAACAAAACAGACATTGGCCGATGACCTGGCAAAGAAAAAAATATTAAAATTGAAGGACAATCTTACGATCAATCAGAAATTCATGTTTACCAAGATTTTGTTTCATGGTGACTTTGAAATTTTTTCTGAAGCGATCGACAATCTTGATCGCTTTGATAATCTATCACAAGCTATGCGCTTTATTGAAGAGGGCTATCCCGACTGGGATAAGGAGAGTGAAGAGTATCTTGAGTTTATTGAAATCGTTGAGAAGCGATTCAATGATTAAACGCGCTGTAGCATTTGACTGCGGTGCGCATCTAATTTCAACAGCACAAAGAGTAGAATTGTAAAACCCCATAACGAGGATCCTCCATAGCTAAAGAACGGAAGTGGTATACCAACCACTGGAAAAAGTCCAATGGTCATTCCAATATTGACCGTGAAGTGAAAAAAGAAAATAGTGGCTACAGAATATCCATACGCACGTGCAAATCTGCTTTTCTGTCGCTCGGCAATAAAAATTACCCGGAGCAAAAAAGCAATAAATATTGCAATGACTACAAAGCTGCCTATCCAACCATGCTCTTCTCCTATGGTACAAAAAATAAAATCTGTACTTTGTGCTGGCACAAAGTCAAATTTGGTTTGAGTGCCCTCCAGAAATCCTTTGCCGACAAAGCCTCCACTGCCAATAGCAATTTTTGATTGAGTTACGTTCCAATTTATTCCCATGGGATCAGAATTAGGATCGACCAAAGCTTCTAATCGCATTTTGTGCCGAACTGGCAAAATGTTATTTATAACATAATCAAATCCTTCAATCGTTAAAATAATCAGCAGCGCACCAGCACTTAATGCCACTATTCGCTTGACGGTTCGTTTACCAAAAAAAATAATGATTGCAAAAATCAAAACGATCGCACCATACAAATACAATTGATTATCTATAATCAATGTGAGTATTGCAATGATCACCATAGAAATCCCAACAATCAAAAGAAATGGAGACATTCCTTCCCGATAAAAAACCAGTAAAAAAGAGGCAAACACGATAGCTGTTCCAAAATCTTTTTGCAATAGGATCAACGCCATGGGAATGATGATGATTGCAAATAAAATCAACTGATTACGGAGATTATCCATTTTAAAACCGACAGAGCCAATGAATTTGGCTATTGTCATTGCGGTGATAAACTTTGCAAACTCAGAAGGTTGCAAACTAAATGAACCAATCGCAATCCATGCCTTATTACCTCCTACTTCTTTACCAATGATAGGCACCAGAATGAGTGCTATTAAAATAATGCCATAAAATAAATACGCAAACGTTTCATAGAATCGCATATCGAGTACAACTATTATGATAATGATCAGAAAAGAAGCTCCAATAAAAATGAGCTGCCTGCCAGAATTTAAAGAGAGATCCCAGATAGTCTGCTTTACGGATTCGTCATATACCGCTGCAAAAATATTGAGCCACCCCATAATAACCATCAGCACATAAAGGAGCACGGCCACCCAATCTAACTTACCCGCTATGTCTTCTCCTCTATTCATTCAAACTTATTATTAAGCACGTACTGTTCAATGTGTGGTCGTTTGGTTTGTCCAAACAAATATTTTTCAATCATAAGACTGGCGATTGACGCAGCAGCACGACCACCCTGGCCAGCATCTTCTACATAAACTGAAATAGCAATTTTAGGATTATCACGAGGGGCAAAGGCAATAAACACTGAATGATCAAAAAGCGGTGGTGCATTTTCTACTGTGCCTGTTTTTCCACACACAATGACATCAGCAAGTTTTGCCCGTTGTCCTGTTCCTTCTCTTACCACTTGCTCCATGGCATCTACAGCTACGATGAAGTAGGATGAATCAATAGAAGTATAATGCTTCTCCTTGTATTGTGGCAACGGGTTGCCATCACCACCGGTAGACTTCACCAGATGCGGGGTGTAAAAAAATCCGCGGTTTGCAATCGTTGCTGCAAAATTTGCCATTTGAATCGGCACCACCAGGTTTTCTCCCTCGCCAATAGCAATAGAATAAATATTGGAAAACTTCCATGGTCTGTTTCTATAGGCACGATCATAATATGCCGGTGTAGGAATAAGCCCACCCTTCTCGTTTGGCAAGTCAATTCCTAGCTGACCACCAAATCCAAAACTCATTATATGTTTATCCCACTCGGCTAATCCAATACGCGTGTCTTTGAAGGGATCATTTGATGCTCCTTGATTAAGCATGCGCCTCAATACATTATGAAAATAGGGGTTACATGAATTAGCAATAGCACCGCGCAGATCTTCATTACTATGAGCACCATGGCAATTTATTATTGATCGATCGCAACGAATACGTGTTTCAGGAGTGATCACTTTTTCCTGTAGGGCAGTCATTGCCTGGGCAATCTTAAAAATTGAACCTGGCCGATATTGTGCCATCAGTGGACGGTTAAACAATGGCTTTAGCGAATCGGAATTAATCAATTTAAAATTGGTGCTGTAGTTCTTTCCGGTTAGTAGAATTGGATCATAGGAAGGCCCGGAAACCAATGACAATATCTCACCCGATGACGGCTCAATGGCCACAATGCTCCCAGACTTTCCCTTCATTAAAAATTCACCATATAACTGCAAGTCGATATCGATACCTGTAACCAGATTTTGACCAGGCACCGAAAGTGTATCGTATTTTCCTTCACTAAACGATCCTTTCTCAACGCCTTTTACATCGCGCAGTTTAAAACGAACACCACGCTTTCCTCTCAACTGCTCTTCATAAAATGCTTCAATACCGCTCTGCCCGATATAATCTCCCTGTCTATAGATTTTTGTTTTATCCCGATCCAGTTGATTCTTATTAATCTCGCTTACATAACCAAGCGCATTAGCCAACGCGCTGGATGAATAGGCACGTGTGGTTCGGGCCAGAATAAAAAACCCAGAAAATTCATCCATCTGATCTTGCACGCGAGCAAAATCAATATTAGATAGTTGATCCATAAAAAGAGTTGGCTTAAAAGAGGAGTACTCTCTACGGGCCTTCATCTCTTTGAACTTTGTTCGCAACTCATCACGCGACATCTGAAATACTTCACAAAATTTAGTGGAGTCAAATTTCTTGATGTCTTTAACGATTACTTCAATGTCATACTCTGGAGTGTTGTAAACAATCAGCTTCTTGTTGCGATCATAAATAAGCCCACGGAAAGGATACTCTACCTGGCGAAGAATAGCATTGCCCTCCGCCATTTCAGCATAGCGGCTGTCCAAGACTTGAATCGAAAAAAGTTTAATCAGGAAAATTACCCCAATCAATAGAAATACGAACTGCAATATTTCTTTGCGTGATTCATTCATATCTTTCTACGCTGCGGAACAAGAAATTGCAAAAAGACGATCACTGTCATCGTAAATAGTAGACTGCCCATGATTTTCAGCATCGTAAACCAGAACATATCAAAACCGGAGGCTTCTAAAAAGAACAGAACGAAATGATGAATAAAAACCAGCGGAATGGTATAAACTAAAAACCATTGTACACCGTTCGTTGCTATGGTTGGCGAATTTCCAACATCGTATCCACCCTGCGGGGTGATGACTGATAACCAATAGTTGCGTAGATAACTCATCAAAACCGTGGCAAATGCATGTATCCCCATGCTACTATAAAAAATATCAACCGTAAATCCCACAATAAATCCAACCAAAATGGTAAGAGTTACACTTAGCTCGAAAGGAAGAAGAAGGATGAATGCCACATATAAAAAACAAAATGCAGAATCAAAAAGTACCAGGCTTTTTAATAGCATAACCTGCACCAACACATACACAAAAAAGAAAACGACATGAGCAATCCCTGACCTGATCATCGTATTTCACTTATCGTTACACGCTCCAATGAATCCCTTTCACTCTTCAAATTACTCTTCACCAATTCTACAAATGATAACTTGCTGAAGTCCTGCGCCAATGCAACCTGAATATTCCAAAAAGGAGCTTCTTCATTTAATGTAGCACTATGTATGACTCCTACTAAAACTCCTTTCGGAAAAATTGAATTGTATCCGGAAGTAACAACAGTATCACCAACAGAGGGGTTGGCGTGCCGGGGAATGTAACGAAGATTTGTAAAGCGCGTATCCGTTCCATCCCACTGAGCCGTGCCAAAATATTCCTTCCGGTTGACAACGCAGGAAACCATCTCATCGGTATGCAGCAATGAAATCAAAACAGAGAAATGATCGGATACAGACTTCACCTTTCCTACTGCACCCAAAGAATTTATGGCTGCCATACCCGGCTTAATGCCATCCAATTTTCCTTTGTCAACGGTAATGTAGTTTTTATAAAATCGGGTTGAATTTGATATCACTTTTGCATCTATATATTCAAACCGATTACTAATCAGGGGATCCTTAAGCTCCGGTATTTGATCAGTAAATATTCGTTGATTGCGCTGCTCCAGGGCAGTGCGCAAAATGGCATTTTCCTCAGCCAGATCTCTATTGATGTTTCGCAATGAAAAATATTCTCTAACACCCTGAGAAAATCCAAGTACACCCGCTGCCATACGATTGGAGGAATTAAAATAAGCAGAACTCTGAAATCGATTATTTTCTACAATCAACCAGGCGCAAGTCAATTCAAGAAGTAGGAATGTAAAAAAAGCCCGATACTCATAAATAAACTTTAAGAGTCTCTCCATTCATTATGTCATCAAAACCTTTCTGTATTTTCCCAAATTCTTTAACGCTGCACCAGTGCCTCTCACAACTGCTCTCAATGGATCATCAGCTACATGAATTGGCAATTTTGTTTTTAGCGAAAGTCGTTTGTCCAGACCACGCAACATCGCTCCTCCTCCAGTCAAATAAATTCCTTGCTCATAAATATCTGCTGAAAGTTCAGGTGGAGAAAGTTCAAGCGCTTTGAGCACTGCTTCTTCTAATTTAGAAATAGACTTATCGAGTGCGAAAGCAACTTCTGAATACGATATCTTAATTGTCTTGGGAATTCCTGTCATTAAATCGCGACCACGAATTTCATAATCATCAGGACCGTCATCTAATTCAGTTAGCGCTGAGCCTACCTCAATCTTCACCCGCTCGGCAGAACGCTCACCGATCAACAGGTTATGTTGTCTGCGCATGTAATCGAGAATGTCACGATTAAAAGTATCTCCTGCTATGCGTATGGATTGATCACATACAATTCCGGAAAGCGCAATCACGGCAATGTCAGTAGTTCCTCCTCCAATATCCACGATCATGTTACCTACTGGTTCTTCAATGTCAATTCCAATTCCAATGGCTGCTGCCAGCGGTTCATGAATCATATAAACTTCTTTTGCGTTTGCATGTTCCGCTGAGTCGCGCACAGCACGCTTCTCTACTTCGGTAATCGCAGATGGAATACAAATCACCATGCGTAAAGAAGGTGGAAAAAGTCTACGCCCCGTATCGATCATCTTAATCATTCCGCGAATCATCATCTCGGCTGCGTGAAAGTCAGCAATCACACCTTCCTTCAATGGACGAATTGTTTTTATGTTGTCATGAGTTTTCTCGTGCATCTGCATGGCTTCACGACCGATGGCAATCACTTTGCCGGTAGTTCGGTCAAGTGCAATAATGGATGGCTCATCTACCACGACTTTATCGTTATGAATAATAAGTGTATTGGCAGTTCCCAGATCGATCGCAATGTCAGTGGTAAAGAAATCAAAAAATCCCATGTGTTACTCCTCGCGGTATAGTTAATAAAGCACGAAATTACAGAAATATTCTGTGGATTTTTAAGCCAATTCAGTTGAAAAACTTACACGCACTAATGCTTGAAGTGACGTGTGCCAGTAAAGACCATGGCCATGTTATGACGATCACAAAAATCAATGGAGTCCTGATCTTTGATTGAACCACCTGGTTGAATGACTGCCTCTATGCCATGTTGATGAGCGATCTCAACGCAATCAGGAAAAGGGAAGAAGGCATCAGATGCCATCACCGCTCCTTTCAGGTTAAAACCAAATGCACCTGCTTTCTCAATCGCTTGCTTCAAAGCATCAACGCGACTGGTTTGACCAACACCGCTGGCAAGCAATTGACCATTTATCGCCAGAATGATGGTGTTAGACTTCGTATGCTTGCAAATCTTGCTCCCGAAGAGTAATGCATCAACCTGTTCTGATGAAGGTGAACGCTTTGTCATTTGCTTCAAATCTTCTTTAGAATCTGTTCTTAAATCCAAATCCTGTTCAATCACTCCATTAAGCAAACTCTTAAATTGCTTTTTGGCTGTTAGCGGTTGTTTTTGCTTCAGGATGATTCTGTTCTTTTTGGATTTAAGCAGATCAAGCGCAGCTAAATCAAATTCGGGTGCGATCAGAATTTCAAAGAATAATTTATTTATTTCTTCGGCTGCAGCCAGATCAATTTTCTGACTTGATGCAAGTACTCCGCCAAAGGCAGAAATTGTGTCAGCCTGGAATGCTTTCAGATAAGCATCCTTTACATTCTCACCTATAGCCACTCCGCAGGCATTGGTGTGCTTAATGATCACAAAAGCGGTTTCACCTTCAAACTCTTTTACAAGATTAATGGCCGCATCAACATCCACCAGGTTATTATAGGAAAGTTCTTTGCCGTTTAGTTGATCGAAAAGGTTTTCCATTTCACCAAAAAACACCCCTTGCTGATGAGGGTTTTCTCCATAGCGCAAAATTTTGCCCTGTTTAAAACTTGCTTTGAAGCTTGATATACGTTGCTCCTGGTTGAAATAACCAAAAATTGCAGCATCATAATGAGAGGTGACATCAAACGCCTTAGCGGCAAATCGTTTTCGATCGGTCAATTCGGAAGAACCGTTATTTGCCTTCAGTAAATCTAACAACTCCTGATATTGAGTACGCTCAGATACAATCAGTACATCATTGAAATTCTTTGCGGCTCCCCGAATAAGTGAAATTCCTCCAATATCGATTTTCTCAACAATATCTTCTTCCGTGCCACCTTTGGCCACTGTTTCTTCGAAAGGGTATAAATCAACAATCACTAAATCAATAGCACCGATATTAAATTCGCTTGCTTGTTTTAAATCGCCTGCATCATCTCTTCTATAAAGGATTCCACCAAAAACGGCAGGATGGAGTGTCTTCACCCGTCCTCCAAAAATGGATGGATAACCTGTTAGCTTCTCTACAGGAATAACAGGGTAGCCAAGCTTTTCAATGAAGTCTTGCGTGCCACCAGTTGAAACAAATTCTACACCTTGTGAAGCTAATTCATGAATGATCGCCTCGATGTTATCCTTGTAATAAACTGAAATGAGTGCACGAGAAATTTTTTTGGAAGACATGGTATTGAATTGAGGTGCAAAAATGCAGGAATTATACGTTGCACGCAAAGAACGCAAAAGACTTTTCTTTGCATTTAACTTCGCGATCTTTGTGTCTTAGCATGCAATAAAAATGAAACTTTTCCTTCACCTTGAGCTTCGACCCTGGCAGAATAGCGATTACGAAAAGCCATTGCTATCGTTTGCTTCTTCGCTTTCCAGCGATATGATCGGAACAGAAATTGACAATCAGTCGGAAGGTTCTATTGTGGATGTGGTCATAAAACTGTGCAATCAGATGAGCAGGATTTTTATTTTAATTCAGGCCCAACCCGAGGAATCTATTGGATCGGCCTTGAGATTATTGAATCACCTGCTTCGAAATGAGCAGCAGATTCACACCATCGTGTTATCGGGGAATCATGATCAAGTCGAAAAATTACTGCGAACGCTCGACCAGCGGTTTAAAAAAGAAGATGATCAGGAAAAAATTAAGGAATGGATTAAAGATTTCGCGTTAGCTTAAACCATGCAGGTGATCGCGCTCTTCATATTCTTCTGATTCGATCGTGAAATCATCGGCATCTAAAAAGGCCGGAAACTTATCGCGATACGATTGCAGTGCATGTGCATTTAAAGACAAGGTTTTAATTGCCTCCACACCTTCTACGGAGAAGAATGAATCACCTTTCGGACCGATAAACGCAGAATGGCCATTATATTCGATACCATTGCCATCCAACCCCACCCGGTTCACTCCAACGGTATAACTTAGATTTTCAATCGCTCTGGCTTTCAACAAAGTTTCCCATGCTTCTGATCTAACCATTGGCCAATTGGCCACATAGACAAGCACATCATAGGCGGGCTTCTTCAAAGAAGGATTCCATCGGTTGCGGCTCCAAACGGGAAAACGCAAATCGTAACAGATCAAAGGGCAAATCCTCCATCCTTTCCAGTGTCCAATCAAAAGACTTTCTCCCGGGGTATAAACCTGGTTTTCTTCCGCCATGCGGAAAAGATGACGCTTATCGTACGTTTTGAAATTTCCTCCGGGCTCCATCCACAGCAAGCGGTTGTAAAACCGATCGTGCACGTTGGCAATAAAACTTCCTAAAATCAATGCTCCGGTTTGATCTGCCATCTGCTTCATCCACTTGAAGGTGCGCATATTCATATGCTCAGCATGCTTGGAGGCATTCATGGTGAAGCCAGTCGTAAACATTTCTGGAAGCACAATCACATCGGTAGAACCACCAATCTGCCATATTCTCTCTTCAAACATGGCCAGGTTGGCGGTGGTATCTTCCCAATGAAGATCTGCTTGAATAATGGTGATTTTTAAATCCTGCATAATGACCGCTAAACGGACTACAAAGAAAGCAATACCATCTCAAATATTGAACCCCGGGGGAAATAAAACCCTTAAAGTTTTCGAAGAATGGCTCCTGCCTTTGCAAGGGTCTCTTCGCCTTTTGCAAAGCAAAACCTCAAAAGTTTGTGATCTGCTTTATCCTGATAAAATGCCGAAACTGGTATTGGAGCCAGTTTTTTCTCTTTGGTCATCCACTCAGCTATTTCGAATTCATTCAAATCCGAAACTGATTCGTAGGATAAAAGCTGGAAATAGCTACCATAACTGGGGATTGGCTTTAGCGAAGACCCTTTTATTTGGTCCAGGAAAAAATCACGCTTTTGCTGGTAAAATGCTCCGAGGTGAAGATAATTATCCGGGTTGGTGAGATGCTGTGCGAATGCTAATTGTACAGGCGTATTTACGCTGAATGTAATGAACTGGTGAGCCTTACGGATTTCCCTGGTCAGAACTTCAGGAGCAACGGTATAGCCCACCTTCCAGCCAGTGGCGTGAAATGTTTTTCCAAATGAAAATACGGCAATACTTTGAGATGAGAGGGCAGGAAACTTCAGCACACTCTGATGTTCTTTGCCATCAAAGATGATTCGTTCGTACACTTCATCACTCAGCACAATCAATCCAAACTCAAGAGCTAGTTTTTCGAGTGCTTTAAGATCAGATTCGGCCATCACAGATCCTGTTGGATTATGCGGAGTGTTGATCATAATCATCTTGGTGCGAGGCGTAATTTTATCCCGCACTTCCTGCCAGTCGATTGAAAAATGTGGCAATTTCAATTTAATGTGCACAGGTATCCCTCCGTTCAAACGAATGGAAGGACCATAAGAATCATAAGCCGGATCAAATACAATTACTTCATCTCCCGCTTTCACTAAAGCAGCGATGGCCGAATAGAGCGCCTCTGTGCCACCAGTCGTTATGATCACTTCATTTTCCGGGTCTGTTGGGCGATTATATGTTTTTGTTACTACCTCTGCGATTGCCTTTTTTAGTGCGGGAGTTCCGGGCATAGGCGCATATTGGTTGTGCCCGGCCTTCATGTTTTTATAAATGAGTTCGATCAACTCTTTCGATACGGGAAAATCAGGAAATCCTTGTGACAGATTGATGGCTCCGTATTCCAAAGCCATGCGCGACATGACTGTAAAAATGGAAGTGCCTACTTCGGGAAGACGAGATGATAGATTTATCATTAGTATTGACTTTTATCCAAACCCGCTTGCTTCAATATTCCAAAGTAGGTTCCCTTTGGTAAATCCTTATTACCATGAACCGGAACCACAGTTATTTTTTTGGTGACAGGGTTTTCATAAATATGATGACTTCCTTTTGAGCGCTTGAATTCAAATCCATTTTTTAAGAGGATGGCAATTAAATCTCTTGCCGAGTAACTCAAGTCGTTATGAGATTTAGTGAATATTCAAGTGTTTCACTATCGTCTGGAATGGATTCGCCTTTTTCGCGGAGGTGTTCAATATAAAGCTCTATGGCCTCTTTCGCCATAGAAATAGCATGGTCGATATTATCACCATAAGTAATGCAGCCCGGAAGGGCCGGCACTGTTGCCGTGTAGGCACCTTCAGGTTCTTTGGTCAATAAAATCTTATAAGTCAAACTCTTCATATCCTTCCCCAATTTAATTAATCATAACTACTTTCTCAAAGGAGCCAAAATCCTGTATTCAGTATCCACATCTCCTTTGCTGATATTGGCAAGCTTGCCTTTCAACATTCTCTTTTTCAAAGGAGTCAGGTAATCAATAAACAACTTACCTTCAATGTGATCATATTCATGCTGAATGATCCGGGCTTTCATACCACTAAATTCCTCTTCCTTAGGCTTCCAGTTTTCATCAAAATACTTCACTTTGATTTTTTCCTTACGGGAAACATCCTCACGAATGTTGGGAATACTCAAACACCCTTCCTCAAAATCCCATTCGGTGCCCGTTTCTTTTAAAATCAACGGATTAATAAATGCTTGCTTAAAATCTTTGAGGGTTGGCTCTTCATCCAACGTAGTACCGTCAACTACAAAAAGCCGAACGCTTTTGCCAATCTGCGGAGCCGCCAAACCAATGCCATGCGCTGCATACATGGTTTCGTACATATCTAATATCAACTGCTTCAAATCCGTTCCTTCCTGGATATCTGCTGCTCTTTTTCGCAACACAGCATCGCCATACACTACGATAGGATAAATCATGATCTTTTCTATTGAAATCGAAATGCAAAATTAATCAATATTCGCCCGATTTTTAACGGCACACATTCCCAATAAGGTCGATTAGGCTGGGAAAAGTTCAAATTGTTAAAATTCTTGCATATAGGATTGGAGGATAATTACAGCGCTTATTTTATCCACGTTGCCTTTCACCTGACGGTCTTTTTTCTTCATGCCTCCATCAATCATCGCCTGCTGGGCCATGGAGCTGGTGAAGCGCTCGTCCACCGTTTGAATAGATTTCTCCGGGAAGTTGGTTTTAAATTTCTCCACAAACTTGCGCACCTCGGGGGCTGTCTCTGAATCGGTATTATTGAGTCGCTTCGGCAGGCCAATGATGACCTTCTCAACTTCTTCTGTTTGAAAATATTTTTTAAGGTAATCGATGAGCTTGGGTGTTTCCACCATATCCAATGCCGTAGCTATTATACGCAACGGATCTGTGACGGCAAGCCCTGTGCGTTTAGTCCCATAATCTATGGCGAGAATTCTACCCATTAAAGTTTTACGGTTGAAAAAAAATGGATTAGTTAAAACGGGCTTTCTCAAAGAATTTTTTCTTCACCACGTTCTCCAGCGACATAGCTTTTGGAAACAAAATCTCATTCTCAACGCGTGCATGTTCCTGAAGAACTTTTTCAAATGACATGAGTTCAGAATAAATCACTTTTACATGTAAGGGGGCATCAGAAGTAATATGATAATCCTTTGTGATCCTGCGTATGCCCTGCATCTCATCGTCATGAGCTTCGTGTTCCATAGCGCATTTTTGCAAGGAGTGCTTCTCGATCATGTTATAGAGCTGCGAGGGATTATAGTCACCTTTTGATGCTTTCTCCAGCAACCTGATGTATTTAAACAAGGTGTCTTCCTCTTCGTAAATATGGTGGATGAAATCTTCTAAAAACAATGGGAAAAGTGTTTTCAAATCCTTTTCCACGGTATCATAGGCTTCGTGATTGGCTTTAAAACTTTCCACCAATCTTCCGATGTAAGGAAGCTTATGCTTAACGAACAGAAAGTGTGCATGCTTCAGGTATTCCATGATCAGGTCTACGGGGTAATTACTTAAAGGAAGATCAGACATTCCCCTGAAGTTTTCACCAGGCGATTCCAGTTCTTTCACAACGGCATCAACTAGCAATCCCTTTTCGTGACAAACCTGCTCTAAAGTGTGCTCAGGAAATTCAAAAAACTTAATGCCGAAATAATACAAAACATGGGCACACAGGTTATCCTGGTCCACCAGCTCCGCAATTCGTCTATGTCTCAGCGTTTCTTTTTCCATTAAAAAGTAAATATAGTAAACCCCACTATCGAAAATCTAACCCTAACAATTAATTTGGTGCTCCGTTAGATGAACTAATTTAGAGCAAAGATAGACTATGGAGGAGCAGAATAATTCAAATTACCAGATCAGTTTACCGCTTATTTTGTTTATTGGCCTTGCAGCAGGGGTGCTGATTGGAGCCAGCCTGACTAATAAAAGTAGTTCCGGTGATGTGGGAGAAGAAGTGCAGAAAATGAGAGAAGTGCTGAGTTTGATCAAAAACGAGTATGTAGACACTGCTAATACTGAGGTGCTTGTAGAGGATGCCATTGAGCACATGCTTGGGAAGCTTGACCCACACTCCTCTTATATTTCCGCCAAGGACATTGTAGAGGCAAACGAAGATCTTCAAGGGAATTTTGAAGGCATCGGTATTGAGTTCAATATCTTTCATGATACTCTCGTGGTCGTTTCTGCTCTCAGTGGCGGGCCATCCGAAAGCGTAGGATTGCGGTCAGGTGACAAGATTATCAAAGTGAATGATAAAAATATTGCAGGCATTGGCCTATCCAATCGTGACGTTTATACACATTTGAAAGGGCCTAAAGGCACCGAAGTTAAAATTGAGGTGCTGAGAAAAAATGTCAGCAAACCAATTGTGTTCACTATTGTGCGTGATAAAATACCCCAGTTTTCAGTTGATGCATCCTACATGCTTGATCATGAAATCGGATACATCAAAGTAAACCGCTTTGCACAAACCACCTACTCGGAAGTTAAAGATGCAATGGCTAAACTTCAGAAAGAAGGGATGAAAAAATTGATCCTTGACTTACAGGGAAACCCGGGCGGTTATATGGATCAAGCCATAGACATTGCCGATGAGTTTCTTCCCAAGGGTGAGAAAATTGTCTTTACAAAAGGGCAAGAAGAAAAGTATAATGAAAACGCCTTTGCCTCAGAACAAGGTGATTTTGAACGAGGTGATTTGATTGTGTTGGTAAATGAAGGCAGTGCCTCGGCATCCGAAATTGTTGCCGGAGCTCTTCAGGACAATGATCGTGCATTAGTTGTTGGCCGCAGGTCGTATGGCAAAGGGTTAGTGCAGCGACCTTTTGATTTGAATGATGGATCGGAAGTTCGCCTAACCATTTCCCGCTATTATACACCGAGTGGTCGCTCTATTCAGAAGCCTTATGACAATCTGGATGAATACGAAAAAGATTTAATGCAACGCTATAAAAAAGGCGAATTCTTTTCTGCCGACAGCATCCGCTTTAACGACTCGTTAAAATTCCAGACAACGAGTGGTCGCTCTGTTTATGGAGGCGGAGGGATCATGCCCGATTATTTTGTTCCATTGGATACAACCAGCAGCAGCAAATATTTTAATAAGCTTTTTAACGCGAATATTTTACGCGAATATGCCTTTGGTTATGCCAATGAGAACAAGAGCAATCTGAAAGAAAAAGGTTATCCAGATTATCTTCAGCATTTTGAAGTATCTCAATCTATGATCAATGAGATTATTGAAATGGGGCGCAAAAATAAAATTGAACCTGATTTTAAAGATCTTCAGAAAAACAAGAGACTGTTTCATATCTATATCAAAGCGGAGGTAGCCCGTAACGTATGGGGAAATGAAAGCTTTTATCCTATCTATAATGAAACCAACGAAGTTCTTCAGCAAGCCATCAAACTTTTCGATCGTATTCCTGAATTGAATAGGAGTAAGATGTAAAGAAAACTCACTCCTAAGGCCTCTTCTCTCTTGTTTTAAACCAAGCGGGATGAGGTCTTTTTTTGTACTTTCACAGTACAATTTCTCATTAATCAATTCACTATGTACTACCATCGACTTGGAAACATTCCGCATAAACGTCATACACAATTCAGGCAGCCAGATGGCAGCTTATATAAAGAGGAACTAGTAAGTTCAGAGGGGTTTTCCGGAATCTATTCCAACCTCTATCATATCAATCCTCCTACCAGAATCAAGGCTTTAAAAGATCCCGTGAAGTATGGCCCTAAAATCATTCAGGATTACGCGCTACGGCAAACCCACCTGAATACTTCTAAGGTAACTACAACGGGAGATGATTATTTAACTGCTCGCAAAGTACTTCTTGCTAATAGCGACTGCTCCATTTCCATTTGCTCACCAACAAAACGCAAAATGGATTATTTCTATAAAAATGCAGAAGGTGATGAAGTCATCTATATTCATGATGGCACCGGGGTGCTGATTTCACAGTTTGGAAAACTCGATATCAGGCAAGGAGATTATGTGGTGATTCCCCGTACGGTTATCTATAAACTTGAGTTTGAAGAAGGACCGCTTCGTTTGTTGATCATTGAAGCGGCATCTCCTGTCGAAACAGTGAAACGTTATAGAAACCAGCTCGGCCAACTTGGTGAACATTCTCCTTATTGCGAACGTGACATTCGTCCGCCAAACGAATTAATCACCGATACGAGTAAGGGTGAGTTTCTAATGAAGATAAAAAAACAAGGATACCTCCATCAATACGTTTACGATTACAGTCCGCTGGATTTAGTTGGATGGGATGGATTCTTATGGCCGTATGCATTTTCCATTCACGACTTCGAACCCATCACCGGACGCATTCATCAACCACCGCCAGTCCATCAAACTTTTCAGGCACACAATTTTGTAATCTGTTCTTTTGTTCCACGATTATTTGATTACCATCCTCAAGCGATACCTGCACCATACAATCACAGTAATATCGACAGTGATGAAGTTCTTTATTATGCCGAGGGAAATTTTATGAGTCGCAGAGGAATTGAACGGGGCTCCTTTACACTACATCCTGGAGGATTACCCCACGGACCTCATCCCGGTACGGTAGAGAAAAGTATTGGAGCAAAAGAGACACACGAACTGGCCGTGATGATTGATACGTTTAGACCTTTATATCTCACGGAAGACTCCCTACAATTCTTAGATCAAAATTATCCGATGAGTTGGACAGACAATTCAGATGGAGCCTTTCATGAAGTGAATACTCCTTGATTAATAATTTAAATACTTAGCATATGAAAAACATCATTCTGCTTTTTCTGGCTGTAAACAGTTTTTCACTGATGGGCCAGGACATTTCTGGTGCATGGCAAAGTGGAACGGAAGAAAATCGTTCTACAATGATTGTTGCAGGAAAATTTTTTTCGGTGGCGGTGTATAACATAAAAGATAAAATTTACACAGCCACATATGGTGGTCAATGTCGAATTGATAAAAATCAATTTATTGAGATTCAGGAATTCAATACCATGAAGCCTGAGCTGATTGGCGTTGAGCAAAGTGCTGAAATAAAAATCCAAAAAGATAAATTGATTTTTAAGACAGGTAAAGTAACTCAGGAATTTACACGCATTGATGCCGGCAAGCCGGGTGAACTCTCTGGTGCATGGCTTTTCACTGGCCGCATGACAGACTCCGGGATTGAAAAGAGAACACCCGGTGCGAGAAAAACCATGAAGATACTTTCTGGTACACGGTTTCAGTGGATTGCTTATAACAATGAGACAAAAGAATTTTTTGGTGCAGGTGGCGGCACCTATACCACAACTGATGGTAAGTATATCGAAACCATTGAATTCTTTTCAAGAGATAATAGCCGTGTAGGAGCCAAACTGGAGTTTAATTATTCTCTTGAAGATGGCAATTGGCGCCATAGTGGCAAGAGTAGCAAAGGCGATCCTATCGATGAAATCTGGTCTCAGCGGGAGAAGGTTGGAATCTAATTTTTTAAAATCCATTGGATAAATTTTCACTGCCTATACAAGTTCGCTGGTCAGACATTGACCAGAACCGTCATCTTCGTCACTCTGCGTACTATGATTATGGAGCTACAGTGCGCGTTGCTTGCTTCTCGCAACACGGTCTTACTAATCTTAAGTTTGAAGAGCTACGCATCGGCCCCATTTTGTTTAGCGAGGAAGCACTTTTCAAACGGGAAATAAAATTTGAAGATCGAGTAACGGTTGACATCGCTGTTACTAAAGCTACACCTGATTTTTCACGATGGAGCGCGCGGCATCATTTCTATAAAGACGATGGAACAATTGCCGCTATAATTAACCTGGATGGTGCGTGGATGGATATCCTGGCAAGAAAGCTTGCCGTGCCAGACGCCTTCATTCAAAGTGTGTTTGACGATTTCCCTAAATCATCTGACTTTGAGCAAATCATACTTAAGAAAAAGTAATTATTGATTTATCCAATCTTCAATCACCCGAGGATAATAAAGATGTTCGAGTCGTTGAACTTTATCAGCAATTTCTTTGGACGTATCTGAAGCATCAATTTCACAGACAGCCTGAAATACAATTCTGCCCTTGTCATATTTTTCATCCACCTCATGAATAGTTATTCCGGTTTGTGAATCATCTGAAGATCTCACTGCCTCATGCACTTTCATTCCGTACATTCCCTTGCCTCCAAACTTTGGCAATAATGCCGGATGAATATTGATGATGTGATGCGGAAAAGCTTTAATCAAATTCGAAGGTATCAACCAGAGAAATCCAGCCAATACAATGTGTGTTATTCCAGATTCCTTAAGCCATTGCAACACTTCTTCGCTTTCGCGGAATTGTTGGCGGGTAAAAACTTTTGATGGGATTGAGAATTTCTTCGCACGTTCCAATCCAAATGCATCTGCATTATTACTAAGCACCAATTCCACTTTAATAGAAGGATGAGTTTGGAAGTGCTGAAAAATTGCTTCGGCATTTGAGCCACTGCCCGAAATAAAAGTTGCTAATCGTGCGTGCTTCATTAATAAATCAATTCACAAAAGCCATACTGATAATACCAAAAATCATGATCACCTTACACCATTGACTGAGCGTATAAAAATCCCGTTTTGTATCCGCCCTTGCAAGTACAAAGAGAAAAATACTCAGAGGGGCAAATAAGAAAACCAGGAAATAGTAAAAAGGCATCTGTGTATAAATCGCGTTAAGTGTAATCACCAACGATGAAAACAGGGCTAACAAAACGTACACTCCCACTTTTGTTTTGCGAACGCCCCAGATAATGGGAAGCGTTTTACATCCAAAGGTATTATCTCCCTTAAGGTCTTCCATATCTTTGATAATTTCGCGAACCAGCGTCATAAAAAAAGCAAAGAGCGAGTAGATTATCACAAAAGAATTATCAAGATCATACAATATGTTTACAAGCAGGATCGATAGGCCTGTAAGCAGGGCCACCATAAAATTCCCAACAAAAGGTTGCCGTTTGAGATTATTTGAATACCACCACAAAATAAAGGAAGAGAAAATGTGAATCAGGCCTAATCTCCATCCTAATAAAAGGCCAAGACCTACACCTGAAAAGGAAAGAACACTATGAAACAACAGGGCATGTCTGCGACCAATATCCTTTCCAATCACTACACGGTCGGGTTTGTTGATTAAATCTATTTTGATATCGTAATAGTCGTTTATGATATACCCGGCACCAGCAATGATGGCGGTTGAAGATGCAAGCACCATCAATTTCCAATCAAACAGCAGCTGACTATCAATCAAAAAAACAGCGGCAAAATATTGAGCCATGCCAATGATGAATAGATTCCAAAACCGAGTTAAGCGCAGGAAGGCTCGCAAACTAAATTTCGGGTAACTTTCGTTGGGCATAGTGGCAAAGGTAATGGATACTGGATTCTGAATAGAAAAAATAATCTTTATTCATCAAGTATCCAGAGCCCCATAATCAGAACCTCAATGCTACCATCACCATGTAATTTCTGCCGGCTTGCGGATAGTAGTAATTCTGTCTGTATTCAGTGGGGCCTCCCAGGTAGCCATACGTATAACCGTTTGACGAATACATTTTATTAAAGATATTATTTGCCAGAAGGCTAAGGGAAATCTCCCTCATAAAAGAAGGTCGCCACAGGTATGACATTCTCAAATCATTAATAAAGTACGCACCAATTTTTCGACTTTCATTACTTGTATTATCAAGGTACTGTTTGCCAACATACTTGGTGAGGAGCCCAAATTCAAATCCCTTTATTGGCGAATACAGCAAAGCCGATCCGGCAATGACATTTGGAGATAGTGCGATATCCGTATTGGCATAGGTGGTGACTACTTCATTGTATTCGTCAAAGTTCACACCATAGTCGTATAGGACTTCATTAAAGTTTTTGATTTTGTTTTTACTCAACGTGAGGTTCGCATTCCACAAAAATTTAGGACTTAACCGAACCGAACCCTCCAACTCAATTCCTGTTCGATAGCTTTCATCTACGTTGGCGCGAATGAGTGCCCCTACATCATTTAGTTTCCCGGTTGGAACTAATTGATTTTTATAATCCATGAGATAATAATTAGCTGTTAGCGTAATATTTTGCTTACGGAAGCGCCATCCTGCTTCTATATTTCGTAACGTTTCATGTTTGGGCACCTCGCCAGCAATCGAATTAATAAAATCTTCCCTCACTGGCTCGCGATTACCAATGCTATAAGAAGCATACCATTGTTGTTCGCCCGATAGATCATAGGTGAATCCAAATTTTGGATTCAAGAAATTATATCGTTGATCAATAACAAAATCAACTTGCTTGTCTTCCTTTCCCGAAGCAGCATAATCTACTCTTCGGTATTGCAAATCCATAAAACCATTGAGTTTATCTGCCAACTGATAGTTGTTCTTCCAATAAATGGTGAAGTCATTTTTCTTTCCGTTGTTGAAATAATACTGGTAATCTTTTGGAACGACCGAGACCTGTGCCCACGTGATTTCACCAAAGTGATCACCATCGTATTGGTTCCATGCTCCGCCCAGAATGGAGTTGATTTTATCTTTCTCATAATTGATGGAATAGGTGACACCGTAAAAATTATTGTCGAGCCACCTTCTGCGAACAAGATCTGTCGATGATACAGTTTCATTGCCAATGATTGCATCCGGGAGTCCATAGTTAGAAAAACCATCATCGTATCGAAACTCTTCATAAAAACCACGACCGTAAGTATAATGAAACGCCCCATTAGCGGTAAGCGATTCAGAGAAACGGTGAGAAGCATGAAGCTGATAGTGGTCTTGCGCATAATTATCAACCTGATTTTTATACGTGTAAATATTGAAGGTGCGCCCTGATGAAAGTAAATTATCGGTTTGTTCCTGATTCCAGCCTTCTATCGCTGCTGTTTCCAGCATAGCTGCTTCATCATTATTTAAACGCGACTCAGGCACACCATACCAACTCTGATAGGTAATTTCCTTGCCTCCAAATACAATGGCTTTGATCATCGTTTTCTTACCATAATATCCGCCAGACAAATAGTATGATTTCAAATCTGAACTTGCACGATCGATGTAACCACCCGATGCGATCTGAGATATTCTTCCATCAAACACAAACTTCTGATTGATGAGACCTGTGCCAAAAGCTACCGTATGCCTGCGGGTATTGAATGAACCAACAGAATTAATCACATCGGCATAAGCCTGATCATTTCTTGTATTAGTTTGAAGATTTACACTGGCACCAAAAGCCCCGGCTCCATTCGTAGAAGTACCCACACCTCGTTGCACCTGAACACTTTGTGTTGACGTTGCGAGATCAGGAGTATTTACCCAAAACACGCCTTGGCTCTCACTGTCGTTTACCGGAATACCGTTGATAGTAACATTGATACGCGTGGCATCGCTTCCGCGGATGCGTAAGCCGGTATAACCAACTCCTGCACCTGCATCGGAGGTAGTAACTAAGGATGGAGTCCAGTTGAGAGTGAGTGGCAAGTCCTGACCAAAATTTTGTTTTTGAAGAGACACTTTGTTGATGGTGCTATACGTGGTGGGTGTTTTTTCATTTACCCGGGTAGCTGATACAATCACTTGATCGGTCATGATAACATCTTCTTCCAATAAAATAACCACTGATTCTTCAGTTGGAACAGTCCATTGAATTTCAGAAGTTTTATAACCGAGAAACCTAACTTCAGCCTGGTGATTACCTGCAGGTAATTTTTGAAGTTCAAATTCACCACGCTCCGTGGTAACTGCATACCGGTTGATCTCTTTCAAAGAAATCGTTGCGCCTGTGAGCGGCTCCTTTGATTTACTGTCTTTCACATAACCGCGAATGACATATTGAGCTTGCCCTGCAAGTGAACAGCCTATAAGGACTGTTGCCATACAAATTTTTAACATGTTTGTTTCTGTTTAAACCCGCAGGCACATCGGGGAATGTACCTTGCTTACGTGTTTACTTTGCCTCCCTTCGTCCGCATTACCGGCATCAGGTTCTATGGGTATAATCTCAGCCCTTGTTTTTTAGGCACCCCCTTGCCTTGATTACTCAAGGCGTTGCAAATGTACGTGTATTATTTTCTCATTTCCAACCTGGTCAGAAATGAGCGATGGAAAGAATAAGGCATCAAGTGCTCATAATCCATCTTCAAATTTTTATTTTTACCCCATGTACAAAGCCATTGTTAATAAAAAGACATTCGAGATTGATCAAAATGATCAATCCATTATAGTGAACGGAACACCTTTTCAATGGGATATCAACAAAGTGAGTGATGGCTATTTTCACATCCTCTATCAAAATAAAAGTTATCGCGCAGAGATTGTTACTACAGACATCGCAACCAAAACAATTACAGTCAAAATCAACGGACGAAATTATTCTGTAGAGTTAAAAGATAAATTTGATTTACTCCTTGAAAAGATGGGCATGAATCAAACTGCCGCGCACAAGGTGAACTCTATAAAAGCGCCCATGCCCGGGTTGATCATTGATTTAAAAATAAAAGCCGGTGATACTGTTCAGCAAGGTGATCCTCTTCTTATTCTGGAAGCGATGAAAATGGAGAACATATTAAAGGCGCCAAGGGAAGGCTTAATTAAAAATATAAAAGTGAAGAAGGGTGATAATGTAGAAAAGGGACAGGTCTTGATTGAATTCTGATTCAAAGAGGAAATCAAAAAAAGCCAGTAGAGTAGAGAAAAGATAACAAGCGGTAAAGGGCTTACGCCTCATTTGCAGGCCTTGTCACCTTCTCCCCCTCATCAATCCGTACGTGCAGTTTTCCCGCATACGGCTTTCCCTAAGATGTTCACCCTAAGCATTCACAATTAAGCCAACTTATAATGTAGAGGATCGATCAGCCCAAATTTACTGACCAATAACTCAAAAGCCTGTTTGCGATACAGGCGACTTTTCCGTTGACTTTTGCGGTTGAAGTATTTCCTTAATCGAGTGCGCAGGTAAAAGTTCAGTTTGCTTTTGGCTACATAGGGATAGCTGACTCCTTTGATATCAAAATAATGAAGCCAACCTCGCAGGATAGCGTTTAGTTCACTGACCAGAGTTTCCGGTTTATAATGACTCATCTGTTTTAAAGTCAAGTCAATTTTCTCTCTTATCCTCTTATTGGATCGCTCGCTCGGCTTGACATTCCAAAACCTCCGACCCGTAAGCATCTTAGGGTTCAGATCATACCGAAAAACAAATCCAAGAAAATGGAACGGCTCCTCTGTTGCCCTTACCTGTTTACTCTTCTGTTCGTTAAGTGTAAGTCCCATACGACTCAGCAGCTCCTTTAGCTTTTCTATCGGTGTTGTCCCCAAGCTGCGTGCCATTAACACAAAATCATCTGCATATCTGACCATCACAACACCCATCTTCCTGAATAGTGCTTTCGAACAGCTAACTATTCTGTCCAACAAATGCAAGTACAAGTTGGATAACACAGGTGAGATTACGCCTCCCTGTGGAACCCCCTCCTTGTTCTTTTTCCCTCCTTTGTATTGTCCATCTTCGTAGACTGGCGCCTTCAACCACTTGTCGATCAGTCTAAGCACTCTTTTGTCCACGATCCTTTCCTGTAGAGCTACTTTTAGCTTTTCATGCGGTATCGTATCAAAATACTTACTTAGGTCTGCATCATACACCTCTGTATTGCCATTCTTGAGATGTTCCTTAATCTTGGCGATCGCATCATGGGCCGATCGCTTGGGCCTGTAACCATACGAACAGTCTTCAAAATCCGCTTCGAATATCGGTCTTATTACCAGTACGCAGGCCTGCTGAGCTACACGGTCTTTGATGGTGGGAATACCTAGTGGCCTTTTTCCTCCATCTGATTTGGGTATCATTACCCGCTTGACCGCTGAAGCCCTACACGTCTGCTGCCGGAGTTCTTCTGATAGAGTGATCAGAAACTTCTCCACGCCAGCCGATTCTATGGCCGCAAACGTAACTCCGTCTACTCCTGCACTTCCTCCATTGGCTTTCACCCGTTTCCAGGATTCTTCTAAGGTGAAGCGTAAGAAGATTTTGTCATACAAAACATAAAACCGAAAATCTTTCTCTTGCTTGGTTTTCAGATATAGTTTCCTCTGATACATCTGCACTCTTTCTGCACTGCTCATCTCCTTGCGCTTTTTGGCGATCAGTGGTAGCTGCGCTCCAACTTGCTGTTGATTACTCTCTTTCATCAATTCATCAGGCTATGCTCATCAAAACTTCTTCTTTAGTAATACCCCTTCGCTCTTTCCGCTTTTACCTTTTCGGATTTCATCACTACTACGGGTATATCCGACTCCCGCAGCAAATTGCCCGCTTGCAATTCCTGTTAGGGGCTCCCACGTTCATGTGCTACCTTATCCTTACACGCAACTACATATTACCCCGGGTACTTCACACTGTCTAATTGATCGTTTTACTTACAGTGCAATAACAGGCTTCGTCATATCCGAGAGATTGGACAGTACCAGCTAGTGTAACGAGGCTTGACTGTAGCAGCTTACAAGGTCACGTTCACCGAACTTATTACGGCTCGTTTCCTCACCGCAACTCAGCTACGCTTCATCCCGAACGACAAATTCGGCTGTGAAGAACTTTCATCTTCATAGGTATTTAATTTAATTTATATAAACACACGCCTCGTGGCGTACCAGATGCACAGAGTAGAATCAATCAGTGAATCTGTGGCTAAACTATTTTAGAACGATTTCCATTATTTCACCAACACCTGGGTGGTAGAAGTAAAATCACTGGAGATATATTTCGCAAAATATACACCTGACTCCAGTTTGACAGGCAATGTTATGGTTGAAGCGCTGCCAAAAACTTCATAACGGGCTATCTCAGCGCCAATCGTACTATAGATAGCAATGAATGCGCGATTTTTAGTTGCGAAGTTAGTTTCCGCAGTGAACGATATACCATCCGATGGATTTGGATAGACTGAGAAATTCTTTTTACCATCAAAGTCAACCATGATTACATTGAAAAACTCGGTATATCCATCAAAATCTACGGACTTCAGTCGGTAATAATTTTTGCCTATATATGGTTTCTCGTCATTGATGGTATAGTCATTACGCTCATTGGTTGTGCCATGTCCTTTTACTTTGGCAATACTTTGAAATAGTATGCCGTCTGTTGATTTCTCAATATCAAAATAATCGAAGTTAAGTTCTGAGGCAGTAGCCCAGGAAAGTTTTACATCCTCTAACCCTTTCGATCCTTTAAAGAACAGTAGTTCTACAGGCAAAATACCGTTTTTGCTGAATGCTATAGGGCCTGAAAATCCACCTGAGAGCGGCTCACAAAATGGCTCCTTATTCTTGCCAATCCAAATATCACAATTGTAGTTATCAGCGTTAAGATTGGAGTTCGATGTACGGACAGCCCAATTAGACCATACGTTTGATGCTGCATCTTTTAACGCAACAATAAAATTACCTGGAGCTACATTTGAGGTCAAACCGGGTAAAGGTACAGTACTTGCTACAGTAACAGTCCAATAATCTCCCGCTACTATAGCTCCAGCGGTTCCTGATCCTCCAGAAGAAGGGTAAGCATTTACTGAAGCATTATAATTACCGCGGTTATCAACAAAAATGTAACAGGAATTACAAGAACCCGAGGCTGGTGTTGCCATTGTTAAATTACAAATTCTTAATTTATCATTGGATGAAGCTCCTAGAAATACCACTTGCCCACCCGATGAAAGGCAGGTGTATGGTTCTAATAGTTTATACTCAGGGCAAGGCCACACATTAACGTAAGATGAACAAAAAGCATCGGTGGGGGATCCAACCTGAAGTTTTGCATTGTCTTGAATAGTTAACACACCACCAGGACGAACCTCTATGCCCGCAATGATGACAATATTGGAACCACCAATACTCAAATTCCCTTTAAGTTCAATAAATCGATCTGTGCCAACGGACCCCCAGGAGTCACCATTGTCATCAAATGTAACTGTAACACCCGCTGGGATGATAAGAGTAGTCACAGCTGAATTTCCTGCATTTCCTCCTTCAGAACATGATGGTGGGGCTGCGTTGTTCCAAACAACTGTAGAGGTAATAGTACAGGTTTGAGAATAGCTTACTATTCCCAAAACCAAAAAAAACAATAGAAAAGCGAGTAGTCGTTTCATAAGCCAGACTTAGAACACCTAATTTAAATTAAAAATCGGTTACTTGAATAGCTTGACCATTAAAATTTCATCATTACTCAACCAAAAAAATTGGCTATTCTTCAAAAAGAATGGGTGCTCAGGGCTGGGGAAATCATATCAAGTCTTCCTGACACAGGCGACTATAATGAGAGCTAGTAGCTATAAAAAATTACTTCACTAAAATACGCGATACTGAGGTGAACTCGCTGGATAAGAATTTGGCATAATACCAACCTGACTCTAATTTCACTGGCAAAGTTAACGTTGATACCTCTCCGTTTACTTTGAAGCGTGCTATCTCAGCACCGGTTGTGCTGTATAGAACAACAAATGAATTTTTGTTAGGTGCAAAATTCGTTTCCACATTGAGGGTTAATCCATTGGAAGGACTAGGATAAATAGAGAAGTCCTTTTTGCCATCAAAATCAATCATGATCACATTGAAATACTCGGTATAGCCATCAAAATCCACAGACTTTAAGCGATAATAATTTTTCCCTGTCAATGGCTTTTCGTCATTAATAGAATAATCCTGGCGGATGTTTGTTGTGCCATTGCCTTTTACTTTGGCAATGCTGTAGAAATTTGTGCCTTCTGAGGATTTCTCAACATCGAAGTAATCAAAGTTTAGCTCGGAGGCTGTTGCCCAGGAAAGTGATACATTATTTAAGCCTTTGGCTCCTTTGAAGAAAAGAAGTTCTATTGGAAGGACTCCATATGTGGCGCAAAAGGCATCTCCTGAGGTGCAACTTGTAAATCCGCCTGAAACAGGACATGGACTTCCACAAGTCGATCCGTTTTTAACATCTAACGTGCCTCCGCTAATCGATCCGGAGCCAGTAAAAGCATTATTATTTTTTCCGAAGAGCGTACCATCAACAATTATTTTGTCTCCTGCTGCCGCAACATTGTATTGAACCCCATTATTGGCTGCATCACCTAAATCACCTGTTACATACAAAGTGCTGTTCCCTGTTATGCTTAGAAGTGATCCCGGGCCACCTGAGATAGGGAAATTACCGGTAATTGAAACATTATTACTTATTGTAATGGTTTTGCTGTTGGCCAAATCTACTATTACATTTCCTGTAAAGGTTATCAGGCCATCGGCCATGTCATTACATTCTGCAACAGTTGCCCCTCCAGAGGCTGTCCAGGCAATCGCGCCAAAATTTATATTCGAGGAGATGGTAGTCGGGTTTGAAGTGCACGTCTTTTGAGCAAATGATTTTGATAAAAACCCACCACCAACAAGTATAACAACAAGAACAAGAAGTCTTTTTTTCATATAATCTTTGACTCAATCAGGTTTTTATAATAGTGTTCATTCAAATTTAGCCGCGAAAGTAACTAATTTTTAGGACTTAATGTCCTTTCAGGTTTATCAGAAACCTCTTATTGAATCTTGATTTTTGAGGGCTTTATAGAAAGCTTCTTATGTTGCACCTTTGTTTCCTGATCTTAAATAAATTAACAATTAAAGCAGCAGGTGAGTAAACTCAAACGTCTGGCAGGCGAAACAGCCCTTTACGGATTGGGCAGCATCTTACCCCGGGTGCTCAATTTCTTACTCGTTCCGCTCCACACCATTAACATGTTTGGCAAGGCTGAGTATGGCCAGATTACTAAACTCTATGCCTTTGTAGGTGTGATCAACATCGTGTATATGTTTGGCATGGAGACGGCTTTTTTTCGATTTGCCACAAAACCCGAAGCTGACAAACAACGAATTTTTAATCTGAGCCAGACAACGGTCGTTTTCATTAGCCTGGCATTATCCGTAATTTTTATTTCATTCTCCTCGCCAATAGCCAACGCATTAAATATTGCAGCACATCCGGAGTTTATCATTTGGTTAACCCTTACCATGTTTGTTGATGCTCTGGTTGCCATTCCATTTGCACGACTTCGTCTCGAAAAAAAGGCTTTGGTGTTTGCTGTAACGAAAATATTTAATGTGACTGTGCTCATTGGTTTGAACTACTATTTCCTGAAAATAAGTTTTGATCCCTTCATTGGCATTGGTTATGTTTTCTTGGCCAATCTTATTGCTAATTCATTCTTCATCATCTTCTTTTTCAAAACAATTATCATCTGGCGGCCAGCCTGGGATAAAGATATCTCACCACAAATGTTGCACTATGCCTATCCAGTCATGATTACAGGTGTAGCCGGCATGATCAACGAGATGTTCTCGAGAAGTATGCTGGATTGGTGGCTTCCAGAAAATTTTTATGCAGGCACAACACGCGAAGAAGCCGGAGGAATTTTTGGGGCTTGTTATAAATTTGCCGTGTTTATGAATTTGGGGATTCAGGCATTTCGCTATGCGGCCGAGCCCTTCTTTTTTTCCAACGCTGCTGATAAAAACTCAACGGCTCTTTTTGCCAAAGTCAATCATTATTTTGTGATCGTGTGCTGCGTGGTGTTACTTGGCATCAGCATCAATATGGATTTTATTAAATTATTTTTTATTGGCGAAGAGTATTGGGTTGGACTTGGCATTGTACCCGTTTTACTGTTGGCCTACCTGTTCTTAGGAGTTTACTACAACATGAGTGTCTGGTTTAAACTCACAAACAAAACCCACTATGGCACCATCATCACATTGATTGGAGTATTTATTACCGTGGCCGGCAATTTTATTTTAATCCCTGTGGCCGGATACATGGGAAGCAGTATAGCCGCTTTTCTATGCTATTTCACGATGGCCGTAGTCTGTTATATCATAGGTCAACGATTCTTCCCAATACCTTACACCATTATAAAAGACCTTGGTTACATCATCGTTACCTATTGCATAATGCTTGCAGCAACAAACATCAGCATTGACAACCTATGGGTCAATCTGGGGTTTGATCTGCTTGTGGTTATCATTTTTTGTGGAGTGATTTTCCTCATCGAAAGAAAGAGTCTTACCCAGCCGGTCGCTTGAAGAATTTATTAGCTTTACTTCAATAAAATCTATCTGCATGAACATTATTATCCCCATGGCTGGCTTAGGCAAACGCCTGCGACCACATACACTTACTACAGCAAAACCGTTACTACCGATTGCCGGCAAGCCTATTGTGCACCGTTTGGTGGAAGACATTGCCCAGGTGTGCCCCGAAAAAATTAACTATATAGGATTTATCGTTCATCCCTCTTTTGGCAAACAGGTTGAGGAAGATTTGAAATCTGTCGCTAAAGCGGTAGGAGCCGAAGGAAGGATTTATTATCAGGATCAAGCCCTTGGAATTTCACATGCTCTTCTTTTTGCTAAAGAATTATTTAGCGGCAAGGTTATCGTAGCCTTTGCAGATACACTCTTTAAGGCTGATTTCAAACTCGATACAACTCTTGATGGCACCATCTGGGTACAAAAAGTTGCTAATCCATCCCAATTTGGTGTGGTGAAACTCAATGAGAAAGGAGAAATCACCGAGCTAGTCGAAAAACCTTCCACGTTCGTTTCTGACCTTGCCATCATCGGCATCTACTTCTTCAAGAATGGAGAAAAGTTAAGGGATGAAATGCAGTATCTTATAGACAATAACATTAAGGAGAAAGGTGAGTTTCAGTTTACTACGGCATTGGAACACATGAAAAAGAAAGGTTCCATTTTTGTGCCTGGCCAGGTGGAAGAATGGCTCGACTGCGGCAACAAAGACAGTATGGTGCAAACCAACCAGCGATATCTTGAATTCATCAAAGAACAAAAGTTGGTGTCAGAGAAGGCGAAGATTGTAAATAGTATTTTGATCCCCCCTGTATATCTTGGAGAAAATGTAGTGATCGAAAACTCAATAGTGGGACCCTATGTGTCCATCAGTGAAGGAACAACTATAATTGATTCCAGGATAACGAACTCGATTATTCAAAAGCACAGCCAGGTCAGGAAAGCAATTTTAGACAATAGCCTGTTAGGAAATTTCGTTAATTTTGAGGGAAATTCCTTAGCCTTAGATCTTGGGGATTTCAGTACGATTTGATCCTAAGACGTTGATAAAAAGAGTTTCATTCATATTCTTTCTTGCACTTTTCACTCTGCTGACAAATAAACCGGTGTTTGCACAGAAAAGAAAGGCACCACAGCCCGAGCAACGATCTTCGGAAGCGCGACTGCGTGAGGCAGAATTTTTCTTTACAGAAGCTCAGAAATATTTTATTCTTGAAGATTACGCAAAAGCGCTGGTATACTTTCAGCGTGTAGCCGAATTAAACCCAACAAACGGCACTGTTCATTACAAAATTGCTGAAATACTTGCCAAGGGTACAAAAGAAGAGGACTTGATAAAAGCATCTCAAAGCATAGAAACCGCCCTCAAATACGAAAAGAAGAATAAATATTTTTACTTGCTGGCTTCCAACATTTACGCTGGTCTTGGTGAATTTAGTAAAGCCACCAACGCACTTGAAACCATGCTTGAAGAGGTAAAGGGCACCGAAGGTTATTTATATGAACTCGCAGCCCTATATCTCTATAATAAAAAAGAAGATGAGGCGCTTAAAGTTTATGACCGGGCAGAAAGCATTATGGGCGTTGATGAAGTGTCATCGCTTCAAAAGCAGCGTATTTATTTAGATCGCGATAATGTAGGCAAAGCCATTGCAGAAGGTGAAAAACTTATCCAGGCATTTCCTGATGAGGAGCGTTACCTTCTAGGATTCGCAGAAACTCTTTCTCGTTATGGACAAACTCCGAAAGCCATCGGATATGTAGAGGATTTTATCAAGGATCATTCTGATGTGGGAAGTTCGAAGATGATGTTGGCTGGATTTTATCGTGAAAGCGGACAGGAACAAAAATCCAGAGAATATGTACAGCAGGTATTTGATGATCCATCCGTTGATGCAAGTAGCAAAGTGATGATGATGGGTGTGTATGCAACCACCCTATCCAACAACAAAAGCAAGAAAATTTCTGACAAGGAATTAGAATCATTTTCGCTTGATCTTTTCAAAAAACTGGAAGCAAATTATCCAGCAGACCCAAATGTGCACCTGATTGGCGGAGACTTATACATGACCCTTGAAAAAGATAAAGAGGCGCTGCAACAATATTCAAAAGCTGTTAAAGATGGTTCAGTCAGTTTTGATGCCTGGCAAAATCTGATGTATCTCGAAAGCGAAGGCAATCAGCTCGACAGCTTGATAAAGCATTCCGAGGAAGCTCTTGAATTATTCCCTAACCAGGCTATGGCCTACTATTTCAATGGCTACGCTCACCTTCGCAAGAAAAAATATCGTGAGGGAACCGATGCACTCGAACAGGCAAAAAAACTTTCTTCAAGCAACCCTGCTTTTGTAAGCGAACTTAATTCCATGCTTGGTGATGCCTATGAGGGGTCAAAAGAGTATGCCAAATCAGATGTGGCCTACGAAGAGGCCCTGGCTTATAATCCCAACAATGATATTGTGCTTAATAACTACAGCTACTACCTTGCTTTGCGAAAAAAAAATCTTGATAAGGCCGACAAGATGTCTGCTCAACTGGTTAAGCTATTTCCAGAAAACCAATCTTACCTTGATACGCGAGCATGGGTTTTATTCGCTCAGGAAAAATATAAAGAAGCACGGAAGGTAATTGAAAAAGTAGTGGAAGGGGGCCCGGTGTCGGCCACACATTTAGAACACTATGGAGATATTCTTTTCCAGTTAGGGGATATTGACCTGGCTGTTAAACAATGGCAAAAGGCCAAGCAAACGGGTGGAGATAATATTGCGCTTGATAAAAAAATCAATAACCGAAAACTGAATTGATGATATTCATAAACCCTCAAGGCTTCTAATCTGTGGTTGTGCACATGCAAAAAATACTTCCCTTTGTTTTCGTAACGGTGGCATTACTGGCATTTCAATCTTGTAGTAAAAAGACGGTGCCAACACTTCCACCGCCACCTAAAACACTGGATATCGAGCAGATTGATTTTGGTTATTTACATGGAAAAGCTCGACTGGTATTCAAAGACGAAAAAAAAGAACGGGAAGTTAAAGCAGCCATTCGCATTAGAAAAGACAGTGTGATTTGGATGACCTTCTCGGTAATTGGAGTGCAGGGCGGTAAAGCGCTTATCAATAAAGACTCTATTACGATTGTGAGCACAGTAGATAAAGAGTATTATGTATTTGACTATGAGGAACTTTCAAAGCGATTCAATTTTAAAATTGACTATTCTGTAATCGAGGCCGCTATGCTGGGTAATCCCATCAAAAGTAATAGTGCTGAAAGCGAAATCGGTCAGGAAGGCGACCGCGATATGATGGTTCAAAAAGAAGGGTCGGTTACCATCAAAAATCTTATAAACCCGATCCTGAAGAAAATTGAATACGTTGAACTCGTTGAAGCAAGCACAAACAATATGTTGAAAGTAGAATACTCTAATTTTCAACCTTTGGGCGATAAGAATTTCGCTTATAACGGAGTGGTTAATGTGTTTTACAAGACCGCTGCCGGCATCATCAACAATACCATTACCATTGAGTACAATAAAGCCGAAGTAGGTGACAAGGAATTGAAATTCCCTTTCAAGATTCCCCAGCGATATGACCGCAGGTAGATCTCTTTGTTTCATTCTTCTCCTATCTTTCTTTTGCTTTACAGCATACGGGCAAAAATCCAAAACCCAACTGCAAAGGGAAAAGCAACAGAACCTTGCTAAAATAAAAGAAACAGAAAAAATTCTGGCTGAAACAGGAGCTGAAAAGAAAAACAGTTTAGGCGAATTAGTTGCCCTCAATCAGCGTATTGCACAGCAGGAATCATTAATTAAATCGATAGAGAGTGAAATCTCGTTTCTGGATTACGACATTACTGAGAATAATCAAATTATTCAGTCACTCGAGAGAGATGTAGCCAAGTTGAAGGAAGAGTATGCCGCTATGATCTTTTCAGCACAAAAGGCGAGTGGCAAAGTAGATAAACTTACATTTATTTTTTCAGCCAAATCATTTGATCAATTGCTCATGCGTTTAAAGTATATGGAGCAATATGGCAAAGCAAGACAAAGCCAGGCCGAAGCAATCGGAAAAGTGCAACAGATTTTGCGCGAACAGGTTCACATCACAGAATTAAAAAGGAGTGAAAAAAATAATCTGCTTGCTGACGAGGTGAATGAAGATAAGGAACTCACAAGTTTGAAGGAAAAGCAAAGGTCAATAGTCAAGTCGCTGGAGAAACAAGAAAAGCAACTAAAAAAAGATCTGGAGGCAACCAAAAAAGCGGTGGCTGAACTGGATGAATTAATTGCTAAAATTATCAAAGAAGAGTTGGAGCGTGCCGCACGCGAAGCGCGTGAAAGAGATGGCAAAAACAATAAGGAGGTTTCGGATGCCACCGTAGCACTTTCAAATTCTTTTGAAGAAAATAAAAATAAATTTCCCTGGCCTGTTTCAGGTTTTGTTTCGCAACGATACGGAAGACAACAACACCCTGTGCTAAAAGGAATTGAAATACAAAATGATGGTGTGAACATTCAAACCAAACAGGGAGAAGAAGTGCGCTCTATTTTTAATGGTGAAGTAAGCCGTGTTGCATTTACACCTGGCATGGGTAATACAATTATTATTAAACACGGAGATTATTTCACCGTCTATACTGGCTTAAAGGACATTACCGTAAAGCAGGGCCAGCGAGTAACTACCAATCAGGAACTCGGAAAAGTATTGTCAAATGGTGAAGGTATTTCAGAGCTACGCTTTCAGATTCGTAAAAATTTCGATGCCTTAAACCCGCAAGACTGGCTTAAAAATTAGTTAAACGGTTAAAAATGGCCTGAATCGGCTCCATATTAATCGGTCATTTATCATATTTCGTTATCTTTACGCTCTAATTAATCACTATGAGTACAATTCTTTTAATAGGGATGCCCGGAATGGGCGAGTGGGTGGTCATCGGTTTATTCGTGTTGATCTTCTTTGGAGCAAAGAAAATTCCTGAATTTGCCAAAGGTCTTGGCAAAGGCATTAAAGAATTTAAAGATGCCGTAAAAGACGTGAAGAAAGAGGTGGATGATGCCGGCAAAGAAGTTCCGAAGATTGACGAAAATTAAGCGTTGAAGACGTACGCTAATTTAAAAGATCTACAACACAACCTTTTTAACGGATCAATCTCCTGCTCTGACAGGGTAGATATCTTTTTGGCCAACATCGACAAAAAGAAATATCTCAATGTTTTTTTGACTGTTTATGAGAAAGAAGCCAGGGGGAAAGCATTACAAGTTGATTCCAAAATCAAAAATGGAACGGCTGGCAAGCTTGCCGGATTAGTTGTTGGGCTAAAGGATGTGCTCTCCTACAAAGATCATCCTGTTCAGGCCAGCAGCAAAATACTAAACGGGTATGTTTGTCAATATACCGCTACGGCAGTTCAGCGATTGCTCGATGAAGATGCCATTATTATTGGTCGTCAGAATTGTGATGAGTTTGCCATGGGGTCATCCAATGAAAATTCAGCTTTCGGACCTGTATTAAATGACCTTGATAATACAAGAGTGGCAGGAGGATCATCCGGTGGCTCAGCCGTAGCTGTAATGGCAGACTTATGCGATATCTCTATTGGATCCGATACAGGAGGATCCGTTCGTCAACCCGCTGCTTTTTGTGGAGTGATCGGTTTGAAACCAACCTACTCACGCATTTCCCGCCACGGATTGATTGCATACGGTTCGTCATTTGATTGCGTTGGTATTTTTTCTAAAAATATTCACGATGCTGCCATTGTTCTTGAAACAATGGCTGGCAAAGATGAATATGACAGCACCGTATCAACACAACCCGTTCCATCCTATAGCAGTGAATTAAACGCTGCGTCAAATAAAAAATATCGCGTTGCTTACATGCGCGACACGCTTGAATCAGAAGCGCTGCAGCCGGAAATCAAGGAGAGTATTTATAAAAAAATTGATCAACTTAAATCTGCAGGACATTCCGTTGACGCTATTGACTTTCCATTGAATGAATATGTTTTACCAACCTATTACATTCTGGCAACTGCAGAAGCAAGTTCCAATTTATCGCGATATGACGGTGTTCGCTATGGTCATCGGTCCACAACGACTCATGATTTAACTTCTTTGTATAAGAAAACAAGATCAGAAGGTTTTGGAAAAGAAGTGCAGCGAAGAATCATGTTAGGCACTTTTGTGTTGAGTGCCAGCTACTACGATGCATACTATACTAAAGCTCAAAAAGTAAGAAAATTAATACGCGATAGTATCAAGGCCATTTTTGCGAATCATGATTTTATAATCCTTCCCACTACACCAACAACAGCATTTAAGCTGGGTGAGCATACCAATAATCCAATCGAGATGTACCTGGCGGATTTATATTCCGTTCAGGCTAATGTGGCGGGCGTTCCTGGTATCTCAATCCCTTGTGGAAAGGACTCAAAAGGATTACCCATTGGTATACAAATCATGGCTGATGATTTTGAGGAATCAAAACTGTTTCAGTTTTCGGAAATAATGCAGAACTTAGATTGAGTTTCAGAAAGAAACCACAGAATAAATTGAAAATTTGAAGGTGATATGAAGAGGTATTTTGTTCTGGCTATATTTTTTGTCTTTTCCAGCTCAGTATTATTTGGCCAAGAAGAGACTGAAACAGACACATTGGAATTACCAACTCCCACTGGTGATTTAATTCCATTGGATAGCGTTCCCATTACACTCATTGTACTTCCCAATGATCTTGAATACATTCCGGCCGATGATACACCTGAATTATTGGCCGATCGATTGAGTTGCCTTCAACAAGTCATCCCGCTTACTTACAATAACACGGTGCATGGATTCATCAACTATTTCACAGTTCGCAACCGTGAATACACACGCACCATGCAGCGCAAACAAGACTTGTTCTTCCCTATGTTTGAAAAAAGTCTCGCTCAATATAACTTGCCCGATGAATTAAAATATCTTTCCATCATTGAGTCCGCGCTTAATCCTCGTGCCGTTTCAAGGGCAAGAGCCGTTGGACTTTGGCAGTTTATGTCTGGCACAGGAAGATACATGGGTTTACATTCCGACTGGTATATTGATGAACGTATGGATCCCGAAAAATCTACCGATGCTGCCTGCCGTTACTTGTCACAGTTGTACTCCATTTTTGGAGATTGGGAATTGGCATTGGCTGCTTATAATTCAGGCCCAGGCACGGTGCGCAAAGCAATACGAAGATCAGGATACAAAAAATCTTTTTGGGAAGTATATCCACACCTACCCCGTGAAACGCGTGCCTATGTACCTCAGTTTATTGCCATGATTTATGCTATGAATTATGCTGAAAAGCATAATCTACTGGAAACAGCTCGTGAAGAGTTACCTCCATCCGATACCCTTGCAGTAAAACAATTTATTCACTTTGAAGCATTAGCTTCACTTACCGGCACGTGTCTGGAAGATTTACAGAAATTAAATCCATCGGTGCAGCGTAATGTTTTACCCGATAATGGCAAGGTTCACATTATGAAAATACCTATTCATGCGAAAGAAACACTTAGTCTCAACAGAGTAGCTATTCTAGATTCCGTTTCGCGTGTTGGCAAGAAAGAGGCAGAAGCATTAGCCAAAAAATTCTCCGGTGGCAGTACCGAAGGACGTGAAATGATTTCTTACAAAGTAAGATCCGGGGATGTGTTGGGATCAATAGCTATGCGCTACAAGGTAAGAGTAACAGATATCAAAAAATGGAACAACCTTCACACCGACAGGATTCACTCTGGTCAGCGTTTGGCAATTTGGTTAATCCCTTCGGCTGCTGTTGCCTCCGCTAAGACACAGCCTTCATCTCAACCAACACTTCTATCGCCTGATACCAAAACATATACTGTTCAACCTGGAGACACGCTGTGGGATATCTCCAAAAGAATGCCTGGACTTACTGTCGAGAAAATTAAAAGCCTGAACAACCTGAAAGGTAATAGCCTTAAGCCTGGTCAAAAATTAATCATCAGCTAACGAAAAGTTTTTGTGACCATTTCATGGAGTGTGAATTATAAAGACATCATATACAATTACTTCATGAAATACATTTTTAGTCTCTTCTTCCTATCTGTACTTATACTTAGCTCTTGCTCAGATTCAAAAAACACTAATATTCCACAAGCATCAGGATTAACTGGTGACATTTTCCTGATCATGGACTCTACTCAATGGAAAGGTCCGCTTGGCACAGTACTGGACTCACTTTTTAGTGCCCAAATGGAGGGCTTGCCAAGAGCAGAACCAATCTACAAAATGCGCTGGATTGATCCGCGCAAATTAAATTTTGTACTGAAGCAAAGAAGAAACTTAATATTTGCTGTTACACTAGACCAACGATCTCCAGGTGCCAGTGTAGTGAAAAAAGTTTTTACTAAAGAATCATTGGATCAAATTCGGGCCAACCCAGATTTTTTTAGTCAAAATGATCAAAACGTTTTTTCAAAAGGACAGGAAGTACTTTATCTTTTTAGCAACACCGAAAAACAACTCATACAACACGTTCGCAAAAACGGAAAGAAACTCATCGGATACTTTGACTTAAAAGAGCAGGAACGACTTACTACTTCACTTTATAAATCAAACCAACTAAAAAATGTATCACGGATATTGAGAAAGGATTTTCAATGCGAAATGAAAGTTCCTTTTGGTTATCAACTAGTGATGAACAATGAAGAATTTCTTTGGGTGAGGCAAATCAATCCAAAAGATGATAAGGATATTTTTATTTCCAGAAAAAAATATACTTCACAGGAACAATTTAAACGAGACAGTTTGATCAACTGGCGTGATGAGATTTGTCAGAAATATTTATACGGAGATCCTGAAAGATCAGATACGTATTTGGTGACTGAAACAAACGTTGAACATAAACCTGTGCTCACCAAAGAAATTTCATTTCATAAAAAGTTTGCAGTAGAAATGCGAGGCCTCTGGAGAACTAATAATTTTGTAATGGGTGGTCCTTTTCTTTCATACACACTGGTAGATCAACCGAAAGGCATGATTTATTACATTGAAGGATTCACCTTCAGCCCTGGCAAAGATCAGCGTGAAATCATGCGCGAACTGGAGACCATCCTTTACACGTTTAAGATCAGTTCGGAGCTTCCCGCCCAGGCTAAATAACTAACTAAAGTCATTCTTTTTTAAAGGATATTTCCTTTTTAAAATTCGTAATCTTATTACTTAGGTAGTATCTTGCTTTCACCACAAGAATCTAAAACTGTTCACATGTCTACCAAAATTCGCAAGCAGGACGCCCTCAATTATCACACACAAGGACAACCCGGTAAGATTGAAGTAGTGCCGACCAAAATGCTCAGCACTCAACATGATTTAGCATTAGCCTACTCGCCTGGCGTAGCTGAACCATGCAAAGAAATTGCGGCAAACATAGAAGACGTTTATAAATATACTTCCAAAGGCAACCTCGTGGCCGTGATCACCAATGGCACTGCCGTATTAGGATTAGGTGACATTGGTCCAGAAGCATCCAAGCCAGTGATGGAAGGGAAAGCAGTACTGTTTAAAAAATATGCGGGCATCGATAGTTTCGATATCGAGATCAATGAAAAAGATCCTGATGCTTTTATCAAAATCGTAAAATCACTGGAGCCAACATTTGGCGGCATAAATCTGGAGGACATCAAAGCACCCGAGTGTTTCAAAATTGAAACGGAGCTGCGTGAGATGATGAACATCCCCATCATGCATGATGATCAGCACGGTACCGCTATCATTTCGAGTGCCGCTTTATTAAGTGCTCTTGAAATTGTAGGAAAGAAAATTGAAGAGATTGTGTTGGTCGTAAATGGTGCTGGTGCTGCGGCCGTATCATGTACTAAACTTTATTTCGCACTGGGCCTGAAAAAAGAAAACCTGATCATGTGCGATAGCAAAGGTGTGATCAACATGGAACGCGAAAATCTGGATGAGAGTAAAAAACAATTTGCCACCACACGAAAGATAAAAACATTACAAGAGGCCGTTAAGGGTTGTGATGTATTTGTTGGTCTTTCTATTGCTGATTGTCTGACACCTGAAGACGTGCTTGCCATGGCAAAAGATCCCATAGTATTTGCATTGGCCAACCCCAACCCTGAAATTGCTTATGATCTGGCAAAAAGAACGAGGCCAGATTTAATCATGGGCACAGGCCGCTCAGATCATCCTAACCAGATCAACAACGTATTAGGTTTCCCTTACATTTTCAGAGGCGCATTGGATGTGCGCGCTACCGAAATTAATGAAGCGATGAAACTCGCTGCGGTGCATGCATTGGCCGAATTGACTAAAGAGCCTGTACCGGATGTGGTTTTTCAAGCATACAATATTGATCGCATTGAATTTGGAAGAGATTATTTAATTCCAAAACCGTTAGATCCACGATTGATCACCACGGTTTCACCGGCAGTAGCAAAAGCTGCGATGGATTCCGGTATAGCAAAAAATCCAATAACCGATTGGGGTGCCTATCATCAACAACTACTCAAGCGCATTGGTATTGATCAAAAACTTACTTCACGCGTTATTGATATTGCGAAGCAAAAACCAAAATACATTGTATTTGCTGAGGCTGATCATTTAAAAATCTTGAAAGCTGCCCAGATATTGCAGGATGAAAGAATTGCTCGTCCAATTTTACTGGGTAGTCGCGAAGAAATAGAAAGACTTTGTAGCGAACATAGTCTTGAGTTACATGATTGTAAAATCATAGATCCCCGGGAAGAAAAGGAACTCACGGCACGATATGCGAAAGCCTATCACCAAAAAAGACAACGCAAAGGTATTACGCTCAAAGATGCAGAAAGAGTAATGCGCGACCGCAATGCGTTTGGCGCGATGATGGTTGAATTCGGTGAAGCCGATGCATTGATTTCTGGTCTCACTAAAGATTATCCCAAAACCATTTTGCCATCACTGCAAATTATTGGCATGGCCGAAGGCGTGAATCGCGTTGCCGGCATGTATATCATCATGAACAAGAAAGGAACTTTCTTCTTTGCGGATTGCACCGTAAACCAGGATCCTAACACAGAAGAACTGGTTGAGATTATCGGACTGGCCGGAAGAGGAGTTAAGTTCTTTGATATGGAACCACGCGTTGCAGTGCTTTCATACTCAAACTTTGGATCAAGTAAAGGAGAAATTCCAACGAAGACACGCGATGCTGTGAAGTTGGCCAAAGCAAAATATCCTGATTTGATTTTGGATGGAGAAATTCAAGCCAACGTGGCTTTTGATACCGAACTTCAAAAAGAGATTTATCCATTTAGTGCGTTGGCAGAAAAAGGTGCGAATACATTGATCTTCCCGAATCTGGCATCAGCCAATATTGCTTACAAGTTGTTAATGGAGATTGGTGGAGCCGAAGCTATCGGACCAATTTTGTTAGGAATGAAAAAACCGGTGCACATTCTTCAACTAGGTAGTTCTATTCGCGACATCATTAACATGGCCGCCATTGCCGTGGTGGATGCCCAGTTACATGAGAAGAATGATCACTTGTAAGTGATCATTTAAATAAAATTCGAGAAAAACAATATTGTGTAGCCCAGAGCTTCAACCCGAATTAATTGACGATTGGTTGGGTTAGCAACGTGTTGTTGTTGTCTAAATCAATAGCAAGATTTTTTGATGATGTCAGTCCCCACATATCTGTATAATTTTTTTTGAAGCAATACCTTGCTTACCGTATAAATCGGGATTAGAGTATCTATAAAAAAAATCCAACGAGCATCTACAAACTAAGTTCAGTAGCTCTCAAATTCGAATCTTTTAGTGGTTCCATTCAGTCTTCAAAACCCTTGTTTCCAAACCCAAATCCTCGTAAACTGCATTTAATTTTTTAAGCTTTCATGATCGCCTATTTAAAAGGAAAGCTCGTCCATAAGGAGCCAACATTAGTTCAGATTGAAGTGAACGGAGTGGGCTACCAGGTGAGCATCTCACTTCACACCTTTTCGGAAATCAAAGACCGCGAGGATCTGAAAATATACACGTACCTGCACGTGCGTGAAGATGCTCATATCCTGTATGGTTTTGTAAGCGAAGCTGAAAAACAAATGTTTCTCCAGCTGATTTCCGTGAATGGGGTTGGCCCTAATACGGCATTGGTGGTGCTTTCCTATTTGCCACCTGCCGATTTGAGATCTGCCATTGTGCGCGAAGATGCCTCAGCCCTTCAGGCAGTGAAAGGAATTGGCGGAAAGACTGCCCAACGGATCATTCTTGAATTGAAGGATAAACTGAAGAAAGACTTGGGGGACGAAGAGCCTGGGAAAATCGGAATGGTACACAATACCGTGAGACGCGAGGCGTTAACTGCCTTGGTGACGCTTGGCATCGCCAAACCGGCAGCGGAGAGGAGCATAGATACCATTCTAAAAAGGATGGGTACATCAATAAGTTTAGAAGAGCTGGTAAAGCAAGCACTAAAAAACGCCTGAACCACGATTGAGTAGATCTAACCGGAAGATTAAGTTCATCCTCGGACTGATTTTTTGCCTGACCATAGGCTTGTCCGCTCCTGCAGCCTTTGGCCAGCAGAGCGATACCGTGCGCACCCAGATAGATACTACCAAAATCAAAAGTCCTTACAGGCCATCTTTCCGTTTGCGCGATCGCTATGGCGATCCCTTTTCGAACTACACAACGTTTTCACCTTTATATCTTAAAGATCCTAAAAACATTGCTGCTGAAATCGCCATTGATACAGGAAGGAACTATACCATTTCTGAAAAGATCGGAGGAGTTTATTACCGACCAAACTCAAGCATGTCGTTTGAGGAATTTAACCAACAGCAGGATCGAATCATCAAACGAAGTTATTGGCAAAGCCGAAGCAAAGCACTGGATGGCGAAAGTGCTGTAAGTGGCAGAAACCTAATCCCTAAAATCTACATCAGTCCGGTACTCGACCGGATTTTTGGTGGAAGTTATGTAGAGTTGATTCCTCGTGGTTTTGTGAATTTAGACTTTGGCGCACAATTCCAAAAAATTGAAAACCCGGCCATCCCCATTCGCCAGCAACGAAACGGAGGTTTTGAATTCGATCAGCAGATCAACCTAAGTGTCGTGGGCAAAGTGGGAGAAAAATTATCCGTCACCACCAACTTCGATAACAACAACTCATTCGACTTTCAAAACAACATGAAGGTGGAATACACCGGCTTCAAGGAAGACATTCTCAAAAAATTAGAAATCGGTAATGTGAGTTTGCCATTAAACAACAGTTTAATCACGGGCTCACAAAATCTGTTTGGTGTGAAGGCGCAGATGCAGTTTGGAAAATTATTTGTCACGACCATTGCCACCACACAACGAGGCAAGCAATCATCCATTAAAGTGGCAGGTAGTACTAACGGAGCAGCACAAGGCAGACCCTTTGAAATTGTAGGGTCAAACTATGATGAGAACCGCCACTTCTTCTTAGGTCAATTCTTCCGCGATAATTTTGAAACATGGTTAGGCACGCTTCCTCAAATTACTTCGGGAATAAACGTTACTCGGGTAGAAGTGTATCTGCTCAATCGCCAGAATGACACACAAACGCTGCGCAACGTAGTCGGCTTTATGGATATGGGTGAGTCCGATAAGATTTACCGCAAAGATCTTTTTACTTCTAATGTTGCACCCCGTTCGCCAACTTCAAACACTGCCAATAACCTGCCTGATAAATTAACTACCATCTCCGCTAACTCAGACGGAATCAATCAAGCACTGGAAGGACTAGGACTTGTGAATGGTACCGACTTTGAAAAAATTACCAGTGCCAGAAAACTTTCGCCTACTGAATTCACATTTAACAAAGAACTTGGCTACCTCACCCTTCAACGCAAGTTGCAAAATGATGAAGCCCTTGCCATTGCTTTTGAATACACCTACAACGGGAGAGTTTATAAAGTAGGAGAATTAACCGAAGAATATGCCAATAAGCCTGAAGATGAAGTTGTCTATTTAAAATTGCTCAGGCCACGCAAGATCAGCATCAAAGATTCGAAAGGAAAAATTTACCCTACGTGGAATCTGATGATGAAAAACATCTACAACCTGAACGTGAGTCAACTCACCCGTGAAGGATTTCAGCTTCGCGTAATTTATCGTGATGACCGCACCGGTATTGATAATCCGCAATTGCAGGAAGGAGAATACGCCCGCACACAGCAGTTGATACAAGTGTTAGGTTTGGATCGACTCAATCCATACAACGATCCGCAACCCGATGGCAACTTTGACTTTGTAGAAAAAATTACGGTGAACACCGAAACCGGATTAATTATCTTTCCCTATCTGGAGCCATTCAACAAAGCCTTGCGAAACCTTTTTGCTAAAGAAACAAATCCAACCGTTCGCGATCAGTTGATAAACAAATATGTGTATGACACACTCTATCGCACGACCAAAGCTGAAGCTGAATTATTTGCAACAAAAAATAAATTCTATCTGACTGGTTCTTTTAAAGCCGGCTCAGGAAAAGATATCATTATACAAGGATTTAATATTTCGCAAGGCTCGGTGAAAGTATATGCGGGTGGTTCTCCTTTGCGTGAAGGAACAGACTACACGGTAGATTATACTTTTGGTAAGGTCACTATTTTAAATGAAGGTATCCTCAGTTCGGGTAAGGACATCGATATTACGTACGAGCAGCAAGATCCATTCGCTTTCCAAACGCGATCGTTGCTTGGAACCAGACTGGATTACAAACTCAGTGATGATATTAACATTGGTTCAACGCTTCTTTATTACAACGAGCGTCCTCTCATCAGCCGTAACCTTATAGGAACGGAACCTGCCCGAAACCTGCAGTATGGATTGGATCTGAACTTGAGAAAAAATTCACGTTTGCTTACCAAGGCAGTTGATGCGCTTCCGTTCTTGCAAACCAAAGAACAATCTACGGTAACACTCAATGCAGAATTCGCCCAGCTTCTTCCCGGCACTTCAAATATTGTTGATGGTGATGGCACTTCATTTATCGATGACTTTGAAAATACCGCTACTCCTTACAGCCTGCTTTCTCCAGCTTCATGGAAACTTTCAACAACTCCCAAGACAAGCGATAACCGATTTGATCAAAGCCTTGGATCACCTAATGACACCCGGGCAGGTTATAAAAGAGCCAAGTTGGCCTGGTACACTATTGATAATCTTTTTTATCGCACGGGTAGTGGTACTAAATATAAACCGGACAATATCACTGAAAAAGATTTAGAGAATCACTATGTGAGGCCAGTGCCACCAAAGGAAATCTTCCCATACTTCGACCCTTATATAGGAAATTTTTACGAACAGATTTTTGATTTGGCTTATTATCCCGCTGAGCGCGGTCCTTACAATTATAACTTTGACCTTAATTCCGATGGAACATTAAGAGATCCTGCCAGTAACTGGGGTGGCATCACAACGGCTATCCGCACCGAAGTTGATTTTGACAAAGCCAATGTGGAGTATCTGGAGTTCTGGTTGATGGATCCATTCATAAATTCTAAAAATGGTGAAATCAATGATGGAAAAACTTCACAACCAAACACCACTGGCGGTAAGGTAGTATTTCATTTAGGCAGTTTGTCAGAAGACCTGATGCGCGATGGCAAGCACGCCTTTGAAAATGGCTTGCCCACCGATGGAGACCTCTCACCAGCAAACATAACAGAAAACAATTGGGGTTATGTCACAAATCAGCAATACCTCAATAACGCGTTTGATAATAATGCCACTTCGAGGCCTAATCAGGATGTAGGTCTGGATGGCGTTGGAAGCACTAAGGAAGCAGATAAGTTCAGGAACGATTTCTTAAATAAGATTACTGATCCTTCGGCACAAACAATTGCATTGCAAGATCCTTCTGCGGATGATTTTAAATACTTTTTAAGTGCAGAGTTTGATCAAGAAGATGCCAAGATTCTTGAGCGGTATAAAAACTATAACAATCATGAAAATAACACTCCGGTATCATCCGGTAACGAAGATTTTGCGCAATCAGGCACAACCATTCCTGAAAATGAAGATCTAAATCAAGATAATACGCTAAGTGATTTAGAAGAATACTACACCTACAACATCGATTTGAAGCCAAATACACTTCAGGTAGGAAATAGATTCATTGTAGATAAAGTTACAAACACCGTAAATGGTGACGAGGTGACCTGGTATCTTTTCCGTATTCCCGTAAGGGGCTTTGATGAAAAAGTAGGAAACCTGGAAGGATTTAAATCAATTCGCTATGCACGCATGTACTTAACCGGGTTTACACAACCCGTTGTTCTGCGCATGTCAAAATTCCGTGCTGTGGGCAATCGTTGGAGGCGCTACACCGGCAACCTGCAAGAGTCACGATTTGGCGAACCTATTGAACCCAACCTGGATAACTTTGCTGTGTCGGTTGTGAACGTAGAAGAAAATGGAAAAGGTAATGACGTAAAACCTGCCTATGTAGAACCCCTAAGACGCGATCGTGATAATACTTCCGTAACGCAACGAAGGCTAAATGAACAATCTGTTCAACTTTGTGTAAATGAATTGCCCGATGGAGACGCACGTTCTATCTTCAAAAACGTATCGATGGACTTTTTTAATTATGGTCGACTTAAAATGTTTTTGAGTGCCCACGCTACCAATCTCCAAAACAACTTACAGGACAATCAACTCACAGCATTTGTTCGCCTGGGAACAGACTTTGATGAAAACTATTATGAGATTGAATTGCCGCTGAAAATCACCCCACCCGGAGATAACGGTCGTGATATTTCGATTATCTGGCCAGACCAAAATCAAATTGATTTAGACTTGAATGAGCTATATGCCTTGAAAGCACAACGCGATCGGGAAGGTTATAATTTAGGGATTTTGTATCCACAAGAAGGACCAAGTATGGTTGATAAACATGGAATAAGAATATTAGGAAGACCTGATCTTAGTCAAGTGCGCATGATGATGATTGGTGTGCGCAACCCCCGAAGCGATGATGCCAAAGCATTTGATGTTTGTCTTTGGGCCAATGAATTGCGCCTTACCGATTTTGATCGCACCGCAGGCTGGGCAACGAATGTCGTATTGAATACCAAGCTTGCCGATTTAGGTACTGTTACCGGATCATTACGACATATCAGTTTTGGATATGGTGGCGCTCAATCAAAAATTTCTGAGCGTGCTCGTGGTGAAACCACTTCGTATGATATCTCGGCCAACATCAATGTTGATAAGTTACTACCGCAATGGACCGGGTTGAAGATTCCTATGTTCATCAGCTATGAGAATACTACGATCAATCCTAACTATGATCCGGCCAATCCGGACTTACGACTGCAGGCTGCATTAAAATCGTTCAATACAGATGCGGAGCGAGAGGCGTATCTTAAAATTATCCAAGATCAATCCGTCAGGCGAAGTTTAAATTTCTCCAACGTACGAAAAGTGAAATTAAATAAGGATGCCCGCTCGCATATCTATGACATCGAGAATTTTTCATTCACCTACGCATATAGCGAGGCAACACAAACTAATTTCAACTTGCAGGAAAACACCAGACGAAATTACAAAGGTGCAGTAGCCTGGCAATATTCACCCAAGTTCAAAGGCTTTGAACCTTTCAAAGATTCAAAAGCATTGTCTTCGCCAGCCTGGAAATTAATTAAGGATTTCAATTTCAATCCACTGCCATCCAATATTTCTATTCGCGGTGATTTAGATCGCTCCTTCAGTAAAATGATTTACCGCAACGCCAATACAGATGCGGCAAGCTCAATACCTAACTTTCAAAAATTCTTTGTATTCAACCGATCGTATAACGTGAGGTGGAGCTTAAGCAAGGCTCTTACATTGGATTACAGCGCACAAGCCAATGCCATTATTGACGAACCTGATGGTGATCTTGATCATGAAGACTCAGTCAAAATCGTGATTGAGAATCTGAAGAATTTTGGCCGCATGAAAAATTTTAATCAAAACATCACTGCCAATTATACACTTCCCTTCGATAAAATTCCTTTGGTTGATTGGTTGGGAGCAGAATATCGTTACAATGTAAGTTATAACTGGAGGGCCGGTCCATTGGAAAAAGTCGACAGCCTTCGACTGGGCAACATTATTCAAAACGCACAAGAGCAAGGCTTGAACGGAAAAATTGATATGGTAAAGCTGTATAACAAAATCGGCTTCCTGAAAAAAATCAATACGCCAGCACGAACAAGCTCTATGTCTACACAACAAAAGCCCACGCAACCTGACACGGTGAAGCGGCCACCAGAATTAAAAGTAGTTAAATCATTGTTGCGACTCATTATGTCGATTCGAAATATTACCGGCACCTATACGCTTTCGCAGGGTACTATTCTTCCTGGCTTTACGCCTACTCCATATCTTTTTGGAATGGACAAAGGTTGGAATGCCCCTGGCTGGGGATTTGTACTTGGTCAGCAGGAATCTGACTTTCAGAAAAAAGCGGCAGCCAATGGTTGGCTTTCAAAAAGTGATAAGCTAACCACTCCATTTAGTCAGGTGCAAACGAAAGACATGAGCATGCGCGCGAGCATAGAACCATCGGCTTCTTTCAAAATTCAACTTGACGTAAAAAAGAATTCAACTACCTCCTTTCAGGAGATCTTCCGGATAGATTCTACAGGTAGTGCCTATGAATCACTTAGCCCGAGCAGAATGGGTTCCTATAAAATTTCAATTCTCTCCATCAACACCGCATTTAAAAATAATGGAAGTGTTAACTCCACTGTCTTCAATCAATTCTCAGAAAATATAGGTGCGCTGCAACAGCGATTTACTTCCATCACAGGTAATTCTTATGAGACACGCTCACAGGATGTGTTGATACCCGCATTCATTGCAGCTTACACAGGGAAATCTGCTGAAACGGTTAACCTCTCTCCGTTCCCAGCTATTCCGTTTCCTAACTGGCGAATTGATTACTCTGGATTAAACAAACTGGAGGGACTTAAAGATGTTTTCCAATCCATTACACTGAACCATGCTTATAGTTCTACCTTCTCGGTAGTGAATTACACCAATTCAATGGAGTATACCGATGTGGGAATCAGCACGCCCATAGAAGACTATAACAATGGTCAGTTTGCATCAGAGACAAACTCAAAAGGTGAATTGATTCCAGTGTATGTAATCAGTCAGGTGATGATCAGCGAACAATTTGCGCCCTTGGTTGGTGTGAACTTCCGCACCAAAAGCAAACTCAATGTTCGTTTTGAATACAAAACAAAACGTGACCTGGCGCTCAATATTTCAAACTCGCAAATCACTGAATTGAATAGTAAAGATTGGTCTATTGATGTGGGCTATACCAAAGTGAATATGAAACTACCTTTCAAAGACAATGGTAGGGTTATTACATTAAAGAATGACGTTACCTTTCAGCTGAATATGAGCATCGCCAATAACCGAACTATCCAGCGAAAAATTGATGAGGTGAACACCATCACAAATGGTAATGTTAACTTTCAGCTTCGCCCCAACGTGAGTTATCTCATCAATCAAAAATTAAGAATTCAGGGATATCTGGAACGAACCGTAAATGAGCCACTGGTAACCAATTCATTCCGCAGATCCACCACACGAGGGGGGATAAAAATCATATTTAATTTGGCCCAATAGAACAAGGGTTTCACTATTTTTGAGCCTTAAATTATTCCATGATATGAATATCCCTCAAGACCTTAAGTACACCAAAGACCACGAATGGATCAAAATTGAAGGCGACTTTGTCACCATTGGTATCACCGATTTCGCTCAAAATGAATTAGGTGACATTGTGTATGTCGATATTTCTTCTGTTGGCCAGGACGTGAAACAACACGAAGTATTTGGTACCGTAGAAGCCGTTAAGACTGTTTCAGATCTATACATGCCCGTGAGCGGAAAAGTAACTGAGTTCAATAAATCATTAGAGAGCACTCCTCAAAAAGTAAACAATGATCCTTACGGTGAAGGCTGGATGGTTAAGGTTTCCATCAGCAACGCTGGCGAAGTAAGTGACCTTCTTTCTGCCGACCAATACAAGGAACTTATTGGCAAGTAAATAGTTTATAGTCTTGAGTAATGAGTCGAATAAAAATGGACTCGGGGCTAAAGTACTAACTACTAAAGAATGATTGAGTTACCTGTTATATCAAAAGAAGAAACAAAAAGACGTAAACCAGATTGGCTTCGTGTAAAGTTGCCCATTGGGCCTGAGTATGCGAAGGTGCGCAAATTGGTTGACGAACATAAACTTCACACCATTTGCGAAAGTGGCAATTGCCCTAACATGGGCGAATGCTGGGGTGAAGGTACGGCAACCTTCATGATCTTAGGAAATGTTTGCACACGCAGTTGCACATTTTGTGCTGTAGCTACAGGACGGCCGGCTGAGTATGATACAGACGAACCTGCCCGCGTAGCAGAAGCAATCAAACTCATGGGAGTAAAACACGCAGTCATCACTTCAGTAAACCGCGATGAATTAAAAGATCGTGGTGCTGAAATCTGGTACCAGACTGTAGTGCAAACCAAAGTAGCAAGCCCACACACAACTATTGAAACATTAATACCCGACACAAAAGGAAATTGGGATGCCTTGTATCACATGATTGAGGGTGGGCAAGAAGTAGTTTCTCATAACATGGAAACCGTAGGAAGATTGTATAGGATGGTAAGGCCACAAGCCAAATATGAACGTAGTCTTGAGCAAATCAAGAGAACGCGGGAAGCAGGTAAGAGAACAAAGTCTGGAATTATGTTAGGCATTGGTGAAACCAAAGAAGAAGTTTTTAACGCTATGGATGACTTGGTTGATAATGGGTTAATGATTCTCACACTCGGTCAATATCTGCAACCCACCAAAATGCATTTGGAAGTTGCTGAGTTTATACACCCCGATGTATTTGCCATGTATAAAGAAGAAGGATTGAAGCGCGGATTGAAATACGTAGAATCTGGTCCGCTGGTGCGCTCAAGCTATCATGCGGAGCGACATGTGCATGTTTCTTTTTAATAGAACCGAGCACAAGAAGTAAAGATAAAAAAAGGCTCCCATCGGAGCCTTTTCAATTTTAGTGCTATTAACCTTTGGCTGCTTCATAGCAAAGGAATCACTTTTTATCTACGGCTAAGCGGCTATCACGATTAGCAATTTCCCAGGCAGCATGAAAAACTGTTTTCGCACGAAGAGACAATAACTCAAATTCAATTTTATCTACCTCGTCACTGGGTTTATGATAATCTTCATGAACACCATCGAAATAAAATATGATCGGTATATTATTCTTCGCAAAGTTCCAGTGATCAGAGCGGTAGTAAATGCGCTCCGGATGTTTCTCATCATTATAGGTATAATCAAAAACAAGATTAGTGTAGGTCTTATTAGTCGTCTCACTCAATGTGTGCAGTTCGGAAGAAAGCTTATCTGAACCGATTACATATACATAAGGCGCACTACTTTTATGTTGCGGATCTCTTCGTCCAATCATATCGATATTCAAATTTGCCACTGTACTACTTAAAGGAAATACTGGACTAGTATCGGTATAATAACGAGATCCCAATAATCCTTTCTCTTCACCGGTAACAGTCATAAATAAAATACTTCTGCGCGGACCCTTGCCATCTTTTTTAGCCTGTACAAAAGCCTTCGCCATTGCCAGCACAGCCACGGTACCTGACCCATCATCATCGGCACCATTATTAATCTTGTCGCCCTCTGCGCGTGGTGATATACCAATATGGTCATAATGAGAGGTGATCACTAACACTTCATCTTTCTTATCAGAGCCTTCCATGAAACCCAATACATTTTCAGATTTTACTTCTCCATAGACTTGCTCAACTGAATAGGTAACTATTGACGGTTTTATTTTATCCAGTTTCTTATCAGCCGATACTTTCTTCAACTTATCGAATGGAGTATTGAAGATTTTTCCGGCAGCTTGAGCAGAAAGATAAAACAGACCTGTGTTACTGGCTTGAGTTGCCTGCTTGCCAAGAGAAAGTCTTCCACCCGTAAAACTTCTGGTCATACTAGTGGTTCTCTTAAAATCATCTTCTTTTTCAATCACTGAAAAAATCATTGCAGCACCTTTATCGCGTAGAGCACGAAGCAAGGAATTATTCGCTACCGCCATGCTGGGGTCTGATAAAAACATTACCGCCTTACCATTTAAATCAATTCCTTTAATTTCTTCTTCAGTGCCTCCACCTGTAAATACTATAGGCAGGTCAATCAATCCACTGGTTTCCAAAGAGCCAGCATACATATACTCCTCTCTGGTGAATTCTACTGAGCCGGACTTTAATGTAACCAAGGGCGCACCAGTCGTGTAGAGTGGCACAGGTTGATAAAAGCCTCCGTTCACCGGAGCAGCTAACCCCAGCTCTTCAAAGTAAGAAGCGATAAAAGCCGCTGCCATTTTCTGCCCTCGTTTTCCAGTCTCACGGCCCTCCATCGCATCGGATGCAATGATGGTTAAGTTGTCTTTCAAATCTGCTGTGGTGATGGTCGCTGCATATTTAACCGCAATAGGATCCTGCTGAGAAAATGCGTGAACCCCTGCCAGTATGAAATAGAGCACCAAATATTTTCTAATCATTGTCCTGAATTATTAAATTTAAAATTGTGTCTTGTTTGATAATTGTCAACTGCCTCAATGAATTCCAGAAAGCGGTTGATAAAATTGATTGAGAGATTTTCGATCTAAACTATCACCAGAGCTTGGAAGGGTACACACCCTGATTCACCAGGTCTTTAATCTTTTGGCAGACTTCTTCTTTATCCTCTTTATAGGTCACGCCAAACCAGGTCTTGCCTCCGGAAAGAACATGTACTTTACCAAGTCCCTGGTTGATGAGTTCACTTACCATCAAGGCGATATAAAATTCTGATGAAGGGTTTTGATAATTTTTCTCAACAAACTCTACAAACATTTTTTCAGTAAGATCAAACGCTTCTGCCTGAAAGCCCCAACAATTCATGGATACTGGTACATCGGCATCCAATTCCATATTGCCTTCATTTTTGGAAATGATTTTATCGCCTTCGCGCACAATCACGGTATGTTCTTTCATGCTTTTGAGATAGTCCTCGGCATCACGCTCAGCAACTCCTCGCGAAACACTTCCATACTCAGACAACACATTTTTCAATGTATAACCCACCATGGCATGATGGTGCTCAGGTGCCTTAGCAAAAAAACTTGCCAGCGATTCAAATGCCTCTTTGCCATAAAAATCATCGGCATTGATTACTGCAAAAGGACCGTCTATCACTTCTTTGCCGCAAAGCATAGCGTGGGTGGTGCCCCATGGTTTTTTTCGATCAATGGGCAGGTATTGGGCCGGCACAAATTTTTCCAAAGACTGAACCACAAAATGAACCTCCGCTTTGCCCTGTAGCTTGGGAAGGAAAATCTCCTTGACGGTTTCTTTTATTTCCTCCCGTACCACAAATACGATTTTATCAAAGCCCGACCGGATGGCATCGAAGAGTGAATAATCCATGATGGTTTCACCATTGGGGCCGAAGCCATCAATTTGTTTGATGCCGCCATACCGGCTACCCATGCCGGCTGCCATTACTAGCAAAGAAAGTTTTTGATCCATTTTCAACTTGTTTGAATAAATTAAAAGTGAGTAATTACCGTTAAAACTAAACCTGTGCAAAAATAGAAGTTTACTTCTGAATGCCTAAAACCCTTTCACCCATGACCCAAAACCGCCCCTCGAGTTACCTGATGTCGATTACCATCATTGGAATTCTGTTTTTTATTTTTGGATTCATCACCTGGATAAATGGTACCCTTATTCCTTATTTAAAGATTGCCTGTGAACTGCATACTGATATTCAGTCTTATCTCGTTGCCACCGCTTTCTTTATTGCTTATACAGTGATGGCCATACCCGCATCTTATGTGTTAAGAAAGACGGGCTATAAAAAAGGTATGTCATTGGGTTTGTTCATAATGGCGATTGGGGCTATTCTTTTTGCGCCTGCCGCAGAGGCGCGTAATTTTGATTTATTTCTTGTTGGCCTATTTATTATTGGTACTGGTATGGCTCTTTTACAAACTGCCTCTAATCCATATGCCACTATCATTGGCCCAATCGAAAGTGCAGCAATGCGTATCAGCATCATGGGAATTTGTAACAAGGTAGCTGGAATTCTGGCCGGATTGATCTTTGGATATATTGCCCTGAACGATGCCGATGCATTGGAAGCCAGTTTAAAGACGATGGATGCAGCAGCCAGAAATGCTACCCTCGATGAACTTGCCAGCCGCGTGGTGGTGCCCTATATGATCATTGCTGGTGTGCTGGTCGTTGTTGCTATTGCTATTTTATTCTCAACCTTGCCGGATATTGATGATAGTGGCGAGGGTTCAGAATCTGATTCCGCACATATTGGAAAAACCAGTGTATTCCAGTACCCGCATCTTGTGTTAGGTGTGATTGCTATATTTTTATATGTAGGTGTTGAGGTATTAGCCGGTGATACCATTATAAGTTATGGTAAATCACTAGGAATTGAATTATCAACCGCCCGCTATTTTACCCAGGCAACTTTAGCCTTCATGCTCATTGGTTACATTGTCGGTATTGTGGCGATACCAAAATATATGTCGCAATCAACGGCATTAAAAATCTGTACCTGGCTCGGTGTATTATTTACAATTGGAGCAGTAGTAACCGATGGCTTTGTATCAGTAGCTTTTATCGCAATGCTTGGCCTGGCAAACTCATTGATGTGGCCTGCTATTTTTCCGCTCGCTGTAGATGGGCTGGGTAAGTTTACCAAAATTGGTTCGGCCCTCTTGATCATGGCGATTGCCGGAGGAGCTATTCTTCCTCTTTTGTATGGCCAGCTTTCGTTAATATTCAATACCAAGGATGCTTACTTAATGATGGTTCCCTGCTATCTCTTCATCATGTATTTTGCTATCAAAGGGCATAAAGTTGGAAGATCTATATGATAAAAAACCTCCCCGTTTTAATTTCATGTTTAGCTATTGCAGCCTTTGCACAGGCCCAATATTATGAAGCGCGTGATCTTACTGCTGAGAACACTTTTTCGGAAAACATTGAAGGACCTAATGTTGATAAAGCGGGAAACTTATACGTAGTTAACTTTCAAAAAGATGGAACCATCGGTCTCGTGCATCCCAATGGTGAAATTGATTTATATGTAACACTACCCAGTCCAAGCATCGCCAACGCGATCATGTTTGATAAAAAAGGTAACATGTTACTGGCTGACTGGAAAGGGCATAATGTGTTGAAGGTGGACAAAAAGACAAAAGCTGTTACAGTATATGTGCACAATGATCTTTTCAATCAACCCAATGATCTATGCATCAATAAAAAAGGTCAACTCTTCGCATCCGATCCAAGCTGGAAAGAAAGCACCGGTAAAATCTGGCGCATTGATGGGCCTGGCAAATCTGTATTACTAGATGACAAAATGGGAACCACCAACGGCATTGAACTTAGCCCCGATAATAAGAAGTTGTATGTGAATGAAAGTGTTCAGAAAAATATCTGGGTATTTGATGTGAGTGCCAAAGGGGATATCTCAAACAAAAGGCTTTTCTACAAGTTCGAAGATTTTGGAATGGACGGAATGAAGTGTGACAAGCTTGGCAATCTTTACGTGACCCGACACGGAAAAGGTACCATTGCCATTTTATCTCCGGATGGAAAATTAATTCGGGAAGTTCAAATGAAAGGCAAGTCGACCAGTAACATTACATTCGGAGGACCAGACGGTAAATCGTGTTTCGTAACTCTTCAGGATAGAAAATGTGTGGAGGTATTTGAGAGTGAGGTGGCAGGTAAGGGGTTTTAATTAGTCACACCTGCTTTACTACTGATCATTCTATTGTCTTTTTCAAATCGTATGTTCAGTCCTATTTATATTATCGGTAGCTCCAATACCGACATGGTAGTAAAGGCAGAGCGCCTTCCCGCTCCGGGTGAAACTATTATGGGAGGAACCTTTCTGATGAATGCCGGTGGAAAAGGTGCCAATCAGGCTGTGGCCGCTGCACGACTTGGAGGCAACGTTTCATTTATCGCCAATCTTGGTGATGATCTTTTTGGTCGGCAAGCACATACTCAATTCAGACAAGAAGGTATTAATACCAACTTCATCACATTTGATCCTGCTCACCCATCCGGTGTTGCGTTGATCAACGTGGATGCACAAGGAGAAAATTGTATTGCTGTAGCTCCCGGGGCAAATGGGAATTTAACCCCCGATCGCTTGCTCTCTTTTTTCGACTTTATATTATCACCTGCCATTGTATTGGTCCAATTGGAGATTCCAATCACTACCGTTGAATTTATCATTGAACAATGTGCCGCACGATCAATACCTGTCATTGTTAATCCTGCGCCCGCGAACAGAATTCGTGATGATATGTGGAAGCATGTATTTGTCATTACACCCAACGAAACAGAAGCAGAATTATTAACGGGAATTAGTATTGTCGATGATGATTCTGCCAGAAAAGCCGCACAGTCATTTCACAAGAAAGGAATAAAAAATGTTGTTCTTACTTTAGGAAAACGAGGAGCATATTGGTCAGATACCACTAGTGAGGGGTTAGTGGAGGCTCCCTCCGTTAGCGTGGTAGATACTACTGCGGCCGGTGATTGTTTTAGTGGCGCACTAGCTGTTGCTCTGGCCGAAAAAAAATCGTTAGCCGATGCGGTTAAGTTCGCCAGTGTGTCGGCATCCATTTCCGTTACACGCATGGGTGCACAAGCATCCATGCCTTCACGAAAGGAAGTTGATAAAATTCTGCATTTAAATCTATAACCCTACGATTTATGTTCATCATCGAAAGTTATTCGACAGCAGTGCTCTTCTGCTTCATCACGATGCTCTGCTGGGGTTCGTGGGCCAACACACAAAAACTAGCAGCAGGAAATTGGCGATTTGAATTATTCTATTGGGACTATGTCTCCGGCATTGTGCTATTCACTTTTCTATTTGCACTCACACTCGGAAGTATTGGCGACAATGGTCGTCCCTTTTTTGCAGATCTTCAACAAGGTTCTTTTGAAAATCTTCAATCAGCATTTGTTGGTGGTGTCATCTTCAATGCAGCGAATATATTATTAAGTGCCGCCATTGCAATAGCTGGTATGTCTGTGGCTTTCCCAGTTGGTATCGGCCTCGCACTTGCTATTGGTGTAATCATCAACTACCTCGATGCCCCGGTAGGCAATCCGGTAATATTATTTTCTGGTGTTGTATGTATTGCAGTCGCCATCGGATTAAATGCTTTTGCTTATCAAAAACAATCAGCAGGAACAACCAAAACTTCTTTCACCGGATTAGCGCTCTCAATCATCAGCGGCAGCATGATGGGACTATTTTATAAATACGTTGCCAACGCTATGACTACAGACTTTACTCAGCCAGAAGCGTTGAAGCTAACCCCCTACACAGCCTTGTTTATTTTTTCAATCGGCATTTTCGTCAGCAATTTTATTTTCAATTCGTTGTTGATGCGTTTTCCTATCAGCGGTGATAAAGTTTCTTTTTCCTCTTACCTGAATGGAAATTTTCGTAATCACCTGGTTGGAATTTTAGGTGGTTGCATCTGGAGTCTCGGCATGTCGTTCAGTATACTGGCTTCTGAAAAAGCCGGTCCGGCTATTTCGTATGGATTAGGTCAAGGTGCTACTGTAGTCGCAGCCATTTGGGGAATTTATGTGTGGAAGGAATTTAAGAATGCCACACCTGCTGTTCTTCGCCTTTTGTACGTGATGTTGGGACTTTATGTACTAGGGCTTATCATTATTATTTTCTCCCGATGAATGACTTTCTTATTGATTTGGGCTTTCAATAAATATTTTCTTCATGCAAATCGAAATTTGTTACACTATAAAATCAATTACACGTTTCTTCATAATTCTATTATGTCTAAGCATAATGGTGAATTGTCGAACTAAAGATGTTAAAGAGCAAAAGAAAATACGTGTTGTATTCGATACCGACACGAATAATGAGCTGGATGATCAGCATGCTTTGGCTTATCTATTATTCAATCAATCAATTTTTAAAATTGACGGCATTACCATAAATACAACATCCAGTGGCGGCAACATTGATAAACAATATGAGGAAGCCAAAAGGGTTCTGCAATTATGTGCAGCTGATACCTTTGCTGTCTTAAAAGGTGCTGATCTTTCATTTCGTGATATTTTTCCCAATATCGATTCAACATCTTACGATGGAAAAGAAGCCGTTGATCTGATGATTGAACAAGCGCACAAACCATCCGAAGATAAGCTGGTCATATTAGCTGTAGGAAAACTTACAAACGTAGCCCTTGCAGTAGCAAAAGATTCTTCCTTCTCGGAACGTGTAAGGCTGGTCTGGTTGGGTTCGAACTATCCCGACCCAGGAGAGCATAACCAGGATAACGATACAGTAGCCATGAACTTTCTGCTTAACAGCAACATCGATTTTGAAATGGTGACCGTGCGTTACGGAAAACCCAGTGGCACCGGTGCGGTACAAATCACTAAAGAAGAAATTAATAAACTGATGCCAGGATTAGGACCTCACATCAAGACACCAGTGATGGGCAGGCATGGTGGTGAATTTTATTGCTTTGGAGATTACTCAGTAAGCTTATTTGAACACATCAACTATGATGGCAATCCACCAGGGCGGGCATTGTTTGACATGGCAGCGGTGGCCATTGTAAAAAATGAATCCTGGGCTCAGGTGAAAAAAATTCCTGCTCCGATATTAATTAACAATACATGGATTGATCGGCCAAACAATTCCCATACAATCAAAATTTGGGAAAATTTTAATCGTGGTGCGATTATCAAAGACTTCCTTTCGTCCTTTCCCACAAATTCAAATTAATTGCGGATCACTTTGTCCAATTCAATGCTCACGTATGAAACGAGGTCTCATTGTTTGACAAACTTTATAAAATGGACCCAATCTTCAAGAAGTAAATCGTGAGTGCCTTCGCGAATATGATAACCACACACACCTTTTGTGGTGGCATCACCCACATTTGCAGACTATCCATGTGATAGTATTTTTTACACTAGCAAGTCAACTGAAATAGTATCCTTACCATTATTCAGAATGAACATACGCACTTGCTTGCGATATGCTTTACCATTCAAAATTTTAGTTTCTTCTTTCAATATTTCATAATGAAAGGTATAACTATCGACTGATGGAATTTCACTGTATACTGCTCTTTCAAAAAAGCAAATGATTTCGGGCTAGCGCTTAGAATACCAATCGTTTCTCGTTTTTACTTTCTCTCGTGAAGATAAGGTGAATACATCCGGCCGTGATTGAGCATTAGCAATTGGTATAGACAGGCTCAAGATTATGATTAAACAAATCTTAATCACGAGAACTGGTTCCGCTAACTTTCTCACTATCATGCCATGTTGAATATCTATGACTAAGATAGATAATTAGTGATAAACGAATTCAAATTAATCATGGATCATTTTGTCCAATTCCCTTCTCACAAAATGCTCCCGTTCTTTATAATCACCCCTCACCAGTAAGTATGGTATATTTCTGACTTCCAGCTCGTGTTTAAATAAACCAAACATGACTCCCCGCTCGTTGCCCAAATCCCTCATGTTATCTGCCACCCAGGGCACATCAATATCAAATAAAAAATATTGATTATACATAATTTGCTTTTCCAACTCATACAAAATGGGAGGCACCACTCCTAAATAATGTCTGCAATAAATCTGAGTCGTAATCAGATCGGTGTCACAGAATAATAGTCCATTAGCCGTTTTAGTTTTTTCATTTACCCGCTCAGTTTGAGCATGGGCAATGTTAATGATGTCTTCTAATGTGAAATCATTGGAGTTAACAATCTCGCGGGCTACTTCAGGCACATATTCAGTGTGATAAACTTTGGCCAGGTGACGAGCCATCACCGATTTGCCTGTGCTCTCCGCTCCGTAAAAGCAAATCTTCTTTACAAAATAGGGTCTCACTTCTTTTGGAATGTAAGCCCAATAGCGATATGGATTCTGCCTGATTAGTGTAGCCGAAACCGGAACATTCGTCCTGTTAACATCAAAGAAAAAGTGTTGTGCTTCAAGATGAGTTGCCAGCCAGGGGCCATATTCTTCTGAACTCACCAGCACATCAATTTTTCCAAACTTCTTATTCAGAAAATCCGCCCAGAATTTTGTGCGCTCTGGCAAGGGCTGCGATTCATCATCAAAATTATCTTGAACTAGTTCGGGTCGGATGCGATGATCTTCTTTTAACATTTCCTCTATCCAAAAGAAACGTAATGATCCTGGTATCGGATCATCTTCTTTATAACTCATGGATACAATGAGGTCGTCACAGTGTTGCAATGCAAATTGAATCAATGCCAGATGTCCTTTATGAGCAGGCATAAATTTCCCAATTACTAAACCTTGCTTCATGATTTAGAGTATGATTTATACTCACGCCACCAGTTAATGAACCCCAATGACGCAATAATACAAAACGTAAAGTACATGAGGCTGTAAAATTTTATGTCGCGGACGAAATACAAATAGGTAGCCACCACATCCACCAACACCCAAATAATCCAACACTCTGCTCGCTTTTGAATCATCAGAAACGTAGCCATCACACTCATAATGGTAATGAAAGAATCCGTATAGGGTGATGCACTTGGCTTTGTAAAAATAGTTGGCAGCCATTCGTGAAGATGTTGTGCCAACAATGCCATCACCACCGTACCCACCATGCTGATTGATGCATAAATGATCAACTTATAGAAAGGCAAAAAACTTACTTTCAAATATCGATGCTTGTCCTCTTCACCTGGCCTGGGGTTAGTCCATCGCCACCAGCCCATCACATTAGTAACAAAAAAGAAAACCTGCAAAAACATATCCGGATAGAGTTGCACCTGGTAGAAAAGAAAAAAGGAAAGTGTCACGTTAATGATTCCCAAAGGCCAGCTCCAGATGTTCGCAAAAGCTGAAAGTACTACCGCCACAACGCCACTTACCAAACCAAAAAACTCTAAGTAGCTCATCGGATAACCCAGAACGGTAAAGAATATGTGGTCGATTTCTAAAAATTCCATAACAATAGGTTGGCGCAAAATAACATTTATTTAGTTCTTGACTTTTCTTTCCTATAATTTCAACATTTAGGAATTACTAAATTAACAGCATGATGGAACAGGACTATTCTGAACGTATACGAGCAGCATCTTTGCCAGAACGAATTATTCGGCCTATTCCTCTTCCCTTCTGGCTGGCATGGCTGATTTTTTGGCAAGTACTATTTTTACTGGATTATCTTTTTACCTGGCGCATATCTGATGATTCGGCTTACACAGCAGTATTTGCCTGCATCAATATATTTTTTGCTTCGCTCTGTATAATCATGATTTACTGTTCAAAAATTCTTATTCAACTGTTTCCTCACCTTCTTAAATTCATTGAGGAAGACAAACAAAGTTTAACCTCCTGGTATACTTCCAAATTAAAATATTGTTATGAAGGCGTGTGGCCCGTAATCTCGGGATTATTTATCAGCGCAATAGTTATTATTTCGCTCTTTCCATTAATTGATCAATTAACTCCTGATATAAATTACATTTTCTATTATCGCATCGGTTATCTCGCTTTAGGTTTTTTCTTTTTAGGAGTAGCCTTATGGGCGCAAATTCAGGTTACTTATCTACCCATTGAGCTAACGAGAAAGAAACTAAAAGTGAGCATCAATCAGTTTGCCGGCAATGGATTGCAAGCGCTTGGTTCATCCTACCTTAAAATGTCAATGGCGATTTCTGTGAGCTTTGTTCTGATTGTCCTCACCGCCATTGTCGCTCCTTTCGAAAAAAATATAATCGTCCTGATATGGTTAGGTGTTGCTGCGTTCCTGATATTTGCATTCTTTTTATTGCCTCAGGTGGGTATTCACCGTGTAATGGTGAATGAAAAAACTAACCGGATGGCTGGCTTTACAAAACATCTGGAAGAAACCATGGATAGAACGTTAAAAGATCCATCTGCCGAAAATATGCAACGATTAAAGGAGTTGTTTGAAGTGCAGAATCATTTGAAAGGAATGAATGAGTGGCCTTTTGATCTGACCTCGATTTGGCAATTACTAACCGCTCTGATTATTCCTATTATCTTAGCTGCGATAGAGATTTTTTTTAAGTCATAACCCTGCTGGTAAAAATGATTGGCAATGATTACTGAATGATAACTAACTAGTTGCACATGAAAATTTATAATTAAGTAATAAATTAGTTATGAAAATAAATTGAAGGTATTGATCTCATGCGCCCGGAATCATGAATTATAAACTTGTCATTTTACTGATTGTTCTTACTACCACTTCTTTCGCCCAAAGAAGTAAAACTGCTGTACCTACACCGCCCAACTGCATTTGGCTATACGATAGTGTTTTTATTGATAAAACCGAAATAGCAAATATGCATTGGCTAGAGTTCTTACACTCCATTAAACGAGATTCAAGTCTAACCTATTATCAAAGCATGGTGCCCGACAGTACGGTTTGGTCAGGACATAATCCATTTAAGGCAATGTTAAATGCTTATCTGAAACAGGATGAAAAAAATAAAACATTCTATTCACCGAGTGGAGGTAAGTATTTCATATCTGACGATTATTTTCTATACTATCCTGTAGTCGGAATCACCTATTTTCAAGCAACAAATTTTTGTCACTGGCGATCTGAGGCTATTCGTAAAAAGGCTGATAATTACAATAAGACTTTCCAAGTTACCTTCCGGCTTCCCACCGAGGAAGAATGGATTTACGCTGCTTCAGCGGGCCTTGATACTGGCATTTATTCATTTGGATATAAAAAATATACGGTAAAGCCTTCACTCATTCCAAACCCGAACTTTTATTGGAAATTGATTAAAGACACGACTCAAATTAGCCACCACCTATTCAATCAAGTTTTTCTTAAATATCTTAAATATGGTGATGAACCTTTTTTCAATTGCACTAAAAATTTCCTTAAATTTTTTAACTATGGAATGCTGCAACCAGAGTCTGTTTATGATCTCTCCAATCGACCTCCACGGACTAATAAACATCTATCCCTAATCAATGAAAACAAGGTTGACCGAACTGCAATGCAATACAGTAAGGCAAGAGCCAATGAATATGGCATTTCAAATATGATTGGTAATGCAGCTGAAATGACCTTGACGGAAGGCATCGCAAAGGGCGGTAGCTGGGCGCATTCACTGGACAATTGCAAAGTGAGTACACGTTATTATTATTATACAGCCACTAACTGGCTTGGGTTTAGGTGCGTTGCCGAAATAACGATTAGATAATGTTTCTCAATCAAGACTACAGCTTTATACAAACATTCTTAGTCTCGGTAAAGAATCGGATAGCTTCCCATCCTCCTTCTCGGCCTACACCAGATTGTTTCATGCCGCCAAAGGGTGTTCGCAAATCGCGCAGCAGCCAGCAGTTTACCCAGATGATTCCGCTTTTAACCTGATGAGCAACACGATGTGCTCGTTTTAAGTTTTCTGTCCAGATGGTAGCACTAAGTCCATATGCATTGGAGTTCGCGTAAGCAATTGCATCTTCTTCTTTATCGAAAGGCATAATCGTAACTACCGGACCAAAGATTTCTTCCTGGTTAGTGCGGCAATATTGATCGAGGCCAACAATAACCGTTGGCTCAACAAAATATCCGTGCTCACATCGCCCCGAAAGGGTGATTCGCTTTCCGCCACAAAGAATTTTTCCTCTTTCTGTTTTTGCCAGATCAATGTAAGACAACACCTTATTCATGTGCGCTTCTGATACCAATGCTCCAACGCGAGTCTTCTCTTCCAATGGATCACCCACTACCAGTTCTTTTGTTCGCTTGACAAACTCATCGACAAACTTTTCATAGATACTTCGTTCCACCAAAATACGTGAGCCACATAAACATATTTCACCTTGGTTTGAAAATGAAGAATTGATGGATGTGCTTACTGCTTGTTCAAACTCGCAATCAGCAAAAACAATGTTTGGGTTTTTACCACCAAGTTCCAATGAAAGTTTTTTGAACATGGGTGCTGCTGTAGCTGCAATTGTTTTACCGGTCACCGTGCCACCGGTAAATGAAATAACTGATACATCAGCATGTTCTACAATCGCTTGACCTACTTTATGCCCAAGACCATGAACAATATTCAATACACCGTGTGGCATTCCTGCTTCAATACAAAGTTTTGAAAACAAAAAAGCTGTCATGGGTGTAAGCTCTGATGGCTTGGCTACAACCGTACATCCTGCTGCCAGGGCCGGAGCAATTTTCCAGGTAAATAAATAGAGAGGAAGATTCCATGGTGATATACAACCCGCAACGCCAATCGGTGTGCGTGTTGTATAGTTGATGGCTTCACCTTCCATCAGGTGAGACTCAGATGCAAAATGCATGGAGGCCGTTGCATAAAATCGCATGTTGGCAGAGGCACGCGGAATATCCATTGACTTTGCCAGCTTCAACGGCTTCCCTTGATCAACACTTTCTGCAAACGCGAGTTGATCCAAATCACGATCGATGAGATCGGCTATTTTATTTAATATCGTTGAGCGTTCATTCAATGACATTAAAGACCAGGATGTAAAAGCTGTTTTCGCTGCCTTCACAGCTTCCGCCACATCCTGAGCATCTGAATCAGGAACTAAATTGTAGGCAGCTCCCACAGAAGGATTGATATTGGGGAGGTAATTACCTTTTACAGGTTCAACCAGTTTGCCATCAATGAAATTATATAGTTTCTCCATACCAAAATAAATTCTGGGCTAAGTTACCAAAATGAATTGTTATCGATTACTTCTTTGTAATCTTAAACTCTACTCTTCTGTTTCGTTGCCGGTCCGCTTCATTGGTGTTCGGTGCAATGGGTTGTGTAGATCCATATCCCTTTCCTGCTACACGATCTTTATTTATTCCTTTCTTTTCAAGATATGCTTTCACGGCAAGCACCCGGTCTTGTGATAATTTCATGAGTGCATCTTTATTCCCAACATTATCGGTGTGACCGCCCAACTCAATTTTAATAGAAGCATTTTCCTGCATGATCTGAACCAACCGATCCAGCTCTGGAAATGATTGGGATTTCAATATCGGTTTTCCTTGTTCAAAAAAGACGTTGTTCAGCTGCATCGTTTCACCAACTTCGATCGGCACCAAAAACAAATCTTTTTCAATCTCGGTATATTTAGTAATTGACATGAGCTCCAGGTTTTCATTCACGGATAGAAATCCTTTTGCCACCGCACGAATTCCATAGTTCTTTCCATTAGGAAGCGTAATGCGATAGGAACCCGTTTTAGGATCTGAGATTGCTTCACCAACTTCTTTATCCGTTACCAGATCTTCAAACAAAATATCAGCGCTTACCGGATTTTTAGTTTTTGCATTTAACGTTCGTCCTAGCAGCATCACAACAGGCTCAGGCTTTATCATATCAGGTAGTTTTAATCTTACGATATCTGCCTTACCATATGAGTTGATATTACTAACCATATACGCATAATCAGCGGAAGCGGGTATAGTATAGTAGGCATCGAAGCCAGTGCCATTTATTTCAGGGCCGAGATTGATGGGCTCCGTCCAATTGGTCCAGCCACTGCCAATTCGCTTACTCATAAAAATATCATAACTACCATAGCCAGGTCTGGCATTAGTGCCAAAGTAAATTGTGCGACTATCAGCAGCCAAAAAAGGAGAAATTTCATCACCATCGGTATTAATTTGTTTACCCAGATTAATAACATCTGACCAGCTGCCATCATTGTTCTGGATGGTTACATAAATGTCCCGATCATCACCACCTTCCTTATAAAACAAGTCTTGCTTCAACTTGGAAGTGAATAAAATCGCTTTGCCATCCGATGAAAGGTTGCCTTCCATGTGCGTGGATTCATTTTTAAATTTCACATTGAGATTTTCTGGTTCCGACCAGCTATCCTGCGTACGCCTTCTCAACTGAAACCCTTCTGACTTACAAAAAAGTAACATGTTATTATCGGCACTGATTGCGGCCAGGTTATTAACCGAGGCATCATTGACAGGGCTACCCATATTCGCTTTTTTTGTCCACGTTTTTCCATCTGCACTGGTAGTGATCCATACATCTTCCCCATCTTCCTTCCCACCCGTGTTTTCAGGTGAGTATTCTATACCAAAGATCATGGTACGTCCATCGGCAGAAATGATTGGGGACAAGTCATCATAGGCAGAGTTTACCTGCGGGCCCATGTTTTCTTTAATTAAACCTTTTGTTAAGGTGGGTGGTAAGTTGATTTTCACATCATGTCTAAACGTGAAATTATCGATCTCTAATACCATATCGGTATAATTAATAAAACCAATATTTGAACTGTTAATTGGCAAAGCTTCAGTAACCTCTACCTGCTTATCATTGATGTAATAATAGCACTTTGATTTACGCTGCTCCACCTTCAGCACGTTGGTCTCACCCAATGGTTTTATGTCTTTATTCGCTACCCACTTATTCATGTTACTCTGTGCTTCAGGACTTTTAATTTGGTAGTATCCGTTTGAAGTAATCATAAACTCGTGATACTTGCCATCGACATTACTACTCCATATGATACCATGCCCATTGTCATCACTGCCCGATCGCTGCGCAAAAGTAGCTTCGAGACTAAAATCTTTTTTCTTATCGAAATAAGGTGTGATGGTAATGGATCGACCGTGGTCTTTTTGTGTGGTGGTGATTATGTACTTCCCGTTTTCTATTTTGATAGAATAATTTTCACCGCTGCCCGTCCACCACCCATTCGGGTTACTGCTGAAATCATCTTTTATTAAAATCGGCAATTGTGCCTGAGCAGAAAAAAAAAGAATACAGGCGCACGCTGTGATAAAATCTCTCATAACTTTATTTTTCGTTAAGCACACTAAAAAAATTGGAAGGTAAAATACCATAGAGTTGGTATACCTAATCCGTACCAGCACGCAGCTGCTACAAACTTCCCGTTCTACCCCCATCCACCGGCACATTGATGCCATTGATATAACCGGCTGCAGGGCTGGCCAAAAATGCTACGGCAGCAGCTACTTCATGTGGCTCTGAAATTCTTGCAGCTGGCACCTCAGCAATCATTTCATTTTTCACTTCTTCATACGACTTTCCGGTTTTCTCTGCTTTGTTCTTAATTATCGAATCCAATCGACCGGTCATGGTGGTGCCCGGCAACACATTGTTTACCGTGATGCCATAAGACCCTAATTCAAAAGACAATGTTTTCGCCCAGTTGGCTACAGCTCCACGCGTAGTATTTGAAACACCAAGGCCGCGCAATGGCACCTTCACAGAGGTTGAGATGATATTGATGATTCTTCCGTATCCAGCTTCCTTCATAGAGGGCACCACGGCTTGCACCATGATTTGATTACAGATAAGGTGACTTGAGAAAGCGCTAATAAATTCTTCTGGTGATGCATCAATGGCCTGACCAGCAGGCGGGCCACCGGTATTGTTTATAAGGATGTGCACTTTCTTATTATGTAAAAACCGGCCAATTGTTTCCTTCAATTGATCAGGCAAACTAAAGTCGGCAACAACATAGTCATGCTTTTGACTTCCTGTTGCAGCCAATTCTTTGAGCGTACTCTTTAAAGACTCTTCGTTGCGGGCCACTAAGGTGATATTTGCGCCCAGTAAGGCCAATTCAATAGCTGAAGCCTTTCCTATTCCTTGCGTGCTACCACACACAATGGCCATTTTTCCACTTAAATCGAGATTCATGAAATTGTTTTTAGTAAATATAAAAGAACGTTAACTTTCATGTATTAATAATTAACTTTTTAAACCAGGTGGAATACTCACCAAACAAAAACATGTTATGGAAGCGGTTTACAAAAATTGTCAGAGTTGTGGCATGCCCTTAAAGCGTGATGTACAAGGCGGTGGCACCCATGCCGATGGCACCAGATCACTCATGTATTGCAGTCATTGCTATCATGATGGAAAGTTTATAAAACCTAACATCACGGTTGATGAAATGAAATTATTAGTGAAAGGAAAATTAAAAGAATTTGGAATACCCGGAATACTCACTGGAGTGTTCACCCGAAATATTCCCAAGTTGGCTCGTTGGAAACATCACTCTCATTAATCTGTTATATTATTCTTAATCATTATATATGGCCATTCGCAGACCGTTCAATTTAAAAAACTGGATTACCGAAAACAGAGATTTACTCAAGCCTCCTGTGGGGAATAAAAATTTATATGCCGATGCCGGTGACTACATCGTGATGATTGTGGGTGGACCTAACGCACGCAAAGATTTTCATTTCAATGAAACAGAGGAACTTTTCTATCAACTGGAAGGAGACATCAATGTGCGCATTCAGGAAGATGGGAAACCAGTAGATATCGCCATCAAAGAAGGTGAAATGTTTTTGCTGCCTGCCAATGTGCCTCATCGGCCAGAACGTCCTGCAGGATCAGTGGGATTGGTGATTGAATGCAAACGTCCCGAGCAAACTATATTGGATGGCTTACAATGGTATTGTGATAATTGTAATAACAAGTTGCATGAATACCGTTTTCATCTTGATAACATCGAAAAAGATTTTCTTCCCCGTTTTCGTGAATTCTATGGATCAACAGAATTGCGAACCTGTAAAGAGTGCGGCACTATCATGGAAACAGATCCTCGTTTTGTATAAACTTACTTTACGTGATAACCTCGTCTCGTACTGATTATCTTGCAACATGAATTTCGAAAACTCACTGAGCTTTGCAAAGAAGCTCGACAAAACCGATCCACTAAAATCATTTCGTCAAAAGTTCTATATACCAAAAGTTGCAGGCAAAAGTGCACTTTACTTTACTGGCAACTCATTAGGATTACAACCAAAAGCAACCAAATCCTTTCTTAACCAGGAACTTTCGGATTGGGCTGCATTGGGTGTGGAAGGTCACTTCCATGCAAAGCATCCGTGGTTGTATTATCATAAATACAGCAAGAAGGCACTCGCTGGTTTAGTTGGAGCAAAACCGATAGAAGTGGTTGCCATGAACCAACTTACAGTGAATCTTCATCTGATGATGACGAGTTTCTACCGGCCTACTAAATCACGTTATAAAATACTTACGGAGTCAGGTGCATTCCCTTCAGATCAATACGCTGTTGAGTCACAACTCAACATTCACAACATCAATCCAGAAGACGGTTTAATTGAATTAAAGCCACGCATGGGTGAACACACACTGCGCGAGGAAGATATTCTAAAAGCCATTGACGAGCATGGTGATCAATTAGCTTTGGTAATAGTTGGTGCGGTGCAATATTATTCAGGTCAGTTTTTTAACATCAAAGCAATCACCGAAGCTGGTCACCGTGTTGGTGCGAATGTTGGGTTTGATCTGGCACACGCCATAGGCAATGTGCCCTTATCATTACACAAGCATGGTGTGGACTTTGCAGTTTGGTGCAGCTATAAATATCTTAACTCCGGGCCCGGAGGAATTGCAGGTGCTTTCGTTCACGAAAAGCATGCGAACAATCCTAATCTGGTGCGATTGGCTGGCTGGTGGGGACATCATGAAAAGGATCGCTTTCAGATGAAGAAAGGATTTATTCCCATGCCTGGTGCAGACGGCTGGCAGGTGTCAAATTTTCCAGTACTTACTGGTGCGGCACACCTGGCTTCATTGCAAATCTTTGAAGAAGCCAGCATGAAAAAGCTGAGGGAGAAAAGTCTTCTCCTTACTGGCCTTCTCGAATATCTTCTAAAGTCGATTGATAATAATTCAGAACACTTCGTCATCATTACCAATTCAAACCCTGCCGAACGAGGATGTCAGCTATCCATCTTGATGAATAAGAATGGGAAAAAAGTCTTTACATCACTCACTAAAGGGGGCGTAATTGGTGACTGGCGCGAACCCAATGTGATTCGTGTGGCTCCTGTGCCATTGTATAACACCTTTGAAGATGTATTTCAGTTTGTAGAAATCTTCAAGCGTGCGTTAAGAAAATAATTATGAACTCCTCCAAACATATCGCCATCTGCGGGGCCGGGTTAGTGGGCTCACTGCTTTCCATTTATCTCACCAAACGCGGTTATAAAATCAGTGTCTTTGAACGAAGGGGCGACATGCGCAAAAGTGATTATGTGGGCGGACGCTCCATCAATCTTGCTTTAAGTAATAGAGGTATTCGCGCATTGGAAGAAGTAGATCTTGCCGAAGAAATAAAAAAAGTCGCAATCCCGATGCATGGCCGGGTAATGCACAACATGGCAGGTGAACTTTCATTTTTACAATACGGGAAAGAAGGACAATTTATAAACTCCGTTTCGCGCAGCGCTTTAAACATTGTTCTGATGAATAAAGCCGAAGAATTAGGTGTGGATTTTCATTTTGAACAACGTATAACAAAAGTTGATCTTGAAAAAACGATCTTAACAGTCGATCATGGAGAGTCAACAGTTGTCAGAAATTTTGATTTAATCATTGGTGCTGATGGTGCATTTTCTGCTGCGCGCAGTGCTTTTCAAATCACCGATCGATTTGATTACTCACAGGATTTTATTGATCACGGTTATAAAGAACTTCATATTCCACCAGGAGCTGCCGGTTCTTTTCGGCTTGAAAAAAATGCATTGCACATTTGGCCACGCGAAAGTTTTATGATGATCGCCTTGCCCAATCCGGATGGAAGTTTTACGTGCACTTTATTTTTTCCTTTTGAAGGCAGTTCTTCATTCAATCAATTAAAGACCGATGCCGAGGTGAGTATGTTTTTTGAAAGCACTTTTCCGGATGCTATAAAGTTGATGCCTTCCTTACTGGAAGATTATAATGCAAATCCAACTTCATCATTGGTGACCGTACGTTGCTATCCATGGGTAAAAAATAATACACTATTGATTGGTGATGCCGCCCACGCGATCGTGCCTTTCTTTGGACAGGGCATGAATGCAGGTTTTGAAGATTGTCGCATCTTAAATGATTTGCTAAACCAATATGATGATCAGTGGGAAAAAGTGCTTCCCCAGTTTCAGCATGAAAGAAAAAAAGATGCTGATGCGATTGCTCAACTCGCGTTGGATAATTTTATAGAGATGCGTGATCTGGTTGCCGATGCTGATTTCCTCTTAAGAAAAAAAATTGAAGCAAGACTTCACCAACTTTATCCTACGCAATGGATACCTCTTTATTCAATGGTAACCTTTCACGACAGCATGCCTTATTCCACTGCGTATGAAACCGGGCAGAAGCAAAAGAAAATAATGGATGAGGTAATGAAAAGATCAGGGATAGAGAAAAATTGGGAGTCGTTAAATTTTAAGGGGATTGTAGAATCACTTCATTGATATTTTACCATCAGGCATCAATCCGTAGTTTATACTCATCATATCGCTGCAGCACTTGCTTCACATAATTAACTGGCCCCACACACCGGCAATATCCAACAACCACTACAGGATCGCTATAATATTTCGGATCAGATTTTTTCAATAGAAAATATTCTACGTTGTCCTCCCATTTGGTTGGGTCTTTGCCATATTTTCTGGATAGCTTTTGCGCATCAATTACATGAGAGAGACCAACATTATAAGAAGCAAGTACAAACTTTGTTCGTTCAAGTGAGTCGGGTACTGTTTTAGCCCATTGTTTATCTAAGAATTTTAAAAACTTGATTCCCACTTTAATATTCTGAGCTGGGTCCCACAGATTTTCAACACCAAAGTAATTACCCGTTTCAGGCATAATTTGCATCAACCCAATTGCACCTGCCCACGATTCAACCCTGGGATCAAAATTTGATTCCTGATAAACCATCGATGCAATCAGTCGCCAATCCCAACCAATCTGTTTAGCGCCAGCCTTGAGTTGATCATCAAAGGGAGAAAGTTTACTGCCTGCGTGTGAGGAGTAGTCACTGGTAGTTCGCGCAAGCAAGGAACGTGGGTTATTGAAATACTTATTATAGATAACATTAAAAACACCTTTCCGCTTAGCGTCTTTCAGCCATACATTCACGGCTTCCAATAACAGAGGTGAATTTTTACGGATTCCCCACGCAATTTGCTGCGGATCACTCAACACGGTATTAATATCAAGATTGGGATAATAAGAGGAATTCACCATGGCAATGGTTCGATCCGAAACCGTATATTTAATTTCTCCTGTCGCCACTTTTCTAATCAGTGATTCTGTTTCAGCCGATGCGCTATCTTCTACGATTTTGATTCGCCCTCCCAGATTTTGTGATATCTCATTCATTCGATCTTTATAAGAAGAACCTTTCATGACATAAACCTCTTTACCAATCAATTGAGTGGTGTCACGCACCAACTTTTTCTCTACCAGCTGCGGGGGTTGCATACGCCAGTTGGCTGGCTTTTTTTGAACCAATACCTGGTTCGTATTAAAATGTGGGATAGTGAATGATAAAAACTCCTTTCGCTCTTCTGTAATAGCGAGCGGGAAAGCCAAAATATCGCCCTCCCCTTTGTTAAGCAAATCAATAGCCTGCTCAATGCCTGCCACCAATTTTATTTTAAGACTGACCTTTAAATGATCGGTAAGTCGCTTGAGTAATTCATACTCAAAACCCATCGTCCTACCTTTGTAAATGAAATAGCTGATAGAGGTATTGTCTACAACAGCTGTCAGATAACCTCGTTGCCGAATGGCATCAAGGTCAAGTTCTACTTTTGGTTCTTTTGCAAACGAATCATCTTCTGTAATAGAAATGCAGCCAAAAAGGAAAAAAAACGCAAAGAAAACGACTGCTCCGAATTTATTCCTCCACTTCATAATATGGAAGATACACCTTCCGGCATAAAATAAAAAAGAGGCCCAAATGGACCTCTTTTATTATTAAGAATAATATAAAATCTCTCCTAGTTAAAAATGTAGCGCAAGCCAATCTGTGCCTGCCATACGTTATCCACAGTGATACTCTTTACAAAAGAATCCTTTAGCAGAATGGTTTGTCCATCTTTTACTTGTGTGCTAAAGCGATACGTTGGTACACCGGCAGCGCTTATGCTGGCTACTGAAAGAGGCTGTGTGCTGGTGCTTTGATTTCCTACACCATATTTGTTGCTAATCATGTTTCCAAAGTTGAGAATATCTGCTCTAACTTGAATTGTATTCTTCTTACCCTTAGGGCCCACTTTCACAAAAAACTCCTGCACTATACTTAAATCAAATCGTGTTAGCCATGGGAAGTAAGCTCCGTTTCTTTCTGAATAATTACCTCTTCTTTCTTTCAGGTAAGGGTTTCCATCGATCCAGGAATCAAAAGCAGCTTGTTGTTCAGCAGCCGTAAAGGTTTTTGCAGATGCTCCTGATCCAACCGTCAAACTAGCGAACGTCATTTCAGCAGCAGAATTTGGAACATAGATCATGTCATTGAACTGACCGTCACCATTCAAATCACTGGCATAGGTATAAGAAACTTTTGATCCACTATTGGCAACCATACCCAATGTGAACATGGTAGATCCACCCACTTTTCCATCGTATTCAAAACGATAACTGGTATACCCAACTATGCGGTGACGCATATCGTTATCCGAAAAACTGGTTGGGAGATAGTTTTGACCACTGTTGGTTGGCATGTTTGCCTGAACTGTGCTGCCTACTGATTGCACATCGTAAGCCTTACCGTAAGTATATCCAACCATACCGCCTAATCCTTTAACTGTAGGTCTTTCAAGTTTCACAGTATACGAGCTTGCATCTCCTCTTGTTGTATTCTTCAACACAAATACGTTAGAAACTTGAGTGTTGTAAAATCTTGCTGGGGCTACTGCAGCTCCTGATAAGCCTGATGCAGGAAACCGATCTCTGGTATCAGGACCAGTGAATGAATTACTAGGGGCCCTTAAGTTGGCATCGATATAACGAAGACCTTGAATGGTGTTATTATAGATGTATTCAACCGTACCAATCAAACCATAAGGTAACTTCTGATCAATTGCAATGTTGGTTTTCCAGATCATAGGATACTTCAGATTCTCATCCGTAGCGTTCACTACATAAGGAGGCAGCTTAGTGATGTCCGTTGTAACGGGAGGTTTAACTGCAGCGGGAAGATCAGCAGGGTTAACTCTAAATGGATAAGCAGTACCTGATCCTGAAATCAATGCTGTGTTCACACCATTATTACCAAGTTGGTTGGAAACCAATACCTGTGGTATCCGTGACACAAAAATTCCCGTACCACCACGGATCTGTGTTGTCTTATCTCCTTTTACATCATAGTTAAATCCAACACGAGGCGATAGCAATAAACGTGGTTTAGGGAATGCACCTGTGTTTACTTTATAATCAGCCCCATATTCATCTCTGAATGTTAAACCACCAACAACCGGGTTGAAGAAATCTTCAGCCGTTGAGTTGCTGTAAACGAATACGTCACCTCTTATGCCCGCAGTAACTTTAAGTTTTTCATTTACCTGAAACTCATCCTGTGCATAGAAACTGTAGGTAGAAACATTTAATACCTGTAGCGGATCTGCTCCACCAGGCAATAATGAGTATCTCAGGTTATAGCGTGGGATAGACACCGGTGAGGTTGTTGCAGTTGGGTTATTGATGTAATCTGTGGCCGCAGCTTTAAAATCTGCTATGCTGTTATACACATACACACCCTGTGAAGAAGGGAAAAATACGTTGTTCGACTTATAGTATTCGTAAGATAAACCAGCTGTAATGGTATGCTTACCTGCAAAATAGGACAAGTTGTTGGTCAGGTTCAAAGTTGAATAATTCAATTTGTTGCCCGGGGTAAACGGATCAAAGCCGATGGATGTATAAGTAGCTTGGCCTGCGCCACTGAGAATATCTATGGTAGGGAACAAATCACCTTTGTAGTTTCTGTTCTCAATCTGCTTATTGTAAGTACCAATAAAATTATTTGAAAACTTGTCGCCCAGCCGTGAGTTTAACTCAACCGCAATCGAGCGAGTGTTATCCTGAATGACATAACCGGTGTTTTCAGGTGAAATAGCCAATGCTGAGTTGGTCCGGTTTCCGTTACCGGCAGTGTTACTACTATTACTGTTACTGATGATTTGATCTGATTCAGAGTTATGCTGCGAATAACGAATGGCAAGCTTATGATTTTGATTAATGTTATAGTCCAATCTCAGCAATGCTTTTTTACTAGTGATCTTATTGTTAAAATTATCTACCGCACCTAAATCACGTCCAAAATTGGTAAGCATAAAGTTACTTAGATCCAACATGTCTGCTTCGGTTACACGGGATACGTTTCCGGTAGCACCGGGTTTGTTAGTTACCCAATCAAGTGCAGGTTTCGAACTTTCGAATTGTTCTGCGTTAACGAAAAGGAAGAGTTTGTCTTTAATAATAGGAGCTCCTATTCTAAAACCAAACGTTTTTTCATCAATGGTTACAGGAGGAAGTTCTTTGCCATTCGCTTTCTCACCAATCATATTACTATTTCTGAAGAGATAGTAAACGGATCCGTTAACTTCATTTGTACCAGAGCGCGTAACTGCGTTAATGCCCGCACCGGCAAAGCCAGATTGACGAATATCAAAGGGAGAAATATTTAACTGAACTTCTTCAAGTGCATCAAGTGAAACGGCCGTAGTTCCTGTGCGACCACCTGCCTGCGCAGAACTACCTAATCCAAAACCATTATTGAAAACAGAACCGTCAATTGTGAAGTTGTTGAAGCGGCTATCCTGACCACCAAATGAACGGCCATTACCATAAGCGTTATATTTAACGATGTCGTTGACCGTTCTTCCAATGGTAGGAAGACTGTTAATATTATCCTTGCCAAAAGAAGAAGCTGCACCGGTACGGTCTGAACTAAAAATATCATTCTTTGCTCCTGATACAATGATTTCCTCTAACTGAGTGCTCTCATCAGCCAGTTTTGCGTTCACGTTAGCGGCAACACCAAGACTCAGGTATACATCTGTAACCACCTGTTCTTTATAGCCAACGAAACTGATTTTAACGGTGTAAGGCCCACCAATCCGCATACCTGGAATCGTGTAACGGCCATCATTTCGAGCAGCTGATCCATAGGTGGTTCCCGAAGGAGTATGGGTAGCTACGACAGTGGCTCCAACCAACGCATCGCCTTTGGAATCTGTGACGAGTCCTGAAAGGGATGATGTGGTAACCTGTGCTTGCAGCCCCAAAGAAGCCATCAGCGCCAGGCTGAGTGTGAGTAAAATTTTCCTCATATAGTTATGGTTTTGGTTTAGAGAATGACGGGCAAAAATATCCTTTTGATCCTTAATTAAATGCTTCAGCATTTTAAATCTTTCAAACATTTTATTAACAATGAAATAATCACACAAGCCACTTATATGATATCGTTTGCAGTTTGATTCAAAAAGCAATTACTTACCCCATCTAATCAAAAAAATCAGAATTTTATTATGAAAAACGCATTTCTACTGGTGCTACTGTCCTTTGTCACAACCGTGGTTATTCAGGCCCAGACTAATCTTTCTCATTACTTACCACCCAATTCCCAATATGATCCTGCTATCCCAACACCCCCAGCCGTAATTGGCCATGATGTGGGTGAGTGGCACATCACCCACGACAGGCTAGTGAATTACATGAAAGCCCTTGATCAGGCCTCGGACAGAATCACTCTGGAGCAAACCGGTTTGACCTACGAAGCCCGACCTCTTCTGTTATTGACGATCACCTCTCCAAAAAACCATCAAAATATCGAGTCCATACGCACCCAACACCTTCAGTTAACCGATGCTTCAAAGTCAGCATCGCTGGATGTGAAAAATATGCCCGCTATTTTTTATCTCGGGTGCAGCATACATGGCAACGAAGCCAGTGGCGCTAATGCGGGCTTGCTAATGGCCTACTACCTGGCCGCAGCAAAGGGACCAGAAATAGAAAAGTATCTTGAAAACACCGTTATCCTTTTTGATCCCAGTTTTAACCCCGATGGACTCCAGCGTTTTTCTGGTTGGGTGAATTCACGTAAGAGCATGCTGGTAGCAACCGATGCTAATGACATGGAGCATAACGAAGCCTGGCCAGGCGGTCGCTTCAATCATTATTGGTTTGACCTCAACCGCGACTGGTTGGTGGCCCAACATCCGGAGTCCAGGGCGCGCGCGAAAAAATTTCAGGATTGGAGACCCAACGTGTTGACAGACCATCATGAGCAAGGCACGAACGCTACGTTCTTTTTCATGCCTGGTGTTCCCTCGCGCGTGAACCCGCTTACGCCCGATAAAAATCAAGAGCTCACCCGTAAGATGGGCGAGTATCATGCAAAGGCATTAGACCAGATTGGTTCATTGTATTTCACACAAGAAGGGTACGATGACTTTTACTATGGCAAGGGTTCTACCTTTCCGGATGCACAAGGTTCTATTGGGATTTTGTTTGAACAGGCAAGTTCCAGAGGTCATGCACAGGAAAGCGTGAACGGAGTTCTGAAATTCTCTTTCACTATACGCAACCAGTTTGTAACGATGCTCAGTTCATTGAAAGCCATCAATGAAATGCGTGAAGAGTTACTCACCTACCAGCGCGAGTTTTATAAAAATGCGATGAGCGATGCGGCCAAAGACCCAGTGAAAGCTTACATCGTTGGATCAAAAGATAAAGCGCGTGTAACTATGTTTGCCGAGATGGCCCTGCGCCAGAAGATCGATGTGTACAAACTTCCTTCAACACAAACCATCAACGGAAAAACATTTGATGCTTCATCGAGTTATGTGTTGCCAACCAACCAGGCACAGTACAAGTTATTGCAAAGCATGTTTTACACACAGACTAAATTTAAAGACAGTATCTTCTATGACATCTCCAGCTGGACACTGCCGCTCGCTTTCGGTTTAGAGTATGAAGAAGTAAAAACTACTCTTTCATTAGGAGAAAAAATTTCTGAAGGCAAATTACCACAGGGTCAACTTATCGGGCAGGGAAGTTATGCCTATGTGATCGAACCATACGGATATTATGTTCCTCGTGCCACCTATCGTTTGCTGGACAAAGGAGTGCGCATCAAAGTATCGACTGAAGCATTTTATGGCGATGGTAAAAAGTTTGAACGCGGAACCATTTTAATTCCAGCCGACAATCAGGATAAAACGCCAGATCAAATTAAAGCCCTGGTGAAAGAAATCACAGAGAAAGATGGAGTTGATGTGTATGCATTAAGTACCGGATTAGATTATAAAGGCGTGAGTTTGGGCAGTAGTTCGTTTTATGTGTTGCGCAAACCGGAGATTGCCATTTTGATTGATGGTGGTATCTCCCCTACGGATGCCGGTGAACTCTGGCATTTGTTGGATATGCGTTTTCAAATTCCAGTTACCATGATTCCGATCAATGTTTTTAACACAGCATCGATACAAAAGTATAATACCATACTGGTTCCCGAGGGCACTCATTCAGCCATCACCGATGCAGCCAAAGAAAAACTAAAGAGCTGGGTTCAAGCAGGTGGCGTGTTAATTGGATTTGAGCGTGCGCTCAACTTCTTCACGGCAGCCGGTCTTGGAAAGTTTGATGTTAAAAAAGATGAAGATCTGCCTGCCGGACAGGCAGGAAAGAAAGATCCTGCTAGACCAAAACCTTATGGAGATCTGGATGAAAATCTTCGCGCACAGGAAACCAGCGGAGCAATCTTTGAAGCTGAGGCTGACCTCACTCATCCATTTATGTATGGATACACTTCCAACAAAGTGGCGATGTTTAAAGCCAACAATCTATTCATTCAAAAAGCAAATGGCGCCTATTCTAATCCGTTGGTATATGGAAACAATCCATTGATCAGTGGCTATATCTCTAAACCTAATTTGGATAAACTCAAAAACTCATCGGTAATGGGCACAGCTGCTATCGGTAAAGGATGCGTGGTTGGTTTCACTGAAAATATGGCCTTTCGGGCTTTCTGGTTTGGTACCAACAAAATACTGATGAATGCTATCTTCTTTGCGCCCATGATCAGCGCAGAAGCAAGCCGATAAATCATTTTCGGGAAAGCATCATCTCAAAATTTTAGCCACAGATTCCAAGACCGAGGGCGGTAAAACAAAGTAACTAACTTAGTGTCGAGCTACGACAAAGCCTAGTGTGTCAATGGCGCCCTGGGCCCTTCACAGATTCTGGTTGGAATGTAAAAAAAGCCGCAATTTGCATTGCGGCTCTTGAAAAACTAATTGGTGATGCTCTATTGAGCAATCCCGTATGGAGTACTACAGCTAGTAAAGTTACATTCTACGTAGCCTTTTCAAACCATAAATAATAAAGAAATGGAAAAGGAAATTTCAATGCAGGTCATCAATTCGCAAGCTGCAGGAATTGATGTTGGGTCCCGAAGTCATTTTGTTGCTATCGGACAAGGACGGCACCTGCCACGATATATAATCCCTGATTAGCCTGACTATTTTAATGCACCGGCCCAGGCCGCTATCGCAGATGATTGCTCAGAGGTAAGTTTTGTATCGCGATGAATAAGTGTATAGCTGCTTAGAGGCATTTCGCCTTCGCCAACAGCTTCTTCAATTTCTTCAAACTTGTGCTTCGCTTTTTTCTGTGGATAGGCGCCAAACTCTGAAAAGTTGAGTTCCCCTTTACCTTCATTTATATGACTTTGCAGCCACAAGCCTACGGGCTGAATGTTTGTATACCATGGATACATGGTATTGTTGCTGTGACAATCGTAACATGACTTCTTTAACACGGCTTGTACTTCGGCAGGCACATCATAGAATTTTGATATTTCATTTGGGGTTTCGTTAGTCGAAATATTTCTTGTAGGGCGAACGAATTGGATGACTACCAAAACGGCCAGCAATCCTAAACCAATTTTCTTTTTCATATGCATTCAATGAATTAGCAAATAAAGATACAAAACGGTTCCACCACATGTAGTCTAGTCAATAAATGTTCTTATCATAGAACCATGAATGTACCAGTCAGGGGAATAGTAGCGACAGCCCGGTTGTGTGGTTGTCAATAGATTGCGAGGGGTCTAACCGCTTTTCGCAGAAAGGCCGCCAAAAGCAACATCACGTCAATATTATTTATAATTTTGTAAAACTCACTGCCTCCGCGTGATTCGAAAATTTTTTCCGCTAGACAAAAACTACCTGCTCGAAGAAGCCCAACTGGCGCTTGAGGATGCGTTGCTCACACAACTTTTAGAAAAAGTAAAACTCCATTATCAGTTTATTCATAATCCACTGGGGTTGGATGATTCCTTTAGCCGACAGATCAAAAATTTTGAAACCCGAAACATTAAACCGCTATGTGATTTTTATCAAAATCTGGCTGCTGTATATCGCTATAAGTTTGGTGAAAACCAGCTCGAGTTTGTGTGGGATGGCCGCGACCATCAAGAGAAATATCAGCTTGAATGGACTACTGCCTTTGAACAATGGACCGATGATTTTTGTAAACATGAGTTGTTCCTGCAGGCCATTTTGGACCTCACCGTGTTCTTACCCGAAAACAGGTATGCTCACCTGGCCGAAAGCCGGATGAACCATTTTATACTCAAACACTTTGATGTAAAATTTCATAAAAGTCGCGGCATCGTGTCGATGAAAGTAGCTTAAATATTGTGTTTTAGATCAGACGATGGCATTTTAAATCAGCGGTTTGAATAGCTCAATCGAAATTGTTAATTTATCCGTTCTTTCACTTAAATTCTTTTACCTATGACCCCTCGTCAGATTTTTGTTGTGATCTCTGTTGTTGTCATCGCGCTATTATTATGGTGGAGTTATTTCTGGATAGACGCATTGCTACTCTTTATCGTGGTGGCGCCTGTCATCTTTATGGGTGTGCAGGACATCATGCAAAAGAAACAATCCATACGCAGAAACTTTCCAGTGTTGGGTCGGTTGCGTTACGTGTTTGAAGACCTGCGTCCAAAAATTCAGCAATACTTTGTAGAGAATGACACCGATGGAGCACCCATCAATCGCAATGAGCGCTCAGTGATTTATCAGCGCGCAAAAAAACAAGTTGACACCGTGCCGTTTGGAACACAACTGGATGTGTATGCCGAAGGCTATGAGTGGATGACACATTCTATTGTACCGCGCGATTTTAATAAAATGGATCACAATCCGCGCGTGCCCTTTGGTGGCAAGGAGTGCAAGCAACCTTATGACATGAGTGTGCTGAATGTAAGCGCTATGAGTTTTGGCTCACTGAGTCAGAATGCAATACTGGCGTTGAATGGTGGAGCTAAGTTAGGTGGCTTTGCCCATAATACAGGTGAAGGCGGACTGAGCCCATATCACCTTCAGCCAAGTGGTGACATTATCTGGCAAATTGGTACAGGATATTTTGGTGCCCGCACCAAAGATGGAAATTTTTCCGATGAAGCGTTTCAAAAAAATGCTACGCTGCCCAATGTGAAGATGATTGAAATCAAACTTTCGCAAGGTGCGAAGCCGGGGCACGGTGGCATCTTGCCCGCCAAAAAAAATACACCTGAAATTGCTGCCATACGATTGGTGGAACCAGGCACAACGGTGTTCTCACCTCCTTTTCATAGTGCATTCTCAACCCCCACAGAATTGATTTTGTTTGTAAAACGCTTGCGCGAATTATCAGGTGGCAAGCCGGTGGGTTTCAAATTATGTATCGGTCGCAAGAGTGAGTTTCTTTCTGTTTGCAAAGCGATGGTGCAACTAAACACGTATCCTGATTTTATTACTATTGATGGAGGTGAAGGTGGAACCGGGGCGGCACCCCCCGAGTTTAGCAACTTCGTAGGCATGCCTATGTTGGATGCGCTCGCTTTCGCAGATAATGCGTTGCGCGGCTTTGGCATTAGGCAGGAGATGAAATTGATTGCATCCGGAAAAATCCTCACGGGCTTTCACATTGTGCGCGCAATGGCCCTTGGTGCCGACACATGCAACAGTGCTCGTGCTATGATGATGGCACTGGGATGCATACAGGCATTGGAATGTAATAAGAACACCTGTCCTACCGGTGTTGCAACACAAGACCCTTACTTTATGAAGGGCTTAGTGGTGAAAGATAAAACCAAGCGTGTGGCCAACTATCACAAGCACACGGTAGAGAGTTTTGTAGAGCTGCTGGCCGCCTCGGCCATTGACCATCCTGATATGATTAATCGCACCCATGTATATCGCAGGGTGTTTATGAATCTGGTGAAGACATATGAAGAAATTTATCCGACCATACCTGATGGATGTCTATTAGAAGGTGGCGATGTGCCTTTTGATTATGAAGACTATTTGAAACGTTCTTCGGCAGAAAAATTTGAGGTAACTGTCAAATAAAAAATTTAAGTATAATGCCCAGAAAGATTAAAGCAGACCTATATCGCTATGATGGTTTAAAAGGAGCAAAAGGTTTTTTAAAGGGACTTCTCATACCTGGATTCAGATATACGTACTTATTAAGGAAAGCCGCAAAGAGTAAAAAATATTCCCTTAAATGGATATTTTTCTCCTTACTCAAAAGAAGATATGAATACAAATATGGATTTCAGATTCCTTCCGACACCGAGATAGGTGAAGGTCTTTATATCGGACATTTTGGGACAGTTGGAATTAACTCAAAAGCAAAAATTGGTAAAAATTGTAATATCACTTACGGAGTAACCATTGGGCAAGTCAGTACAGGTAGATTAAAAGGCTATCCAACTATTGGCGATAATGTTTGGATTGGAACAGGTGCCGTCATTGTTGGCAATATCACAATAGGTTCCAATGTATTTATTTGCCCTAACTCGTTTGTAACTTTAAACGTACCTGATCACTCACTCGTAATCGGAAACCCTTGCAGAATTGTACCAAGAAAAAATCCTTGTGAGGGAAATATCATTTACACGTTAGAATAAGTTTCAACATTCCAAGGAAGTTTGATGCTGCAAAAAAAAATAGTTTCCCTATATATAACTTGACTCTGGTCAGGTCCTATTGCGACTTCCCTCTGCCCAGTATTGGTAAAATAGAAACAACTTTATCCTTGCGGGTGCCATACATGAAATCATACTCATTAACAGCCGGATCGCAATGAGGCACTATTACTTCAAGCTTATCTCCAACTTGATAGGATTTATTAGATTTATCAAAGGTGATGGTTCCATACTCGTCTGAGCCGGCAGAGTAAACAAAATCAGGTTCGCCAATCACAATAGCAGGCGGTTGATTTAAGGTAAGCGCTTTTGAACCTGAGTCGGTGATGATCCGGTTTGGATAATTCATGTTGATAATGGTGGTCATTACCGTGAGCGAAGGCGCAAAATCATCAAATACTTTTTCATTTTTTGCACCCCCTATTTCGATGTACTGCCGATCCATAAACAGATAACTGCCCACTTGGACATCAGTAAACCCAGGAACTTCCTGCATCATATCATACGTGCCCGTGCTGCCCCCACTGAAAATCTCCATATTCAATCCGGCTGCCTTCATCATATCATAGGTCTTCACAATGGGCTCCATATTTTTCAGAATTTCTACCTTTCGTTTTTGAAAGCCATGAATATGGTTAGCTGCCCCATCATAGGCAAGTATGCCACGAAATTTAAGATTTGGCATTTTGTATATCAGTTGAGCCAAGGCAAGTGCAGGCGCTCCCGGAATAATACCGGATCTTTGTATTACATCTATGTCAACCACCACATCGGCCACGATACCGGCAGCTTTGGCAGCATCTTGCATATCCTGAACATATTGAGGATTGTCAATCGCCTGAATAAATCCACTGTATTTTTTCCGCAAGGCCATTGCTTTTTTGATCTTCGGAACGGTAACATTGACACCGGTCATTAAAACATTCTTTATACCATTTTCCAACATGATTTCCGACTCAGAAAGTTTTGCTGCACACACGCCAACAGCTCCTGCGTCAACCTGCATTTTTGCAATGGCAGGACATTTATGAGTTTTGACATGAGGCCTTACTCCTACTCCTGTGCCCTTCAAGCGGGTTTGTACCGTTTTAATATTCTGCTCCATCTTGTCGAGATCAACACAGAGGGCAGGGCTATCCAGATCCCATTTTGATTTACCAATATCAGAGTCGGCTATCGCATCAATACTTTTGGCCTGCATTGATGAGGGGGAAAATAAAGAGGCAACTCCGGCTACTGCTCCGGCCTGCAAAAATTTTCTGCGGTTTAGGAAATTAGACATCTTGGAATTTAATTTATCATATTAAATCTATTGAAAATAGTCAATGGAAAGAAGAAAATGCATGACCGTTGGAATTTAAAGTCTATGAAGGGTCATTCAAGGATAAAGAATTAATTAATCTCTCTATTCACCATGTAATAGTTTGAGCCAGACTTATCATCCGGTTAAACTAGACCTTTTGATGATAAAAGTCCTTTGCCATGATGATGGGAATTATGGAGCGCTGGCTCTGATTACGATTTCTTTGCATCATCATAGTTGAATTCCTAGGGGGTTTACAATTGGTATAATTTAAATAGCCTTTCTGGCTAGCGGAGTTGACTATGATAGATTGCTGAATTCAGTAGCTATACGGGCATTTTATTTGGTGTATTGAGAAAAGGTGAATGCAAACATTCACCTTTTCTATTTTTCCAATTCCCGGATTTCGAAATCCTTGCCTGTTCCAAACTTGATTACATCTTTCAAGAGAAAACGTTCAAGTGTATGCAGGTCTTTCACTTTGAAATCATCATTCACCAGAATGCGCTCCACCTGAAACTCATAGGTGTCACCAAAATTTACAAGTCTGTATTTTTTTCCAACCCGAAGCGCATTGAACGATAAGCCAGCCATTATAAATCTTCTTCGCGCTCCAGCATCAGGATGGAAGCCTGTGGTACAATAAAGTACTTCTCATTTTCATACATCACTTCGATAGCGCCTTTCTGTAAAAAAATTGCAAGATCTCCCTCCTTTGTTTGCAGTGGCAAGTATTTTACCTGATCCTCTTTTCCTTTCCAGAGATCATCTTCATCAGCCGGCATTGGCAATGGATAGCCTGGGCCAACTTTGATTACAAATCCTTTTTGAATTTTTTCCTTCTCCTGCACCCCTGGTGGCAGATACAATCCGCTATCCGTTTTTTCCGATTCCTTCGCGGGACGGATCAACACACGATCACCTACTACAATGAGTTTCTTCAATTTATTGTCGGCAGTAAGCTTCATGAGCTAATTATTTCTTGCGCGTTGCCTTGAATGGGAAATTCATTCCTTCAGCAGACATAGACCCCGTCATTTCCTCACCGTTTAATAAAGCATCAAGCGATACAGGAGTGCCCGAATAATATAGAAGGCCAGTTATTTTCTTTGTTACCTCCATATAGGTAAAATTTTCCAATGGAAGCTCTGCACCATTAGCCGTCATTTTAGCAGTAAAGGCATCTGCATATCGACTGACCGTCATGATTCCACTAAAGTTTCCTTCCGGTGTACCTGTGATAGAATAGTCCCAATCACCAGTAGGATTAATTTGGACCGAAGCAGTTTTTGTTGTGGCGCAAGATGATAGCATTAGAACCGCCAATAGAAAATAGAGTCTGTTTTTCATAGGTATTGATTTATTTAAAATAAGTCTCCTTGGTTTTTATCTGATTCAACGTTGGAATAGAGCGGCAACTTGTTGATTTCCTTTACTAGCAAGCCATCTTGAACCGCAATGCCTTTCTGGATGGCTTCACTTTGTATTTTTTCCGAATCAGCCTCTAGCTCTTTGGTGCTGATCTGCCTGGCTCTTTTTTCTTGCGGTGGATTTAATTTCTCTGACTTTTCAAACTCAGCCACTTTGGTCAAAATGTCTTTAGATAAATCAGCCTCACTTCGATAAACAAGTTCGAAAAACTGTTTGGCAAAGAAGCCATCTATTTGAATTCTTCGCTTAGATAGATGCACAAACTTTCCAATTACACGACATATATTCTCCCGCTCTTCTGGACTAAGTTGCTCTGCAAATTCATAGTCCTCAATTCGCTTAAGAGTAAGCATGATGGGTTCTAATGAGTCAAGAGTGATGATATAAACCGTATAGTCAGGCAGTTTATATTCAAACGTGTCCAACAGTTCGATGGTGTTTGTGGGTACCACTAAAAAAACTTCGCGTCTCACATCTTCTTCCTTCACATACTTTATCGCACTCTCTACTTGCGCTTTTACGTACGATGGAAAATTGGATAAATCATCACTGGCCGGACTTTTAGCATCGAAGATGATGAACTCATCATTGATTTTAAGTGTATTGTCAGGCTTCCCTTTAAACGGAACTTTATCTACATACTCAATACCGGTTTTGTTACAGATTGTTCGGATTCTGTTTTTTACACGCTCCTCGTGATCGAGCCAGGTTGCTTTTAAATTTCTAATCCGATCTATTTCAATTTTGGTTTTGGTTTCAGTTTCGTCCTGACGATCTTTCTGGATTTTTTGCTGGATATCTTTGAGCGATGACACTGTGTTCGAATGTTCTTTTCGTCTGAACTCATCCTCGTTTTTAAACCTGCCATTTTCATCTTTCAATTCCCGGATTTCTTTTTCCTGACTTTCCAGTTTTTGCTTAAGGGCAACAATCTCATTGGAAAGCTCTGTTCCACGTTTTAGATACTGCGAATTGAGTGCTTCTATAGAACTATTTTTCTTTTGAAGTTCTTCAATTTTATCAGACTGATTGGACTGAGAATTTTTAAGAACCTCTAGCTCTGTGTTCACACGTGAAAAACCATCCTGAGAATTTTTCAGAGAAATCCTTTCCAGAGATACTGCATTTTCCAGTTTAGCATTCTCTGATTTAAGTGATTCAGCCTGTGCGATAAGCTTATGAAGTTCCCCATTGGCTTCAACAAGTTGCGACTTAATAGATCCCCAATGGAACAAGCGGTCCCAAAAACTGAGCGTCTTAAGGCTTTCAAATAATCTTTTGGATGAATCGAATGAAAATTCCATACCCCGCAAATGCTGTTATATCTTCACAAAGTTAATTCATTTCATATGGGGCACAAGATTCAAATTTAGGCGCTTTGTGGACAAATGATTAACTTTGAAACACATTGAATTTCAATTATATGGAAGCGATAATTACATCCAGCCAGGAGGCGATCGAGTTAGAAGAGAAGTATGGAGCTCACAACTACCATCCGTTAGAGGTTGTATTAAATAAAGGCGAAGGTGTGTTTTTGTGGGACGTGGAAGGGAAACGTTATTACGATTTTCTTTCTGCTTATAGTGCCGTTAACCAGGGACATTGCCATCCGCGCATTATCAATGCATTGATCGAGCAAGCAAAAGAATTAACGCTCACCTCGCGTGCTTTTTATAATGATAAGCTTGGAGTGGCCGAAAAATATGTTTGCGAACTATTTGGTTACGAAAAAGCCTTATTCATGAATAGTGGTGCCGAAGCAAACGAAACAGCGATCAAACTTGGACGTAAATGGGGCTATACCAAAAAAGGAATTCCAGATAACGAAGCGGTGATTGTTGCTGTGAAGAAAAATTTTCATGGAAGAACAACTGCAATCATTTCTGCCTCAACCGATCCATCATCCCGAAAAGGGTTCGGTCCATTCATGCCCGGTTTTGAAATTGTTGATTACGATAATATAGAGGCTATTGAAAAAGCGTTAAAAAACCCTAACGTATGCGGACTTTGGATTGAACCCATTCAAGGTGAGGCCGGTGTGTATGTTCCCAGAGAAGGATATCTGAAGGCAGCCGCAGATCTATGCAAAAAGTATAATGTGTTGATGATGATGGATGAAATTCAAACAGGCATTGCACGCACCGGCAAAATGTTAGCCTCCGATCATGAAGAGGTGCGTCCTGATTTATTGATTTTAGGTAAAGCCCTTTCGGGAGGAGTGTTGCCCATTTCAGTAGTATTGGCTGATGATGATATTATGCTGGTGATCAAACCAGGTGAGCACGGCTCTACTTTTGGTGGTAATCCATTGGCTGCAGCCGTTGTGGTGGAAGCCTTGCAAGTGGTGAAAGATGAAAACCTGGCAGTCAATGCTGAAAAATTAGGAGTGGTTTTTCGTCAGCGAATGAATACATTGAAAACAAAATCCGATTTGATCACACTGGTACGAGGTAAGGGTTTACTTAACGCGATTGTGATCAACGATTCATCTGAAAGCGAAACGGCCTGGAACTTGTGTTTGAAATTTGCTGAGCATGGATTGTTAGCTAAACCGACTCACGGAAATATTATCCGACTCGCTCCTCCATTAGTGATTACGGAAGAACAAATTCATGAGTGTTGCGATATTATTGAGAAGTGTGTGATGAACTTTAAGAAGTGATTTAATTTTCTTTTTGTAGTTTTTCTATTTCCAGATACACTTCGTCATCAGCAATATATTTAAAGGGTATAATCACTTTGCCTTCTTTATCAAGAGCACCATACTTTTTATTGAGTCGCGCATAAGCATAGTCCTCATTAAATGTGATAGGGTCATCATAGAGCGCAGCAATGATCTCCTTCCTGGCGGTTAACGAAAAAATTCCATGCTTCTTATTTTTCACAACATCCAGAAGATTAGAATCCTCTGTGGCTATTATATCGTCATACACACACGGAACTACAAGGTTGCCAACCGTGTCGATTAAACCTGCTTTACTATTTTGCTTTGCCAATACATAAATATCAAGGTATATATCTTTGAAGGGTTCCTTGCCCCGATCAAAAATACAAGGCACAAACTCAACACCTTTTTCGTTAATCAGACCCGCTTTATTATTTCGATAAACAACCGATAAATTTCCAAGGGTAGGTAAAATGCCATCCGTAAAACTAAATGGTTTTTCATATATACACTCAATAAAAATCTTTCCTGTAGATTGATTTACGATTCCGTATTTCTTATTCTTTACTACCATTTTATATTGATATTCACCAAATAGATATTCATCATTAAGCACGTTATCGTACGCGAAGGGCAATATTGTCTTGCCTTGCTGATCAATCATTCCCCACTTACCATTTAATTTGGCAAGAGTATAAGGGTAATCATCAAAACCCATTATTTCATCGTAAATAGGTTGAATTACCCATTCTGCATTTTCATCAGAAAAACCATATTTGCCTGACTTGCTTTTCGTGACTTCTAATTGCGCTGAACATGCAATTGAAAAGATCAGTAAAGAGATGATCAATATGGTTCGTAGTAACATAGTCTTTATTTTTTTGAAATGTAATCAGCAATCACTTTAATACCTATACGTGGCAACACGGATTTCTTCCGTTTCATTACCTTCATATCGGTAAAAAGGCTGATGGAGTGAATGGAAGCGGTGAGTATTTGAGATACGGAAGTCGTCTTTACCCAGAAGTTGTATTTTGAAAACATAGAATGCGATGGTGTTTATTAAAAATACGTAACTAAAAAATCATTTCATCTCAAATGACTTTAATTTTTCCAAGCTCCTCTTTCAATTGCTCTGGTGATTGAAAATGAATTCCTGGCAAGCCCACTAGTTTGGCTCCTTCAATGTTCCGTAAGCTATCATCAATGAACAATGAACTGGCCGGATTTACGTTGTAGCGATCAAATAAGATCTGAAAGAATTCAGGAAATGGTTTGCGTGTTTTTTCATGACCTGAAACAACAATGCCTTCAAACCAATGAAGAAATTCAAATTGCTCCAACGCCCAGGGAAATGTTTGTTCTGACCAATTGGTAAGCGCATACAAACGATATTTTTTTGAATCTCTGATCTCTTTTAAGATTTCAACAGTTCCTTGTATCGGCCCGTTCATGGTTTCCTGCCAGCGGTCATACCACGCGCGAATCGCGAACTCATGTTCTGGAAATTTTCCAAGTAATTCTTGTGTGGCTTCTTCAAATGATCTTCCGGCATCTTGCTTTTCATTCCACTCATGGGTGCAGATGTTTTCAAGAAACCAGGTGATCTCGTCTTCGGTTTTGTAAATCTTTCTATAAAGATGTCTTGGGTTCCAGTCGATAAGAACTGCGCCTAAATCGAAAATGATGGTATCTATTTTTGAAGTCATGATGAATAGTCTCGGATTTAAATAATGAAAGTTAATAATTTCAAATATAAGTAGACATTTTCAGCTCTTAACGAAAGGATAATTCTTCCAATGAAATTTTCTTATCTTCACCATTATGATAATGCGTAAAAAGAGTAAGCTAAGCAGGCCTAAGTTCATCAATTAAAAAAACAATGCCACACAAGATTTGCGTGGCATTGCATTAAAGAATGCTAAGAATTAATTGTGATTCACTAATAATACTTGCATGCTACGTAATTCACCTTGAGTTAGCACTAAATAATAAGATCCATTCAGCAATTGTTTGACTGGGATTATAATTTCATCATCGATCTGCTGACTCGCTTCATAAACTCTATTCGAATCCTTATCATACAACGACACATCATAAGGCTTTAGTTTATCCTTTTCCTTTCACTTTAACTTCGTGATTACTTGGGTTTGGGTAGATTGAAATTAATTGAATGCCACCGCCTCCACCAGAAACTGGGAAGACTCTTAACTTACTGAAAGGACTTGCTCCACAACCATTATATGCTGCCACCTGGAGATTACCAGAACTGCTACCTACTTTAAAATTTGGTGTTAGGGTGTTTACAGGGCCACTAATAGTACCTCCGAACTAACTCCAGGGTGTTGTGCAGCCGGAAGTACAGTATGGTGTAATCCAATCGTAATAAGCGGCTGCAGTAGATGGATAAGCCGAAACATAATTATATATGCCACCTCATTAGTGGCCAGTTAAAACAGGTCAAAATTTAGTTGAATATAGTTTTGTTCTTTGACATCTTGATAATTTGGGGTTGACAGGAGTTCTTTCAAAGGG